>NZ_JBIAVL010000010.1:190884-280511 GCF_042894165.1 Kitasatospora sp. NPDC001547 | reverse complement strand
TCCGTCACCGCCATCACCGTGTAGAACTCCGACACCCCCGCGTTGGTGATCCACCGCTTCACACCGTTCAGCACCCAGAAGTCACCGTCCCGCACCGCCCGGGTCCGCATCCCCGCCGCGTCCGAACCCGCCTCCGGCTCCGACAGGCAGTACGAGAACATCCCCTCCCCACGGGCCAGCGCCCCCAGGTACCTCGCCTTCAACTCCTCCGAACCCGACAGCTGCACCGGCAGCGAACCGAGCTTGTTCACCGCCGGGATCAACGACGACGACGCGCACACCCGCGCGACCTCCTCGATCACGATCACCGTCGCCAGCGCGTCCGCCCCCGCACCGCCGTACTCCTCCGGCACGTGCACCGCGTGCAGATCAGCACCCTGCAGCGCGTCCAGCGCCTCCTGCGGGAACCGCCCCAGCTCGTCCACCTCCGCCGCGAACGGAGCGATCTTCGCCTCGGCCAGCGAACGCACCGCCTCACGGAGCATCCCGTGCTCCTCGGAGATACGGAAGAGATCGAAGTCAGCCGCCCCTGCGCTGCCCGCCATGATGCCTGCCTCGTCGTTCGGTGACCGGCGCCCGATCGAGGTCCGATCGGTGCCCGGTGCGAGTGAATCCGCGGTTAACTACCGTTCAGTAGAGATCCTAGGGCGCCGACCTGCGGCTGCCTAGCGTCCCGGGTGATCCCGGTGCGCCCGTCGCGGACGGATAGCATCAGGGCATTCGTACTGGTCGCGTCCGCATCCAAGGAGAACCCGTGACCCTCCGCATCTCCGTGATCGGCACCGGCTACCTCGGCGCCACGCACGCCGCCGCGATGGCCGAGTTCGGCTTCGAGGTGCTGGGTCTGGACATCGACCCCGACAAGATCGCCATGCTGACCGCCGGCCGCGTCCCGATGTACGAGCCCGGGCTGTCCGAACTGCTGCTCAAGCACGTGGCCGGGCACGAGGGTTCGACCGGGCGGCTGCGCTTCACCACCTCCGCCCAGGAGGCCGCCGAGTTCGGCGACGTGCACTTCATCTGCGTCAACACCCCGCAGCGCAAGGGCGAGTTCGCCGCCGACATGTCGTACGTCGACACCGCGCTCGACGAGTTGGCGCCGCACCTGACCCGCCCCGCCCTGGTGGTCGGCAAGTCCACCGTCCCGGTCGGCTCGGCGGCCCGGCTGGCCGAGCGGCTGGCCGCGCTGGCGCCGGTCGGCGAGGGCGCCGAACTCGCCTGGAACCCCGAGTTCCTGCGCGAGGGCTTCGCCGTCCAGGACACCCTGCGGCCGGACCGGATCGTGGTCGGCGCCCAGAGCGAGCGGGCCGAGCGGCTGCTGCGCGAGGTGTACGCGGAGCCGATCGCGGCCGGGGTGCCGTTCATGGTCACCGACTACGCGACCGCCGAGCTGGTCAAGGCGGCCGCCAACTCCTTCCTGGCCACCAAGATCTCCTTCATCAACGCGATGGCCGAGGTCTGCGAGGCGGCCGGCGCGGACGTCACCCAGCTCAGCAAGGCGCTCGCCTACGACGAGCGGATCGGCGGCAGGTTCCTCAACTCCGGCCTCGGCTTCGGCGGCGGCTGCCTGCCCAAGGACATCCGCGCGTTCATGGCCCGGGCCGGCGAGCTGGGCGCCGACCAGGCGCTGACCTTCCTGCGCGAGGTCGACTCGATCAACATGCGGCGCCGCTCCCGGATGGTCGAGCTGGCCCGCGAGCAGTGCGGCGACGGCTTCCTGGGCCGCCGGGTCGCCGTCCTCGGCGCCGCCTTCAAGCCCAACTCGGACGACATCCGGGACTCCCCCGCCCTCAACGTGGCCGCCCAGATCCAGCTCCAGGGCGCCCAGGTCACCGTCTACGACCCGAAGGCCGTGGACAACGCCCGCAAGATGTTCCCCTCCCTCGCCTACGCCCACTCCGCCCTGGAGGCCGCCGAGGGCGCCCACGTCGTCCTCCACCTCACCGAGTGGTCCGAGTTCCGCGAGCTGGACCCGGCCGTGCTCGGCGCCGTGGTCGCCGAACGCCGCCTCCTCGACGGCCGCAACGTCCTGGACGCCGACGCCTGGCGCGCCGCCGGCTGGACCTACCGCGCCCTCGGCCGCCCGAGCTGACGCCCCCGCCCGCGGCGCCCGGGGCCGGAATCCCGAGCCCCCGGCCGTCGTTGGTACCGGCATGACGAACTACGGCGACGACGCGACGGTCCGCGGGATCCTCACCGGCGCGGGCGACACCTGGGCCGTGGTGGGCCTGTCGAACAACACCGCCCGGGCGGCGTACGGGGTGGCCCGGGTCCTCCAGAAGTACGGCAAGCGGATCGTGCCCGTGCACCCGAAGGCCGAGACGGTCCTCGGCGAGCAGGGCTACGCCTCGCTCGCCGAGATCCCGTTCCCGGTGGACGTGGTGGACGTGTTCGTCCGCTCCGAACTCGCCGGGGAGGTGGCCGACCAGGCGGTGGCGGCCGGGGCGAAGGCGGTCTGGTTCCAGCTGGGCGTGGTGGACGAGGCCGCCTACGAACGGACCCGGGCGGCCGGGCCGGCCATGGTGATGGACAGGTGCCCGGCGATCGAGATCCCGCGGCTCGGCTAGGAGCCCGTCCCTCGGATCCTCACCGGGTCCGCCGGAATCCCGGAGACGGTCCCTAGCCCCGCTGGGAGCCCGGGCCGTCCAGGCGGTCGATGGTGGCGATGGACGGGCGGCGGCTGCCGCGCAGCCCGGCGGCCACCGACTCGGCGTCGCGCAGGACGCGGACGGCGTTGTGCCAGGTCAGCTTGGCCAGGTCGGCCTCCGACCAGTGCCGTCCGAGGAGTTCGGCGACCAGGTTGGGGTAGCCGGCCACCGATTCCAGGCCGTCCGGCAGGAAGGCGGTGCCGTCGAAGTCGCCGCCGATGCCGATGTGGTCGATGCCGGCCACCTCGCGCATGTGGTCGAGGTGGTCGGCGACGGTGGCCGGGGTGGCGATCGGGCGCGGGTTGGCGGCCTCGAAGGCGCGCTGGCGCTCCATGGCCGGCGGGGTGGTGTCCAGCGGGTCGAAGCCGTGGGCGCGCATGTTCTCGTCGGCGGCCCGGGTCCACTCGATGGCGGCGGGCAGGATGAACTTCGGCACGAAGGTGGCCATCGCCACCCCGCCGTTGGCGGGCAGCTGGGCGAGCACGTCGTCCGGGACGTTGCGCGGGTGGTCGCAGACCGCGCGCGAGGAGGAGTGCGAGAAGACCACCGGCGCCTCGCTCACCCGCAGGGCGTCGCGCATGGTGTCGGCGGAGACGTGCGAGAGGTCGACCAGCATGCCGAGCCGGTTCATCTCCCGGACGACCTCCTCGCCGAACCGGGTCAGCCCGCCGGCCGCCGGCTCGTCGGTCGCGGAGTCCGCCCACGGCACGTTGTCGTTGTGGGTGAGCGTCAGGTACCGCACGCCCAGCTCGTACAGGGCGCGCAGGGTGGCCAGCGAGCAGTCGATGGAGTGGCCGCCCTCGGCGCCCATCAGCGAGGCGATCCGGCCCTCGGCGCGGGCGGCCTCCATGTCGGCGGCGGTACGGGCCAGCCGCAGCCGGTCCGGGTAGCGATCGACCAGGGCGTGGACGAAGTCGACCTGCTCCAGGGTGGCGCTCACCGCGTGGTCGCCGGCCAGCGAGGAGGGGACGTAGACGGACCAGAACTGCGCGCCGACCCCGCCCCGCGCCAGGCGGTCGAGGTCGGTGTGCAGCCGGTCGCTCTGGTCGGCGGCGAGGTCGAGCGCGCCGAGGTCGTACCCGGCCTGCTCGCGCATCGCCCACGGGAGGTCGTTGTGGCCGTCCACCACGGGGGCGGTGCGCAGCAGGGCGCGGGCGCGGTCCAGCGGGGTGGGGGAGTCCGTCCGAGAAGTCATACGGGCTGTTCTACCCCACCCCCACCAGCGGGATTACTTGCCGAAGCCGAAGGACGAGGAGCCGGCCACCTTGGCGCGCAGCTTCTTGCCCTTCTCGGTGGCCTGGTTGTTCAGTTCGGCCTGGAAGTCGGTCATCCTCTCGGTCAGCTCGGGGTCGAAGGCGGCGAGCATCCGCACCGCGAGCAGGCCGGCGTTGCGCGCGCCGGCCACCGAGACGGTCGCCACCGGGACGCCGGCCGGCATCTGGACGATCGACAGCAGGCTGTCCATGCCGTCCAGGTAGCGCAGCGGCACCGGCACGCCGATGACCGGCAGCGGGGTGACGGAGGCGAGCATGCCCGGCAGGTGGGCCGCGCCGCCGGCGCCCGCGATGATCGCCTTCAGGCCGCGCTGGTGGGCCCGCTCGCCGTACTCGACCATCTCGCGGGGCATCCGGTGGGCGGAGACGACGTCCACCTCGTAGGGGACCTCGAACTCGTCGAGCGCCTGGGCGGCGGCCTCCATGACCGGCCAGTCGGAGTCGGAGCCCATCACGATGCCAACAACAGGAGCGGCGGAGGTCATTCGGTGATCGTTCCTCGCAGGTAGGCGGCCGCGTGGCGGGCGCGCTCGCGGACGTCTTCGAGGTCGTCCCCGAAGACGTTGACGTGGCCGACCTTGCGGCCGGGCTTCACGTCCTTCCCGTACATGTGGATCCGCAGCCCGGGGTCGCGGGCCATGCAGTGCAGGAAGGGGCGGTACATGTCCGGGTAGTCGCCGCCGAGGACGTTGACCATGACGGTCCACGCGGCGCGCGGGCGGGGGTCGCCGAGCGGGAGGTCGAGGACGGCCCGCAGGTGGTTCTCGAACTGCGAGGTGACCGCGCCGTCCTGGGTCCAGTGCCCGGAGTTGTGCGGGCGCATGGCCAGCTCGTTGACCAGGATGCGGCCGTCCCGGGTCTGGAACAGCTCGACGGCGAGGTGGCCGACGATGCCGAGTTCGCCGGCGATCCGCAGGGCGAGCTGCTGGGCCTCGTCGGACAGGGCCGGGTCGAGGTCCGGTGCGGGGGCGGTGACCTCGGCGCAGACGCCGTTCTCCTGGACGCTCTCCACCACCGGGTAGGCGACGGCCTGGCCGCTGGGCGAGCGGACCACGTTGGCGGCCAGCTCGCGGACGAAGTCGACCTTCTCCTCGGCCAGCACCGCGACGCCGGCCAGGAACGGGGCGTGCGCCTGCTCCTCGTCGTCGACGACCCAGACGCCCTTGCCGTCGTAGCCGCCGCGGACGGTCTTCAGGACGACGGGGTAGCCGGCGCCCTCCTCGGCGAAGGCGGTCACGTCGGCCGGGTCGGCGACGATCCGGTGCCGGGGGCAGGGGACGCCGATGGAGTCCAGCCTGGCCCGCATCATGCCCTTGTCCTGGGCGTTGACCAGCGCCTCCGGGCCGGGGCGGACGGCGATGCCGTCGGCCTCCAGGGCCCGCAGGTGCTCGGTGGGGACGTGCTCGTGGTCGAAGGTGATCACGTCGCAGCCGGCGGCGAAGGCGCGCAGGGTGTCGAGGTCGCGGTAGTCACCGAGGACGACCTCGGAGACCACCTGCGCGGCGGAGTCCTGGGGCGTGTCGGCGAGGAGTTTGAACCTGACCCCGAGCGGGATGCCCGCCTGGTGTGCCATGCGGGCCAACTGCCCGCCACCGATCATGCCGACCACTGGAAAATTCACATTGCCCGGGGAAGTCACGCGGCCCAGGATATCCGGGCCGGTGGGGGGCGGTGGAGCCGCAGGTGGGGCCTTCGGAGCGGACGCGCGTAGATGTCAACCTGCCGCCCTGAGGGCTGAGCCGTTCGGTGGAAGCGGGTAGCCTGGTCGGCTAGGTCCTGGTCTGCGCGGTCCGATCATGTGCGTGCACGCAGGGCTCAAGGGGTCGCCGCTCCGTCGCGGCCGGCCCTTTCGTCCCGCAGGCACATGGAGGCAGTCCGGTATGGCGACGACCGCAGCTTCGAAACCCCCGCTCGCGCAGAAACTGCGCGGGCTCACGGGCGAGGTCGTGAAGTTCGGCATCGTCGGCCTGAGCGGCGTGGTGGTCAACTTCGCCGTCTTCTGGGTCTGCATCAACGGCATGGGCCTGGCCTCGGTCCGGTCGAACATCGTCGCGACGGTGATCGCCATCGCGACCAACTACCTGGGCTACCGCTACTGGCTGTACCGGGACCGCGACGCCGCCTCCCGCAAGCGCGAGATCACCCTCTTCCTGGTCTACAGCGGCATCGGCATGCTGATCGAGACCGGGGTGCTCGGCTTCTCGGTGTACGTGCTCGACCTGCGTTCGCACTACGAGCAGATCGGCGCCAAGGTGATCGGCCTCGCCGTCGCCACCGTGTTCCGCTTCGTCTCGTACCGCACCTGGGTGTTCAAGGCCGTACCGGAGCCCGTCGAGCTGCCCGCCCAGCAGGCGGCGGACAGCGCCGGCGGACAGGAGCTGGCCGCCCAGGCCGAGCTGATGCTGGCCGCCGAGCGGATCCGCTTCGCCAAGGCCGAGTAGGTCCCCACCCCCACCCCTGCCTCGTGCGGGCCGCTCAGTCCCGGTGGCCGCGTCCGAGGAAGAGCGCGAAGACCGCCGGCTTCAGCGAGAGCAGTTCGAGCCGCCCGCCATCCGCCTCCGCGAGGTCGCGGGCGACGGCCAGCCCGATGCCGGTGGAGTTGCGCCCGCTGACCGCACGTTCGAACACCCGGTTGCCGAGGTCCGCCGGCACGCCGGCGCCCTCGTCCTGGACCTCGACCACCACCGAGGTGCCGGACGGCCGGACCCGCAGGGTGATCGTCCCGGCGCCGTGCATCAGCGAGTTCTCGATCAGGGTGGCCAGCACCTGGGCCACCGTCCCCGGGGTGCCGACCACGGTGACCCCGTGCAGCCCCTCCAGGGAGAGCACCCGGCCCTGCTCGCGCAGCGTCGGGCCCCACTCCTCCACCTGCTGCTTGATCACGTCGTCCAGGTCGAAGGCGACGGCGGTCGGGCTGCGCGGGTCGCGCTGGGTGGTGAGCAGCCGCTGCACCACGTCGGTGAGCCGCTCGACCTGCTGGAGGGCGATGGTCGCCTCCTCCCGGACCGTCCGCGGGTCCTCGGCGAGGGCGGTGATCTCCTCCAGCCGCATGGAGAGCGCGGTGAGCGGGGTGCGCAGCTGGTGCGAGGCGTCGGCGGCGAGCCGGCGCTCGGCGGTGAGCATCCGGGCGATCCGCTCGGCGCTGGTGTCCAGCACCTCGGCGACCCGGTCCAGCTCGGGCACCCCGTAGCGGCGGTCGCGCGGGCGGGGGTCGCCGGAGCCGAGCCGCTCGGCGGTCTCGGCGAGGTCGGTGAGCGGCCGGGCGAGCCGCTTGGCCTGCCAGACGGCGAGCGCCACCGCGGCCTGGACGGCGAGCAGGGCGACGACGCCGAGCAGCAGGAGGTTGTTGGCGATCTCGTGGTCGACGTCCTCGCGGGACTGCTCGACGGTGACGGTCTCGCCGCTGTTGCCACGTTCGACGGCCTTCAGCAGGTGGCTCCCGGCCGGGCGCTCGCCCGCGAAGACCACCGGCTGGCCGGGCACCTGCACCTCGACGTAGCTGCCCTCGGTGACCTGGCTCTGGAAGGCCCGCCCGGTGACCGGCTCCCCCGCGGCGAGCCGGCTCTCGACCAGGGCGAGCACCCGGACGGCGGCCGCGTCCACCCGGTCCTGGGCCGAGTTCACGATGGTCCGCTTCTCGACCAGGGCGATCGGCACGCAGAACACCACGACCACCACCAGGACGACACCCAGCAGCGAGTTGATCATCCTGCGCTTCACGCCGCCGCTCCCCTGGGTGGTCCGCCGCTGTCGGCCGAGGGCCTGGTCAGGGGCTAATTCTTCTCGAACCGGAACCCGACGCCGCGCACGGTGGCGATGTAGCGCGGGTTGGCCGCGTCGTCGCCGAGCTTCTTGCGGAGCCAGGAGATGTGCATGTCCAGCGTCTTGGTGGAGGTCCACCAGGTGGTGTCCCAGACCTGCCGCATGATCTCCTCGCGGGTGACCACCCGGCCGGCGTCCCGGACCAGGACCCGCAGCAGCTCGAACTCCTTGGCGGAGAGGGTGAGTTCCTCGTCGCCGAGCCAGGCCCGGTGGGACTCGATGTCGATCTTCACACCGTGCGCGCCGGTGGTGAGCTGGTCGACGTTGCCGCGCCGGAGCAGGGCCCGGACCCGGGCGAGCAGCTCGGCCAGGCGGAACGGCTTGGTGACGTAGTCGTCGGCGCCGGCGTCCAGGCCGACCACGGTGTCCACCTCGTCCGCGCGGGCGGTGAGCACCAGGACCGGGCAGCTCTTGCCGTCGGCGCGCAGGCGGCGACAGACCTCCAGGCCGTCCATCTCGGGCAGGCCGAGGTCCAGGACGACGAGATCGACCTCCTCGGTGAGGCCGGCGGCCAGTGCGGTCGGACCGTCCTCGCGGACGAGCACCTCGTAGCCCTCGCGTCGCAGGGCCCGGGCGAGCGGTTCGGAGATCGCCGGATCGTCCTCGGCGAGCAGCACACAGGTCATGGGGTGATGGTAGTCCGCCGGGGTGAGCCCGGATGCCCTGTGAGGTAGTTCACAGAGCGTGATCGTTATACAAGCCCACAAAGGGGCTCAACCCGGGGTGACGGACCGGCTGTTCGGCGAAGATTCTTCGTTTGGATCTTGAAACCGAAGGAAGACACGCCCGTCTACCATCGATAGATCGGGCAGATCTGTCGCCAACTTTGCCATTCCCGTACCTGATTCAAGGCTTTTGTCATCTGATAAAGCCAAATGTCGCCACGTAGAGTGGTTTCGTCCACGTCCGCCGCCACCCCCCTAGGCGGACGCTGTCAGGCAAGGAACCAGTACTCATGGCGTCTAAGACCCTGGAAGCCGACATCTCGTCGGCCTCTCCCAGCGGCAAGACCTTCCTCGGGCACCCCCGAGGTCTCGCCACCCTGTTCATGACCGAGATGTGGGAGCGCTTCTCCTACTACGGCATGCGCGCCCTGCTGATCTACTACCTGGTCTCCGGAGGCGCCGACGCCGCTGTCGGCAGCCAGGGCGGCGGCCTCGCCATGACGGCCACGATGGCGACGGCGATCTACTCCGTCTACGTCTCGATGGTCTACCTCATGGCCTACCCGGGCGGCTGGTTCGGCGACCGGGTCTGGGGCGCCCGCAAGACCGTCGCCATCGCCGGGTCCGTGATCGTGGCCGGCCACATCGCGCTGGCCGTCCCGGGCCAGGCGGCGTTCTTCGCCGGTCTGCTCCTGGTCGCGGTCGGCTCCGGGCTGCTGAAGGCCAACATCTCCACGATGGTCGGCCACCTCTACAACGGCCCCGAGGACCCGCGCCGCGACGGTGGCTTCACCGTCTTCTACATGAGCATCAACCTCGGTGCCTTCGTCGCCCCGTTCGTCATCGGGACGATCGGCAAGGAGCACAACTGGCACCTGGGCTTCGGCCTGGCCGCGGTCGGCATGGCCCTCGGCCTGGTGCAGTTCCTGCTGGGCAGCCGCCACCTGAGCGAGAAGAGCAGCGAGGTCCCGAACCCGCTGCTGCCGGCGGAGCGCAAGAGCCTGCTGGTGAAGGTCGGCGTCACGGTCCTCGCCGCCGCCGCGTTCTACGGCGCCATCGTCGCGATGGGCGTCTACACGCTGAACTGGGCCCTGGTCCCGCTGACCCTGGCCGGTCTGCTCATCCCCGTCGCCGTGCTGGTCCGGATCAAGCGCGACAAGGAGCTGAGCGCCGCCGAGCAGTCCAAGATGTCCGCGTACATCTGGTTCTTCGCCGCGGCCGCCGCCTTCTGGATGATCTACGACCAGGGCGGGTCGACGCTCTCCCTGTTCGCGGACAAGAAGACCGCGGACACCCTGTTCGGCTTCGGCTTCTCGGCCACCTGGT
Organism: Kitasatospora sp. NPDC001547; assembly: GCF_042894165.1. NCBI lineage: Bacteria > Bacillati > Actinomycetota > Actinomycetes > Kitasatosporales > Streptomycetaceae > Kitasatospora > Kitasatospora sp. NPDC001547. Next base: position 270,776 of record NZ_JBIAVL010000010.1, on the reverse strand, counting down.
ACCAGTCGCTGAACCCGCTGTTCGTGATGGCGCTGGCGCCGGTCTTCGCCTGGCTGTGGATCTGGCTCTCCCGCCGGAACAAGGAGCCGAACACCATCGTGAAGTTCTCGATGGGCCTGCTCCTGGTCGGCGCCTCGTTCTTCATCTTCATCGTCCCGATGAACATGGCGGACGGCGGCGACAAGGTCTCCCCGATGTGGCTCGTCTCGATCTACATGATCCAGACCATCGGCGAGCTGTGCCTCTCCCCGGTCGGCCTCTCGGTCACCACCAAGATGGCGCCGCAGAAGTACGCCTCCCAGATGATGGGCGTCTGGTTCCTCGCCGTCACCGCCGGTGACTGCACCACCGGGCTGCTCTCCCTGGCCGGCGTCGACCTCAACGGCACCGGGATCATCGCGATGCAGGCCGCGCTCGCGGCCCTCGCCGGGTTCGCCGTCTTCACGTACCGCAAGAAGGTCCAGGCCCTCATGGGCGACGTGCGCTGACGGACCGGCCTCCGGCTCCCGACTCCGGGGCCGCCGTGGATTCCTGAGATCCACGGCGGCCCCGGTCGTCTTTCCGGCCACCGGCGCGGAGCGGCTGATCGCCGACCCGGCCGCGCTGGGCCCCCACGAGGGCATCGCCGGGTACGGCCAGGCCTTCGCCCCGTCGAGCCGACGGAACGACTCAGCCCCGGAGCGGCACCGGGTTCTCCGGACCGTCCAGCCACACGGTGTGCCCGTCGGGCCCGGCCGTGAGGCCGAACCGGTCGAAGCCGGGGCGGCCCTGGTCGTCCCACCAGTGCCAGGCGGCCTCCACCTCGTCCCAGAGGTTCCGGGGGCCGGACTGGTACACCTCGTACTCCCTGCGGCCGCGCTCGTAGTCCGCGGACGCCCAGGACCGCTTGTCCCGGCTGTAGAGCCAGAGGGTGTACGCGCCGTTGCCGTAGCGCTCCGCCCGCCAGAACACGCCCGGCACGGCCGCCCCGATGACGAACTGCTCCAACCACCCGCCCGTGTCCGGCGGGGCGAGTGCGGTGGTGATTCTCCTCCCGTCGGCGGGCCAGTTCTGCCCGCGCAGGTAGTCCTCGAAGGGCGGCCGGTCCGTGCGCTGCTGGCGCAGCCGCATGAACGCGGAGCTCCGGGTGAACCTGCCGCTCGCGCTGGTGCCGTCGTCGTTCACGGTCAGCCGGACGATCTGCTCGCCGCCGTACTCGGTGCCGAAGGGCGCCACGATGATCCCGCCGGGGGCTGACTGGGCCAGCCATGCTGAAGGAATCTCCAGCAGGGAACAGGTGGCGATGATCCGGTCGTAGGGAGCGCCGTCCGGCCAGCCCGAGCGTCCGTCGCCCTCGATGACGGTCGGTGTGAGTCCCGCCCGGGCCAGGTTCGCCCGGGCGCCGAGAGCGACGTCCGGGTCGTACTCGACAGTTACGACGTTGGGGCTGCCCAGGCGGTGGGCGAGGAGGCCCGCGTTCCAGCCCGTGCCGGTGCCGACCTCCAGCACCCTGTCACCCGGGCGCACGTCGAGGTCCCGGAGCATGGAGAACACCATCGTGGGCATGGAGTTGGAGGACGTCGGCGTCGTGCCGAGCCCGTCCCCCACATGGTCCCCGTCGTCCCACTGCGTGGTCAGGGGGATGTCCGAGTAGACCGCCCGCCGCCACGCTTCGGGGTCCTGCGCCCGGTACACCACCGGGTTCTGTTCGGTGCCGTCCGCGATACCCGGCCAGATGCGGTCCGGGACGAACAGTTCACGGGGTACGGCTTCGAAGGAAGGGAGCCAGTCCGAGGAGAGCGCGCCGCCGGCCACAAGCGCGGAGGCGAGCCCCTGGGGGCCCGCCTCCCGGTGCGTCTCGCCGGTCACTTGCCGCCCGCCGGGGACGAGCCGTCGGAGGTGTTGCCGCCCTCGTCGGACCCTCCGCCGCCGTGCCCGGCGCCCTTGTTGCTGTCGTCCTGCTGCCCGCCGCCCTTGCCGTCGCCGGTCCCGCCTCCGTGCTTGGCCATCTCGATACCTCCGTGCCGATCGGACCCAACGGGCGGCTGCCTGTTGGGTGGTGCTACCCACCCCAATTGGGGCGGAACTTGTGGGGATGGTGAGCCGAAGGGGCCGGTGCTCGGTCGCACGTCCGCGCGCCCCGCATCTTCACCACCCATTGGCCTCCTCCCGCTGAGCAATCACCAATCTCCGACAGCGCCCGGGACGGTGAAACCTCACGCAAAGGACACTTCAGAACGTCCCTCACGCGGTACAACGTCCCTATAAGAGTCCGGGCTTCGCGGAGAGACAGGCGAGATGCCGAACGAAAAGCTGAAAGGCGTTATGGCGTCGGGTGGTTGGACGTGCGCCGCCCTGGCAGACAAGGCCGGAGTGGACACCAAGTCGGTTGAGCGATGGGCCAATCAGAACCGGACGCCCCGGCTGGGGACGGCCCGTCTGGCCGCAGAAGCGCTGGGAGAAGACATGTTCGCACTGTGGCCGAGCCTGCGGCAGCCACGCGCCGCAAGAGCGATAAGTCCCGAGCTGGTGGCCCTCCACGAGCAGCGCGCTGACCTACCAGTGTCCGTCTTCGTGGACCTGTTCGGGAAAGCTGCAGAGCGCATCGACGTGCTGGTCTACGCAGCTGTGTTCCTCCACGAGGCGTACCCACGCCTCAACGATCTGCTTCGGGAACGCGCCGCCGATGGCTGCGCGGTCCGGATCGCGCTCGGCGACCCTGACAGCGCGAACGTCAGGCAGCGCGGAGAGGAGGAGAGGTTCGGTCACGGCATCGAATCTCGGTGCCACCTTGCTCTCATGCATTACCGCCCACTGCTCGGCACACCGGGCATTGAGATCCGCACTCACGGGACCACCCTCTACAACAGCCTCTACCGGGCAGATGGCGAAGTCCTGGTGAATGCACACGTGTGGGGGGTCAATGCCTTCGCAGCACCCGTCTGGCACCTGCGCCAAACCGGCGCAGGAGCGCTGTTCGACACCTATGCTGCGAGCTTCGAAGCGGTATGGAACGCCGCACTACCGGCTGAGGAGAGCTGATCACGTGGCAAGGACGGAGTTCTACGACGATCCCAACGCGCCCGAGCCGAATCGGCTGGTCGTGGCAGCATCCGCAGTGGTGACGGATCCCGACGGGCGCATCCTGCTCCAGCGACGCACCGACAACGGCCTGTATGCGCTGCCGGGTGGAACGATGGATCTCGGCGAATCGCTTCCGGACACGGCCGTACGGGAGGTCCGTGAGGAGACCGGCCTCGATGTCGAGATCACCGGACTCGTCGGCACGTACACCGACCCCCGGCACGTGATCGCCTACTCGGACGGTGAAGTCCGACAGCAGTTCAACGTCTGCTTCACCGCGCGCATCACGGGCGGGGACCTGCGGATCTCGGGCGAGTCCACCGACCTTCGGTTCATCGCTCCGAGCGACATCGAAGAGTTGCCAATGCACCACACTCAGCGCCTCCGACTTCAGCACTTCCTGGAGCGCAGGGCGATCCCGTATCTCGGCTGACAGAGGGCGCCCGCGAGGCCCTCGCCACAGGTGGGCAAGGGCCTCCGCACGTTTCCGCGCCGGTCGTCGCCCCCTGGGGAGGGGCCATCCGGAGGGCACAGCGACGTTCTGGCGGTGGAGATCCGAGACACCTTGGACGGGTGCCAGCCGCACAGGGCCGCAAGCTGCTTGCCGTCCAAGCCAGCGTCCTCGCACATCTCCCGAAGGCGATCTGCAAGGACTTTCCTGGCTGCTTGGACGTGAGACGACTCCGAGGCGGGCATGACGGATCAGACCAGCTTGTAGTCCTCGTGCGGAGTTGCGCGCTCCCACACGGCCTCAAAGGCGGCACTGACCAGATCCACAACGGCATGATCCGTCCGCCATTCCCTGTCCACGACCTCGCCGGCCCCGGAGAAGTACGTGAACAGCACGGCCGACCCATCGAACATCCACAGGTCCGTTCCCGGCAGCGCGATGTCGGCAGCCCTCCGCCGGGGCAACCAGCGGACCAACTCACCCGCTGCGACGTTCGCGAACGTGAGGTCGTGCTCGAACCGGATGTAGTCCGTCACAGGCTCCGAGACGACCCGGGCCCGCCGCATGACCACGCCGCGCCCGGTTGTCTCAGCCACCAGATCAGCCCAAGGCCCCCACCAGTCGGGCAGCTTGGCCGGATCCCTGTCATACCGATGGCCGGCACGCCAGCGGGTGAACTCCGGATCATCCGGCGTGTAGCTGTCGCGCATCTCCAGGTGCACGGCGGAGCGCTGCGCCCCAGCCAAGCCCTCACGTACGGGGAACTTCACCGGTTCCGTCCTCCAGAGGCGGAATGAACTGCCGCATCACGGCGGTGAGTCGAACGATCGTCTCGTGATCCGGAACATCCGTGCTGTGAGCAGGAATCGACCCGATCTCCTGGCAAGCCGCCACCTCTTCTTCCGTGGCCTTGTAGGACTGGATCAGCAGATCCCCCGTGTCCTCGTCCAGCCAGATCGTCGGCGAGTCATCGACGGGAGTGTTCGGGATGATCCCCAGGAAACGCAACCTCACGACCTCTCGCCGTGTCAATCCGATTGCGCTCGGCTGCACGACTATCGCCACCAGTGGCGCGCCGACCCGGGCCATTTCCCGGCGCCATGGAACCGCAGCTGGTTCAGCCCGTTTCGCGGTAGAGCGCACGGGCGCCTGCGAGGCCCTCGCCCGGGGTGGGCGAGGGCCTTCGCGTGTTTCAGTGCCACTCGTCGCGTGCCTCGGGGCGGGGGGTCCCGAGGGTCGCGAGGGCGAGGAGGGTGACAAGGACCGCGTCGGCGGCGAACCTCACCGGTGCCACGCCTCGTCCCGCTCCAGGTCGCGGAGCAGGTGGAGAAGGTTGAGCAGAGTGCTGACCGGCGCGTTGCCGAAGTCGACCAGGATGCGGCCGTCGAGGGTGGTCTCGCCGGCCGAGGCGGAGCCCCAGAGGAGCCCGTGCGGCATGCCGCGCCGGTGCAGCTCGCCGAGGAGAGAGGTGATCTGGGGCGCGGTGTAGTCGCTCATCCGGGGGTCGTCCGGCGCGACGGGGTCGCGGGTCACGCGAGGGAGTCCAGCTCGTACCAGGTGGTCTTGCCGCGCTTCTGCGGGTCGACGCCCCAGCGGTGGGTGAGGCCCTCCACGAGCTGGAGGCCCCGACCGGTCTCGGCGAGGTCGGAGGACGTTCGCAGCCGGGGGAGGGCGTCGCTCTCGTCGGAGACGGTGACCCGAAGGGTGCGGTCGCGGATGGAGAACCAGACGACGGGCGCGGGGGTCTCACCGTGCCGCCAGGCGTTGACGATGAGCTCGCAGAGGGCGAGTTCGGCGTTGAAGATGGCCTCGGCGTCCCAGGCGCTGCGGGTCATGGCGTCCCGCAGGGCCTGTCGGGTGAGGGTGAGCGAGGGGGTGTTACGGGTGCACACGGGAACCTCCGTGAGGCTGTGGTGTGGGGAGGGATGGTGACGGACGTCGCCGTGAGCCAGGCCGGGGCGCGGCTGCTCTGCGGCGCGCGGGCAGCAGGCGCCTACTGCCGTGAATGCGGGCATTACTGACGATCCGTCTGATCAAGCTGAGACTGACGATAGCGCGGTCCGCCACAGATTTGTGGCGGACCGCAAGAAGTTCCCTCTAACGTGGCAGCACCTCTGCGGCAGACTGGTCCCACGGCCAGCAGAGAGGACACCATGGCGCTTCGATCGAACCCAACTCTCCGTCAACGGCGCCTGGGGGCGGAGCTGCGACGGATGCGTGAGCAGGCAGGGCTTGGCGGCAGTCAACTCGCCCGTGCACTCGGCATCAATCCCGCCCACGTGACGCAGATGGAGAGTGGCCGGACCGGCATCAGCGTCGAGCGGCTGCGGACGGTCGCCGCGTTGTGCATGTGCGTCAACGAGCCGCTGATCGAAGCCCTGGCGGAGATCATCACGGACCGGGGCAAGGGCGTTTGGTGGGAGGAATATCGCGGGGCCCTCTCAGACGACTTCCTGGAGGTCGCTGAGGTTGAAGGCTATGCGCGCAGACTCTCGACCTACACGATGGCCTTCATCCCCGGACTTCTCCAGACCAACGCATATGCCGGTGCTGTCTTTGATCGCTCCCTGACACCGCTCCCACACCGCGAGGTCGAGCAGAGGACGGCCTTTCGAATGCGACGACAGGAAATCGTCCGCTCCGGCGCAACGCCGTACTCCGCCTACGTCCATGAAGCTGCTCTACGCATGCAGTTCAGTGGGCCCGCGATCCAGGCCGAGCAGCTTCACAGCCTCATCGAAGACTCCGAGCGTCCGACCATCTCGATCCGAGTCGTGCCCTTCGACGTCGATGCGCTTCCGCTCAACTACGAGAACTTCACCTATGCCGAAGGGCCGATCCCGGAACTGGACACCGTGCAGACGGACTCCAGCGTCGGCAATGTGCTCTTCGATGCACCGGCCCACCTTGCCAGGTTCCGCTCTCTGCTCGCCCGGCTTGAATCGGCCGCCATCTCGGAAGGCGACTCCCGAGGGTTCATTCAATCCATCAAGAAGGACATGGAAAGCAAGTATGCCTAACTCTAGCTGGAAGAAGTCCAGTTACTCGGGCGCAAACTCCGACTGCGTTGAGGTGCGGACCGTCGAAGGGGCGGTCGAACTCCGTGAGTCCGATGACGCGGGTGTCATCGTCCGCACCACACCCCTCAGGTTCGCCGCCTTCCTCCAGGGCGCCAAGGCAGGCGAGTTCGACCACCTCACCGCCACCCCCTGAGCGAAAGGCCCCCGCGCCCGGAGCGCGGGGGCCTTCCAGCGACCGTCGTCAGACCTCGCGGACGCCCGCGCGCCAGACGGCGGCCGTGAGGGGGACGCCCGGGCGGTAGGCCAGGTGGACGTGGGACGGGGCGTCCAGCAGGAGCAGGTCCGCGCGAGCGCCGGGGGCGACCACGCCGACGTCCGTGCGCCGCAGGGCGTGGGCGCCGCCGGCCGTGGCCGCCCAGACAGCCTCGTCCGGGGTCATGCCCATCTCCCGTACGGCCACCGCGATGCAGAAGGCCATGGAACTGGTGAAGCTGGAGCCCGGGTTGCAGTCGGTGGACAGCGCCACCACCGCGCCCGCGTCCAACAACCGCCGCCCGCTCGGGTACTCGGCCCTCGTGGAGAACTCCGCGCCCGGCAGCAGCGTGGCCACCGTCGCCGAGCCGGCCAGCGCCGCCACATCCTCGTCCGTCAGGTGGGTGCAGTGGTCCGCCGAGGCGGCCCCCAGCTCCACCGCGAGCTGCACACCGGGCCCGTACGAGAGCTGGTTGGCGTGCACCCGGGGGGTGAGGCCGCGCTCGATGCCGGCGGTCAGGACGGCCCGCGCCTGGTCCCCGTCGAAGGCGCCCTTCTCGCAGAACACGTCCACCCAACGGGCGTGCGGGGCGCAGGCGTCCAGCATCTCGCCGGTGACCAGGTCGACGTACCCGGCCGGGTCCTCGGCGTACTCGGGGGCGACCACGTGGGCGCCCAGGTACGTCGTCTCCGGGGTGTGCCGGGAGGCGATCCGCAGCGCCCGCGCCTCGTCCTCGACCGTCAGCCCGTAGCCGGACTTGCACTCGATGGTGGTGGTGCCCTGGCGCACCGCCTCCCGGACGAACCGGGCCAGGTTGGCGTCCAGTTCGCCGTCGCTCGCCGCCCGGGTGGCCGCCACCGTCGTCCGGATGCCGCCCGCCGAGTACGCCTGCCCGGACATCCGGGCGTTGAACTCGGCGGTGCGGTCGCCCGCGAACACCAGGTGCGCGTGCGAGTCGACGAAGCCGGGCAGCAGGGCCCGGCCCTCCGCGTCGAAGCGCTCGTCCGCCGCCGGTGCCCCGGCCGCCGGGCCGACCCAGGCGACGGTGTCGCCGTCGACCACCACGGCCGCGTCGGTCAGCAGGCCGAGCGGCCCGGCACCCTGCCCGGGGTCGTTGGTGACCAGGCTGCCGATGCCCGTGATCAAGGTGGTCCTGGTGCTCAAGACAAGGCCTTCCGAAGAGAGTCGAACAGAGGAGTCAGCAGTCCAGCGCGCCGATCGCGGAGCGCAGCGCGCCCGGCACGTCGGCCACCAGCAGGTGCGCGCCGTCCCGGACGACGTGCCGGCCGCCGACCACCACGTGCCGTACGTCCGCCGCCGAGGCCGCGAAGACCGCGATCTCGGCGCCGAGCCGGGGCGGCGGTCCCGCCGTGCGGACGGTGTCCAGCGCGATCACCGTGAAGTCGGCGAGCGCCCCGGCCTCGACCCGTCCGGCCTCCGGCCAGCCGAGCGAGGCGTGCCCGTCCTCGGTTCCGGCCCGCAGCAACGAGTTCGCCGTCCAGTGGCCCCGGGTGCGGGTGCGCAGCCGCTCGTCCAGCTCCAGCGCCCGGGCCTCCTCGAACGGGTCGATCACCGCGTGGCTGTCGCTGCCCAGGGTGATCGGGGAGCCCGCCGAGGCGAGCCGGCGGGCCGGGCCGATGCCGTCCGCGAGGTCCCGCTCGGTGGTGGGGCACATGCAGACCGTGGTGGAGGAGTCGGTGAGCAGCCGGACGTCCTCGTCGGTCAGGTGGGTGGCGTGCACGGCCGAGGTGCGCGGGCCGAGCGCGCCGTGGTCGGCGAGCAGCCGGGTCGGGGTGACGCCGTGCGCGGCCAGGCAGGCGTCGTTCTCGGCGGTCTGCTCGGACAGGTGGACGTGCAGCGGTGCCTTGCGCATCGCCGCCCAGTGCGCGACGGTGCCCAGCTGCTCGGCCGGGACGGCCCGCACCGAGTGCACGGCGGCGCCGATCCGGGCGTGCTCGCGCGGCTTGAGCGCGTCCGCCCGGGCCGCCCAGGCGTCCGCGTCGCCGTCGCTGAACCGCTGCTGCGGCTTGGTCGGCTCGGCGCCGAAGCCGGAGGAGAGGTAGCAGGTGTCCAGCAGGGTGATCCGGATGCCGGCCCGGGCGGCGGCCTCGATCAGCGCCTCGCCCATCGCGTTGGGATCGGCGTACCGGGCGCCGCCGGGCGCGTGGTGCAGGTAGTGGAACTCGCCGACGGCGGTGATGCCGGCCAGCGCCATCTCGGCGTAGACGGCGGTGGCGAGGTCGAGGTAGCGGTCCGGGTCCAGCGCGCCGGCGAACCGGTACATGGTGTCGCGCCACGTCCAGAAGGTGCCGGAGCCGACCTGGACGTGCCCGCGCAGCGCCCGGTGGAAGGCGTGCGAGTGGGCGTTGGCCTGCCCGGGCAGCAGCAGCCCGTCGAGCCGGACGGCGTCCGGCGGGCAGGGGCCGCTGTCCGGGGTGACGGCGGCGATCGTCCCGCCGGGGCCGGTGGTGATCAGCACGTCCTGCTCGACCACCGGCCCGTTGTCGTGCGGCAGCCAGGCGTACTGCGCCCAGTACCTCGTCGTGGTCACTGACACGCCAGGTCCTCCAGTACGTCGGCGAGGGCGGCGACCCCGGCCAGGCAGTCGGCCTGCTCGGCGTGCTCGGACGGGGAGTGCGAGACGCCGGTGGGGTTGCGCACGAACAGCATGGCGGTCGGGATGGCGGAGGCCAGGATCCCGGCGTCGTGTCCCGCGCCGGTGGGCAGCACCGGGGCGTCCAGCAGCTTGGCCAGCCGGTCGCGCAGCGGCCCGTCGAAGTCCACCACCGGGGTGTAGGACTCACGGGTCAGCTCGACCCGGACGCCGTCGCGCCCGCCGCGCTCGGCCGCCGCCCGCTCGATCTCGGCGACCAGCTCGGTGAGGGTGCGCTCGTCGGCCGCCCGGGAGTCCAGCCAGCCGCGCACCAGCGAGGCGATCGCGTTGGTGCCGTTGGGCTCGACCGCGACCTTGCCGAAGGTGGCCAGCGCGCCCGCCAGCTTGGCCTTCTTGCGGGCGGCGAGCACGGTGTTGGCGTAGGTCAGCATCGGGTCGCGGCGGTCCTCGATCCGGGTGGTGCCGGCGTGGTTGGCCTCGCCGTGGAAGTCGAACCGCCAGCGGCCGTGCGGCCAGATCGCGCCGGCCACGCCGACCGGCTGCCCCTCGGCGAGGCAGCGGCCCTGCTCGACGTGGAGCTCGACGAAGGCGCCGATCCGGGCCAGCCGGTCGTCGTCCGCGCCGATCGCGGTGGGGTCGTAGCCGGCCCGCTCCATCGCGTCGGGCAGCCGGACGCCGTCGGCGTCGCGCAGCTCGTACGCCTGCTCGGGCGACAGCACCCCGGCGGTGAGCCGGGAGCCGATGCAGGCCACGCCGAACCGGGCGCCCTCCTCGTCGCCGAAGTTGACGATCGCCAGGGGCTTGGTGAACGCGGCGCCGCGGGCGCGCAGTTCGTCCAGCGCGGCGAAGGAGGACACCACCCCGAGCGGGCCGTCGAAGGCGCCGCCGTCCGGGACGGAGTCCAGGTGCGAGCCGGTGACGACGGCCCCCTGCCCGTTCGGGTCGCCCAGCCAGGCCCACTGGTTGCCGTTGCGGTCCAGCTCGTACGTCAGGCCGCGGCCGCGCGCCTGCTGCTCGAACCAGGCGCGGCACTCGGCGTCGGCGGAGTTCCAGGCGAAGCGGCGGTAGCCGCCGGAGGAGGCGGAGCGGCCCACGGGGAGCAGCTCCGCCCACATCTCCTCGAACGACGGGCTCACAGCTCACCCATCGGGACGCGCACCCCGCGCTCGGCGGCGACCTCGGTGGCCCGGTCGTAGCCGGCGTCCACGTGCCGGATGACGCCCATGCCCGGGTCGTTGGTGAGCACCCGGCGGATCTTCTCGCCGGCCAGCGCGGTGCCGTCGGCGACGGTGACCTGGCCGGCGTGGATCGAGCGGCCGATGCCGACGCCGCCGCCGTGGTGGATGGAGACCCAGGAGGCGCCGGAGGCGACGTTGACCATGGCGTTGAGCAGCGGCCAGTCGGCGATCGCGTCGGAGCCGTCCAGCATCGCCTCGGTCTCCCGGTACGGGGAGGCGACCGAGCCGCAGTCCAGGTGGTCGCGGCCGATCACGATCGGGGCGGACAGCTCGCCGGAGGCGACCATGTCGTTGAAGCGCTCGCCGGCCTTGTCGCGCTCGCCGTAGCCGAGCCAGCAGATCCGCGCGGGCAGGCCCTGGAAGTGCACCTTCTCCTGGGCCATCTTGATCCAGCGGTGCAGCGACTCGTTCTCCGGGAAGAGGTCGAGCACGGCCTTGTCGGTCTTGTGGATGTCCTGCGGGTCGCCGGACAGCGCCGCCCAGCGGAACGGGCCCTTGCCCTCGCAGAACAGCGGTCGGATGTACGCCGGGACGAAGCCGGGGAAGGCGAAGGCGCGGTCGTAGCCGGCCAGTTGGGCCTCGCCGCGGATCGAGTTGCCGTAGTCGAAGACCTCGGCGCCGCGGTCCTGGAAGCCGACCATCGCCTCGACGTGCCGGGCCATCGACTCGCGGGAGCGCTGGGTGAACTCGGCGGGCTTCTCGGCCGCGTAGGCGGCCATGTCGTCGAAGGCGACGCCGACCGGCAGGTAGCTCAGCGGGTCGTGGGCGCTGGTCTGGTCGGTGACGATGTCGATCGGCGCGTCCATCGCGAGCAGCTGCGGGAACAGGTCCGCGGCGTTGCCCAGCAGGCCGATGGAGAGCGGCTGCTTCCTGTCGCGGGCCTCGGTGGCGAGCTGCAGGGCGTGGTCGAGGTTCTTGGCCTCGACGTCCAGGTAGCGGTGCTCGATCCGGCGGCTGATCCGGGACGGGTCGCAGTCGATGCAGATCGCCACGCCGCCGTTCATGGTGACGGCCAGCGGCTGGGCGCCGCCCATCCCGCCGAGGCCGGCGGTGAGGGTGATGGTGCCCTCCAGCGAGCCGTTGTAGCGCTTGTTGGCGACGGCGGCGAAGGTCTCGTAGGTGCCCTGGAGGATGCCCTGGGTGCCGATGTAGATCCAGGAGCCGGCGGTCATCTGGCCGTACATGGTGAGCCCGAGGCTCTCCAGCCGGCGGAACTCCTCCCAGTTGGCCCAGTCGCCGACCAGGTTGGAGTTGGCGATCAGCACGCGCGGCGCCCACTCGTGGGTCTGCATCACGCCGACCGGGCGGCCGGACTGGACCAGCATGGTCTCGTCCTGCTTGAGGCCCTGCAGCGTCTTCACCATGGCGTCGAAGGACCGCCAGTCGCGCGCCGCCTTGCCGGTGCCGCCGTAGACCACCAGCTTCGACGGGTGCTCGGCCACCTCGGGGTCGAGGTTGTTCATCAGCATCCGCAGCGCGGCTTCCTGCTGCCAGCCCTGCGTCGTGAGCCCCGTGCCACGCGCCGCTCGCACCTCGCGCGGCCCACTCGCCTGCTGCACCATAGTCCCGGCCTCTCTGCGGATGGATTCATTCAAGCTCGGTTCGGCTGAATATATCCAAACATTCAGCTCCCGACCAGACCCGGAACCCATCGGAACAGCCCTGGCCGGAACCGGGCCCCGGGCACGCCGAAGCGCCCGCCCGGCACGGCCGGAACGGGCTGGTGCGGACGGGTGCGGACAGCCCTCAGGCCGCCGCGCCGCCGTCCCAGTCGATGCCGATCTCGGCCAGCCAGCGGCGGTCCTCGGCGTCCGGGGCGGGCGGGGACGGCGGGCGGGGGACGTTCTGGACCGGGCCGAGGCCGTACTTCTCGGCGGCCGCGGCGGCGGCGTCGGGTTCGATGACGCCGACGTGGACGGCCGACTCGTCGCCCGGGTCGAGGACGGTCAGTTCGGGTTCGGGCAGCCGCCGCAGGGTGACGCGGCGTCCGCAGGCGGGGCAGGACCATTCGTCGGCGCCCGAGGACAGCCGGGCGACGAACTTCATCTCGTGGATCACGTGCATGGGCGGCACCCCCTGCCGTAGGGGATGCCCGGGTTCGTGTCGAGTACTCCCCCGCCGCCGCTGCCGGCCGCGCCCGTTCCCGGAACTACTCCAGGAACAGCCCGCGCGCCGCCGCCGACTGCTCGATCGCCTCCAACCTGGCCTCCGCGCCCGGGATTTCGTCGCACATGGACTGCAGCAGCACCCGGCCGAGCATCATCGGCGCGCAGGCGGTGTCGAAGACCAGCCCGGTGCCGACGGCGGCCGGCAGCATCAGGTCGGACAGCTTGGCGACCGGCGCGAAGGCGCTGTCGGCCACGGTGAGCACCGTCAGCCCGCACTCGCGGGCCACCGTCAGCGCGTCCATCAACTCCCGCGGGTAGCGCGGCAGCGCGAAGCAGAGCAGCGCGTCGGCCCCGGCCGCCCGGGCCTGCTCCAGCCGGTCGGCGAGCATGCTGCCGCCCTCGTCCAGCAGCCGGACGTCCGGGTGCACCTTGGACGCGAAGTAGGCGAAGCCGCGGGCCTGCGCCGAGGCGGCCCGCAGCCCGAGCACCGGCAGCGGGCGGGAGGCGGCGAGCAGCCGGGCGGCCCGGATGATCGGCTCCGGGTCGGCGAGGAGTTCGGCGAGGTGGCGCAGGTGCGCGATCTCGGCCAGCACGGCCTGCTGGTGCTCGTTGCGCACCGCCTCGTCCGGGCTCTCCGGCGCGGCCGGTTCGCCGCCGCCGAGCTCGCGCAGCTGCTTGCGCAGCGCCGGGTAGCCGTCGTACCCGAGCGCGACCGCGAAGCGGGTGACGGACGGCTGGCTGACGCCCGCGAGTTCGGCGACCTCCACGCTGGACAGGAACGGCGCCTCGGTGGCGTGCCGCACCAGCGAGTGGGCGATCCTGCGCTGGGTGGGCGTCAGCCGGTGCCCCTCGAACAGCTGGAGCAGCCGGGCGGAGGGGCCGACGCTGCCGGTCTCGTCGGTGGCGGTCATCAGCGGTACCTCCGGGTGCGAGGGGTTCGGACGACGACTGTGCAGGAGCGGGCCGCACCTGGCAAAGACGTCTCGTACGGCGGAACGCCCGGTGGGACGTCCCGCGGAGGGCGGGGTCCGGGGCGCGCCGGGTCGGGGTAACCCTGATTTGTCCCTGAGCCCGCCCGGATTCCTCCGGCGAACGGATGGACCGGCGGCCCCGTCGGCCCCACTCTGGTTCCATGGACACTCGTCAGGACGAACTGCGGCGCGACCTCGACGCCACCCTCCAGGCCCGCAAGGAGCTCGGCCCGGAGTACGAGGACGCCCTGGTCGACTCCTTCATGAAGCGGCTCGACGCCCGGATCAACGCCCGGGTCGAGCGCTCGGTGGCCGAGCGGATCGACGACTACGAGCCGCGGTCCCGCCACGACCGGGGCCACCCGCGCCGTTCGGGCTTCGGCAAGCGCTCCGGCACCGGGCTCGCGGTGACCTCGCTGGTCATCGGCGTCCCGCTGACGGCGATCGCCGGCAGCCCCGAGAGCGGCGGCTTCGCCGGCCTGGTGGTCTGCTGGGCGGGCATCGTCGGGGTCAACCTGGCCGCCGCCCTGGGCGAGCTGCGCAACCGCGGGAACCGCGGCGAGCGCGGGCCGCGGAGCGACTGGGACTGAGCCCCCGTCACCCCGCGGCGGCTCCCGCTCAGGCCAGCGGGCCGGTGACCCGCTCGACCGCGCGCACCAGCTCGCCGGAGGCCACCAGCTCGGCGGCCGCCTCCAGGTCCGGCGAGAGGAAGCGGTCGCGGCCGGCGCCGCCGACCCCCGCCTCCCGGGCGGCGGCCAGCGCGGCCGCGGTGGCCGGGGCGAGCCCGCCGGACCCGTCGGTCTGCTGACGGATCTCCAGCGCGCGGGCGGAGGCGGTGAGTTCGACGGCCAGGATCCGGCCGAGGTTGGCCACCGCCTGGCGCAGCTTGCGCGCGGCCGACCAGCCCATCGACACGTGGTCCTCCTGCATCGCGGAGGACGGGATCGAGTCGACCGAGGCAGGGACGGCGAGCCGCTTGTTCTCGCTGACCAGCGCCGCCTGGGTGTACTGGGCGATCATCAGGCCGGAGTCCACGCCCGGGTCGTCGGCCAGGAAGGCCGGCAGGCCGTGCGAGCGGGCCTTGTCGAGCAGCCGGTCGGTGCGGCGCTCGGAGATCGAGCCGAGGTCGGCGGCGGCGATGGCGAGGAAGTCCAGCACGTACGCGACCGGCGCGCCGTGGAAGTTGCCGTTGGACTCCACCCGGCCGTCCGGCAGCACCACCGGGTTGTCGACCGAGGCGGCCAGCTCGCGCGAGGCGACCAGCCGGGCGTGCGCCAGGGTGTCCCGGCCGGCGCCGGCCACCTGCGGGGCGCAGCGGATCGAGTAGGCGTCCTGGACGCGCGGGGCGTCGTCCTGGTGGTGGCCGGTGAGGCCGGAGCCCTTGAGGACGGCGAGCATGTTGGCGGCGCTCAGCGCCTGGCCCGGGTGCGGGCGGATCGGGGCGTGCAGCTCGGGGGCGAGCACCTTGTCGGTGCCGAGCAGCGCCTCCAGGCTCATCGCGGCGGTGATGTCGGCGGTGGTGAACAGCCGCTGGAGGTCGGCGATGGCCATCACCAGCATGCCGAGCATGCCGTCGGTGCCGTTGATGAGGGCGAGGCCCTCCTTCTCCAGCAGCTCGACCGGCTCGATGCCGGCGGCGGCGAGCAGCTCGGCGACGGGCTTCTCCACGCCGTCCGGGCCGGTGGCGGTGCCCTCGCCCATCAGGACCAGCGCGCAGTGCGACAGCGGCGCGAGGTCCCCGGAGCAGCCGAGCGAGCCGAACTCCCGCACCACCGGGGTGATGCCGGCGTTGAGCAGGGCGGCCATGGTCTGCGCGACCAGCGGCCGCACGCCGGTGCGGCCGGAGGCCAGCGTCTTCATCCGCAGGAACATCAGCGCGCGGACCACCTCGCGCTCGACCGCCGGCCCCATGCCGGCGGCGTGCGAGCGCACCAGCGACCGCTGCAGCTGGGCGCGCAGCTCGGGGCTGATGTGGCGCACGGCGAGCGCGCCGAAGCCGGTCGACACGCCGTAGACGGGACGCGGCTCGGCCGCGAGGGCGTCGATCCGCGCGCGGGCGGCCGCCATCTCGGCGAGCGCGTCGGGACCGATCTCGACCCGGGCGTTGCCCCGGGCGACGGCCAGGACGTCCTCGGCGCTGACGTCGGCCTTGCCGACCAGGACCAGCGGAGCGTCGGGGGCCACAGCACTGTGCATATCCATATACACCATCACATCAGGTGAATGAAGATATGACAACAGGTGCTCACCATCCGGATTCTCCGTCCTCCGGATCGGCGCCGCACACGGTGGCCCCCCGGCCGATCCCCCCGCTACTTCGCGAGCTCCGCCTCGATCAGGTCGGCCGCCCTGGCCGTGCCGCCCTCGGCCCGGCCGGCGGCGGACAGCTCCCGCAGCCGCTCGGCCACCGCGGGGTCGCCGACCAGCTCCAGCAGCGCCGCGCGCAGCGCCTCCGGGGTGGCCTGGTCGGTGTCCAGCCGACGGGCGACGCCGTGCGCCACCAGGGCGTCCGCGTTGGCGAACTGGTCGACACCCTGCGGCACCGCGATCATCGGCACGGCGTGGAACAGCCCCTCGCTGGAGCCGCCCATGCCCGCGTGGGTGACGAAGGCGTCCGCCTGGGCGAGCACCGACAGCTGCGGCACCCACCGGTGCACCTCGACGGTGTCCGGCACCTCGCCGAGGTCGGCGAGGTCGGTGTGCTTGCCGACCTGCAGCACGGTGTGCCAGCCCGGCAGGTCGCCGAAGGCCTGCACGCAGGCCCGGTAGAAGGCGGGCTGGTTGGTGTAGGCCGAGCCCAGCGAGACCAGCAGCACCTTCTCGGCGCCCTCCGGCCGCCGCCACTCGCCCTGGTGGCCGCGGTCGCCGAAGCAGGGCCCGACGAAGGTGATCCGCTGCTCGTCGACCCGGTCGGCATTGGGCTGCAGGGCGCGCGGGATGAGCGCGATCGCCCGCTGCGGGCGGGCCTTGAAGGCGTCCACGTCCCGCTCGGTCGCGCCGGCCTCGGCCAGCCAGTCAGCGAACCGGCGGTAGTACTCGGCGCCGCCCTTCCCGTTGCGGATCGCCTCGAAGACCTCCGCCAAGTCCTCCTCGAAGCCCTCCCAGCCCACGTAGGTGGGCGACAGCTGCACCACCGGCACCCCCAGCCGCTCGCCCAGCGCCCGGCCGGCGAAGCCCGCGATGTCGGTGAGCACCAGGTCGGGCCGGTCGTCGGCGAAGGCCGCCAGCAGGACGGGCCACATCGCGAGCGCGTCCTCCAGGAACAGCTCCTGGAGCCCCACCGGGTCGTCCGTCCAGCTGTTCGGGTCGTCGCCGAGCGGCAGCGTCGTCGGGTACGGGACGAAGGCGGCGCCGGTGGACTCGACGGTCTCCCGGAAGGAGGCGTCGTTGACGTAGCTGACCCGGTGGCCCCGGGCGACCAGCTCGGTGATCACGGCGAGGCTGGGGTTGACGTGGCCGTGGGCAGGAATGGAGACCATCAGGATGTGGGCGGAGCGGGTCATGGGCACCTCCGGGGTAGCGGATGAGACGAGACGGTCCGTCTCGCTGCGTCTTGAGAAGACAATACGTCTCGTCTCGCCGTTTCGCATAGACTTTTTTCCCATGACATCCAGAACCGCTCCGGACCCCGCCCGCCGCAGCGAACGCGCACGCGCCGCCGTCCTCGGCGCCGCCATCGAACTCGTCGCCGAAGTCGGCTACGCCAAGGTCACCGTCGAGGCGATCGCCGCCCGGGCCGGCGTCGGCAAGCAGACCATCTACCGGTGGTGGCCCTCCAAGGGGGCGGTCGTCTTCGACGCCTTCCTCGCCGCCAACGAGCACGAGGGCAGCCTCGCCCTCCCGGACACCGGCGACCTCGCCGCCGACCTGCGCGCGGTGCTGCGCCCCACCAGCGACGAGTTCGCCGACCCGGGCGCCGACCGCACCTACCGCGCGATCATCGCCGAGATCATCAACGACCCCGCGCTGTACACCGAGTACCGCACCCGCCTGCTGGACCCGCTGCTGGAGGTCACCCGTGACCGCCTGCGCAGCGCCCGCGAGGCCGGCCAGATCGCCCCCGACACCGACCTCGACCTCGCGATCGAACTCTTCTACGGCCCGCTCCAGTACCGCTGGCAGTACCGGCTCGGCCCGCTCACCCACGAGCACGCCGACCGGCTGGTCGACGCCGCCCTCCGGGCCCTCAACCCGCCTGCCGCCACCGGCGGTTCCGGCGCCTGACCCGGACCGCGGCCGGCACCGCGGCCGGCACCGCGGCCGGCACCGCGGCCGGCACGCGGACCAGCAGGCCGACGGCGACCCACGCGGACGGCCAGCCGAGGCCGCCGTGGGACCCGTGCCGCGACCTGCGAGGGACACGCCGGTCGCCGCATCCCCACCCGGCGCGGGCGGCCGTGAAGCCGGGCGGTCGGCCGGGGCGGCCGGCCGCGGCGAACGCTCAGACCACCGGCGGCGAGGCCGGCCCCGCCAGGGCGACCGAGACCAGGGCGCGCATCGCGCAGGCCGCCTGCCCCAGCGGCAGGGTGGCGTCGTCGGCGAAGAGCTCCACCAGCCAGCCGCCGGCCGGGTTCTGGCCGCCCGCCGCGACCATGCCCCGGTAGCCGGAGACCACGAGCATCGCCTCCTCCGCCGGGTCGTTCCCGGCCGCGCCCGCCCGCAGGGCGAAGGCGCCGCCGCGCACCGCACGGCGGGTCATCGGGTAGTGCCGGAGGTCGAAGACCGCGTCGGGGGCCTCGATCTGGGCCCGCTGGGTCTCGGCGCGGGCGCTGCTGGGCCCGCTGGTCATCCGGTAGACGGCGTGCTGGGCGGTGCGCATCAGGTGGGAGCCGGGCGGGACGTACGAGACCCACCAGCCGACCGCGTCCAGCAGCCGGGCGGAGGCCTCGGCGACCACGACCAGCTTGCCCAGGGTGTCCGCCGGGTGGACGGCCCGGGTGGTGGCGGCCTGGTCGAGGGAGGCGAGCACCGCGGTGAGCAGCTGCCCCGGGTCGGCGCTGTGGGCGGCGCCGCGGAACCGCCGCCGGTCGCCCGCCCCGGCCCGGCCGCTCGGCCCGCGCCGACCGTCCGCCCGGTGGTGCGGGTCGGCGGCGTCGGCGAGCAGCACGGTGGGGTCGGGCGAGAAGCCGGGGCCGTGGCTGCGCCCGGCGACCACCGGGTGGGCGGCCCGGGCCGCCTTGGCCCGGTACTGGGCCGCGTCGGCGAGCCGGAACAGCCGGTCGGGGGTGGTGACCGGCCCGATCGAGTCGCCGGTGGAGGCGACGCCGCAGGCCACGCCCTCGCCCTCGGAGAGCGCGAGGGCCCGGGCGCACAGCTCCTCGGCGACGGCGACCACCTCGTCGGCCTTCTGCCCCTCCACCAGCAGACAGAACTCGTCGCCGCCGAGCCGGGCGGCGAGGCTGCCGGGGAGCTTGGCGGCGGCCAGCGAGAGCTGGTGGGCGAACCGCTCCAGCAGCCGGTCGCCCATCTCGTGGCCGAGCTGGTCGTTGACCCGCTTCAGCCCGTTGACGTCGCAGACCACCAGCGAGACCACGGTGTTGTCCCGGTTGTGTGCCTCCAGCGCGCTCTCCAGCCGGGCGTCCACGGCGCGCCGGTTGGCCAGGCCGGTGAGCGGGTCGGAGAAGGCCAGCTTGCGCAGGTCGGCGAGGCGCTCGGTCTGCGCCAGGCCGGCCGAGACCTGGGCGGCGAGCAGCGTCGCGTAGTCGGCGTCGGCCTCGGTGAACTCCGGCATCCCGGCCGAACGGGCGAGGTACAGCTCGCCCCAGGCCTGGCCGTGCAGCACGATCGGCGCCACCACGCAGCAGGCCCGCCCGCGCCGGCGCAGCGCGGCGGCGCGCTCCTGGCAGTACGCGCCGGCGGTCGGGTGGGCGTGCCCGGCGTGCGACTCACTGCTCTCGGCGCTCTGCAGCCAGGCCCGCGGCAGCCGCCCGGTGCTCCAGCGCTCCTCCAGGTACGTGACGATCTCGGGGAAGTCGGCGACCGGGTACGACTCGTCCTCGGGCAGCTCCTCCTCGCCCGGGGCGAGGTCGCCGTGGTTGACCAGCACCCGCAGCCGACCGGACTCGCGGTCCCAGACCGAGACGGCGGCCATGGCGGCGCCGAGCGCCTCGGTGGCCCGGGCGGCGGCGGCGCGGACCGCCTCCAGCGGGGTGAGCGCGGCGGCCATGTCCTGGGCCAGCTCGACCACGGACTGCAGTCTCAGGTCGGGCAGCGGGTCGGGACGCCGCGAGCCACCGCAGTCGCAGTCGCGGTCCGTCATGATCGCCTCGCTGCTCACCGGCTCGCCTCGCTCCCTGTGCTCGGTCCTGCCGGACCCCCGTCGACCGGCCGCACCGCACCCGATCGGCCGCTTGCACCAAGACTAGGGCGGTTTCGATCGGTTATGCCCCGTTTGCCCGGGCGAACCCGCGACAGAACGTACGGGTTTCAACCGTTCGGCACCCGCGAAGGCCCGCGCACCGCGGGGTAGCGCTCCCGCGAACACCCCGCGGAGCCCCCGCACCGCCTGTGGTTCCTCCACCGGGCGTCTTCCCCGCGGGTCGGCCGCCACTCGGCCGTTCGGCCACGGCGCTAGTCGGCCGTCAGCCGCCGGGTGAGCAGCCACGGCTCGACCAGCCCGAGCCCCCGCACCGGCCGCCGCCACATCGGCTGCAGGTGGAACCGCGCCCCCGCGTCCGGGCCCGGCATCGGCAGCCCGGAGGCGGGCATCCCGGCCGCGGCCGACAGCGCCTCGGCCAGGCCCGGCCCCTCCGAGTCGGCCGGGGCGACGCTGCCGTTCTGCTCCAGCGCGGCCGCGAACTCGCCGTCGATCAGCACCGCGTCCTTGGGCGCGATGGAGGTGAGCCGGCTGGCCAGGTTGACGGTGGTGCCGAAGACGTCGCCCATCCGCGAGGTGACCGTGCCGAAGGCCATCCCGACCCGCAGCGGCGGGATGGTGTCGTCCCCGGCCAGCGCCTCGATCAGGCTCAGCGCGATCTCGGCGGCGGTCGTCGGATCCTCGGAGACGTAGAGGATCTCGTCACCGAGCGTCTTGATCACCCGGCCACCCTGGCCGGCGATCAGGTCCGAACAGGTGTTCTCGAAGGTCTCGACCAGCTCGCCGAGCTCCTCCTCCTCCAGCCGCCGGGACAGCCGGGTGAAGCCGACCAGGTCGGCGAAGCCGACGGCGAGCCGCCCGCTGGTGATCTCGTGGTCCTCGGCGGCCTGCACCACCCGGCCGGTGACGGCCGCCAGCTGGCGCCGCCAGACGTACACCAGGAACTGCTCCAGCTCCGGCAACAGCAGCTCGACCAGCGGGTACGCGACGTCGGCGCGGGTCAGCCCGGGCTCGACGGACTGGGTGAGGTTCTCCAGGAAGGTGTCCATCTGCCAGCCGGCCAGCCGGGCCGTGGTCTGGCCGGTGGAGCGGGCCACCTGGATCGCCATCGACTCGCTGAGCAGCCCGGACTCGACCAGGCCGGCCAGCCGCCGCAGCGCGATCACGTCGCCGTCGGTGAGCGCCCGGGACTGGCCGATGTCGGGGAAGCCCATGGCGCGCCAGAAGCGGGTGGCCAGCTCCATCGGGACGTCGGCGGCGCGCGCGGCCTGGTACGGGGTGTAGCGGCGCGGCGCGTCCAGGATCAGGCGTTCCAGTTCGAGCGCCACCGTGGGGTCGTTGCCGCCCGCCGTCGCGCCGCTGCCGCCGTCCTCTGCCACCGGTCCGTCCCCGTGCGATCGCCGCACTCGCCTCGTGTCCCACCTGTCCGGGCGCGCCGCCCGCCACCCGGGCGGGCAGTGGCGCGCCTCACACCGCTGCCAGGTGGAATATTCGCACGGAATCGTCGGATCCGGGGCATCAGCCCGGGTCAAGGGGAGGTGAAGACTGCCGTTCAGCGGGGCTCGGGGCGCACGTGGACGACGTCCCCCGCACCGACCGCCCGGCGTACGCCGTCGGGCGTGCGGACCACCAGCCGCCCGTCGCCGTCCACCGCCACCGCCTCGCCGACCAGCTCGCGGTCGCCCGGCAGGTGCACCTTCACCTGGCGGCCCAGCGTGGTGCAGCGGTCCACGTAGGCGCGCATCAGGTCGCTGGCGTGCGGGTCGCCCGCGGCGGCCGTCCAGTCCCGGTACAGCTCGGCGAACTCGCGCAGCAGGGCACGCAGCAGGGTGCCCCGGTCGGTGGTCGAGGCGCCGGCCAGCGCGAGCGAGGCCGCGGTCGGGACGGGCAGCTCCTGCGCCCGCAGCGACACGTTGAGGCCCATGCCGACCACCACCGCACCGCCGGCCAGCTCGGTGAGGATGCCGCCGAGCTTGCGCTCCGCGCCGTCGACCTCCACCTGGAGGTCGTTGGGCCACTTCAGCCCGACCTCGACCCCGGCGACCCGGCCCAGCGTACTGGCCGCGGCCACCCCGACCAGGATCGGCAGCCAGCCGTACCGCTCGACCGGCACCTCCTCGGGGCGCAGCAGCACCGACAGGAACAGCCCGGAGCGCGGCGGGGCGGTCCACTGCCGGTCCATCCGGCCGCGGGCGGCGCTCTGCGCCTCGGCCACCAGCACCGCGCCCTGCCCGGCGCCCGCCGCGGCCCGGGCGGCGAGGTCGCTGTTGGTGGAGCCGGTCTCCGCGACGACGTCCAGGGAGGTCCACAGCCCGCCCGGGACGAGCAGGTCGTGGCGCAGCGCCTCCTCGTCCAGCGGCGGACGGTCCAGGTCGGTCCAGGGCGACGGTCCGGCGTGGCCGAAGCCGCGCAGTCCGCTGCGGCGGGGGGTCCGTGGTTCGGTCATGGGGGAAACCCTAGATCGGCCCGGGGAGCCAGGCCGCCCCATCGTCCCGCAGAACGCCCCTCGGCAAAACTGTGTCGATGGCCATAACGCCAGGACATGACGCATCGCCCTCCGCGCTGGCTACGCTACCCAGCGGTAGTTCGTAGCGCCGCCCTGCCCTCATGCGCGGGCCCACCCCCCGGTTCCGCGCGCACTCGAACAGGTCGCGGCCATGGATCAGGGAGAGCCACCGGATGACCGAGGCGCCGTACGACCCCCACACCACCGCGGGCAAGCTCGCCGACCTGCGGCGCAGGCTGGACGAGGCGGTGCACTCCGGCTCCGCGAAGGCCGTGGAGAAGCAGCACGCCAAGGGCAAGCTGACCGCCCGCGAACGGGTCGTGGAACTGCTGGACGAGGACTCCTTCGTGGAGTTCGACGAGTTCGCCCGGCACCGCTCGACCAACTTCGGCCAGGAGAGGAACCGCCCGTACGGCGACGGCGTGGTGACCGGCTACGGCACCGTGGACGGCCGCCAGGTCGCCGTCTTCGCCCAGGACTTCACCGTCTTCGGCGGCTCGCTCGGCGAGGTCTTCGGCGAGAAGATCGTCAAGGTGATGGACTTCGCGCTGAAGACCGGCTGCCCGGTCATCGGCATCAACGACTCCGGCGGCGCCCGGATCCAGGAGGGCGTGGTCTCGCTCGGCCTGTACGGCGAGATCTTCCGCCGCAACGTGCACGCCTCCGGCGTCATCCCGCAGATCTCGCTGATCATGGGCCCCTGCGCGGGCGGCGCGGTGTACTCCCCCGCGATCACCGACTTCGTGGTGATGGCCGACCAGACCTCGCACATGTTCATCACCGGCCCGGACGTGATCAAGACCGTCACCGGCGAGGACGTCGCGATGGAGGAGCTGGGCGGCGCGCGCACCCACAACACCAAGTCGGGCAACGCGCACTACCTGGCCGCGGACGAGAAGGAGGCGATCGAGTACGTCAAGAGCCTGCTCTCGTACCTGCCCTCCAACAACCTGTCCGACCCGCCGTCCTACCCCGAGCAGGCCGACCTCACGGTCACCGAGGAGGACCTCGAACTCGACACCATCGTGCCGGACTCGGCGAACCAGCCGTACGACATGCGCAAGGTGATCGAGCACATCGTCGACGACGGCGAGTTCCTGGAGACCCAGCCGCTGTACGCGGGCAACATCATCACCGGCTTCGGCCGGGTCGAGGGCCAGTCCGTCGGCATCGTCGGCAGCCAGCCGATGGACCTGGCCGGCTGCCTGGACATCAACGCCAGCGAGAAGGCCGCCCGCTTCATCCGCACCTGCGACTCCTTCAACGTCCCGGTGCTGACCTTCGTGGACGTGCCCGGCTTCCTGCCCGGCACCGAGCAGGAGTGGGACGGCATCATCCGGCGCGGCGCCAAGCTGATCTACGCCTACGCCGAGGCCACCGTCCCGCTGATCACCGTGATCACCCGCAAGGCCTTCGGCGGCGCGTACGACGTCATGGGCTCCAAGCACCTGGGCGCCGACCTCAACCTGGCCTGGCCGACCGCGCAGATCGCGGTGATGGGCGCGCAGGGCGCGGTCAACATCCTGCACCGCCGGGAGATCGCCGAGGCCGAGGCGGCCGGCACCGCCGAGGAGAAGCGGGCCGAGCTGATCGCCTCGTACGAGGACACCCTGCTGAACCCGTACCTGGCGGCCGAGCGCGGCTACGTGGACGCGGTGATCGCCCCGAGCGAGACGCGCCGGCACATCGTCCGCGGCCTGCGGGCGCTGCGCGGCAAGCGCGAGGTGCTGCCGCCCAAGAAGCACGGCAACATCCCCCTGTAGGCCCCGTCCCTGTCGGGAGAGAACCAGCCATGTCCCCGATCCACGTGCTGCACGGGCAGCCGACCCCCGAGGAGCTGGCCACCGTCCTGGCGGTGGTCCAGGCCCGGGCCGCCGCCGCGCAGGCCGCCGCCGAGACGGCGCGGCCGGCCGGTGCCGGCCCGGCCTCCCCCTGGAACGACCGCTCCCGCCTGCTCCGCCCGGCCGTCCACCCGGGCGTGAACGCCTGGCGGACCTCGGGCTGGGCGCACTGAAGTCCCCCGGGTGGAGCGGGAGTCCGGCCGCGCCGGCGACCCGCTCCACCCGGCTCCCCCGCCCGCCCCGCCGAGGGGCTCCGCCCGAAACCTGAGTACGGATACTCAGGCGCCCGCAGCCCCGCCCGGCGCACTCTGGACGGGTGCTCTGGTCAGACCCCCGTGACGAGCCCTCGCCCGAGGCCCGTCGGATGCAGGAGCGGATGCAGCGGGCCGGCAAGGTGCTCGCCGCCCTGGTGCTGGTCGGCGCCGTGCTGATGATGCTCTCCCGCTCCTTCACCTGAGCCGTTCACCCGAACGGCGGACACGGGCACCCCCTACGCTGGTGGGCATGACCGACCAGCGCCCCCTCGTCCTCGCCTCCGCCTCCCCCGCCCGCCTCGGGCTGCTGCGCCAGGCGGGGCTCGACCCCCGCGTGGTGGTCAGCGGCGTCGACGAGGACGCGATCACCGCCGCCACCCCCGCCGAGCTCGCCCTCGTCCTGGCCGAGGCCAAGGCGAAGGCCGTCGCCGCCGGACTCTCCGACGGCGAGCTGGTGATCGGGTGCGACTCCGTCCTGGAACTGGACGGCCGGGCCCTCGGCAAGCCCGCCGACGCCGCCGAGGCGCTGGCCCGCTGGCGGTCGATGCGCGGACGGGCCGGCGTGCTGCGCACCGGCCACTGCGTGATCGACACCGCGACCGGCCGGCAGTCCTCGGCCACCGCCTCCACCACCGTCCGCTTCGGCACCCCGGACGACGCGGAGATCGCCGCGTACGTGGCCTCCGGCGAACCGCTGCACGTGGCCGGGGCGTTCACCCTGGACGGCCGCTCGGCGCCGTTCGTCGACGGCATCGACGGCGACCCGGGCAACGTCATCGGCCTCTCCCTGCCGCTGCTGCGCCGGCTGCTCGCCGACCTGGACCTGCGCATCACCGATCTGTGGACCGACTGACCTGCCGCACCCGGCGGTGGTGCCCCTAAGCTGACCGGCGTCCGGACGGGGAGGGGACGCGGCAGATGACCGACAGCGTGCTCAACGTGGTGCTGGGCCTGGTGGCCAGCGCGATCAGCGCCTGCCTCGGCTGGCTGGCGCAGGCGCTGCGGCGCCGCCGCAGGGTCGAGCGGGTGCGGTCCTTCCTCGGACTGCCGAACGGCAGCGAGTGCCTGGTCGTGGTGCCGCGCAGCATCGGGACGGGCTCGCACGCCCACACCGTGACCCGGCGCGACGCCTACGCGCTGATGTGGCTGGCCGGACTGGTCGAGGAGTGCGGGGCGCGGCCCGAGCTGGTCGCCCACGACGCCGCGCACCGCGGCCTGGGCGCCAAGACCGAGCTGTGCCTGGGCGGGCCGGTCAGCAACGAGCGGACGGCCGCCCACCTCGCCTGGGGCCTGCCGGGCGTGCTGGTCACCTCGGGCCCGGGGCCGGGCAGCAACGTGATCGTGGTGGGCGAGCGCGACTTCGCCGCCGGTCCCGACCGGACGCACGCCCTGCTCGCCCGGATCGCCACCCCGGACGGCGGCCGCCCGGTGTTCCTGGTCGCGGGCCAGACCGGCATCGCCAACCAGGCCGGGGTGCGCTTCCTGGTCGCCCGGCACCGCGAGCTCGCCCGGAAGTACGGCCAGGACGGCACCTTCGCGCTCGTCCTGCGGGCGGTCAACCCGGAGGCGTACGGGCCGGACATGGTCGAGGTGGCGGCCGACGTGACGGCCGAGGCGCTGCGGCGGCCCGAGGCCCGCTCAGGCGCCGCTTGAGCGGTCCGCGCGAGACTGTGGCCGATGCCACCTCCCGCCACGCCGCCGGCCGGTCACCCGCTGTGGCCCCCGCCGGTCCGGGCGGACCCGCGCCGACCTGCGGTGTCGTGCGGGAGCCCGTCCAGGGGCCCGGGAGAGCCATCACCGAGCGTGTGGGATAGTTCACAACCCGGGGCTACTCGCCGGTACTGCCCGGGAATCCATAAACTCATCGAGGTTCAAGAAGGGAGCCACAGTGCGCAAGGTGCTCATCGCCAACCGCGGGGAAATCGCCGTCCGCGTCGCCCGGGCCTGCTCGGACGCCGGTATCGCCAGCGTCGCCGTCTACGCCGAGCCGGACCGGGATGCGCTGCACGTCCGCGCGGCCGACGAGGCTTACGCGCTGGGCGGTGACACCCCCGCTACCAGCTACCTGGACATCGCCAAGGTCCTGAAGGCGGCCGCCGACTCCGGCGCGGACGCCGTCCACCCCGGTTACGGGTTCCTGTCGGAGAACGCCGACTTCGCCCAGGCCGTCCTCGACGCGGGTCTGATCTGGATCGGCCCGCCGCCGCAGGCCATCCGCGACCTCGGTGACAAGGTCACCGCCCGGCACGTCGCCCAGCGGGCCGGTGCCCCGCTGGTGGCCGGCACCCCGGACCCGGTCTCGGGTGCCGACGAGGTCGTCACGTTCGCCCGGGAGCACGGCCTCCCGGTCGCCATCAAGGCGGCCTTCGGCGGCGGCGGCCGCGGCCTCAAGGTCGCCCGCACCCTGGAGGAGATCCCGGAGCTGTACGACTCCGCGGTGCGCGAGGCCGTCGCCGCCTTCGGCCGCGGCGAGTGCTTCGTCGAGCGCTACCTGGACAACCCGCGGCACGTGGAGACCCAGTGCCTGGCCGACAAGCACGGCAACGTGGTGGTCGTCTCCACCCGTGACTGCTCGCTCCAGCGCCGCCACCAGAAGCTCGTCGAGGAGGCGCCCGCGCCGTTCCTGACCGAGGAGCAGAACGCCGAGCTGTACCGGGCGTCCAAGGCCATCCTGAAGGAGGCCGGCTACGAGGGCGCCGGGACCTGTGAGTTCCTGGTCGCGCTGGACGGCACGATCTCCTTCCTGGAGGTCAACACCCGCCTCCAGGTGGAGCACCCGGTCACCGAGGAGGTCACCGGCCTCGACCTGGTCCGCGAGATGTTCCGGATCGCCGACGGCGAGGAGCTCGGCTACGGCGACCCCGAGGTGCGCGGCCACTCCTTCGAGTTCCGCATCAACGGCGAGGACCCGGGCCGCAACTTCCTGCCCGCGCCCGGCACCGTGACGCTGTTCGCCCCGCCGTCCGGCCCGGGCGTGCGCCTGGACTCCGGCGTGGAGAGCGGCTCGGTCATCGGCCCGGCCTGGGACTCGCTGCTGGCCAAGCTGGTCGTCTCCGGCCGCGACCGCAAGCAGGCCCTGGAGCGGGCCCGCCGTGCCCTGGCCGAGTTCAAGGTGGAGGGCATGGCCACCGCCATCCCGTTCCACCGGGCGGTCGTCACCGACCCGGCGTTCGCGCCCGAGGTGCACGGCGGCGAGGGGCCGTTCAAGGTCTTCACCCGGTGGATCGAGACCGAGTTCGACAACACCATCCCGCCGTTCGCCGGCACGGCCGGTGACGGCGAGGAGGCCGAGACCCGGGAGACCGTGGTGGTCGAGGTCGGCGGCAAGCGGATCGAGGTCTCGCTGCCGTCCTCGCTGGGCGTCGCGGCGGCCCCGGCCGCCGGTGCGGCGGGTGCCGCCAAGGCCAAGCGCCGGGTGGGCGCCAAGAAGGCCGGCTCGGCCGTCAGCGGTGACACCCTGGCCTCGCCGATGCAGGGCACCATCGTCAAGGTCGCCGTGGAGGAGGGCCAGGTCGTCGCCGAGGGCGAGCTGATCGTGGTCCTGGAGGCGATGAAGATGGAGCAGCCGCTGAACGCCCACAAGGCGGGCACCGTCTCCGGCCTCAAGGCCGAGGTGGGCGCGAGCGTCAGCAGCGGCGCGGCGCTCTGCGAGATCAAGGACTGACACCGTCCCCGTCCTCGGACCGGTCCGTACGCCCTCCGGGGTGTGCGGACCGGTCCCGTTTCCGAGGCCGGTACGGGCTCAGCGCCCGCGCGGCAGGCCCAGCTCGGCCAGCCGGGCCGGCATGCCGCCCGGGCCGACCGGCCCGCCGTGCGCGCCGGGGCGGCGCTGGCCGGGCAGCGGGGCGCCGCCGGGGGGCGGGCCGCCGCGGCGGGCCATCGGGCCGGGCTGGGTCTGGTGCACCGGGCCGCTGCCGGTGCCGTGCACCGGGGCGTCACCGCTCGGGCCCGCGCCCAGCGGGGCCAGGTCGACCTGCACCCCGCAGTCGGCGAGCGCGTCCAGCTCGCGGGCGGTGCCGTCGTCCGCGGTGGCCTGCTCGTCGGTGACCAGCCGGGTGATGGTCTCGGTGGCGACGGTCTGGAACATGCCGGCCGCGCCGAGCTTGGTGTGGTCGGCGAGGACGATCACCTCGGCGGCCGCCAGCACCATGGCCCGGTCCACGCTCGCGGACAGCATGTTCGCCGTCGACAGCCCACGCTCGGCCGTCAGCCCGCTGCCGGAGATGAAGGCCTTGTTGACCCTCAGCCCCTGCAGCGACTGCTCCGCGCCGCTGCCCACCAACGCGTAGTTGGAGCCGCGCAGGGTGCCGCCGGTCATCACCACCTCGACCCGGTTGGCGTGCGCCAGGGCCTGGGCGACCAGCAGCGAGTTGGTGACCACCGTCAGCCCGGGCACCCGGGCCAGTCGGCGGGCCAGCTCCTGGGTGGTGGTGCCGGCGCCGACCACCACCGCGTCGCCCTCCTCCACCAGGCCGGCGGCGAGGTCCGCGATGGCGCTCTTCTCCGCCGCGGAGAGGTGGGTCTTCTGCGGGTATCCGGGTTCGCGGCTGAAGCCGCCGGGGAGCACCGCGCCGCCGTGCCGGCGGTCGAGGAGCCCTTCTGCCTCCAGCGCCCGCACGTCACGACGCACGGTCACTTCGGAGGTCTGGACGACGCGGGCCAACTCCCGGAGCGAGACGGCTCCGTTGGCGCGCACCATTTCGAGGATCAACTGGCGACGTTCTGCTGCAAACACAGAACCGACGGTAACCTGCGTGACCGTCTGCTTTCAGGCGTTTGCAGCTAGTAGCGGGAATTGCTCACGCACGAGCGGCGCGTGACCGTACAATACGCGCCGTCGACGGCCCGGGACTGCGCCCGCCGTCCGGGTGACGGGCATGCCCGCGCGAAGGGCGGCCGCCGATCGGCAGCCGCCCTCAACTGTGCGCCGGACGCTCAGGATTCGCCGTCGGCCCGCTTGCGGATGTGCAGCTGCCGGGCGGCCTCGGCGGTCGAGCCGGAGACGGACGGGTAGACGGTGAAGGCGCTGGCCACCTGTTCGACCGTCAGATTGGCGTCCACCGCGAGCGAGATCGGGTGGATCAGCTCGCTGGCCCGCGGGGCGACGACCACGCCGCCCACCACGATGCCGGTGCCCGGGCGGCAGAACAGCTTCACGAAGCCGTCCCGGATGCCCTGCATCTTCGCCCGCGGGTTGCCGCGCAGCGGGAGCTTGACCACGACGGCGTCCATCTTGCCGCACTCCACGTCGGCCGCCGTGTAGCCGACGGTGGCGATCTCCGGGTCGGTGAAGACGTTGGAGGCCACGGTCTTGAGGTTCAGCGGCTGCACCGCGTCACCGAGCGCGTGGTACATCGCGATCCGGCCCTGCATGGCCGCCACCGAGGCGAGCATGAAGACGCCGGTGCAGTCGCCCGCCGCGTAGACGCCGGGGGCGGTGGTGCGGGAGACCCGGTCGACCTGGATCTGGCCCCAGTCGTTGAGCTTGACCCCGGCCTCCTCCAGGCCCATCTCGGACGTGTTGGGGATCGAGCCGACCGCCATCAGGCAGTGGCTGCCCTCGATCACCCGGCCGTCGGCCAGCATGACCTCGACCCGGTCGCCGATCCGCTTGACGCTCTCGGCGCGCGAGCGGCCCATCACGTTCATGCCGCGGCGGCGGAAGACGTCCTCCAGCACCTCGGCGGCGTCCGGGTCCTCGCCGGGCAGCACCCGGTCGCGGCTGGACACCAGGGTGACCTTGGAGCCGAGCGCCTGGTACGCGCCGGCGAACTCGGCGCCGGTCACGCCGGAGCCGACCACGATCAGCTCGCGGGGCAGCTCCTCCAGGTCGTACACCTGGGTCCAGGTGAGGATCCGCTCGCCGTCCGGCTGGGCGTCCGGCAGCTCGCGCGGGTGGGCGCCGGTGGCGATCAGCACGGCGTCGGCGCGCAGCGACTGCACGGTGCCGTCGGGCGCGTCCACCAGGACCTCGCGGGAGCCGTCCACGGCCTGCCCGCCGGTGCCGAGCCGGCCGCGGCCGCGCAGCACGGTGACGCCGGCCCGGGTGACGGACTGGGTGATGTCGTGGGACTGCGCGATGGCCAGGCGCTTCACCCGGCGGTTGACCTTCCCCAGGTCCACGCCGATCACCCGGGCCGCCTGCTCGATCGGCGGGGTGTCGTCCGCGACCAGGATGCCCAGTTCCTCGTACGAGCTGTCGAAGGTGGTCATCACCTCCGCGGTCGCGATCAGGGTCTTCGACGGAACGCAGTCCGTGAGCACCGCCGATCCGCCCAGACCGTCGCGGTCGACGACGGTCACCTCCGCGCCGAGCTGTGCGGCGACCAGGGCCGCCTCGTAGCCGCCGGGTCCGCCACCGATGATCACGATCCGAGTCACGCTCCCCATTGTCCCGCACGCCGGGAGCGCCGCCACGCCGGGGTCCGGGCTCGGTACCTTCGTCCAGTCGCCGCGGCCCGCCCGCCGCCCGGGCTACGCTGGCCCCCATGCCCCTTTACGCCGCGTATGCCACCAACCTCGATGCTCGGCAGATGACCCGCCGAGCCCCGCACTCCCCGCTGCGCGGCACGGGGTGGCTAGCCGGCTGGCGGCTCACCTTCGGTGGCGAGCAGCTCGGTTGGGAGGGCTCGCTGGCGACCGTGGTCGAGGACGAGAAGGACCAGGTCTTCGTCTCGCTGTACGACGTCGCGCCGATGGACGAGGAGGGCCTGGACCGCTGGGAGGGCGTCCAGCTCGGCATCTACCGCAAGATCAAGCTGCGCGCGCAGACCCTGGACGGCGACATCCCGGTCTGGACGTACGTGCTGAACGACTACGAGGGCGGCCTGCCCGCGGCCCGCTACCTCGGGCTGGTCGCCGACGCCGCGGAGAGCGCCGGCGCCCCGCACGACTACGTGATGGACCTGCGCCGCCGCCCCTGCTGAGGCGTGTCCGACGCTTCCCGCCGGGTGTGGGAACCGACGAGCCGGGTGCCCGGAGAACGCCGCCGAGCTGTGCCTTCGGGTCATCCGGGTAACGATCCGGCACGCCGGGACCGAATTTCTACGCGCGTAGCCGAAACCCGTCTATCCTCTGACCCGTGAACGCTTCTCCTCAGTCGGTCGTCTCCGCCGACCCCTACGCCGCCGCCCAGGCCGCCGCCGAGCGCCTGCGCGAGCTGACCGGTGCCGAGCGGCACGACGTCGCCCTGGTGATGGGCTCCGGCTGGGTGCCGGCCGCCGACGCCCTGGGCGAGACCGTGGCCGAGTTCCCGGTCACCGACCTCCCGGGCTTCCCCGCCCCCGCCGTCGCCGGCCACGCCGGCAAGATCCGTTCGGTGAAGATCGGCGACAAGCGCGCCCTGATCTTCCTCGGCCGCAACCACTACTACGAGGGCCACGGCGTGGCCACCGTCGTCCACGGCGTGCGCACCGCCGCCGCGGCCGGCTGCGGCATCGTCGTGCTGACCAACGGCTGCGGCGGTCTGCGCCAGGGCTGGACCCCGGGCCAGCCGGTGCTGATCAGCGACCACATCAACCTGACCGGGGACTCCCCGATCGTCGGCGCCAACTTCGTCGACCTCACCGACCTGTACTCCAAGCGCCTGCGCGCCCTGTGCCACGAGGTCGACCCGACCCTGGACGAGGCCGTCTACGTCCAGTTCCGCGGCCCGCACTACGAGACCCCGGCCGAGGTCAACATGGCCCGGGTGATCGGCGGCGAGCTGGTCGGCATGTCCACCACCCTGGAGGCCATCGCCGCCCGCGAGGCCGGCTCCGAGGTGCTCGGCATCTCCCTGGTCACCAACCTGGCCGCCGGCATGACCGGCGAGCCGCTCAACCACGAAGAGGTGCTGGAGGCCGGCAAGGCCTCCGCCGAGCGCATGGGCGAGCTGCTGGCGAAGGTCCTTGAGCGGATCTGACCCCCGCGGGGCGCAGAATCATGACTGACGGGGCCCACGGGCGGTGTGATCCGCTGATCACACCATCCCGTGGGCCCCGTCCGCGTGCGCGACCCCCTTCTGTGCGGAACCCTCCGGTCACAGCGGAACCCTCCCGACCCACGGCGGAACCTCCGGCCGACACACCGACGCACTTCCCGATGGAGCTGGCATGACGCAGGCACCCACCACCGACCTCCTCGCCCGGGCCCGGACCTGGCTGGCCGAGGACCCCGACCCGCGGACCCGCGAGGAGCTCGCCGCCCTGCTGGCCCGGGCCGAGGGCCCGGAGGCCGAGACCGACAGCAAGCTCGCCTGGGCGGAGCTCGCCGAGCGCTTCTCCGACCGCCTCCAGTTCGGCACCGCCGGCCTGCGCGGCGAACTCGGCGCCGGCCCGATGCGGATGAACCGCGCCGTGGTGATCCGGGCCGCGGCCGGCCTGGTCTCGTACGTCCGGCAGCAGGGCCTGGGCGACCTGGTCGTCATCGGCTACGACGCCCGCCACAAGTCGTACGACTTC
The DNA here is from genome assembly GCF_042894165.1 of Kitasatospora sp. NPDC001547. Classification (NCBI taxonomy): domain Bacteria; kingdom Bacillati; phylum Actinomycetota; class Actinomycetes; order Kitasatosporales; family Streptomycetaceae; genus Kitasatospora; species Kitasatospora sp. NPDC001547. The sequence goes on along the minus strand of NZ_JBIAVL010000010.1, from coordinate 237,700 downwards.
GCCCGCGACACCGCCGCCGTGGTGGTCGGCGCCGGCCTGCGCGCCGCGCTGCTGCCGCGCCCGCTGCCGACCCCGGTGCTCGCCTTCGCCGTCCGCCACCTGGGCGCGGCCGCCGGCGTCACCGTCACCGCCAGCCACAACCCGCCGCAGGACAACGGCTACAAGGTCTACCTGGGCGACGGCTCGCAGATCGTCCCGCCGGCCGACGCCGGGATCGCCGCCGAGATCGACGCGATCGGCTCGCTGGACGAGGTCCCGCGCGTCGAGGAGGGCTGGGAGGTGCTCGGCGAGGACGTCGTCGAGGCGTACCTGGCCCGGGCCGTCTCCATCGTCGACGAGCACGGCCCGCGCGACCTGGAGGTGGTCTACACCCCGATGCACGGCGTCGGCCGCGACACCCTGGTCGCCGCGTTCCGCCGGGCCGGCTTCCCCGCGCCCACCGTGGTCGCCGAGCAGGCCGAGCCCGACCCGGACTTCCCGACCGTGGCCTTCCCCAACCCGGAGGAGCCGGGGGCGATGGACCTCGCCTTCCGCACCGCCGCCTCCGTCGGGCCGGACATCGTGATCGCCAACGACCCGGACGCCGACCGCTGCGCGGTGGCCGTCCCCGCCAACGGCAACGCGGCCGGCAGCGGCGGCGGCGCCGGCTGGCGGATGCTGCGCGGCGACGAGGTCGGCGCGCTGCTCGGCTCGGCCCTGGTCGCGAAGAAGGCCGAGGGCACCTTCGCCACCACCATCGTCTCCGCCACCCTGCTCGGCCGGATCGCCGAGGCGGCGGGCCTGGGCTACGCCGAGACGCTGACCGGCTTCAAGTGGATCTCCCGCGCCGAGGGCCTGCGCTACGGCTACGAGGAGGCGCTCGGCTACTGCGTCGACCCGCAGGGCGTCCGCGACAAGGACGGCATCACCGCCGCCCTGCTGGTCGCCGAGCTCGCCGCCACCCTCAAGAAGTCCGGCCGCACCCTGTCCGACCTGCTGGACGACCTGGCGCTGGAGCACGGGCTGCACGCCACCGACCAGCTCTCCGTCCGGGTCCAGGACCTCACGCTGATCGCCGACGCCATGCGCCGTCTGCGCGAGCGGCCGCCGACCGTCCTGGCCGGCCTCCAGGTGACCCGCGCCGACGACCTGTCGGCCGGCTCCGCCGACCTGCCGCCCACCGACGGCCTGCGCTACTACCTGGCCGGCGAGGGCGTCTGCTCCGCCCGCATCGTGGTGCGCCCCTCCGGCACCGAGCCCAAGCTCAAGTGCTACCTGGAGGTCGTCCTCCCGGTCGCCTCCGCGGCCGACCTCGGCCCCGCCCGCGAGCGCGCCGCCGCCCTCCTCGCCACCGTCAAGCAGGACCTCGCCCTGGCCGCCGGCATCACCGCCTGACGCCACGGAACGCGCGAAGGGGCCCGCCGGTCGCGACCGGCGGGCCCCTGCGCGCGGGTGCGGTGTCAGACCGCGATGACGGTGACCAGGGCGATCAGGCCGAGCAGAGTGGGCGCGATGACCCACCAGCACCAGCGGACCCGCACCGGGCCGGCCGCGGCGGGGCGGGCGGCGTTGCGTTCGGCCATCTCCTGGAGGACGGCGGTGACCTGGTCGGACCAGGCGCGGGTGGGGTCGGGCGAGCCCTGGACGACCGGGTTGGTGCGCTTGGCCAGTCCCATGCCCAGGCCGGTCCGGGAGGCGTGCTCGGCGGCGCTGGGGCTCTGCGCCCGGGTGGCCCGCTTGCGCTGGCGCAGCGACACCGGCACCGCCCAGACCTGGTACTTCCTGCCGCCCGCGAGCAGTTCGACCGAGTACCCGGCGCGCAGCGCGTCCACCGAGGCCCACGGCGCGACGACGGTCCGCCACGGGTTGCGCACCACCAGCCGGTCGCGGCCGGCCCGCACGGCCGGGCGCAGCGTGTACGCGATCACCGGGAAGGCGAACACCGGCACCGCCGCGAGCGAGACGTACGGGGTCTTCCCGGTGCCACTGGCCACCGCGTCGCCGACCAGCCAGGCCGCGACGACCAGCAGCAGCACTCCGGAGATCACACCGGGGACAGAGCGGTACACCCGGTCGGCGTACTCGGGCTCCCCGTCGGGGGCGGCGGGGCCCTGGTCGGGCTTGCCGTCGGAATCGGTCATGGCGTCGATTCTGCCCCATGCCCCCCACCTGCGGAGGTCTCGGTCCGGCCACGATGGGTCGGCGGTCTAGCGGTCGACTACGCGCGTAGATATGCTGGTCTGGTGACTATGTCCACTGTTGCAGCCAATGCCCTCGGCGTTGCGGGCAGCGGCCTTCAGGACGTTGCGGCGTCCGAGGCCTCGCTCCGCCGCTTCCTGCACGGCCTGCCCGGCGTCGACCAGGTCGGCCTGGAGGCGCGCGCCGCCGCTCTCGGTACCCGCTCGATCAAGACCACGGCGAAGGCGTACGCCATCGACCTGGCGATCTCGATGATCGACCTGACCACGCTGGAGGGCGCGGACACGGTCGGCAAGGTGCGCGCGCTGTGCGCCAAGGGCAGGACCCCCGACCCGACCGACCCGACCACCCCCCGCGTCGCCGCCATCTGCGTCTACCCGGACATGGTCGCCACCGCCAAGGACGCCCTGAAGGGCACCGGCATCCAGGTCGCCTCGGTCGCCACCGCCTTCCCGGCCGGCCGCGCCGCCCTGCCGGTCAAGCTCGCCGACACCGCCGACGCGGTGGCCGCGGGCGCCGACGAGATCGACATGGTGATCGACCGCGGCGCCTTCCTCTCCGGCCGCTACCTCGACGTCTTCAACGAGATCGTCGCCGTCAAGGAGGCGTGCAAGCGCCCCGACGGCAGCTCCGCCCACCTCAAGGTGATCTTCGAGACCGGCGAGCTCCAGACCTACGACAACGTCCGCCGGGTCTCCTGGCTGGCGATGCTGGCCGGCGCCGACTTCATCAAGACCTCCACCGGCAAGGTCGCCGTCAACGCGACCCCGCCGGTCACCCTGCTGATGCTGGAGGCGGTCCGCGACTTCCGCGCGGCCACCGGCGTCCAGGTCGGCGTCAAGCCCGCCGGCGGGATCCGCACCACCAAGGACGCCATGAAGTACCTGGTGATGGTCAACGAGACCCTCGGCGACGACTGGCTGACCCCGCACTGGTTCCGCTTCGGCGCCTCCAGCCTGCTCAACGACCTGCTGATGCAGCGCCAGAAGCTGGCCACCGGCCGCTACTCCGGCCCCGACTACGTGACGGTGGACTGATCACCATGGCCAAGAAGAAGAACACCGAGGAGCCCGTGGCCGAGCCCGCCGGCGGCCTCTTCGCCTACGCCCCGGCCCCGGAGTCCCCGGCCGCCGCGGGTGACATCGCCACCTCCTACGGCCACTTCATCGGCGGCGAGTTCGTCGACTCCTCCGGCAACGAGGCCCTGAAGACGGTCAACCCGGCCACCGAGCAGGTGCTCGCCGAGTTCGCCCAGGGCACCGAGCAGGACGTGGACCGCGCGGTCGCCGCCGCCCGCAAGGCCTTCGCCGACTGGTCGGCGCTGCCCGGCAGCGAGCGCGCCAAGTACCTGTTCCGGATCGCCCGGATCATCCAGGAGCGCAGCCGCGAGCTGGCCGTGCTGGAGTCGATCGACAACGGCAAGCCGATCCGCGAGACCCGCGACGTCGACCTGCCGCTGGTCGCCGCGCACTTCTTCTACTACGCGGGCTGGGCGGACAAGCTGGACTTCGCCGGCTTCGGCCCGAACCCGAAGCCGCTGGGCGTGGCCGGCCAGGTCATCCCGTGGAACTTCCCGCTGCTGATGCTGGCGTGGAAGATCGCGCCCGCGCTGGCGACCGGCAACACGGTCGTCCTGAAGCCGGCCGAGACCACCCCGCTGACCGCGCTGCGCTTCGCCGAGATCTGCCGCCAGGCCGGTCTGCCGAAGGGCGTCGTCAACATCGTCACCGGTGACGGCCGCACCGGCGCCGCGCTGACCTCCCACCCGGACGTCAACAAGGTCGCCTTCACCGGCTCCACCCCGGTCGGCCGGGCCATCGCCAAGCAGCTGGCCGGCACCCGCAAGAAGCTCTCGCTGGAGCTGGGCGGCAAGGCCGCGAACATCGTCTTCGACGACGCGCCGATCGACCAGGCGGTCGAGGGCATCGTCAACGGCATCTTCTTCAACCAGGGCCACGTCTGCTGCGCGGGCTCGCGCCTGCTGGTCCAGGAGTCGGTGCAGGACGAGCTGCTGGACGCCCTGAAGCGCCGGATGGCCACCCTGCGGGTCGGCGACCCGCTGGACAAGAACACCGACATCGGCGCCATCAACTCGGCCGAGCAGCTGGCCCGGATCACCGCGCTGACCGACGCCGGCGAGGCCGAGGGCGCCGAGCGCTGGTCGCCCGCGTGCGAACTCCCGGGCACCGGCTTCTGGTTCAAGCCGACCCTGTTCACCGGCGTGAGCCAGGCCCACCGGATCGCCCAGGAGGAGATCTTCGGCCCGGTCCTGTCGGTGCTGACCTTCCGCACCCCCGCCGAGGCGGTCGAGAAGGCCAACAACACCCCGTACGGCCTCTCCGCCGGCATCTGGACGGAGAAGGGCTCGCGCATCCTCTGGATGGCGAACCAGCTCAGGGCCGGCGTGGTCTGGGCCAACACCTTCAACAAGTTCGACCCGACCTCGCCGTTCGGCGGCTACAAGGAGTCGGGCTACGGCCGCGAGGGTGGCCGCCACGGTCTGGAGCCCTACCTGAATGTCGAGGCCCGAGATGTCTGATGTCGCAACGCGTCTTGACGTCCTCAAGACCTACAAGCTGTACGTCGGCGGGAAGTTCCCGCGCTCCGAGAGCGGACGGGTGTACGAGGTGACCGACTCGAAGGGCGAGTGGCTCGCCAACGCCCCGCTGGGCACCCGCAAGGACACCCGCGACGCCGTCCTGGCCGCCCGCAAGGCGGTCAAGGGCTGGGCCGGCACCACCGCGTACAACCGCGGCCAGGTGCTGTACCGGGTGGCCGAGATGCTCCAGGGCCGCCGCGAGCAGTTCGCCGCCGAGGTGTCCGTCTCCGAGGGCGTCGGCCCGAAGAAGGCCGCCGCGCTGGTGGACGCCGCGATCGACCGCTGGGTCTGGTACGCGGGCTGGACCGACAAGGTCGCCCAGATCGCGGGCGGCGCCAACCCGGTCGCCGGGCCGTTCTTCAACCTCTCCACCCCGGAGCCGACCGGCGTGGTCGGGATCGTCGCCCCGCAGGCCGGGTACGGGCACTCGCTGCTCGGCCTGGTCTCGGTGATCGCCCCGGCGATCGCCACCGGCAACACGGTCGTGGTCGCGGCCGCCGCGGACGCCCCGCTGCCCGCGCTGTCGCTGGGCGAGGTGCTGGCCACCTCGGACGTCCCGGGCGGCGTGGTCAACATCATCTCGGGCCGGACCGCGGACATCGCCCCCACCCTGGCCTCGCACCAGGACGTCAACGCGCTGGACCTCACCGGGGCGATCGCCTCCGACGGCCCCGGCGCGCCGCAGGCGCTGGAGGCGGCCGCCGCGGATACCCTGAAGAGGGTGGTCCGTCCGGTGCTGGACCCGTTCGCCCAGGACTGGACCAATGCGCCCGGTACGGACCGGCTACTCTCGTTCCTGGAGACGAAGACGGTCTGGCACCCGATGGGGATCTGACCTCGTCGCTCCGAGCGAACAACTCCACAGACTGGCCGTCCCCAGTGCCCTCACCCCCCCAGGGCCCGGACGGTCATTGGACGGACCCGCGCCTCTCCCCCCCCCTGGCGCGGGTCCGTCGCCGTTCCGGCCGCCCGCCGCCGGCGTTCCGGCGACTTTCGTCACTGCCCACCGCCGACTTTCGACGCTCCCGCACACCCCTGCGGCCGGGCCAGAATCACCGGAGACGGAAACGATCGAGGGGGACGGATGGGCGAGTTCATCGGCGAGCTGATGGCACTGTTCGCGGACGGCTTCTACCGCCGGTGGCACGTGGCCCGCACCACGCGGCGGCTGGCCGCCGGCCGCCCGGTCCGGGTGCCCTGCTCGGCCCGGTCCGAGCGACAGGCCGAGTACACCAACGGCACCCTCCACATCACGCCCGGCGCCGACAGCGTGGCCCTGGTCTCCCGCGACGACGGACGCCTCGACCTGCCCGCCGGGGGCACCTTCCACGACCCCGAGCCCGACACCTGGCACAGCCAGGACTGGGCCGCCACCGGCTACCTGCCGCCCGGCACCGGGGAACTGGTCTACCTCCAGGTGGACAGCCGCTACCTGCCGATGGTGCACGTCGCCCTCGCCGACCCGCGGTCGCAGCGGACCGCCTGACGGCAGAAGACCCGTGCCGACCGGTTTCGGCAACCGGCCGGGATGCGTCAGACTGGTGTCCCGTGAGTGACTCCCCCATGAACCCCGCACCGGCCGCGCACGCCCGGGTGATCCTGCTCTCCGGGCCCTCCGGGTCGGGGAAGTCCTCGCTCGCCGAGCGCAGCGGCCTGCCGGTGCTCCAGCTCGACGACTTCTACAAGGACGGGGACGACCCGACCCTGCCGCGGCTGCCGGACGGCGCCGTCGACTGGGACTCCCCGCTGGCCTGGCACCGCGACCAGGCCGTCGCCGCGATCCGCGCCCTGCACGAGCACGGCCGCGCGGACGTCCCGGTGTACTCGATCCCGGACAACGGCCGGGTCGGCACCCGCGGCCTGGAGCTGGACGGGGCGGGCGCGTTCATCGCGGAGGGCATCTTCGCCGCCGAGATCACGGCCGAGTGCGCCGGACAGGGCCTGCTCGGCGACGCCCTGTGCCTGCGCAACGGCGCGCTCACCACGGCCTGGCGCCGGCTGCGCCGGGACGTCCGGGAGGGCCGCAAGTCGCTGCCGGTGCTGCTGCGCCGGGGCCTGCGGCTGATGCGGGCCGAGCGGTCCATCGTCGGCCGGCAGGTCGCGCTCGGCTCGTACGCGTGCGCCGGCCCGGAGGCCGAGCGGCGGATCCGCGCCGCGGCCCTGGCCACCGAGCTCTCCGCCGTCTGAGCCGACCGTCGGGGCCGACCGTGGGGGCCCGCGTCCGGGACCGCGCCCGTGTCCGAGACCGGCCCTGCCCTGCCCCGCCCTGCCCACGGCACGACGAAGGCCCGGTGCGTCTCCCCCGCACCGGGCCGTCGCCTTCCCCGAACGGTCCTCGGCTCCCCCACGGGCATGCTCCCCCGAGCCGCTGCCCCCGGACCGTGACCGTCCGCTTCCCGTCCCCCGACGGGAGTCCTCTGTTACGCGACCAGCTCGCCGAACGCCCGGACGGTGTCGCCGGACTTGTTCAGGTGCTCGTCCTCGCGCAGCCGGCGCAGGGCGCGCCAGATGCTGCTCTTGACCGTGCCGACGCTGATCCCCAGCACGTCGGCGATCTCCGGGTCGGTCTTGCCCTCGTAGTACCGCAGCACCAGCATGGTGCGCTGGTTCTCCGGCAGCTTCGCCAGCGCCTGCCAGAGCACGGTGCGCAGCTCGGTGCCGCCCATCGCGTCGGTGTCGCCGGCCGTCTCCGGCAGCTCCTCGGTCGGGTACTCGTTGACCTTGCGGCGCCGCCAGGCGGAGATGTGCAGGTTGGTCATGGTGCGGCGGAGGTACCCGCCGACCGCGGCCTTGTCGGTGATCCGGCCCCAGGCCCGGTACGTGCTGAAGAGCGCGCTCTGCAGCAGGTCCTCGGCCTCGTAGCGGTCACCGGTCAGGTGGTAGGCCGTGGCGTACAGGGAGGCGCGGCGCTCGCGCACGTACGCGGTGAACTCCGTGATGTGGTCCTCCGCGACGGCCGAGTGCTCCCCCTGCGCGCCTCCCTGTCCCGCCTCGGTGGTGCGGGCCGCCGCGGGGTTCAACCGCAGCAGCGTCGCACCGGCGGCCTCGCGACCGGTCGGCTCCCCCGAACCGACCGTCCGCAGACCGTTCCCCCCGGTCCCCCGGTTGCCCCCCGGGGCGTCCTTGCCCTCGACGCGGACGGGGAGGATCCCCCGCAGCGTGAGGGTGTTGGCGGAGTCGACCGAACTCCCCAGACGGCCGATCCCGTACAGCTCCCCCGTCCTGCCGCCGCCGCTCACCCGGCGGGCGACAGGGTTTCCACCGGTGCTGTGCGCGCACCCCCGCACGGTCACGGCACCGGAGTTCTCGTCGGTCCTGACCTCGTACCGGGTCCGGTGGGACGCGGCTGACGAACGCGCGGTGCGGACAGCCGGGTTGGTCCGGGTCTGAAGCATGGCGTTCATCGTGCGCCCCCTGGGTCGGTACGAGCGGTTCCGGTAGCCGCCCTCCAGCCGGCCTTGCGGCCCGCTGTCCTGCGGCGACATGGAAAATCCTGCCCGCCGGTTGTGATGGCGCTGTCCGCCGACTGTCACAGGGGTGTCACAGGAGCGGGTCGAACGTCCCGGTCCGCCTCCCTCCGTAGCGGACGCCGGTGGCGCCCGTTCCGGTTCCCGGGGGGCCGGTGATCGGTCCGGGGGGTGATTCGGGGCTGCGGGTGGGCCAAAATGGGGCCGTGCCTTTCCTCCTACTGATCGAGGACGACGACGCCATCCGGACCGGCCTCGAACTCGCTCTCACCCGCCAGGGCCACCGCGTGGCCACCGCCGCCTCCGGCGAGGACGGTCTGAGGCTCTTCAAGGAGCAGCGACCCGACCTGATCGTGCTGGACGTGATGCTGCCCGGAATCGACGGCTTCGAAGTCTGCCGCCGGATCCGCCGCACCGACCAGCTGCCGATCATCCTGCTGACCGCCCGCTCCGACGACATCGACGTGGTGGTGGGTCTGGAGTCCGGAGCCGACGACTACGTGGTGAAGCCGGTCCAGCCCCGCGTGCTGGACGCCCGGATCCGCGCGGTGCTGCGGCGCGGCGAGCGGGAGAGCTCGGACTCCTCGGCCTACGGCAGCGTGGTGATCGACCGCGCGGCGATGACCGTCACCAAGGACGGACAGGACCTCCAGCTCACCCCGACCGAGCTGCGGCTGCTGCTGGAGCTCAGCCGCCGCCCCGGCCAGGCGCTCTCCCGCCAGCAGCTGCTGCGGCTGGTCTGGGAGCACGACTACCTCGGCGACTCCCGGCTGGTGGACGCCTGCGTGCAGCGGCTGCGGGCCAAGGTCGAGGACGTGCCGTCCGCGCCGACGCTGATCCGCACCGTCCGGGGGGTGGGCTACCGGCTGGACCCGCCGGCCTGATCCCGAACGCCTCCCGACCAGCCCCCACCCGTCCCCTGAACTCCCGTATCACGACAGGCTCTTGTGACTGACCATCAGACGACTGCCCGGCGGTTCTCGACGGGCCGGTGGCGTCGGCTGCGCTCCCTGCGGGTGCGGCTGATCGCGGTGTTCGCGGCCGTCGCGCTGCTCGCCGCCGTCTCGGCCTCCGGCATCGCGTACTGGCTGAACCGCGACGCGGTGCTCAAGCGCGCCCAGGACACCGCGCTGAACGACTTCCGGGTGTCGCTCACCCGCAACGTCTCCGAGCTGCCGCTGAACGCGAGCTGCCCGGAGCTGGCCTCGCTGGCGTCCACCGTGGCCAGCTCCGGCCTGACCTACGACGTGGTGGTGGTCGACCCGGCGCACCCGGAGTGCACGGCCTCCTCCGACCCGGCGAACTTCACGCTCGCCGACGTCCCGACCGCCCTGCAGGCCACCGTCGCCAGGCCGCGCGAGGTCACCGAGAACAACCCGTTCCCGTACCACCTGTACTGGCAGCGGCAGAACCTGGAGGGCCGGCCGTTCGTGATCGGCGGCACCAAGGTGGTGCCGAGCGGCCCGACGGCGTACATGTTCAAGTCGCTGGAGAACGAGCGGGCCGACCTCAACACGCTGGGCTGGTCGCTGGCCATCGCCACGCTGCTCGCGCTGATCGGCTCGGCGCTGCTCGCCCAGGCCGCCTCGGCGACCGTGCTGCGGCCGGTCAAGCGGCTCGGGGACGCCGCCCGGCGGCTCGGCGAGGGGCGCCTGGACACCCGGCTGGAGGTCGAGGGCTCGGACGAACTCGCCGACCTGGCGAGGACGTTCAACCGGGCCGCGGAGTCCCTGCACGAGCAGGTCGAGGAGCTGAGCGCGCGCGAGGCGCAGAGCCGGCGGTTCGTCGCCGACATGTCGCACGAGCTGCGCACCCCGCTGACCGCGATGACCGCCGTGACCGACATCCTGGAGGACGAGGCCGAGTCGCTGGACCCGATGATCGAGCCGGCCGTCCGGCTCGTGGTCAGCGAGACCCGGCGGCTGTCCGACCTGGTGGAGAACCTGATGGAGGTGACCCGCTTCGACGCCGGCACCGCCAAGCTGGTCGCCGACGAGGTGGACGTCGCCGACCTGATCATGTCCTGCATCGACGGGCGGGCCTGGTACGACGCGGTCGAACTGGACGCCCCGCGCGGCATCCTGGCGGTGGTCGACCCGCGCCGGCTCGACGTGGTCTTCGCCAACCTGATCGGCAACGCGCTGAAGCACGGCGGCTCGCCGGTGCGGGTGAAGGTCCGGCAGGACGGGGAGTCGGTCGTGGTCGAGGTCTCCGACAGCGGGCCGGGCATCCCGGAGGACGTGCTGCCGCACGTCTTCGACCGGTTCTACAAGGCGGACCGGGGGCGGGCGCGCTCGGAGGGCAGCGGTCTCGGCCTGTCGATCGCGATGGCCAACGCGCAGATACACGGGGGGACGATCACGGCGGCGAACGGGGAGGTCGGCGCGGTGTTCACCCTGACCCTGCCGCTGGCCCCGCCGCCTCCGCCGTCCGCGGGCGGGGCCGAGGGCGGCCCCGCCGGCGACGCCGCCGAGGACAAGGACGCCACGTGACCCCCCGCACCGACACCGCCGTCCCCCGCACCGTCCTGCGCCGCGGCGCGGGCGTGCTGCTGCTGCTCGCGCTGGCCTCCGGCTGCGGCATCCGGCCGACCGCCGTACCGGTCGACGCCGGCGCGCCCGCCAGCCGGACGGCCTGCCCGACCACCCCGCACATACCGCCGGCCCTGGCCACCCCGCCGGGACCGGCCCCGACCACGACGCCGGCCCGCGGCGGCAAGGCGGCCGCGAGCCCGAGCCCGTCGCCCACCCCGGTGGCGCCGGGCAGTCCGCCGCCGGACAACGTGTTCGGCGCGGTGCCGACGGCCTCGCCCTGCAAGTAGGCCGCCGGGAAGGGGGCGGGAAGGGCGGCGGGGGGCGCGTCCTGGAATGTTCACGCCCGGCGTGGAACCGACGTGGCGTCGGCCCACGTCCTTCCCCCCGTGCAGCGAGATGGCACCAGGACACGCGACGAGCGTTCCGGCGCGGGGACCGAGAGCAGCCCGGCGGCGGCCGTCCACCGTCCCCTGCGGTTGGCCGGGCTGGCGGGCCTCACCGGCCACCTGGCGCTGGTGCTCTGGCTGGTCCTGAGACCGCTGCCGGTGGCCTGGGTGTACGACGCCAACCTGACGCCGCTCGCCTCGCTCCGCTCCTCCAGCGCCTGGCAGGTGCTCGGCGAGCTCCTGCTGCTGGCCCCGCTCGGCGTCCTGCTGCCGCTGGCCGGCGGCCGGCTCCGGGCCCCCTGGCTGCCGTCCTTCCTGCGCACCACCGGCGTCTCCGCGCTGCTGGCGACCGCGCTGGAGTTCCTCTCCTCCTGGGCGCCCGGGCACGTCCTCAACGTGGACCACATCCTGTTCGCCGCGGCCGGCGTGGCCGTCGCCCACCTCGCGCTCGTCCCCGGCCTGCGGCTCCTGCTGCGGGACCGGCGGCCCCGGGCGCCCCGGCGGGCGGTGCGCTCCGTGCCGCCGGTACCCACCGCCGGCTCCGTCCCGGCCGTCGGCTCCATCGCCGCCGTCGCGGCCGTCGCCTCCGTCACGGCCGTCACGGCCGTCGCACCCGCCGCCCGGCGGCGCGCCTACGCCGAGCCGACGCCGCCGACCGGCTGAGGCCCCCGGCCGCGGACCACCCGGCCGCCGACCTCGACCAGCCCGCCCGGGCGCGGACCGGCCAGCAGCAGCGATCCCCGCCCCTGGGTGACGGTCAGCGCCCGGCCGAGGCTCGCGGCCAGCAGCAGCGCGGCCGCGCCGGTGGCCTCGTCCTCGTCGATCCCGTCGCCCCGCCCGGGGAAGGCCCGGGCCCGTACGGTGCCGGCCGCCTCGTCCTGCCAGGCCCAGGCGTAGACCCACTCCCCCGGCAGCGGCACCTCCAGCGCCTCCACCTCGGCCGCCGAACCGTACTGCCGCAGCGTGCGCCCCGGGGCCCACTCCGGCCGGGCCGCGATCCGGGTCAGCCCGTCCTCGCGCCGCACCGCCACCTCTCCGGCGGCCGTGACCAGCCGGTCCACCCCGAGCAGCCAGGCGGCGCCCACGCACGGATGGCCGGCGAACGGCAGGCGCACCGACGGGGTGTAGATGTCGATCTCGCCGCGCTCCGGATCGTCGACGAACACCGTCTCGCTGAAGCCGAGTCCGCGTGCGATCCGCTGCCGGTCCGCGCGCTCCGGCACGGCGGCGCCGTCGCGCACCACACCGAGCGCGTTCCCCTGGCTCCCGTCGGGCCCGCAAAAGACCCGCAGCACCTCAAACTCCGTCATTTCCCACCTCGTCGACTTCCGCTGCGGCACAGCGCAATGACACCGTGACGCAAAGGCGGAGACGGATGTCGGCCGCCTCCAGTACTGTGCGCTCTCGTCCCCGAACGGTGCCCGCCGTTTTCGTCTTCCCCTTCCCAGGAAATCTCCTTGAACAATCTCGACTTCAACGCCGAACCGCTTTTCTCCTGGTACGTCGTCGCACTGGCGGTCAGCGGCGTCATCATGGTGGTCCTCGGGGCCGTCGCCGGCGGGATGAAGGTCGGCCTGCGCATCCTCAACGTCGTCATCGGCCTCGCGTTCCTGGGGTACGCCTACTACCTGGCGTTCGTCTTCGAGGGCGGCACGTACACCATCTTCTTCAAGGTGTTCATCCTGCCGGTCCTGATGATCGTCGCCTCGGTGAAGGCGCTGGTCGAGCGCGGCAACGCCAAGCAGCAGCAGGCCGCCCAGGCGGCCGCCGCGTTCAACCCGAACGCGCCGTTCAACCCCAACGCCCCGCAGGCGCCGTTCAACCCCAACGCCGCCCAGGCCCCGCAGGCGCCGTTCAACCCCAACGCCCCGCAGGCGCCGTACGCCCCGCAGCCGGGCGCTCCCGTCCCGCCGCCGGCCGGTGCCCCCGTCCCGCCGGTCGCTCCGCCGGCCCCGCCGCAGGGCGCCGCACCGTACCAGCCGGGTCTGCCGCCGCAGCCGGTCGCGGACAACCCGTACGCGCAGCCGCAGCCGCCGCAGCACCCGGTCGGCTGACCGCGCCGTACGGCCGTCACGGAACCGACCGAGGCCCGTCCGACCCCGCCACCCGGCGGGGACGGGCGGGCCTCGCCGTCCTCCGGGGTCAGTTCCCGGCGCCGCGCCGCACGCGGTCGCGGCGCCGCGCCACCACCAGGGTGCCGACGCCGAGGGCGATCGCGGCCGCACCGGTGACCGCCATCGGCTCCGCCGCCGTCCCGCCACCGGTGGAGGCCAGCCGGGGGTCGGCGGCCGGGGCCGCGACGGCGGCCGTCCGCACGCCGCCCACCGCCGGGCTCGGCACCCCCGAGGAGGCCGTCGCGGGGCCGACCGGGGCGGTGGGCGACTCCGCCGCCTCCGGGGCCGGGTCGGGGTCCGGGACGGCGCGAGCGGGCACCGCGGTGGCGCGCGTCGCGGGCACGGTGATGAAGTCGGCCGCCGGGCCGTCCGCCTCGGCCGCGCTCTCGCCCGGCTCCGGCAGGGTGCCCGAGACGGCGACCAGGGACTCGAAGAGGATCGGCGCGTCCTTGGTGAAGGCCAGCCGGAGGTCGACGGTGCGGCTCTCGCCCTTCGCCAGCGCGACGACGTCGGCGTTCCGATCCCCGGTCCGCAGCCCGAAGTACAGCCAGGTCGGGTGCTCCGGGCTGCCGCCCGGGGTGGCTTCCCGCCACTGGCCGTCGGCGGTGCGGAACTCCAACACGACGGTCTGCGGGGGGAGTTCGTCCACCCCCTGGAACACCACCGCGGGCACCACCCGCAAGCCCCGGCCGCTCCGGTTGGTGAGGACCAGCCGGAACGGCTTCGCCTCCCCGCCCACCGTGAACGCGGTCGGCACACCGTCGAACCCGACCCGGGCGGTGGCCGCCGGGGCGGCCGGCGTGGCGCTCGGTGGGGTGCTCGGCGCCGCCGCCGGGGCGATGAGCAGGTCCGGGTAGCCGCTGCCCGCCTCGGCGGCGCGCTGCTCCGGCGGCAGGGCCGGGTCCGAGACCACGGAGTTGAAGCCCGGCGCCACCCGCCCGGCCGGGGCGTCGGCGGTGACGGTGAGCCGCAGCCGGTAGCCCGCCTCGGCACCGGCAGGCAGCGACAGCACGGCGGGCTGGTCGAGCGTCCAGAAGGCGCCGACGCCCCCCGCGCTCACCCTGGCGTCCAGCCACTGGGTGCCGCCGGGCGGCCGGTACTCCAGCCGGAAGTGGCCCTGCCCGGCGCCGGCGCCGGTGTCGGCGACCACGAAGGCCGAGGAGGGGACGTCCAGCCGGTGGTCGGCGGTGTTCCGGAGCGTCGCGGTGAACTCCACCGGCGCGCCACCGGCCTGGACGGTGCCGGGAAGGCCGCTGAAGGTGATCGTGACCGGCGAGGGGCGGGACTGGGAGCCCGGGGCCGCCGCGACGGCCTCCGGCGCGGCGAGGACGGCCAGGGCCCCGGCGGCGGCCAGGCCGGAGGCCAGCGTGACGGCGGCGGTCGCGGTCAGGAATCTGCGATGCCGAATGTGCAATTCAACCCCACGAGAGAATTCGGGACAGAACCCATCAGGACGTGAAATCGCTTGCACGAGAGGTCGTTTCCACGACGAAGTCGGGCTCTTCCGTCCGCCCCCCGGCCGACCGCGATCGGCAGCATCCTACCGAGCCGACTCCGGACGTTCGGACGGGCCCGGCCGGACTTCCGGCCCCCGTCCCTCAGGGTCACCCTGAGGAGGACCCCGACATTCGGCTACGCCTCCCCGGTGACCCTTCGGGGCCCGGAATCACCTGCCGGACGGAGGACTGGGGGCGGGTGGCGGCGGAGTATGGAAGCAGCCCGCCGGACCGGCCGGACCGGGCCGCCACCGTACGGAGAAATCATGAGCGCGCGCCTCGCCCGTCCCCGCCACAACCGCGTGATCGCCGGCGTCTGCGCCGGGATCGCCGAACGCTTCGGCCTGACCCCGTGGACCGTCCGGCTGATCTTCCTGCTCTCCTGCCTGCTCCCCGGCCCCCAGTTCCTCCTCTACCTGGCCCTCTGGCTGCTGCTCCCCCAGGAACCGTGAGCCCGGCGGCCCCGCGCACAGAGCGACGGGCCGCCCACTCCCGGGGTCTCCGGGAGTGGGCGGCCCGTCGCCGTGCCGTGGGCTCCGGCTCAGCCGCCCAGGCCCGGGAGCAGGCCGGTCAGCCCGCCGATCGGGGTCTTGTCCAGTCCGGGGATGGACGGGACGGCGGCGCGCTGCTGGGTGACACCGGCCAGCGGGGTGTCACCGGCGGGGACGGCCTTGCCGACGCTCGGGGCGAGGGTGCCCAGGGTGTCGGTCACCTTGCCGGTGGCGGGCAGCTTGCCGGCGGTGTCGGTGACCGCACCGGTCACCGCCGGGTTCGTCAACACGCCGGTGGGCAGCCCGAGGCCGCCGGCCGCCTGGCCGTCAGCCGCGGACGCGGTACCGGCGCCGACCGCCGCGATGGCGATGCCGAGCGCCGCGGTGCCGGCGGCCTTGAGAGCCTGCTTCATGGTTGGTCCCCTTTGGATCCTCGTCGGTGGCCGGGTTCACGCACGGGACCGGCGGACGTGCGACCGCCCGCCGCGACGTGTCGGCAATGACGGGCACACCGTAGTGAGCAGGTCGCGCGGCGACCAAAGGGCGTTCACTCACCCGAGTGACTAGTCGGATGAACACCAACTCCCCTCCAGGAGAGCGGTGTTCATCCGACGGGCGGGGCGGGCACACCGCGCCAGCGGCTCAGTTGCCGCCGACACCCCCGCTGAACAGCCACTCCGCCTTCAGCTCGGCGTAGCCCGGCTTGATCACGTCGTTGATCATCGCCAGCCGCTCGTCGAAGGGCAGGAACGCGGACTTCATCGCGTTCACCGTGAACCACTCCAGGTCGCCCAGGGTGTAGCCGAAGGCGTCCACCACGTGGCCGAACTCCCGGCTCATGCTGGTGCCGCTCATCAGCCGGTTGTCGGTGTTCACGGTGACCCGGAACTTCAGCCGGCTGAGCAGCCCGATCGGGTGCTCGGCGTACGAGGCGGCGGCGCCGGTCTGGATGTTGGAGGTCGGGCACATCTCCAGCGGGACGCGCTTGTCGCGCACGTACGCGGCCAGTCGGCCGAGTTCGACCGTGCCGTCCTCGCCCACCGTGATGTCGTCGACGATCCGCACGCCGTGGCCGAGCCGGTCGGCGCCGCAGCACTGCAGGGCCTCCCAGATCGACGGCAGGCCGAAGGCCTCGCCCGCGTGGATGGTGAAGTGGTTGTTCTCGCCCTTGAGGTAGTCGAAGGCGGCCTGGTGGCGGGTGGGCGGGTAGCCGGCCTCGGCACCGGCGATGTCGAAGCCGACCACGCCGCGGTCCCGGTAGCGGTTGGCCAGTTCGGCGATCTCGGTGGAGCGGGCGGCGTGCCGCATCGCGGTCAGCAGGGTGCCGACGCGGATGCGGTGGCCGGCCTCGCGGGCGTTGGCCTCGCCGAGGCGGAAGCCCTCCTGGACGGCCTCGACGACCTCGTCCAGGCTCAGTCCGGCCTCCAGGTGCTGCTCGGGGGCGTAGCGGACCTCGGCGTACACGACGCCGTCGGCGGCCAGGTCCTCGGCGCAGTCCGCGGCGACCTTGACCAGCGCCTCACGGGTCTGCATCACGGCGCAGGTGTGCGCGAAGGTCTCCAGGTAGCGGACCAGCGAGCCGGAGTCGGCGGCCTCGCGGAACCACTCGCCGAGCTCCTTGGGGTCGGTGGTGGGCAGGCCCTGGTAGCCGCAGGCGGCGGCCAGCTCGACCACGGTCTCCGGGCGCAGCCCGCCGTCCAGGTGGTCGTGCAGGAGGACCTTCGGCGCGCGGAGGATCTGGTCGGGGGTGGGGATGCGCGGGCCGGTGCCCGCGGTGGTGACGGGGATCTGCTGTTCCATTGCGGAAATATAGCCCCTACGCGCGTAGACCGACCACCGCGCGCACCGCCGGATGGTCCAAACCCGTCCCGGAATTCCACCGCCCGGTCCATACGATCCGCCAAAGCGCCGCCCGCCCCCGGCGACGGCCTCAGTCGTGGTGCAGCAGCCGCCCGCGCCGGGACAGCACGAAATCCCGGAACGCCCGCGCCGGCGGCGTCAGCGGCCGCCCCGCCGCCCAGGCCAGCCCGACCGCCCGCCGGGTGCGCGGTGCCGTCACCTCCAGCTCCACCACCCCCGGCCGCGCCACCAGGGCCGGCGGCAGCAGCGCCACCCCCAGCCCGGCCGCCACCAGCCCGCGCAGCGTCTCCGCCTCCTCCCCCTCGAACGCCAGCCGCGGGACGAACCCGGCCTGCGCGCAGAAGCCGTCCGTGATCACCCGCAGCCCGTACCCCTGCTCCAGCCCGACGAACGGCTCCTCGGCCACCTCCGCCAGCCGGATCCGCCGCCGCCCGGCCAGCCGGTGGTCCGCCGGGACGACCAGGTGCAGCCGCTGCTCGTCCAGCGGGCGGGCGGCGAACGCCGGGTCGTCCGGCAGCGGCGCGACCAGGCAGAGGTCCAACTCCCCGGCCCGCAGCCGCTCCAGCATCGCCGCGCCGTAGTCCTGCACCAGCTGGAAGCGCACCCGCGGGTGCTCCGCGCGGAAGCCGCGCAGCAGCGCCGGCACCGCGTCCGGCCCCATCGTGTGCAGGAACCCGAAGGCCACCAGGCCCCCCGCCGGGTCCGCCTCCGCCCGGGCCGCCGCCGCACCGCGCTCGACCTCGGCCAGCGCCCGCTCCACCGAGGCCAGCAGCAGCCGACCCGCCCTGGTCAGCCGCACCGTACGGCCCTGCCGGGCCAGCAGGTCCACCCCCAGCTCCTCCTCCAGCCGGGCCACCGCGCGCGACAGCGTCGGCTGCGGCACCCCGAGCAGCGCGGCCGCCCGGGTCACGTGCTCCAGCCGGGCCACCGCGGCGAACTGCGCCAGCCGGGGCGCCAGCAGCACGGCCGGCTCCTCCGGCCCCAACTCGGCCTCCCGGTACCGCTGATCGCCGCCGTCCACCGGTTCCGGACCGGACATCCCGCCACCACCTCGACTCATACGACAGTGCATCGATCATCCATGCTTCATGCATTGGACGCATCAAGCGCGCCGGTCCTACGGTCGAGGACATGCAGCCCTCCAGTACCAGGGCATCCGTGGCCGCCCCGGATGCCCCCGCCACCGCCCCCTCCTCCGCCGCCATCTCCGGAGACGACCGCCACCGCCCCGGCGGGCGCGCCTTCCGCCGCGCCAACCTCGCCCTGTTCGCCGCCGGGGTCGCGACCTTCGTCCTGCTCTACTCCACCCAGGGCCTGCTGCCGGTCCTCTCGGCCGACCTCGACCTCACCCCCGGCCAGGCCAGCTGGACGGCCTCCGCCGCCACCCTCGGCCTCGCCCTCGGGCTGCTCCCGGCCAGCGCGCTCTCCGACCGGTACGGCCGCACCGCGGTGATGACCGCCTCCACCCTCGCCGCCTCCGTGCTCGCCCTCGCGCTGCCCTTCGCGCCGGACCTCACCACCCTCGTCGCGCTGCGGGCCCTCCAGGGCGCCGCCCTCGCCGGGCTCCCGGCCACCGCCATGGCCTACCTCGCCGAGGAGGTCCACCCCAGCGCGCTGCCCTCCGCGATGGGCCTGTACGTGGCCGGCAACAGCATCGGCGGGATGGGCGGCCGGCTGCTCTCCGGCTGGACCGCCGCCGGGCTCGGCTGGCGCTGGGGCCTCGCCGCCTCCGCCGTCCTCGCGCTGCTCGCCACCCTCGCCTTCCGGCTGCTGATCCCCGCCGCCCGGCACTTCACCCCGGCCCCGGTGGACGCCCGCGCGCTCGCCCGGACCGTCGGGCGGCACCTGCGCAACCCGCTGCTGGTGCGGCTGTACCTGCTCGGGATGCTGTTCATGGCGGTGTTCGGCGCGGTCTACAACACCGTCGGCTACCGGCTGATCGGCTCGCCGTTCCACCTGCCGGAGTCGGTCGCCGCCTCGATCTTCGTGGTCTACCTGGTCGGCACCGGCACCTCCGCCGCGGCCGGCCGGCTCTCCGGCCGCCTCGGCCGGCGCGGCGCCCTCTACGTCTCCATCGGCGTGACCGCGGCCGGCCTGCTGCTCTCCCTCGCCCAGTCCCTGGTCTGCGCCCTGCTCGGCCTGGTCCTGATCACCGCCGGCTTCTTCGCCGGCCACGCCACCGCCTCCTCCTCGGTGGGCCGCACCGCCACCGAGGGCCGCGCCCAGGCCTCCGCCCTCTACCTGATCGCCTACTACCTGGGCAACAGCCTGGGCGGCACCCTCGGCGCCGACGCCTACCACGCCACCGGCTGGCCCGGCGCCGCCACCGTCGGCCTCGCCGCCATGGCCCTCGCCGCCGCCGTCACCCTCTACGCCACCCGCCAGGCCCACGCGGCCCGGCGGACGGTCGCGGACGCTTGACAGCCACCGCCGATAAACTCCGGAACATGAGCATCGATCCTGCTGTGTACGCCCGGCTGCTCGAAATCGCGGATCAGCTGCCGAAGGTGCCGGGGATAGGGAAGATCGAGATCGCCGACGGCCAGATCGTCATGATGATGTCGCCCGTGAAGCGCCACGAACTCGCGGTGCTGCGCCTTTCCCGACAGCTCAACGCCCAGTTGTCGGCCACCCACCCGGGCCACATCGCGTACCACGGTGCGGATCTCCAGGACGCGGGGCTCGGCCAACTGCGCAACCCCGACCTGATGGTGTTCCCCGAGGCGACCCTGGAGGGCGAGCAGCGGGCGGTCCTGCCGCACGAGGTGCTGCTCGTCGTGGAGATCGTCTCGAAGTCCAACCCCGAGAACGACTACCACGACAAGGTTCGCGACTACTCGGCGATGGGGATTCCGTTCTACCTGCTCGTCGATCCCCGCACGGGCACCGGAATCGTGCACTCGGAACCCGGTTACGAGGCCCGGGAGAAGTTCGTGTTCGGCGACCACGTCGCCGTGGGCCCCTGGACGCTCGACACCAGCGGTCTGCTCACGTACGCCTGATCCGGCGTACGCGAGCAGACCCCGGGACCGTCAGGCGATGCGGTCCAGCACGATCGGGTTCGGGGTGAAGGCGGTGCCCGCCGGGGCGACCTCGATGCCGCCGGCCAGGGCCTCGACCGCGTAGTCGAAGCGCTCCGGGGTGTCGGTGTGGAGGGTCAGCAGGGGCTGGCCGGCCACCACCGTGTCGCCGGGCTTGGCGTGCATCTCGACGCCGGCGCCGGCCTGGACCGGGTCCTCCTTGCGGGCGCGGCCGGCGCCCAGGCGCCAGGCGCAGACGCCGACGGCGTAGGCGTCCAGCGCGGTGAGCACGCCGGAGGCGGGCGCCGGGATGACGTGCTGCTCGCGGGCGACCGGGAGCGGGGCGTCGACGTCGCCGCCCTGGGCGGCGATCATGCGGCGCCAGTGGTCCATCGCGGAGCCGTCCCGCAGCGCGTCCGCCGGGTCCTTGCCGTGCACGCCGGCCGCGGCGAGCATCTCGCGGGCGAGCGCCAGGGTCAGCTCCACGACGTCGGCCGGGCCGCCGCCCGCGAGCACCTCCAGGGACTCCCGGACCTCCAGCGCGTTGCCCGCGGTGAGGCCGAGCGGGGTGGACATGTCGGTGAGCAGGGCGACGGTGTTGACCCCGGCGGTGGTGCCCAGGCCGACCATGGTGCGGGCGAGCTCGCGGGCGTCGTCCAGGTTCTTCATGAACGCGCCGGAGCCGACCTTGACGTCCAGGACGAGCGCGCCGGTGCCCTCGGCGATCTTCTTGGACATGATCGAGGAGGCGATCAGCGGGATGGCCTCGACGGTGCCGGTGACGTCGCGCAGCGCGTACAGCTTCTTGTCGGCCGGCGCGAGGCCGTCGCCGGCGGCGCAGATGACCGCGCCGGCGTCGCGCAGCACGTCCATCATCTCCTCGTTGGAGAGCAGGGCGCGCCAGCCGGGGATGGACTCCAGCTTGTCCAGGGTGCCGCCGGTGTGGCCGAGGCCGCGGCCGGACAGCTGCGGGACGGCGGCGCCGCAGGCGGCCACCAGCGGGGCGAGCGGCAGGGTGATCTTGTCGCCGACGCCGCCGGTGGAGTGCTTGTCGCTGGTGGGCAGCGGCAGCGAGGAGAAGTCCATCCGGACGCCGGAGCGGATCATGGCGTCGGTCCAGCGGCTGATCTCGCGCGGCCCCATCCCGTTCAGCAGGATCGCCATCGCCAGGGCGGACATCTGCTCGTCGGCGACCTCGCCGCGGGTGTAGGCGTCGATGACCCAGTCGATCTGAGCGTCGCTCAGCTCTCCGCGGTCGCGCTTGGTCCTGATGACGGAGATGACGTCCATGCGTGCTCCAAGAGGGGTTTCAAAAAGCGTCAAAAGCGAAGAGTGCCGCGAGATGACCTGGTTCCGGCCCACTCGCGACACTCTACGCGCGTAACAGAAAAGGATGCTAGAGCCGCTCCGGCCCGAACGCGTCGGGCAGGACCTCGCTCATCGGCTTCACGCCCGAGGCCAGTTCGATCAGCAGCTCCGGCCCGCCGTGCTCGTAGAGCAGCTGGCGGCAGCGCCCGCACGGCATCAGCAGGTCGCCGGCGCCGTCCACGCAGGTGAAGGCGACCAGCCGGCCGCCGCCGGAGGAGTGCAGCGCGGACACCAGCCCGCACTCGGCGCACAGCCCCAGCCCGTACGAGGCGTTCTCGACGTTGCAGCCGGTGACCACCCGGCCGTCGTCCACCAGTGCGGCCGCGCCGACCGGGAACCTGCTGTACGGCGCGTACGCGTGGCCCATCGCCTCGCGCGCCGCCGTCCGCAGCAGCTCCCAGTCGACCGGGCCGGCGGCCGGGGCCGTCACTTGCCCTGCCCCTTGCGGTAGATCTGGCCGTCCGCCTTCGGCATCCGCAGCCGTTGCGAGGCCAGCGAGAGCACCACCAGGGTGATCAGGTACGGCGTGGCGACGATCAGCGGGCGCTGCACCTGCTCGGTGAACGCGTACCAGCAGATCAGGCCCGCGGCCGCCGCGGTGGTGACCGCCGTCGAGACGTACTTGCGGCGGTACAGGTTCCAGAGCGCCAGCAGGACCATCGCGATGCCGACGATCAGGATCAGCACGTGCACCGACTCCGGGTCGCGGAGCTGGAGGCTGTCGGTGAAGCCGAACAGGCCGGCGCCCATGGCGAGGCCGCCGGGCATCCAGTTGCCGAAGATCATCGCGGCCAGGCCGATGAAGCCGCGGCCGGCCGTCTGGCCGTCCTTGTAGAAGTGCGCGGCGACCAGCGAGAGGTAGGCACCGCCGAGGCCCGCGAACGCGCCGGAGGCGACGACCGCGAGGTACTTGTACTTGTAGACGTTGACGCCCAGCGACTCGGCGGCGGTGGGGTTCTCGCCGCAGGAGCGCAGCCGCAGGCCGAATACCGTGCGCCAGAGCGCGAAGTAGCTGACCACGATCAGCACGGCGGCGAGCACCACGACCACCGAGAGCTTGGTGACCATGCCGCCGAGCACCCCGGCGAGGTCCGAGACGAAGAACCAGTGGTGGCTCTCGATGTCCTTCAGCCCGGAGGACAGGCCCGGGATGGTGATGTACGGCAGCGGGTCCGCCGGCGGGGACTGGTTCTGGCCGGCGCCGGCCGAGACGTAGTCCTTGTAGTAGATCCGGTTGACGTACGCGCAGATGCCGGGGATCAGCAGGTTGATGCCGACGCCGGAGACGATGTGGTCGACGCCGAAGGTGACGGTGACGACCGCGTGCAGCAGGCCGCCGAGCGCGCCGCCGGCCATGCCGGCCAGCAGGCCGACCCACGGGTTGACCAGGTAGCCCGCCCAGGCGCCGCAGAAGGTGCCGGCGACCATCATGCCTTCGAGACCGATGTTGACCACACCGGCCCGCTCGGACCAGAGGCCGCCGAGACCGGCCATGCCGATCGGCACGGCCGCGCCCAGCGCGGCGGTGACCTGCCCGGAGGAGGTCAGCGAGTGGTTGCCGGTGGCCAGGCCCACGGCGGAGAACAGGACCAGGGCGCCCGCGATCAGGAGCAGGACGACCGGCCAGGACAGCTTGCGCTTCTTCGCGGGCGCGCCCGGCGCCTTCGGACGAGCAGCGGTGGCGGTACTCATGCCGACACCTCCTTCTTCTCAGTGGCCGCGAGCTGGGCGGCGAGCTGGGCGCCGACCTTCTGCTGCTGGCGCTTCAGGCCGTAGCGGCGCACCAGCTCGTACGCGACGACGACGCAGATGACGATGGTGCCCTTCATGACGTCGACGATCTCGAACGGGAACTCGCCGTTCAGGGGCAGCGGGAGCACCGAGCCGGACGCGTCCAGGAAGGCGAACAGCAGCGCCGCGAAGGCGATGCCGATCGGGCTGTTCCGGCCGAGCAGGGCGATCGAGATGCCCAGGAAGCCCAGGTTCTGCTGGAAGGTCTGGCCGAAGTAGTACGAGTTCTGCAGCAGTTCGGGCAGACCGATCAGACCGGCGATCGCACCGGAGACGATCATCGAGATGACGACCATCTTCTTGACGTTCACGCCGGACGCGGTCGCGGCGGACTCCGAGCGGCCGGTGGCCCGCAGGTCGAAGCCGAAGCGGGTGCGGGTCAGCACGAACTGGAAGACCACGCCGACCAGGACGGCGACGACCAGGAAGCCCCAGAGCCTGCCGCCGTCCGTCTCGATCGAGAAGAAGTGGCTGGACTCCGAGATCTTCTCGGTCTGGATCGAGTTGCTGGTGCCGCTCACCTTGGGCGCGAAGATGCCCGGGACGAGCAGCACGCCGACGATCGCGGTGGCGATCGCGTTCAGCATGATGGTCGAGATGACCTCGCTGACGCCGCGGTAGACCTTCAGCAGACCGGCGATGCTCGCGTACAGGCCACCGACCAGCATGGCGGTGATCAGCAGCAGCGGGATCTGGATGAAGGCCGGCAGGTCGAGCCGGCTGCCGACGAAGGCCGCGAACAGCGCCGCGACCTTGTACTGGCCCTCGACGCCGATGTTGAACAGGTTCATCCGGAACCCGAACGCCGCGGCCGCGGCGGCCAGGTAGTACGTGGTGGTCCGGTTGATGATGTTCACCTGGCCGTCCGACTTGGTGGCGTACGTGATCATCACGTTCCACGCGTCGAACGGGTTCTTGCCCGAGGTCGCCAGCAGCACCGAGCAGATGGCGACGGAGAGCACGATCGCGAGCACCGGCGCCGCCAGGGCGAGCACGATCCGCTCGCCGCTGAACCGCTGCGCCAGGCCGGGCTTCGCGGCGGCGGGGTTGGGACTGGTCATGGGTTACTCCCCCGCCTGCGGGTCGTCGGCGGTGTCGGTGTGCGAGTGCTGGCCCTCGGCCTCGGTGCCCTCGGCGGCGACGGCCTGCGCCTCGGCGACGGCCTCCGGCTCGGACTCCAGGTGGCCGCTGGCGGCACCGGTCATCGCGGTGCCGAGGTCCTCGGCGGTGACGGTGGCCGGGTCGGCGTCGGCGACCAGGCGGCCGCGGTAGATCACCCGGATGGTGTCGGACAGGCCGATCAGTTCGTCCAGGTCCGCGGAGATCAGCAGGACGGCCAGGCCGGCCCGCTGGGCGACCCGGATGTGCTCCCAGATCTGCGCCTGCGCGCCGACGTCCACACCGCGGGTGGGGTGGGCGGCGATCAGCAGCTTGGGCTGGTGGCTCATCTCGCGGCCGATGATCAGCTTCTGCTGGTTGCCGCCGGAGAGCGAGGCCGCGGTGACCTCGATGCCGGGGGTGCGGACGTCGTACTCCTCGACGATCCGCTGGGTGTCCACCCGGGCGGCGGCCGGGTCGAGCAGCACGCCCTTGGAGTTGGGCGCCTCGGTGACGTGCCCGAGCATGCGGTTCTCCCAGAGCGGAGCCTCCAGCAGCAGGCCGTGCCGGTGGCGGTCCTCGGGGATGTAGCCGATGCCGGCCTCGCGGCGGGCCCGGGTCTGGACGCCGGAGAGGTCCTTGCCGTCCAGGGTGACGGTGCCGGCGTTCAGCGGCAGCATGCCCATCACGGCCTCGACCAGCTCGGCCTGGCCGTTGCCCTCGACACCGGCGATGCCGAGGATCTCGCCCTTGTGGATGCGCAGCGAGACGTCGTCCAGGACGACGCGCTCGACGCCCTCGGCGTCGGTCTTGGCGATCCGCAGGCCGTCGACGTCGAGCATCACGGCGTCGGTGACGGTCGACTCGCGGCTCTCCGGGGAGGGCAGCTCGGCGCCGACCATCAGCTCGGCGAGCTGGCGGGCGGTGACGGCCTTCGGGTCGGCGTCGCCGACCGTGGTGCCGCGCCGGATGACGCTGATCGCGTCGGCCACCGCGAGCACCTCGTGCAGCTTGTGCGAGATGAAGATGACGGTGACGCCCTCGGACTTGAGCTCGCGCAGGTTGTCGAACAGCGCGTCGACCTCCTGCGGCACGAGCACGGCCGTGGGCTCGTCGAGGATCAGGATCTTGGCGCCGCGGTACAGCACCTTGAGGATCTCGACGCGCTGGCGGTCGGCGACGCCGAGGTCCTCGACCAGGGCGTCCGGGCGCACGCCCAGGCCGTACTGGTCGGAGATCTCCTTGATCTTCGCCTTGGCCTTGGCGCCGATGCCGTGGATCTTCTCGCCGCCGAGGACGACGTTCTCCCACACCGTGAGGTTGTCGGCGAGCATGAAGTGCTGGTGCACCATGCCGATGCCGCGGGAGATGGCGTCGCCCGGGGTGTTGAACTCGCACAGTTCGCCGTTGATCGCGATGGTGCCCTCGTCCGGCTTCTGCATGCCGTAGAGGATCTTCATCAGCGTCGACTTGCCGGCGCCGTTCTCACCCATCAGGGCGTGCACGGTGCCGGTGCGGACGGTGAGGTTGATGTCGTGGTTGGCCACGACACCGGGGAAGCGCTTGGTGATGCCGCGCAGTTCGACGGCCAGTGTCGCCGTCCCCGCGCTGGGGGTGCCGTCCTCGCGCAGGGGGACGGGGTCGGATGCGGTGATGGCGATCTCCTGGTGGTCTGGAGGCGCGACGTTGCGCTCGGAGGGCCAAGGGGGAACGTGGGAGACGGAACGGGGC
Organism: Kitasatospora sp. NPDC001547; assembly: GCF_042894165.1. Classification (NCBI taxonomy): domain Bacteria; kingdom Bacillati; phylum Actinomycetota; class Actinomycetes; order Kitasatosporales; family Streptomycetaceae; genus Kitasatospora; species Kitasatospora sp. NPDC001547. Next base: position 211,567 of record NZ_JBIAVL010000010.1, on the reverse strand, counting down.
CCGGGGGTACGCGTTGAGCGCACCCTGCCGGGCCCCTCCCGTGAACTGTGTGGACGCGTCGCGCTGCCGGGCAGGCGGCAGGCGCCGCGGCGTCCGGGACGCGCGGTGCTTACTTGACCGGCGCGGTCGGGATGGTGGTGGCGCCGGACTTGATCGCGTCGGCGGCGGCCTTCAGCTTGTCCTGGATGTCGTCGATCTTGCCGCCGGTGGTGGCGAGCGAGACACCCTCGGCCTTCAGGTCGAACAGCTTGACGCCGGTCGGGCTCTGGCCCTGCTTGACCGACTGGACGTACGAGAACACCGCGGTGTCGACGTTCTTGACCATCGAGGTCAGGATGCTGTTCTTGTACTTCGCCAGGGCCGGCTGGCTGGCCTGGTCGGAGTCGACGCCGATGGCCAGCGCGCCCGACTTGTTGGCGACGGCCTCGATGGCACCGTTGCCGGAGGAGCCGGCGGCGGTGTAGATGACGTCCGCGCCCTTGTCGAGCTGGCCCTGGGCGGCCTCCTTGCCCTTGTCGGGCGAGGCGAAGCCGGTGAAGTCCGGCGGGGTGGTCAGGTAGGTGGTCTCGACCGTGATGTTCGGGTCGACGGACTTCACACCCGCGGTGTAGCCGGCCTCGAACTTCTTGATCAGCTCGGACTGCACGCCGCCGATGAAGCCGACGTGCTTGGCCTTCGACTTGTTCGCGGCGGCGACGCCGGCCAGGTACGAGCCCTCCTGCTCGGCGAAGAGCAGCGAGGTGACGTTGGCCGGCTGGTCCTTGTCGTTCGAGTCGATGATCGCGAACTTGACGCCCGGGTTGTCCTTGGCGACCTTGTTGACCGCCTGCTGGTAGACGAAGCCGACCGCGACGATGGTCTTGTAGCCACCGTCGATCAGGTTCTTGAGGCGGGTCTCCTTGTCGGCCTCGGCCTCGCCCTGCTTGGCCTCGGCCTCGGTCACGGAGACGCCCAGCTCGGACTTGGCCTTGTCGAGGCCACGGGCGGCGGAGTCGTTGAACGACTGGTCGCCGCGGCCGCCGATGTCGTAGGCCATGCCGACCTTGATCGAGCCGTCGCCCGAGCCGGAAGAGGAGGAGGTGTCGGTGCTCTTTGCGCCGCAAGCGGCGAGCGAGGCCATGCCCAGGGAACCCGAGAGCACAACCGCGGCGAGCTTCATTGAACGGCGCAAGGGGATATCTCCTTCTACACGCAACCGTTTGGCGTGGTCGGACGCCACCGTAACGCGCGTAGAACACGGTTGTGTTACGGGGTGCCGGAGCATTCGGGTTGTTATCAAACCGTGGTCTGATGCTCGCCCCGAGGCTCTGTCCCCTGCGCGGACGGTGGTCCGAGGTCGGTCCGGCCAGTCTACGGAACGGTTCCGGAACCCCCGGGTCCGCGCGCTCCGCCCGTGTCGGCCGCACCGCCCCGGGTCCGTCGCCGGCTGTCGCCGCGCCGTCAGCTGCCGTCCGCCTCCAGGGCCAGCGCCGAGAACAGCTCCACGCCGATGCCGATCGACCGTTCGTCCACGTCGAAGCGGCCCTGGTGCAGGTCCCGGACGGTGGCGTCGCCGGGGGCGCGGACGCCCAGCCGGGCCAGGGCGCCCGGGGCGTGCTCCAGGTACCAGGAGAAGTCCTCGCCGCCCAGGCTCTGTTCGGTGCCCTCCACGACCACGGCGCCGTCCCGGCCGAAACGGTCGTTCATCACCTCGTCCAACCGGGCGACCGAGACCGCCTCGTTGACCACCGGCGGCACCCCGCGGTGGTAGTCCAGCGTCCACTTGGCCCGGTGGGTCTCGGCCAGCTTGGCGATCAGCTCGTGCAGCAGGTCCGGCGCCTCGCGCCAGCCGTCCAGCTCCAGGCAGCGGACGGTGCCCTCCAGCTCGGCGTGCTGCGGGATGACGTTGGCCGCGGAGCCGGAGGCGATCCGCCCCCAGACCAGGCTGACGCCCCAGCGCGGGTCCATCCGGCGGGCCAGCGCGCCCGGGAGGTCGGCGGCCGTCCGGGCGACGGCGGTGACCAGATCGGTGGTCAGGTGCGGACGGGCGGTGTGCCCGCCGGGACCGTCCAGGTGGAGCACCAGGCGGTCGCAGGCCGAGGTGATCGCCCCGACCCGCAGCGCGATCCGGCCGACCTCCACCTTCGGGTCGCAGTGCACCGCGAAGATCCGCCCGACGCCCGCCATCCCGCCGGCCTTGATCACGTCCAGCGCGCCGCCCGGCATGACCTCCTCGGCGGGCTGGAACACCAGCCGGACGGGGCGGCGCAGTTCGCCGGTGCGGGCGGCCTCGGCCAGCACCAGGCCGGTGCCGAGCACCACCGAGGTGTGCACGTCGTGGCCGCAGGCGTGGGCCCGGCCGGGGACGGAGGAGCGGTACGGCACGTCGGTCTTGGCGTCGTCGATCGGCAGCGCGTCGATGTCGGCGCGGAAGGCCAGGAACTCCGTGCCCGGGGCGGTGCCGGGCGGGACGATGTCGACGAGCATGCCGGTGCCGCCCGGCAGCACCCGGGGTTCGAGGCCGGCCGCCACCAGCCGGTCGCGCAGCAGCCCGGTGGTTCGGAACTCCTGGCGGCCCAGCTCCGGGTGCCGGTGCAGATCACGGCGGAAGGCGATCAGCTCGGGCTCCAGCGCCCGTACCCGGTCGCGCAGATCGGCGGCGGGACGTGCGACGGCGAGAGTGGTGGCGCCCGACTGAGCGGGCTCAGGACGGTTCATCTCGCCAATCGTAGGCCTGTTGGGGGGATTTGGCCCGACTTCCGGAAAATTAGTCTCCGGATGGGTGCATACCGGCCGGACACGTGGGTATGACATCTTGTTTCAGCCGCCTTCCCCGGGTTGCGTGCCCTGTGCAACGATCCCTCCGGCCGGCGGTCACGGCCGCCACCGCCAGGACGCGACCCGCGGGTTGACGGCCGTTCAGCGGGAGGTCAGAAGCGCTCCACCGGGGCGTACGTCCCCCACACCCCGCGCAGCGCGTCGCACACCTCGCCGACGGTGGCCCGGGCGGCCAGCGCCTCCTTCATCGGGTACAGCACGTTCCCCGTCCCCTCGGCGGTGCGGCGCAGCGCGTCCAGCGTCCGGGTGACGGCGCCGGCCGAGCGCTCGGCCCGCAGCCGGGCCAGCCGCCGCGCCTGCCGCCGCTCGATCGCCGGGTCCACCCGCAGCGGCTGGTACGGCTCCTCCGTGTCCGACCGGAAGCGGTTGACGCCGACCACGGTCCGCTCACCGGAGTCGGTCTCCTGCTGGAGCCGGTAGGCGGTGCGCTCGATCTCGCCCTTCTGGAACCCGCGTTCGATCGCGGCCACCGCACCGCCCTGCTCCTCGATCCGGTCCATCAGCGCCCGCGCGGCGTCCTCCAGCTGGTCGGTGAGCGACTCCACGGCGTAGGAGCCGGCGAACGGGTCCACGGTGGCGGTCACGTCGGTCTCGTACGCGAGCACCTGCTGGGTGCGCAGGGCGAGCCGGGCGGCCTTCTCGGTGGGCAGCGCGATCGCCTCGTCGAATCCGTTGGTGTGCAGCGACTGGGTGCCGCCGAGCACCGCGGCGAGCGCCTGGACGGTGACCCGGGCCAGGTTGACCTCGGGCTGCTGGGCGGTGAGCTGCACTCCCGCGGTCTGGGTGTGGAAGCGCAGCATCTGCGAGCGCGGGTCCCGGGCGCCGAATCCGTCCCGCATGATCCCGGCCCAGATCCTGCGCGCCGCGCGGAACTTGGCCACTTCCTCCAGCAGGGTCGTACGGGCAACGAAGAAGAACGAGAGCCGGGGCGCGAAGTCGTCCACGGCCATCCCGGCGGCGAGCGCGGTACGGACGTAGGCGATGCCGTTGGCCAGGGTGAAGGCGACCTCCTGCGCGGGGTCGGCGCCGGCCTCGGCCATGTGGTAGCCGGAGATGGAGATGGTGTTCCAGCGCGGGATCTCGGCCCGGCAGTACCGGAAGACGTCGGCGACCAGCCGCAGCGAGGGCTGCGGCGGGAAGATGTACGTACCGCGGGCGATGTACTCCTTCAGCACGTCGTTCTGGACCGTGCCGGTGAGCGCCGCCGGCGCCACCCCCTGGGCCTCGGCGACCAGCCGGTAGAGGAGCAGGAGCAGGGCGGCGGGCGCGTTGATGGTCATCGAGGTGGACACGTCGCCGAGCGGGATGCCGTCGAACAGCTCCGCCATGTCGTCGACGCTGTCCACGGCGACGCCCACCCTGCCGACCTCCCCGGCGGCGAGCGGCGCGTCCGAGTCGTAGCCCATCTGGGTGGGCAGGTCGAAGGCGACCGAGAGGCCGGTGCCGCCGCCGGCGATCAGCTGCCGGTAGCGGGCGTTGGACTCGGCGGCGGTGCCGAAGCCCGCGTACTGGCGCATCGTCCAGGGGCGGCCGGTGTACATCGTCGGGTAGACGCCCCGGGTGTACGGGTACTCCCCCGGCCGGCCCAGCCGGGCGCCGGCGTCCCAGCCCGCCAGGGACTCGGGCCCGTACAGCGGCTCGATCCCGAAGCCCGACTCGGCGCGGCGCGGCTCGGCTGCCATGGGTGCCTCCTGCGGAACTGGGAGCAAGGTCCTCGCGGTGTCTCGCAATGTAGGGCCTGACCGGCCCGCCGGGGCGGCGACGCGGTTGAGATGATCGGGTGAACGACCGATGAGCCCCAGGGAGTGGCAATGACCGAGCAGAAGGTGGCCGTGGTCACCGGTGCCAGCAGCGGGATCGGCGCGGCGACCGCCCGCCGGCTGGCCGCCGAGGGTTTCGACGTGGTGCTGACCGCCCGCCGGACCGACCGCGTCGAGGCGCTGGCCAAGGAGATCGCCGACGGGGGCGGCTCCGCCCGGGCGGTCACCCTGGACGTCACCGACCGGGCCGCGGTGGACGCCTTCGCGGCCGCGGTGGGCCGGGTGGACGTCCTGGTGAACAACGCCGGCGGCGCGATCGGCGCCGAGACCGTCGAGCACGGCGACCCGGCCGACTGGCGGGCCATGTACGAGGTGAACGTGCTCGGCGTGCTGCACGTGACCCAGGCCCTGCTGCCGGCCCTGCGGGCCACCGGCGACGGCACGGTCCTGGTGCTCTCCTCGACCGCCGCGCTGGCCGCGTACGAGGGCGGCGGCGGGTACGTCGCCGCCAAGCACGCCGCGCACACCATCGCCGCCACGCTGCGGCTGGAGCTGTGCGGGGAGCCGATCCGGGTGATCGAGATCGCGCCCGGCATGGTGAAGTCCGAGGGCTTCGCGGTCACCCGCTTCCGCGGCGACGAGGAGAAGGCCGCCGCGGTCTACGCGGGCGTGGCCGAGCCGCTCACCTCGGAGGACGTCGCGGACACCGTGGCGTGGGCGGTCACCCGGCCCTCGCACGTGAACATCGACCTGCTGGTGGTCCGCCCCCGGGCGCAGGCCGCCAACCACAAGGTCCACCGCGGCTGAGCCGGGGCCCGCCCCGAGGGGCGGGCCGACGACCGCGGGGAGGGCGCTGACGTGCAGGTGTCAACGTCACAACTTGATAGCTCGTCCGGATGAATTCGGCGCGCGCCCTCCCCAACTGATGACGGCTCAACTACCTTTGAGGCGCAGCCCGACCGGCGCCCGCGCGCCCCCCGGCAGCCCCTCTTCCACCCGCTCACCACCCCCCTTCACCGGCACCTTCCCGCCCTCACGAGGAGGACCCGCTGGCCAGCGACATCCCGTCACAGCGGCTCGACGTCAGAACAGAGCCGACCCTCCTCGGGTTGCACCGCTTCAACGAAGCCGACGCCGGCGCTGCCGAGGAGGCCCTGCTGGCCTGCTGCGGCAGCCACCGCTGGGCCCTGCGCCTCACCGCGCACCGGCCCTACCCCGACATCGAGTCCCTGCTGGCCGCCGCCAGCGAGGCCTCCTACGACCTCCGCCCGGCCGACCTCGCCGAGGCGCTGGCGGACGAGAGCTGGATGCCGCAGCCACTGCTCGGCATGCGGGCCCCCGGCAGCCAGGCCGCCCACACCGCGCTGCGGGCGGCGCACGCCGCGTACGAGGCCCGGTTCGGGCACGTCTTCGTGGTCTGCCTGGAGCGGGTCGCCCCGGAGGAGATGCTCGACACCGTGCTCTCCTCCATCCGCACCCGGCTCGCCAACGACCCGGACGAGGAGCGGCTGATCGCGGCCGACGAACTCCGCCGGATCGCCCTCACCCGACTGGAGCACCTGGTTGCCACCCCCACGGGGGCCGCGGCGCACTGAGCCCGCCACCGCACCCCGGCTTCACCTGTGCGGGTGACTCCATCCGCGAATCCGCCCGGACGGGTGAATCCGGGGCACCACCGGAGCCGAACCGGCCCGAGTCCGCGACCGCCGCGCCCCACACCCTCCGGTGCGCGGCGTGAGCGCGCCCTCACCCGCCGTGGCGGCAACCGGTCCGGTTCCCGCCCCGCTAGGCCAGAAGTGCCTGATTGATCACACCTGGGGCCCCCGGAGGCGGTTCCCGAGAAGGCGTCGATAGGATGCTGGCGGCCGGTGGACCGTACCCGGCCGGGCTGACCGACACCGAAGCCGGCCGAGCCCCCAATCGCTTCCGGAGGGTTTTTCCGTGCCGGCTGGAACGCTGTACCGCGGCCGGGAAGGCATGTGGAGCTGGGTGGCTCATCGAGTCACCGGCGTCCTCATCTTCTTCTTCCTGTTCGCCCACGTCCTGGACACCGCCCTCGTGCGAGTGTCGCCGGAGTCCTACGACACCGTCATCCAGACGTACAAGACTCCGCTCGTGAACCTGATGGAGTACGGCCTGGTGGCCGCCATCCTGTTCCACGCCCTCAACGGCCTGCGCGTCGTCGCGGTGGACTTCTGGTCCAAGGGCCCGAAGTACCAGAAGCAGATGCTCTGGACCGTCGTCGGCGTCTGGGTCGTCATGATGGCCGGTTCCTTCTACGGGATCCTCCAGCACACGCTGATCTCCTGGTTCGGGAAGTGAGCCGAGACATGTCCACGGAAATCTCCGACGCCATCGTCGTCCCGTCGAAGCAGGCGCACACCGGCAAGGGACTGGGCACCGGCAACCCGGCCGACGCGTTCGTCATCGAGCCTCCGCGCAAGCGGACCAAGAAGACCCCGCGTCGCACCCGCACCAACTTCGAGATGCTGGCCTGGCTCTTCATGCGCCTGTCCGGCATCGTCCTGGTCGTGCTGATCCTCGGCCACCTGCTGATCATGCTGGTGCTCGACGGCGGCGTCTCCAAGATCGGTTTCGCCTTCGTGGCCGGCCGCTGGGCCTCGCCGTTCTGGCAGGGCTGGGACCTGCTGATGCTCTGGCTCGCCATGCTGCACGGCGCCAACGGCATGCGTCAGGTCATCAACGACTACGCCGAGAAGGACTCGACCCGGCTCTGGCTCAAGGGGCTCATGGGTACCGCCACGGTCTTCACCGTGCTGCTGGGCACCCTGGTGATCTTCACCTTCGACCCCAACATCTGAGCCGCGAGCACCATCGACCACCGGCAGAGGCCAGAGGCGAGTTAACCCCCCATGCAGATTCACCAGTACGACACCGTCATCGTCGGCGCCGGCGGCGCCGGCATGCGCGCGGCCATCGAGTCGACGCAGCGCAGCCGCACCGCCGTCCTGACCAAGCTCTACCCGACCCGGTCCCACACCGGCGCGGCCCAGGGCGGCATGTGCGCCGCCCTGGCCAACGTCGAGGAGGACAACTGGGAGTGGCACACCTTCGACACGGTCAAGGGTGGTGACTACCTGGTCGACCAGGACGCCGCCGAGATCATGTGCAAGGAGGCCATCGACGCCGTCCTCGACCTGGAGAAGATGGGTCTGCCCTTCTCCCGCACCGAGCAGGGCCGGATCGACCAGCGCCGCTTCGGCGGCCACTCCCGCAACCACGGCGAGGCCCCGGTCCGCCGCTCGTGCTACGCGGCCGACCGCACCGGCCACATGATCCTCCAGACGCTGTTCCAGAACTGCGTCAAGCACGGCGTCGAGTTCTTCAACGAGTTCTACGTCCTCGACCTGCTGATCAACGAGGGCAAGACGGCCGGCGTCGTCGCGTACGAGCTGGCCACCGGCGAGATCCACGTCTTCCAGGCCAAGTCGGTCGTGTTCGCCTCCGGCGGCACCGGCAAGTTCTTCAAGGTCTCCTCCAACGCCCACACCCTCACCGGTGACGGCCAGGCCCTGGTCTACCGCCGCGGCCTGCCGCTGGAGGACATGGAGTTCTTCCAGTTCCACCCGACGGGCATCTGGCGCATGGGCATCCTGCTCACCGAGGGCGCCCGCGGCGAGGGCGGCATCCTGCGCAACAAGGACGGCGAGCGCTTCATGGAGCGCTACGCCCCCGTCATGAAGGACCTCGCGTCCCGTGACGTCTGCTCCCGCGCGATCTACACCGAGATCCGCGAGGGTCGCGGCTGCGGTCCGGACGGCGACCACGTCTACCTGGACCTGACCCACCTGCCGCCGGAGCAGCTGGACGCCAAGCTGCCGGACATCACCGAGTTCGCGCGCACCTACCTCGGCATCGAGCCCTACACGGACCCGATCCCGATCCAGCCCACCGCGCACTACGCCATGGGCGGCATCCCGACCAACGTCGAGGGCGAGGTGCTGCGCAACAACACCGACATCGTCCCCGGCCTGTACGCGGCCGGCGAGGTCGCCTGCGTGTCCGTGCACGGCGCCAACCGCCTGGGCACCAACTCGCTGCTGGACATCAACGTGTTCGGCAAGCGCGCGGGCATCGCCGCCGCCGACTACGCGCAGACGGTCGACTTCACCGAGCTGCCCGAGAACCCGGCCGAGAAGGTCCAGGCCCTGGTCGACGGCCTGCGCGAGTCCACCGGCACCGAGTCCGTGGCGCAGATCCGCAAGGAGCTGCAGGAGACCATGGACACCAACGCCATGGTCTACCGCACCGGCGCCACCCTGAAGCAGGCGGTCGAGGACATCGCCGCGCTGAAGGAGCGCTACAAGAACGTGGCGATCCAGGACAAGGGCTTCCGGTACAACACGGACCTGCTGGAGGCCGTCGAGCTGGGCAACCTGCTCGACCTGGCCGAGGTGCTGGCGGTCTCCGCGCTCGCCCGCGAGGAGTCCCGCGGCGGCCACTACCGCGAGGACTTCCCGACGCGTGACGACGTGAAGTTCATGCAGCACACCATGGCGTACCAGGAGGTTGCCGAGGACGGCACCACCTCCATCCGCCTCGACTACAAGCCGGTCGTCACGACCCGCTACCAGCCGATGGAGCGTAAGTACTGATGAGCACTCCGACCGTGGAGAAGCACTCGGCCGCTCTGGACGCGGCCGAGGCGGGTGCCGTCCAGCTGATCACCGTCACCTTCCGGATCCGCCGGTTCAACCCGGAGGAGCACCCGGACCCGGTGTGGGTCGACTACCAGCTGGAGATGGACCCGAAGGAGCGCGTCCTGGACGCGCTCAACAAGATCAAGTGGGAGCAGGACGGCACCCTCACCTACCGCCGTTCCTGCGCGCACGGCATCTGCGGTTCCGACGCCATGCGGATCAACGGCCGCAACCGGCTGGCGTGCAAGACGCTGATCAAGGACGTCAACCCGGAGAAGCCGATCACGATCGAGGCCATCAAGGGCCTGACGGTCCTCAAGGACCTGGTCGTGGACATGGACCCGTTCTTCCAGGCGTACAAGGACGTCATGCCGTTCCTCATCACCAAGGGGAACGAGCCGACCCGCGAGCGCCTGCAGTCCGCCGAGGACCGCGAGCGCTTCGACGACACCACCAAGTGCATCCTGTGCGCCGCGTGCACGTCGTCCTGCCCGGTGTTCTGGAACGACGGCCAGTACTTCGGCCCGGCCGCCATCGTCAACGCGCACCGCTTCATCTTCGACTCGCGCGACGAGGGTGGCGAGCAGCGCCTGGAGATCCTCAACGACCGTGAGGGCGTGTGGCGCTGCCGCACCACCTTCAACTGCTCCGAGGCCTGCCCGCGCGGCATCGAGGTCACCAAGGCGATCCAGGAAGTGAAGCGGGCGCTGGTCACCCGCCGCTTCTGATCCCCGCCTGACGGCCCGAAGGCCCCCGGCCCGATCCACCGATCGGGCCGGGGGCCTTCGCGTTCCCGCCCGCCGGGTCAGTCGGCGGCCGGGGTGCGGCGGGTGGCGCGCAGGCCGCGGACGCCGACGGCGCCGACGGCGATGCCGAGGGCGAAGGAGGTGACGGCGAGGAGGAGGTGGACCCAGAAGAAGGCGGTGGGCTGGGAGTGGTCGCCGCCGGTGAAGGCCTGGCCGCCGGAGTCCTTCCAGAGGTTCTTGACGAAGGTCGTCCAGATGATGACCGACCAGACCCCGAAGGCGGTCAGGAACCAGGAGGTGCGGCGGCTGAGCTTCATGGGGGTTCCTCGGCGTGTGAAGACGGTGTGCGTCCCCAGTATGCGCGGCCTCCGATCGGCGTAGGGCGGGCCCCTCCTGCGGAGTGGACGGGCCCCGGGGGGAGGACGCGGGGAGCCGGGAGTGGGTACGGTCGGCTGGTGCCCACACCCCGTCACACGCTCGCGCGCCTGTGCGGCGCGCTCACCGCGGCCCTACCGGTACTGCTCGCCGCCCCGGCGGGCGCGGCCCCGCAGCAGCCGCCCCCGTCGGTCGCGATCGGCGGCGAGCGGCTCGGGCTCCCCGGGGTGCAGGTCGCCCCGATGGCGGGCGCCCCGCCCCTGCCCACCGACCTGACCGGCCAGTCCTGGATAGTCTCCGACGCGGCGTCGGGAGAGGTGCTGGCGGCCAGCAACCCGCATCTGCGGCTGCCCCCGGCGAGCACCCTGAAGATCCTCTTCGCGGACACCGTGCTGCCCAAGTTCGACCGCGACGCGGTGCACCGGGTGGCCGACGAGGAGATCCAGGGGATCGGCCCCGGCAGCAGCCTGGTCGGCATCAAGGAGAACCTGGACTACCGGGTCGAGGACCTGTGGCGCGGGGTGTTCCTGAGCTCCGGCAACGACGCGGTGCACGTCCTGGCGCACATGAACGGCGGCGTCCAGCGGACCGTCGACGAGATGCAGGCGCGCGCCGACGCGCTCCAGGCGAGGGACACCAGGGTGGTCTCCCCGGACGGCTACGACATGGACGGCCAGGTCTCCTCGGCCTACGACCTGTCGCTGTTCGCCCGGGCCGGCCTGCGCAACGCGGACTTCCGGACGTACTGCGCCACCCGGGACGCGATGTTCCCGGGCGCCGTCGACCGGAACACCGGCCAGCGCGGCAGCTTCGGGATCGCCAACACCGACCGGCTGCTGGGCAGGTACCCGGGGCTGATCGGCGTGAAGAACGGCACCACCACCAACGCCGGCTCGACCTTCGTCGGGGCCGCCGAGCGCGACGGCCGCACCCTGCTGGTGACGGTGATGCACCCGGCCAACTACCAGAAGGTGTACGACGAGACGGCCGCCCTGCTGGACTGGGGCTTCGCCGCGGCCAGCAAGGTCCAGCCGGTCGGCAGGCTGGTCGACGAGCTCCCGCCCGGCGGCGCCGAGCCGACCGGCCAGGCCGGCGGCACCGGCGGCCCGCCCGCCCCGCCGCCGCACCCCTCGGCCACCGCCGCGCCGGCCACCGCGGCCGCGTCGGCGCCCGCCGCGGCCACCGACGGCGGCGGGCTCGGGCTCGGCGGCTGGTCGGCCGTGGTGCTGGCCGGGGCCGCGGCCGGGTACGGCGCGGTGGTGCTGCGGCGGCGGCGCTCCGCCGGCTGACCCACCGGTCGTCGGCGGGGTTCGGCCTCAGTCCGGGGGCCGGGCCCCGCCCTTCTCCACCGCCGTCTCCACCCGCCCGGCCGCCGCCTCCGCCTTGTCGGCCGCCTCCAGCAGCGTCCGGCCGTGCGCCCTGGTCCGCTCCCGGGCGGCCACCGGGTCGGCCGTCGCGGTCCAGGCCACGCAGTACATCAGCAGCCGGGAGACGAAGTTGATCCACAGCAGCAGCGCCACCGGGGTGGCGAACGCCCCGTACAGGCTCCGTCCCGCGACCGAGCTCAGGTAGGAGGCGAGCAGGAGCTTCAGCAGTTCGAAGCCGACCGAGCCGATCAGGGCGCCCTGCACGAGGTCCCGGCGGCGCTGCTCGGTGATCCCCGGGAAGGGCGCCAGCAGGTAGGCGAAGAGCAGCATGTCGCACGCTATGGCGATCAGCACGCCCACCGCCGTCAGCAGGTAGCCGCTGCCCAGGCCGGCCGCGCCGGCGATCCGGCCGGCCAGCGTGGTCCCGACGGCGGAGACGCCCAGCGAGAACAGCGACACCAGGCCGAGGCCGGCCAGCACCACCACGTCCCAGGCCTTGCGCAGCACCGGGTTGCCGTCCTCCTGGGGCAGCTGCCACAGGTCGCGGATCGAGGTGCGCATGGTGTCCACCCAGCCGAGGCCGGAGACCAGCAGCAGCGCCCCGCCGACCAGTCCGACGGTGCCCGCGTTGGCCACCAGGGCGGGCAGGTCGAGCGCGTCCGAGATCCCCGGCAGCTGGTCGGAGATGTGCTCCTGCAGCTCGTGCACCCGGCTGTCGCTCAGCGCCGCGGCGGCGATCGCCAGGCCCACCGTGAGCAGCGGGAAGAGGGCGAGGAAGCCGAAGAAGGTGACGGCGCCGGCCAGCCGGTTGCCCCGGGCGGCGGAGAGGTACTCGTACACCCGGTACGGGCGGCTGCGCAGTACCCGGGCCACGAAGGGGCCGACGACCGGAAGTCGGGTCAGGAAGTCCACCCACCGGTTATACCGGCCTGTCCCCCGAATGGGCGTCAGGCGGGCCCAGGAACCGGTCCGTCGGCCGCCGCGGCCCGGGAGCGCGGCGGGACCGGCCGGCTACCGCTTGACGAGTCGGCGGGCCTTGGCGAGGGCCCGGACGGCCTGGTAGGCGCCGTAGCGGCCGTGGCTGAGCAGCTCGGTGCGCACGCCGTCCACCCCGGCCGGCGGCCGGTAGCCGGCCGGCCGCAGCCGGGCGCAGTGCCCGGCGGCCCGGCGGAAGTACTCGCGGCGGTCGCCGGGCGGGACCCGGCCGGGCTTGGAGACCACGGTGTTGAGGTGGTGCAGCATCCGGCCGTAGACGACCGGGCGCCAGCGGTCCAGGTCGGGGCGGCGGTCGAGGAAGGCGAAGACCAGGTCGTACTGGGCGAACACGTCGAAGTGCTTGCGGCTGGCGGTGGCCAGGATGTTGCCGCCCTCCTGGCGCTGGCGGTAGTGCACGCCGACCTGGTCGAGCAGGGTGATCCGGGCGGCGGCGAGCAGCGCCGGGTACGTCCAGGGGGTGTCCTCGTAGTAGCCGGCCGGGAAGACCAGCCGCTGCTCGGTGACGAACCCGCGGCGGTAGGCCTTGTTCCAGACGACCTGCAGCAGGTCGAGCAGGTCGGGGCGGGCGTCGAGGTCGAAGACGTCCGGGGAGGCGGCGCCGAAGACGTGCGCGGAGGCGGCCCGGGTGATCCGGCCGTCGGCGTAGGTACGGGCGTAGTCGTAGACCAGGACGTCCGGTTCACCCGTGGCGGTGAGCCGCTCGTCGACGGCCTTCAGCAATCCGGGCGTCAGCGTGTCGTCGCTGTCGAGGAAGATCACGTAGTCCCCGGTGGCGACCTCCAGGCCGGCGTTGCGGGCCCGGCCGAGGCCGACGTTCTCCGGCAGGTGCAGCACCCGGATCCGGGCGTCGGCGGCGGCGGCCTCGTCCAGCATCGCGCCGCAGCGGTCCGGGGAGCGGTCGTCCACCGCGATCAGCTCGAAGTCCGGGCCGTCCTGGCCGAGCACCGATTCGAGGCACTCGGCGAGGTAGTCCTGGACCTGGTACACGGGGACGATCACGCTGAAACGGGACACGGCCCCAGCGTAGTGGCCCCCGGGCGGGCGAGGTCCCCGGAGGTAGGATCGGGACGCACGTACGCACCGATCACAAGTGCGGCCAGGCCCCGTACGGGCTGCCACGCTCCTCCAGAGAAAGGCCTGCGTAGCCGATGGCTCCCCGCCTCTCCATCGTCGTCCCGATCTACAACGTCGAGCGCTACCTCGTCGAATGCCTCGACTCGATCGCCGCCCAGACCTTCACGGACTTCGAGTGCGTCATGGTCGACGACGGTTCGAAGGACGGCAGCGCGGCGCTCGCCGAGGCCTACGCGGCCGGGGACTCCCGGTTCCGGCTGGTCCGGCAGGTGAACAAGGGCCTCGGCGCGGCCCGCAACACCGGCATCCGGCACATCGACCCGGACTCCGAGTTCCTGTGCTTCGTGGACAGCGACGACTCGATGCCGCCGAGCGCGTACGAGCTGATGATCAACACGCTGGACGAGACCGGCTCGGACTTCTGCACCGGCAACGTGCTGCGCTTCCGCGCCGTGGGCTACTACCCGTCCGGCGGCCACCTGAAGCCGTTCAAGGAGACCAGGCTCAAGACCCACATCACCGAGATCCCGGCGCTGGTCACCGACCGCACCGCGTGGAACAAGGTGTACCGCCGCTCGTTCTTCGACGCGGCCGGCCTGCTCTACCCCGAAGGCATCCTGTACGAGGACGCCCCGGTCAGCGTGCCGCACCACTACCTGGCCAAGAGCGTGGACGTGCTCTCCGAGCCGATCTACCACTGGCGCGAGCGCGAGGTCGGCGAGATGTCGATCACCCAGATGCGCACCAACCCCAAGGGCCTGATCGACCGGGTCGCCTCGGTCGAGCTGGTCCGCGCCTGGCTGATGAAGCAGACCGAGCCGCGCTTCGCCGAGTACCTGCGCTCCTACGACGAGAACACCCTCGTCGAGGAGATCCCGATGTTCTTCTCCTCCCTCGTGGAGGGCGACAAGGAGTACCGGGACGCCTACCTCCTGCACGTCGGCCGGCTGCTCCGGGCGATCGGCGCCGACCAGGTCGCCCGGCTGCGCGCGCCGCTGCGGCTGAAGTACCACCTGACCCTGTCGGGCCGGATGGACGAGCTGGTCGAGCAGATCACGTACGAGCGCGAGAGCGGCGGCGGCGTCCAGGCCCGCGGTCTGCTGCGCCCGTACGCCGACTACCCGTTCCTGCGCGGCGGGCGCAGGAGCGTGCCGGCCGGGGTGCTCAAGCTGGACAACTCGCTGGTCATCCGCAGCCGGCTGTACAGCAGCTCCTGGGAAGGCGGCAAGCTCCGGATGACCGGGCACGCGTACCCGGAGCAGCTGGGCGCGGCCGGCAAGCACGACATGGTCCGCACCCTGGTGCTGCGCGAGACCAAGGGCCGCCGGGTCATCGCGGTGCCGATGCGGACGACGTACAGCCCCGAGGCCACCGCGAGCTGCCGCCACGACCTGTACAGCTGCGACTGGTCCGGCTTCACCGTCGCCGTCGACCCGAGGAAGCTCCGGTACCGCGGCCAGTGGAAGGACGGCAACTGGCGCGTCCTGGTGGCCGGCGCGGGCAAGGGCGGGGTCTACAAGGGCCGGATCTCGGCCGGGTGGAGCGACAGCGCCCAGTTCCTCCCGTCGCACTGGGTCGAGCCGGACGTGCGGATCGTGCCGTGGGTCCGGGACAACTTCGTCTACCTCCGGGTGGAGACGGTCAAGGCCCGGGTGACCGGCCTGGCCGCGCACGGCGACCGGCTGGAGGTCTCGGGTGCGGCCCGCTCCGGCCCGAGCTTCGCCGGGGCGCGGCTGCGGCTCACCCACGCCGAGTCGGACCGCCACGTGAGCTTCCCGCTGGAGCTGGGCACCCCGGTCGGCTCGCTCCAGCCGTTCACCGCGGCGTTCCCGGTCGCCGAGCTGACCGCCGTCCGCGAGGCCTGGGCCGAGCTGGACCCGATGGCCGCCGAGCGCAGCCGCGACCACTGGGACGGCGCGCTGCTGCTGGCCGACGGCAGCACCGTCCCGCTGGCCTGGGACGACCGCAACGCGCCGGAGCGGCTGCACCTGGCGCTGAACCCGCAGGCCCCGGTCGCCGAGCGCCGGGCGCTCTACTCCAAGCCGTCCCCCGAGGGGCGCCTCCAGTTCACCGACCAGGTGCTCCAGCCGATGGTGGACGAGGTGTCCTCGCGCGGCGCCGACGGCTTCCTGCTCAGCGGCTCGTTCCCGCTGCCCGGCGCGCACCGCTGGGAGCTGGTGGTCCGTCACAAGTGGCGCGAGGAGGAGCACGCCTACCCGGTGGAGATCTCGGACGGCCGGTTCCGCACCGCGCTGCCCGCCGTCCCGACGGCCTCCTTCGCCGGCCGGGTGCCGCTCTCCCGGGGCACCTGGAACGTCGTCTTCCGGCCGGTCGGGGTGCCGGTGCCGGAACTGCCGGACGCCGCCGCGCTGGTGACCCCGGACTGCTTCGACGTCCTGCCGGTCGTGGTGGAGTCCCGCGGCAAGCGGATACTGCTGGAGCGCCGCAACCACGACGGGCTGTCGCTGGAGTCGGACTCGGTGCTGCTGCCCGAGGAGCGGGCCGGCTTCCGCCAGCGCCAGCTGCAGAGCGTGGACTACCCCGCCGCCCGCCGGCTGCCGGTGCGCGACACGGTGGTCTACCACACCGGCAAGTACGGCACCTACTCCGGCTCGCCGCGGGCGGTCCACGAGGAGCTGGTCCGCCGCGGCCTGCCGCTGGAGCACCTGTGGGGCAACGACGACATGCAGGCCGAGCTGCCGCAGAGCGTGACCGCGCTCCGCTACCGCAGCCCGGAGTGGTACGAGGCGCTGGCCACCGCCAAGTACGTGGTGGCCAGCACCCACCTGCCCGACTTCTTCGTCCGCCGTCCCGACCAGGTGGTCCTCCAGACCTGGCACGGCACCCCGCTGAAGCAGATCGGCCTCGACTTCGAGAAGGTCTGGTTCACCGACTCCGAGTACCTCAAGAGCCTGGCCCGGGAGGTCCCGAACTGGAGCCTGCTGGTGGCCGGCAACCGCTGGTCGGCCCCGGTGCTGCGGCGCGCCTTCGACTTCAAGGGCGAGATCCTGGAGAGCGGCTCGCCGCGGAACGACCTGCTGTTCGCGGCCGACCGGGAGAAGACCGCCGAGCAGGTCCGGGAGCGGCTCGGCCTGCCCGAGGGCAAGAAGGTCGTGCTCTACGCGCCGACCTGGCGCGAGGACCGGCGTCGGCCGCAGGGCGGCTACCAGATCGACCTGCGGATCGACCTGGCGGCGGCCAGGGCCGCGCTCGGCGACGACCAGGTGCTGCTGGTGCGCCGGCACCACCTGATGTGCGGCCAGATCCCGGGCGCCGGCAACGGCTACGTCTGGGACGTCGGCAGCTACCCCGACATGGCGGAGCTGCTGCTGATCGCCGACGTCCTGGTGACGGACTACTCGGCGAGCGTGTTCGACTTCGCGGCGACCGGCAAGCCGATCGTGTTCTTCACCTACGACCTGGAGCACTACCGGGACAACCTGCGCGGCTTCAGCCTGAACTTCGAGGCGGAGGCGCCCGGCCCGATGCCGGCCACCTCCGAGGAGCTCGTCTCGATGCTCGGCCGGCTGGACGAGGTCACCGAGGAGTACGCGGACCGGGCGGCCGCGTTCCGCGAGGCGTACTGCGACCTGGACGACGGCAAGGCCTCGGCCCGGGTGGTCGACGCGATGCTCCGCAAGGAATAGCCCCCGCGCGCGATCCGGAAGGCGCCCGGCACCCTCGGTGCCGGGCGCCCGCGCGTCCGCGGGCGCCGTGCGGTGGCCGGTCGGAGCGGGTCGAGCCCGCGCCGGGGCGGGACACCGTTGCCGGGTCACGCTCGCCGGGTCACCCGAACGGGTAGCTCCGCCAGGGGCGCCAGACCTCGTCCGCGTCGAAGCGGGAGAGGCCGAAGCCCGGCACCGGGAAGTCCGCCCGGAAGCCGCGCGCCTGCTCGTACGCCTGGTCCAGCACGTCGTCGGACAGGCCGTGGGCGACCGTCACGTGCGGGTGGTACGGGAAGGCCAGCTCGCGGGCCAGCGGGCCGGAGCGGATGTCCGCCTCCAGCAGCCGGCACTCCTGCGCGCCCTCCTCGACCCGGACGTACACCACCGGGGAGACCGGGCGGAAGGTCCCGCCGCCGCGCAGCAGCATCCGGAACGGCCGGTGCGCGGCCGCCACCGCCGCCAGGTGCTCCTCGATCTTCGGCAGCAGCTCCGCGGGCACCTCGGTCGGCGGCAGCAGGGTGACGTGCGTGGGTATCGACCGGGCCAGCGGATCGCCGTGCCCGGCCCGGGCGTCCTGGATCGCCGCGCCGTACGGATCCGGGACGCTCACGGACACGCCGATGGTGACGACCTCGGGGAGGTCGCCACCACCGGGCAGGCGCGTGAGCGGAGTCACCGCTTGGCGGCCGGGAGGAAGCCGATCCGGTCGTACACCGTCTCCAGCGTCACCGACGCCACCTCACGGGCCTTGTGGGCGCCGATCGCCAGCACCCGGTCCAGCTCGGCCGGGTCGTCCAGGAACATCCGGGTGCGCTCCTGGAACGGCGTCACCCACTCGGTGAACAGCTCGGCCAGCTCGGTCTTCAGGGCGCCGTACATCCGGCCCTCGAAGTGCGCGACCAGCTGGTCGATCGTCTGGCCGCTGAGCGCGGAGTGGATGCGCAGCAGGTTGGAGACGCCGGCCTTCTCCTGCTCGTCGTAGGAGACGACGGTGCCGGTGTCGGTGACGGCGCTCTTGAACTTCTTGGCGCTGGCCTTCGGCTCGTCCAGCAGGCTCACCAGGCCCTTGGGCGAGGAGGCCGACTTGCTCATCTTCACGCCCGGGTCCTGGAGGTCCTGGATCTTCGCCGTCTCCTTGAGGATGTACGGCTTCGGGACGGTGAAGGTCGGGCTGTAGCGGGTGTTGAAGCGCTCGGCGATGTCGCGGGTGATCTCCACGTGCTGGCGCTGGTCCTCGCCGACCGGGACGGCGTCCGCCTGGTAGAGCAGGATGTCCGCGATCTGCAGGATCGGGTAGGTGAACAGGCCGACGGTGGTGCCCTCGGCGCCGTACCGGGAGGACTTGTCCTTGAACTGCGTCATCCGGGAGGCCTCGCCGAAACCGGTGAGGCAGTTCATCACCCAGGCGAGCTGCGCGTGCTCGGGCACGTGCGACTGGACGAACAGCGTGCAGTCGTCCGGGTCCAGGCCGGCGCCGAGCAGCTGGGCGGCGGAGACCCTGGTGTTCTGGCGCAGCGTCGCCGGGTCCTGCGGCACCGTGATCGCGTGCAGGTCGACGACCATGTAGAAGGCGTCGTTGGCCTCCTGGAGGTCGACCCACTGGCGCACCGCGCCCAGGTAGTTGCCGAGGTGGAACGAGCCGGAGGTGGGCTGGATGCCGGAGAGCACCCGGGGACGGTCCTTGACCGGACCAGTGACCGCTGCGTTGACCATGCGGGCCATTGTTCCAGTTCCACCGCTCGCTCAGGAAACCTCCGCCCCCGCGGGGTCGGCCAGTGTGACCGCACTCACCCCCACCCGGGCGATCCGCCGGCCCTCGACCTTGGCCACCGTCAGCAGCACCCCGCCGCCGCCCTCGACCGGGACCCGCACCTGGTCGCCGTCCCGGGGCAGCCGGCCGAGCGCGGCGACCAGGCAGCCCGCCACCGTCTCGTACGGGCCCTCCGGCAGCGTGACGCCGGTCTCCTCGGTGAAGTCGCCGAGGTTGAGCAGACCGTCCAGCTCCATGCCGCCGCCGGCCAGCCGGCGGGTGGGGGCGGCCTCCGGGCGGTCGTACTCGTCCCGGATCTCGCCGATCACCTCCTCGACCAGGTCCTCCAGGGTGACGATCCCGGCGGTGCCGCCGTACTCGTCCACCACGATGGCCAGGTGGTGGCCCTCGCGGCGCATCTCGCCCATCGCCTCCAGCACCCGTTTGGTGCCGGGCAGCAGCTTGACCGGGCGGGCCAGGTCGCGGACCTTGGCGGCCTGCTCGCCGCGCGCGCCGTACAGGTCGCGGACGTGGACGAAGCCGACCACCGCGTCGGCGCTGCCCTCGACCACCGGGTAGCGCGAGTGCGGCGAGGTGTCGGCCTGGTGCCGGACGGCGGCCAGCGGGCGCTCGGCGTCCAGGAAGGTCACCTCGGTGCGCGGGACCATCACCTCGCGCAGCTGGCGCTCCCCGGCGGCGAACACGTCGGCGATCAACGCCCGTTCGTCGCTTCCGAGTTCGGTGTTGGTGGCGACCAGGCCGCGCAGCTCCTCGGAGCTCATCGAGCCGCGGCCCGCCGTCGGGTCGCCGCCGAGCAGCCGGACCATCAGGTCGGTGGAGTGGCCGAGCAGCCAGATCGCCGGCCGCAGCACCACCGACATCACGTCCACCACCGGGGCGGCGACGACCGAGATCGACTCGGCGCGCTGCAGGCCGATCCGCTTGGGGGTCAGCTCGCCCAGCACCAGCGAGGCGTAACTGATCACCAGGGTGAGGCCGACCAGCGCCACCGCGTCGGACACGCCCTCGGAGAGCCCGGCCCGGACGAACAGCGGGGCGACCTTGCCGGACAGGGTGTCCGCGCCGAAGGCGGCGGACAGGAAGCCCATGCAGGTCACCCCGACCTGGACGGCGGCCAGGAAGCGGTTGGGGTCGGCGGCCAGGTGCGCGGCCCGCGCCGCGCGCCGGGTGCCGCGCCCCTCCAGCGCCCGGATCTGGCCCTCGCGCAGCGAGATCAGCGAGATCTCGGCGACGTTGAACAGCCCGCCCAGCAGGATGAAGACGAGGACGAGCGCGGCGTCCCCGAGTGTTTCGTTCACAGCGGGCCAGTGTAGGGCGGCCGGTCCCCGCCGGGGCCGGACACGGCGGCGGGCCCGGAGGCCGGACACGGCGGCGGGGCCCCCCCCGGGGGGGGGGGGGGGGGGGGGGGGCGGGGGGGGGGGGGGGGGGGGGGGGGGGGGGGGGCCGGGGCG
>NZ_JBIAVL010000010.1:75743-190874 GCF_042894165.1 Kitasatospora sp. NPDC001547 | reverse complement strand
GGTTCCCGGGGGGCGTGTGTTGGGGGGCCGGGCCCCGCGGGGGCCGCCCCGGGCGGCGCGCCGGGAGGCCGCACACGGGGGCGGCCCCCCGGGGGGGGGGGGGTGGGGGGGGCCCGCCGGTGGAGCCGTGCGGGGCGGGCTCAGATGAGGCCCAGCTCCTGGACCGCGTCGCGCTCCTCGGTCAGCTCCTTGACCGAGGCGTCGATGCGGGCGCGCGAGAAGTCGGAGATCTCCAGGCCCTGGACGATCTCGAACCTGCCGTCCTTGGTGGTGACCGGGAAGGACGAGATCAGACCCGCCGGAACGCCGTACGAGCCGTCGGAGACGACGCCCATGGAGGTCCAGTCGCCCTCGGCGGTGCCGTTGACCCAGGTGTGGACGTGGTCGATGGCGGCGTTGGCGGCCGAGGCGGCCGAGGAGGCGCCACGGGCCTCGATGATGGCGGCGCCGCGCTTGGCGACGGTCGGGATGAAGTCGTTCTCCAGCCAGGCCAGGTCGCTGCCGACGGCCTCGAAGGCCGGCTTGCCGGCGATCTCGGCCTGGAAGACGTCCGGGTACTGGGTCGCGGAGTGGTTGCCCCAGATGGTGACGCGCTTGATGTCGGAGACCAGGGCGCCGGTCTTGGCGGACAGCTGGCCGACGGCGCGGTTGTGGTCCAGGCGGGTCATCGCGGTGAAGCGCTCGGCCGGGACGTCCGGGGCGTTGCGCTGGGCGATCAGGGCGTTGGTGTTGGCCGGGTTGCCGACGACCAGGACCTTGATGTCGTCCGCGGCGTGGTCGTTGATGGCCTTGCCCTGCGGGCCGAAGATGCCGCCGTTGGCCTGGAGCAGGTCGCCGCGCTCCATGCCCGCGGTGCGCGGACGGGCGCCGACCAGCAGCGCGACGTTGGCGCCGTCGAAGGCCTCGTTCGGGTTGTCGGTGATCGTGATGTCGCGCAGCAGCGGGAAGGCGCAGTCGACGAGCTCCATGGCGGTGCCCTCGGCGGCCTTCAGGCCCTGCGGGATCTCCAGGAGGCGCAGGTTCACCGGCACGTCGGCACCGAGCAGGTGGCCCGAGGCGATGCGGAAGAGCAGCGCGTAGCCGATCTGGCCGGCCGCTCCGGTGATGGTGACGTTGACGGGGGTGCGGGTCATTTCTACCTTCTCCAGCAAATCGCCAGGCGCCCCAGGCACACCGGCACTGGAGCCAGGATGATCTCTCTCGACGTCGAGAGACCGGCGTCAGGTTATCGCAAAGGGAAGCGTACGCCGGGTGTCCCGGCGTGGCTGATGCGTCACAGAAGAAAGGCGGCCCCCGCCCCGGCCCTGGGTTTCCATGGGCCGGGCGGGGGCCGCCTCGGACGTCGGGTCAGTGCCTGGGCCGGCCCATCAGCTGGCCGATGTTGTCGAGCAGCGGGATCTGCACCCACGGGTTCGGCTGCGCCACCAGGGTCAGCAGCACGATCGAGATGCCCAGGAAGCTCAGCACGATCACGTCGGTGAAGCGGCTGCGCACCGCCAGCATCCCGACCTCGGGCAGCACCAGCCGCAGCACCGCGCCGAGCAGCACGCCGCCGCCGAGGATCAGCAGCCCGTACTTGAAACCGTCCTTGAAGTCGGCGAACCAGGTGACCGCGAGGCCGGCGCCGACGACCAGCAGGACCAGCGTGATCGGCCACTGCCGCACCGGCAGGGCGTGAGCGCGCCCGAGGGCCGCGGCCGAGCCCTCGGGGGGCAGGGTGCCGGTGGTCCTGACCGGCCTGCGGCGGGTCCGTGCCGGTCGCGGTTCAGTCATGCTCGCCGTCCCTGGGGTGTCAGATGCCGGCGCGGCGCTCGGCCGCCTCGACGATGTTGTTGAGCAGCATCGCGCGGGTCATCGGGCCCACGCCGCCGGGGTTCGGGGAGATCCAGCCGGCCACCTCGGCCACGCCCGGGTGCACGTCGCCGACGATCTTGCCCTCGCTGCGGCTGACGCCCACGTCCAGCACCGCCGCGCCCGGCTTGACGTCCTCCGGCTTGACCAGGTGCGGCACACCGGCGGCGGCCACGATGATGTCGGCCTTGCGCAGGTGGGCGCCGAGGTCCCGGGTGCCGGTGTGGCACAGGGTGACGGTGGCGTTCTCGCTGCGGCGGGTCAGCAGCAGGCCGATCGAGCGGCCGACGGTGATGCCGCGGCCGACCACGACCACCTCGGCGCCGTCGATCTCGACGTCGTGGCGGCGCAGCAGCTCGACGATGCCGAGCGGGGTGCACGGCAGCGGGCCCTCGATGCCCAGGGCGAGCCGGCCGAGCGAGGTCGGGTGCAGGCCGTCGGCGTCCTTGTCCGGGTCCATCAGCTCCAGGACCGGGTTCTGGTCCAGGCCCTTGGGCAGCGGCAGCTGGACGATGTAGCCGGTGCAGGACGGGTCGGCGTTGAGCTCGCGGACGACGTTCTCGACGTCCTCCTGGGTGGCGGTGGCGGGCAGCTCGCGCTGGATCGAGGCGATGCCGACCTCGGCGCAGTCCTTGTGCTTCCCGTTCACGTACCAGCGGCTGCCCGGGTCGTCGCCGACCAGGACGGTGCCGAGGCCGGGCGTGACGCCCTTCGCCTTGAGGGCCGCCACGCGGGCGGCGAGTTCGGACTTGATCGCGGCGGCGGTGGCCTTGCCATCGAGAATCTGGGCAGTCATGACCCCATTCTCCCGGATCGCGGGCAGACTCCGTACCGAGGGCGTCCCACGGCCCCGGTGGCCCCGGGCGAGCCGACGGGCGGGTGGGCGAACGGGTGGACCGCCGGGTGAACGGACGGACACGAAGGTCCGCCGCACGTTGCGGTTGCGCCACAGTCTTGACGCGGCGCGCGGAACCGGCTGGACAGGGCGCCGTCGTCCGGATGACGATAAGCGCGCATTCCCGCCGCGATACCGGCCCGGTGACGGGCCGACGGACCCCGCGGCGGGCGTACCCGGGGGAAAGAGCCAGTGAGCCGACCACAGCAGAACGAGCCGTCCGACCGCGCGGGCACCGTCCGCCCCGCGCCGCACCCGTCGGCCGCCTCGCGCCACTGATGCTCACCACGCTGCCGAGCCGCGGCGCCCGTCACCGCCGCCGGGCTGTCACCCCGCTCCGCTGACGTCCCCTTCGGCCGGTGAACCGACTCACCGGCCGGCACCGGGCCGTCCGTGTCCCGTCCCCGCGTCCCCGTAACCGCCCGGAGGCATCCATGAGTTACCCGCCCGACCCGAACAACCCGTACGGCCAGCCGCCGGCCGCCCCGGGCTACGGCTACCCGCAGCAGGCCCCGCCGCCGGCCGCCGCGTACGGCTACCCGCAGCAGGCCCCGGCCTACGGGTACGCGCCGGTGGCCCCGCCGACCATGCCGGGCCTGGTGACGACCGCCCGCGTGCTGCTGTTCATCGTCGGCGGCGTGCAGACGCTCGCCGCGATCGCCTACATGATCATCGGTGCGGCCGCCAAGGACGTCACCAACGCCGGCCGGGCCGCGACCAACGACAACCCGATCACCGCGCTGGGCGACGCCGCCGCCGGTGTCCTGATCGTCGTCGCCGTGGTGTTCGGGCTGTTCGCCGCGCTCTCCATCACGCTGGGCGCGAAGTTCGGCAAGGGCGGCAACGCCGTCCGCGTCACCACCATCGTGTACGGCTCGCTCGGCGGCCTGGTCGGCCTGCTGATCCTGCTCGGCGCCATCTCCGGCGGCACCGCCGTCGGCCTGGTGATGGCCCTGCTCTGGCTGGCGGTCAGCATCATCTGGATCACCGCCATGTGCGTCCAGGACGGCGTCAACTGGTTCAACCGGCCGCGGTACTGACCGGCCCGCACGACCGAGCGGCCCGGCTCCCTCCTCGGAGGGGGCCGGGCCGCTCTGTCATGCCGTCACGCCGTGGGCGGGATCAGTGGAAGAAGTGCCGCGCGCCGGTGAAGTACATGGTCACGCCGGCCTCGGCGGCCGCCGCGACGACCTCCTCGTCCCGGATCGAGCCACCGGGCTGGACGATCGCCCTGACGCCGGCCGCGATCAGGATCGCCGGGCCGTCCGCGAACGGGAAGAAGGCGTCCGAGGCCGCGTAGGCGCCCTTGGCGCGCTCACCGGCCCGCTCGACCGCGAGCTTGCAGGAGTCCACCCGGTTGACCTGGCCCATGCCGACGCCGACCGAGGCGCCGTCCTTGGCCAGCAGGATCGCGTTGGACTTGACGGCCCGGCAGGCCCGCCAGGCGAACGCCAGCTCGGCCAGCTCGGCCGCGGACAGCGCCTCACCGGTGGCGAGGGTCCAGTTCGCCGGGTCGTCGCCCTCGGCGTGCACCCGGTCGGCGTCCTGGAGCAGCACGCCACCGGAGACCGGGCGCACCTCCCGGCGGTTGGCCGGAGCCTCGGGGGCGAGCAGCACCCGCAGGTTCTTCTTGCGGGTGAGCACCTCCAGGGCGCCCTCCTCGTAGCCGGGGGCCACGACGACCTCGGTGAAGATCGGGGCGATCTGCTCGGCCAGCGCGACGGTGACCGGGCGGTTGACGGCGATCACACCGCCGTACGCGGAGACCGGGTCGCACTCGTGCGCCTTGCGGTGCGCCTCGGCGACGTCGGCGCCGGTCGCGATGCCGCACGGGTTGGCGTGCTTGATGATCGCGACGGCCGGCTCGGCGTGGTCGTAGGCGGCGCGCCGGGCGGCGTCGGTGTCGACGTAGTTGTTGTACGACATCTCCTTGCCGTGCAGCTGCCGCGCGCCGGCCAGGCCGCCGGTGCCGTCGCTGTACAGCGCGGCGCCCTGGTGCGGGTTCTCGCCGTAGCGCAGCACGTTCTGCCGCTCCCAGGTCGAGCCGAGGAACTCGGGGAACCGCTCGTCGCTGGGCGCGTAGCCGTCCTCGAACCAGGACGCGACGGCCACGTCGTAGGCGGCGGTGTGGGCGAACGCGGCACCGGCCAGGCGCTTGCGGGTGGCCAGGTCGAAGCCGCCCTCCCGGGCCGCCTCCAGCACGTCGCCGTAGCGGGCCGGGTCGACCACCACGGCCACCGAGGGGTGGTTCTTGGCGGCGGCGCGGACCATGCTCGGGCCGCCGATGTCGATCTGCTCGACGCACTCGTCCGGGGTGGCGCCGGAGGCGACGGTGGCCTTGAACGGGTAGAGGTTCACCACGACCAGGTCGAAGGGCTCGACGCCCAGCTCGGCCAGCTGCGCGCGGTGCGACTCCAGCCGCAGGTCGGCCAGCACGCCGGCGTGCACGCGGGGGTGCAGCGTCTTCACGCGCCCGTCCAGGCACTCCGGGAAACCGGTCAGCTCGGAGACCTCGGTCACCGGGACGCCGGCGGCGGCGATCCGGCCGGCGGTGGAGCCGGTGGAGACGATGGCGACCCCGGCGGCGTGCAGGCCCTGGGCCAGCTCCTCCAGACCGGTCTTGTCGTACACGCTGATCAGCGCGCGACGGATCGGACGAACGTTCTCCGAAACGGGCGTGGTGGTGGAGCTGGCACTCATGCCGGAATCCATACCTTTCGGTCCTCGATGCGGTGACCCTCGCGGGCCAGCCGGCCCACGACGTCGACGAGCAGCTTGCGCTCGACAGTCTTGATGCGCTCGTGCAGCGCGTCGCCGCCATCGGCGTGGTCGGCGTCGACGACCTCGACGACGCCCTGCGCGATGATCGGCCCGGTGTCCACGCCGGCGTCGACCAGGTGGACGGTGCAGCCGGTGACCTTCACCCCGTACGCGAGCGCGTCGGTGACGCCGTGGGCGCCGGGGAAGGCGGGCAGCAGTGCGGGGTGGGTGTTGACGATCCGCCCGGCGAAGGCGGCGATGAACTCGGGGCCGAGGATCTTCATGAAACCGGCCGTGACCACCAGGTCCGGCTGGTACTCGGCGGTGGAGGCGGTCAGCGCGCGGTCCCAGGCGGCCCGGTCGGGGAAGTCCTTCACCCGGTGGACGAAGGTCGGCAGGCCGGCCTTCCCGGCGCGCTCCAGGCCGACGATCCCGTCCCGGTCCGCGCCCACGGCGAGGATCTCGGCGCCGTACGCCGGATCGGCCGCGGCGTCGATCAGCGCCTGCAGGTTGGTGCCGGAACCGGAGACCAGCACCACCAGGCGGGCCGGTCCGGGCGTACGGGGCGGGAAGTGCTGGGCGGGGGCGGCGGCCACTGCGCGTTTCTCCGTAGGTCGGGCGCCGTCCGCTGGTACGTCCACCGGCGGTGGGGCCACTACGAACGGCAGGTCGAGCGAGGGGGAACTCCGGGGAAACCCGCCGCGACGCGGGCCCGGGGAACCTCTGTGGGCTGCTGACCGTCACCACGATAACGGCTGGTCGGACGGCCTCCGCACCCTCCCGGCGGCGCTACGCGCGTAGTTGAGACGGGGATCTCCTCCGGCCCGCCGCACCGCAGTTGCCCGGCCCGCGGCGGCCCACCGGCGGTCGCGCACCGGCCCCGCGGCACGGGCCGCCGGTGGGCCGGCGGACGGCTGCGGGATCATTGGGGGCGCGGGAGACCGCTCCGACGCGAGAACCTCCGAACGAGCCCCGACCGAGAAGGAATGGCTGAACCCATGAGCAGCGGCGACGACACCGGCGAGCGCAACCCCTTCGCACCGCCGCCGGCGGATGCCCCGGACCAGCCGTGGCAGCCGCGCAGCCCCTGGGGCGGCGGGGGCCACGGCTCCGACGGGCAGGGCGGCCAGGACGGCCGGGGCGGCTCCGACGAGCAGGGCGGCCAGCGCCCCCAGCTGCCGCCGCCGTGGGGCCCCGGCGGCGACGGCCGCCCCGGCCAGCGGCCGCCGGCCCCGCAGCCGCCCCGGCTCGACCTCGCCGATCCGGCCCACCGCAAGGCCCGCAACGCCGCGCTGGCCGGGCCGTTCGCCCTGGTCTGCCTGTTCGCGGGGTTCCACTGGATCGCCCTGCTGGTCGGGGTGCTCGGCATCGTCTGGGGCGTCGGCGCGCTGCGCGCCCGGCGGACCGGTCCGGCCTCCGCCGCGGTCGCCGGACCGGGCGGCCCGATGCCGGTGGCCCCGGCGTCGAACCCGCTCACCCCGGCCGCGCTCGCCGGCATCCTGACCGGTGCGATGACCGTCGTGGTCGCCACCTCGGTGATCGGCCTCGGGTACCACTACCGCGACTACGTCACCTGCGTCCAGGACTCGCTGACCAGCGTCGGCGCCCAGAACTGCGACCGGTACGCGCCGCGGTGGTACGTGGACTTCACCGGGAACACCGAGTAGTCGGATCTCCGGATCCGCTCGGCCGTCCGGCCCGAGCGTCCGAGTCCGGTCAGGCGTTCCGGGTCCGGTCAGGCGTCCAGGTCCACGCGGTCGACCGGGTCCACGCGGTCGACCGGGTCCCGGTCATCGGGGCCAGGGCCGCCGGCCTTCCTCGTGCCCGGCGCGGAGAGCCGCAGCACCAGGGCGTACGTACGGGCGCGCAGCCTCAGCGCACCCCGGCGGGCCCGCCGCGCGAGCCGGGCGGACACGCCCACGCCGTGCGCCGGGCCCAGCACGCGGTACCGGACCAGCAGCGCGCCCGGAACGGCGACCAGCGCGATCCAGCCCGCCGCCGCCGGGCCCGTCCACGGCACCGGCCCCACCCAGGCCAGCCGCTCCCCCGCCAGCGCCCCGCCGGAGAGCCAGCCCAGCACCGCCGCCCCGGCCCCGACCGTCAGCGCCGCCGCCAGCGCGGCCACCGCCGTCGCCGCCGCCGGCCAGGGCCGGGGGCGCTCGCCGGCCCCGGCCACGGCGGGCCGCCGCCCCGCCGCCGCGCGGCCCAGCAGCACCGCCGGCACCACGCCGGCCAGCAGCGGCAGCGCCGACACCACGAGCCGCCAGCCGCCCGGGCCGTCCGCCGGCAGCAGGGCGAACAGCGGGAACTCGGGCACCGGGCCCAGCGCCGTACCGGCCGGCGCCACCACCGTCCCGGCGCCCACCGCGAAGCCCGGACCCAGCGCGTACGCGGCGCCCCACAGCACCGCGTTCGGCAGCACGGCCAGCGCGAGCAGCAGCAGTCCCAACACCGCGGCGGGCCCACCGCCCAGCAGCGCCGTCCCCCGGCCGCCGCCGGCCACCGCGTCCAGCACCGCCGAGCACGCCACCAGCAGGCCGCCCGCCGCGACCAGCCCGGCCCCGCCCGCCAGCGCCGCGGCCCGCACCACCGGCGCGCCGTCGGCCGGGCGGCAGCGCGGGGGGAGGCGGTCCAGCGGGGAGTCGGCCGGCAGGCCGAGGGCGGTCACCGAGCGGGCCCCGGCGGCCGTCGCCAGTCCCGCCACCAGCGCCACCACCAGGACGTCCAGCAGCACCCGGCTGCGGAACGGCCCGGCTCCCGCGCAGTGCAGCGCCACCCCGACGGCCACCGCGCAGTAGCCCGCCCACACCGCCACCGGACCGCCCCAGCGCGAACGCAGCCCGCGCCGTGCCGCCACCCCGGCGGCCGCCCGGTGGAGCCGGACCACGGCCAGGACGCCGAGCAGCAGCGGAGTGACGGTCAGCGGGGCGTCCGCCGGCCCGCGCAGCACCGGCGCGCCGTGCGCGAGCAGCCAGAGCACCCCCGCCAACCGGGTGACAGCGGCCGCGCCGTCGTCCGCGTACGGCGACACCACCCAGCACCCGAGCACCGGCGCCCCGACCACCGCGAGGCCGACCAGCGCCGTCCGCACTCCCGCCAACAGGTCGGCCAGCGCGGGGCGTACGCCCAATCCACCGGGCGACTCCAGGATCGGACGGCCCATCAGCTGCGTCATGGGCCACATGGTGCCAAGGCGACTCGCCATGCTCCGTGAAGCGCCAAACCGCCGCCGTGTCCCAGATTATTGGCTTATGCGCATTTTCAGACCTTGCCCCCAAGCCGCCGGCGCCCCGGCCCGGAGCGTCTGATGACCACGCCACCCACGGCCGACTCCCCCACCCCGGAGCGCCACCGCAAGCCGGCCCGCGCCGACACCGACGCGGGTCGGCTGCTGCGGAAACTGACCCCCCGTGAGGCCCAGACCCTGGCCCACCTCGCGGCCGGCCACGACCTCCCCCGCACCGCCGCCGCCCTCGGGGTCACCCCCACCACCGTCCGCAGCTACCTCCAGCGCGCCCTGCGCAAGCTCGGCGCCCGCACCGAGGCGGAGGCCCTCGCCCTGCTGGCCGGCGCCCTGCCGCACCCCCCGGGCCCAGGCCCGACCGGGCAACCGGTGAGCTTCGCCGGCCGCAACCCGGCCGATCTGGGACCGGCCTCGGCAGCCGGCCCGGGACCGGCTCCGGCAGCCGACCGCGCGCGGTCCGGCGCCGCGCCGGGCGGGGAAGCGGACGGCAAGCGGCGCCGCTCCCGAACCGGGAGGCCGTCGCCCGGCCCGAAGGGCGCCGCCCCCGGGCGCGCGCAGGAGGAGTGCACGCCCGACGCCCGGGCGGCAGGCGCCGCCACCGGGCCGACGCGCCCGGCCGCACCGGCGACGCGCGACGGCCTGCACCGGCCGTCCGACACGGGAAGCGAACCGGCACCTCCTACGGCCCCCGGGCGGCCAGGCGGCTCTCCCGCCGCCGGAGACGTCCGGGCCGGAGACGTCCGGAGCGGGGACGTCCGAGCCGCGAACGCGGGGCCGGCGACCGCCGCGGCCGCATCCGGCGACCCCGGCCGTACGCGGCAGGCCGAGCGGGAGGCCGAGCGGGAGGGCCGCGACGCCGGCCCGGCGCCCGGGGCAGGCCACGTCGGCACTCCGCACCGGGCCCCGACCGCGCCGGAAGCGGCCGGAGCGCGGCCGACCGACCGGGCCCGGAAGGCGGAGCAGGAGGAGCGCGACGCCGCCCCCTCCCCCGCGGCCCGCGCCCAGTCCCCGGCCGAGCCCGCCGCCGGCCCCGGGTGGGCGGCGCTGGCCGCCGCCGCTCCCTCGGACGCGGACGACGACCTCGACGCGGAGCCCCCGGCCGCCCCGGCGATGGGCTTCGAGGAGCTGTACGAGACCGCGCACACCCGGCTGGTGCAGCAGATGTTCCTGCTGACCGCCTGCCGCCACCGGGCGGTGCACTGCGTGCGGCGGGCGTTCGGGGAGGCCCGGCGGCACTGGGAGGCGGTGGCCGGTTCGGGGAGCCCGGAGGGGTGGGTCCGGGTGCGGGCCTGCGAGCTGGCGCTGTCCCCGTGGCACCGGGGCGGGCCCCGGCGCTCGCACGCGTGGGGGCTGCCGCACCGGCGGATCAAGGTGCGGCCGGCCGACGAGGCCCAGGCGGTGCTGCCGGACCACGACCGGCTGACCGACCGGGACCGGGCGCTGCTGAAGGCCCTCAGGCGGCTGTCCCGGCCGCAGCGCCGGGCGCTGGTGCTGCACGACGGGCTGGGGCTGCCGGCCGCGGCGGTCGCGGTGGAGGTGGAGTCCACCCTGGCGGCGGCCGAGGGGCGGGTGTGGGCCGCCCGGGCGGCGCTGGCGCGGTGGGTGCCGGATCTGGTCGGGCCGGATCCGGCGGCACCCGGCTTCGCGGACGGGCTGAGCGGGCTGCTGCACCGGGCCGCGGTGCGCGGCTGCCCGGAGCCGCACCGGATGCCGGTTCCGGCGCTGCGGGCCCGGCACCGGCTCCGGACGGCGAGCCGGACGGGCGCGGCGGCGCTGCTGACGGTCGCGGTGGGCGGGGCCACGCTGGCCACCCTGGCGGGGGTGCGCCCGGCGGAGCTGTTCCGGCCGGTCGCCCCGCCGGCGCCCGCGCTGTGCCTGCCCGCCGACGGGGCGGGGGCGGAGCCGGGCGTGCCGCTGGTGCCCGGCGGCCCGCCGAGCGGCGTCACCAGCATCTGGTGCAGCCCGGCGCCCGGTCTGGAGGCCGTCCTGGTGGCGCCGCGGGCGCAGGCGGTCGCGCGCTGGGAACTGCCGTCGGCGGGCCGGGGCGCCGCTCCGCCGCCGCAGGGCCCGGCGGCCTGCCGGCTGTGGTCGCCGCAGCCGTGCACGACGGGGCCGACGGGGCCCTGAGCCGCCAACGGCGAGCGCCCCCGCCCGGGAGGGGCGGGGGCGCTCGTCACGCGCGGGGCGGGATCAGCCCTGGGCGGCGATGATCTCGCGGGCCAGGCGGGCGGTCTCGGACGGCGTCTTGCCGACCTTGACACCGGCGGCCTCGAGGGCCTCCTTCTTCGCCTGGGCGGTGCCCGAGGAGCCGGAGACGATGGCGCCGGCGTGGCCCATGGTCTTGCCCTCGGGGGCGGTGAAGCCCGCGACGTAGCCGACGACCGGCTTGGTCACGTTCGCCTTGATGAAGTCCGCGGCACGCTCCTCGGCGTCGCCACCGATCTCACCGATCATGACGATGAGCTCGGTCTCCGGGTCCTCCTGGAAGGCCTTGAGCGCGTCGATGTGGGTGGTGCCGATGACCGGGTCGCCACCGATGCCGACGGCCGAGGTGAAGCCGATGTCCCGCAGCTCGTACATGAGCTGGTAGGTCAGGGTGCCGGACTTCGAGACCAGGCCGATCTTGCCGGCCTTGGTGATGTCGGCCGGAATGATGCCGGCGTTCGACTGGCCGGGGCTGATCAGGCCGGGGCAGTTCGGGCCGATGATGCGGGTCTTGTTGCCCTTGGCACCGGCGTGCGCCCAGAAGGCGGCGGTGTCGTGCACCGGGACGCCCTCGGTGATGACGACGGCCAGCGGGATCTCGGCGTCGATGGCCTCGACGACGGCGGCCTTGGTGAAGGCCGGCGGCACGAAGAGGACGGAGACGTCGGCGCCGGTCTCCTTCATGGCCTCGGCGACGGAGCCGAAGACCGGGATCTCGGTGCCGTCGACGTCGACCGTGGTGCCGGCCTTGCGCGGGTTCACGCCGCCGACGATCCGGGTGCCGGAGGCGAGCATGCGGCGGGTGTGCTTCATGCCCTCGGCGCCGGTCATGCCCTGGACGATGACCTTGCTGTCCTTGGTAAGGAAGATAGCCATGGTGTTAAGTCCCCTTCCTTACTTGTTGGCCAGCTCGGCGGCGCGGTCAGCGGCGCCGTCCATGGTGTCCACGCGCTGGACCAGCGGGTGGTTGGCGTCGTCGAGGATCTTGCGACCCAGCTCCGCGTTGTTGCCGTCCAGACGGACGACCAGCGGCTTGGTGACGTTCTCGCCCTTGCCCTCGAGGAGTGCCAGGGCCTGCACGATGCCGTTGGCGACCGCGTCGCACGCGGTGATGCCGCCGAAGACGTTGACGAAGACCGACTTGACGTCGGGGTCGCCCAGGATGATCTCCAGGCCGTTCGCCATCACCTCGGCGGAGGCGCCGCCGCCGATGTCGAGGAAGTTGGCGGGCTTGACGCCGCCGTGGTTCTCACCGGCGTAGGCGACCACGTCGAGGGTGCTCATGACGAGGCCCGCGCCGTTGCCGATGATGCCGACCTGGCCGTCGAGCTTGACGTAGTTCAGGCCCTTGGCCTTGGCGGCCGCCTCGAGCGGGTTGGCCGCGGCCTTGTCCTCGAGCGCCTCGTGCTCCGGCTGGCGGAACTCGGCGTTCTCGTCCAGGGAGACCTTGCCGTCGAGCGCGATGATCTTGCCCTCGCCGGACTTGATCAGCGGGTTGACCTCGACGAGGAGGGCGTCCTCCTTGATGAAGACGGTCCACAGCTTCTGGAGGACCTCGG
Source organism: Kitasatospora sp. NPDC001547 (assembly GCF_042894165.1). Classification (NCBI taxonomy): domain Bacteria; kingdom Bacillati; phylum Actinomycetota; class Actinomycetes; order Kitasatosporales; family Streptomycetaceae; genus Kitasatospora; species Kitasatospora sp. NPDC001547. The sequence goes on along the minus strand of NZ_JBIAVL010000010.1, from coordinate 178,360 downwards.
CGACCTGGTCGGCGACCTCGGCCGGGAACTTCGCCGCGGCGACGATCTCGGCGGCCTTCTCCGGGGTGCAGCCCTCGTTGGCGTCGACCGGGATCTTGGCGAGCGCGTCGGGGTTCTGCTCGGCGACGACCTCGATCTCCACGCCGCCCTCGACGCTGGCCATGGCCAGGAAGGTGCGGTTGGTGCGGTCCAGCAGGAACGAGACGTAGTACTCGTCCTTGATGTCCGCGGTCTGGGCCAGCATCACCTTGTGAACGGTGTGGCCCTTGATGTCCATGCCGAGGATCTGCTCGGCCTTGGCGACGGCGTCCGCCGGGTCGGCGGCGAGCTTGACGCCGCCGGCCTTGCCTCGGCCGCCCACCTTCACCTGAGCCTTGACGACGGCGCGGCCGCCGAAGCGCTCCGCGATGGCGGCAGCGTCTGCGGCGGTCTCGATGACATCGCCGTCAAGCACGGGCACGCCGTGCTTGGCGAAGAGGTCCCTCGCCTGGTACTCGAACAGGTCCACGTGTTTGTCCTTGTTCGTGGTCGCGGATTGTGTCTCTACGAGCGTGCCACGGCAGGATCTTCGCTGCGGGTCGTCGGGGCTTGTGCGGGTACGCAGAGGTACGGCCTTGCGGCCCACACAGCCACGGGCGCACACGTCAATCAACACGCGCGTCACGTCCGTCTGGCAGGTTATCCCCGTGGGACGGGCCTGTTCCGCCCGGGGCCTGCCCGGCACGGGTGAGAACCGTCACAGAATGCCCGGCGGGACGGGGTCGGCGGCCGGTCCACCGATCGAGCGGATTGACGCGTTCGGGTGAACGCCTCACCCGCCCTGCGGCGGGACCGGGATCGGGCGCTTCTCGATGGCCGCGGCCATGATCTCCGGGAACGCGTCCGGGGTGCAGGCGAAGGCCGGCGCGCCGAGCGAGGCCAGGGCGGCGGCGTGCGCGTGGTCGTACGCCGGGGCCCCCTCGTCGGAGAGCGCGAGCAGGGCGATGAACTGGACGCCGGCCGCCTTCATCGCGGCGACCCGCTTGAGCATGCCGTCCCGGATGCCGCCCTCGTACAGGTCGCTGATCAACACCACGACGGTCTCGGACGGCCGGGTGATCTTCGACTGGCAGTAGGCGAGCGCGCGGTTGATGTCGGTGCCGCCGCCGAGCCGGGTGGCGAACAGGACGTCGACCGGGTCGGTGAGCTGTTCGGTGAGGTCGACCACCGAGGTGTCGAAGACGACCAGCCGGGTGTCCAGGGTGCGCATCGAGGCGAGCACCGCGCCGAACACCGCCGAGTGGACGACCGACGGCGCCATCGAGCCGGACTGGTCGATGCAGAGGATGACGTCCTTCTTCACCGCGCGCTGGGCGCGGGCGTAGCCGACCAGCCGCTCCGGGACGACGGTGCCGTGCTCGGGCAGGTAGTTCTTCAGGTTGGCCCGGATGGTGCGGTCCCAGTCGATGTCGCGGTGGCGGGGACGGTTGACCTTGGCGCTGCGGTCGAGGGCGCCGCCGAGGGTGGCCCGGGTGCGGTCGGCGAGCCGGCGCTCCAGGTCCGCGACCACCTTGCCGACCACCGCCCGGGCGGTCTCCCGGGTGGTCTCGGGCAGCGCGTGCTTGAGCGACAGCAGGGTGCCGACCAGGTGCACGTCCGGCTCGACGGCCTCCAGCATCTCCGGCTCCAGCAGCAGCCGGTCCAGGCCGAGCCGGCTGATCGCGTCCTGCTGCATCAGCTGCACGACGGTGGACGGGAAGTACTCGCGGATGTCGCCCAGCCAGCGGGCCACCTGCGGGGCCGAGCCGCCCAGCCCGGCGCTGCGGCGGCCGCCGCGGCCGGTTCGGGCGCCCTCGTCGGGGGCGCCGCGGTAGAGCGCGGCGAGGGCGCCGTCCATCGCGGCGTCACGGCCGCGCAGGGTGCAGCCGGTGCCGTCGGCCTCGCCGCCGAGCACCAGCCGCCAGCGGCGCAGCCGTTCGTCGGTCGTGGGCGCTGCCATCTCGTCCTCCTCCTTCAGCGGGTCCTGCGGCGGGGCAGGCGCTCGGTGCGGTGCGGGCCGCGGCGGTGCGTCGCGGCGGGGTACGGCACTGCGGCGGTGCCGGGTGCCGGGTGTCAGGTGTCGCGGCCGGCGGTCTGCCGGGGGATCCTCGGCCGGATGCCGAGCAGCAGGGCCACCACCGGGACGGCGGCGTCGGCGCGGGCCCGGTCCAGTTCGCCGGCCTCGGACCGGGCGGCCGGGGGCTCGCCGAGCGGGCCGGCCGCGACCCGGCCGCCGATGGTGGTGCGCACGCCCGCCTCCAGTCCGGCGAAGGTGCGGCGCAGCAGCGGCAGGACGTCGGTGAAGACCTCGCCGCTCACTCCGGTCAGCCACTCGTCCAGCAGGGCGAGCAGCCTCGGGTCGTGCAGCAGCAGGGCTCCGCCGCCGGTCAGGAAGCCCTCGACCCAACCGGCCGCGTCCGCCGGGGCGCTGGCGACGGAGAGCACCAGCCGGAGCCGTCGTCCCGCCTCCTCGGAGTCGAGCCGGCCGTCGTCCAGCAGCAGCCGTACGGCCCGGCCGCGCAGCAGCCCGGGGGCGCCGGTGGCCGGTCCGCCGGCCGGTTCGCGGCGGGCCAGCGAGCCCAGGGCGGCGGCCCAGCGGTCGGCCAGGCCGGCCAGGCCGTCGGGGTCCGGCGCGGTGCCGGCGGTTTCGGTGCCGGTGTCGGTGTCGGTGTCTGTGCCGGCGGCGGCGGTGTCGGTGGTGGTGGCCTCGGCGGCGGGACCGGCGGCCAGCAGGCCGATCGCACCGTGCACCTCGTCGAGGCGGCCGCGCATCGCCGCCGCGCTGTCCGCGTCCAGGCCGACGCAGGCGGGCGGCAGCCCGACGCAGATCCGCTCGGCCAGGCCCGAGGCGGCCTCGGCGAGCGCGCCGTGGTCGGTGCCGCGCACGTCGCCGTAGCGCAGCGCGCGGACCAGCGCCGGCAGCGCGCCCGCGAGGTGGGCGACGTCGGTGTCCAGGGCCGCGCAGTCGGCCAGCACCCGCATCACCGCGGGCAGCGCGCCGGACAGCCCGGCCAGCAGGCAGGTCTCCACCAGGCCGGTCAGCTCGGCGAGCTCTTCGGCGGCGCGCGCGGTGCCGACGGCCTTGTTGGCCGCCGCCTCCTCGACCGTGGTGCCCCACTGGGCTGCCTCGGCGATCCGCACCGCGAACTCGGGCTGCCAGCAGAGCCGCCAACTCTCCCGGAACGTCCCGGTCGAGTTCACCGAGGAGCGCGCGGGCACGCCCCAGTCCACGCCCAGCAGCCGCAGCCGGTGCAGCAGCCGGGAGCGGGCCGCGTCGGTGTCCTTGCGCAGGTCGAGGTCGACGTCCTTCGGCGCGGCCTCGGGCTTGAGCCGCAGCGAGCGCTGCAGCCGGGTCAGGTCGCGCTGGAGCGGCACCGCCGGTGCGGCGTCCGGGACCTCGCCGAGCGCGTCGCCGACCACCAGGCGGTCCCGGACCAGTTCCAGGGCGACGTCGGAGCCCTCGCAGAGCACCGCGCGCACGGCGTCCAGGGTCTCGGTCAGCCCCGCGAGCGGGCGGCCGCGCAGCACGGCCAGGCTCTCGGCGAGCCGGACGGCCTCGATCACGTGCGCGGAGGAGACCGGGTGGTCCTCGGCGCGCAGCAGCTCGGCGGCCCGGGTGAGCCAGCGCGGCACCGGGTCCCCGTCGGTGGTGAACAGGTGGTGGTACCAGCCGGGCGACTGCACGCCCGCGCCGTAGCCGGTGCTCTGGGAGAGCCGGCGGTGCGTCCACGGCACCCAGGTGATGTCCGTGCGTACCTTCTTCGGCAGCCCGGCGAGCAGCGCCCGGTCGTGGGCGACGGTGGGCATCGTCTCCAGCGCGGGGACGTGGAAGGCCCCGCAGACCACGGCGATCCGCTGGTGCCCGGCGCGGCGGGCGGCGCGGATCTGCTGGCGCATGTACGCCTCGCGCAGCTGGTCCCGGCGGGACTCGCCGAGGCCCTCGGCGCGCAGCGCGCCCATCGCCTCGGCGACGGCGGCGAACGGCGCCAGCGCGTCGCCGCCGGGCGCGCGATGCTCGACCACGTCCTCCCACCAGCGCTCCGCGTCGTCGTGCCCGGCCGCCTCGGCGAGCAGCGCCAGCGGGTCGGCGACCGGCCCGGCGCCGTCCTCCCCGGTGTCCTCGGCGGCGGCGTCCTCCGGGGCCGGCGCGAAGCCGTACCCGGCGGGCAGGTCGATGAAGCGGACCGGCAGGTCGTGCTCCACGGCGTGCCGGATCGCCACCCACTCCGGGGAGAACTCGGCGTACGGCCAGAAGGCGGCCCTGGCCGGGTCGTCCACCGCGTGGGCGAGCAGCGCCACCGGCGGGACCAGGTCCTTCGCGGCTGCCAGGTGGACGATGCCGTCGGCCTCCGGCGGGCCCTCGACCAGCACCGCGTCCGGCCGCCACCGCGCCAGCGCGGCGGCCACCGCCCGGGCCGAGCCGGGGCCGTGGTGGCGGATGCCGAGGAGGGCGACCTCGGCGCTCATGCTCCCACCTCGCTTCGTACGGCGGGCGCTTCGCGCAACCCGCGCCTCCTGACGGTCCGCACGCTCCGCCCGCTCACGGTGCCGTCACCTCGCGGGCGGCGCGGTAGAAGTCCTTCCAGCCGTCGCGCTCGCGCACCACCCCTTCGACGTACTCGCGCCAGACCGCCCGGTCCGCCACCGGGTCGCGGACGACGGCGCCGAGGATGCCGGCCGTCACGTCCCCGGCGCGCAGCACGCCGTCGCCGAAGTGGGTGGCCAGGGCGAGCCCGTTGGTCACCACCGAGATCGCCTCGGCGGTGGAAAGGGTGCCGCTCGGGGTCTTGACCTTCGTCCGGCCGTCCGCCGTGATCCCGGCCCGCAGCTCGCGGAAGACGGTGACCACCCGCCTGATCTCGTCGGCGCCGCCCGGGAGTTCGGGCAGGTCCAGGGAGCGGCCGAGCTGGTTGACCCGGCGGGTGACGATGTCGACCTCCTCGTCCAGCGAGGACGGCAGCGGCAGCACCACGGTGTTGAAGCGGCGGCGCAGCGCGCTGGACAGCTCGTTGACGCCGCGGTCGCGGTCGTTGGCGGTGGCGATCACGTTGAAGCCGCGCACCGCCTGGGTCTCGGTGCCCAACTCCGGTATCGGGAGCGTCTTCTCGGACAGGATGGTGATCAGGCTGTCCTGCACGTCGGCCGGGATGCGGGTGAGCTCCTCGACCCGGGCGATCCTGCCCTCGGCCATCGCCCGCATCAGCGGCGAGGGCACCAGGGCGTCCCGGCTGGGCCCGTGGGTCAGCAGCTGGGCGTAGTTCCAGCCGTACCGGACGGCCTCCTCGGGGGTGCCGGCGGTGCCCTGCACCAGCATCGTGGAGTCGCCGCTGATCGCCGCGGCGAGGTGCTCGGACACCCAGGTCTTCGCGGTGCCGGGCACACCGAGCAGCAGCAGCGCGCGGTCCGTCGCCAGGGTCGTCACGGCGACCTCGACGACCCGGCGCGGGCCGATGTACTTGGGGGTGATCCGGGTGCCGTCGGGCAGTTCGCCGCCGAGCAGGTACGTCGCCACGGCCCACGGCGAGAGCTTCCAGCGCTCGGGGCGCGGACGGTCGTCCTGCGCGGCCAGCGCGGCCAGTTCACCGGCGAAGGCGTCCTCGGCGTGCTGCCGCAGAACGTCTGTCATGGGGGCTCCTTCGGGTCGGCCGCCGGGCACACGGGTGCCCTGGACGGCAGGGTGATCGCGGGGGGAGCCAGGTCGGCGTCCCGGCCTGTGGGAACCACCCTGCACCGAGCCACTGACATCGGCCGCCGCCCCGGCGGGGTTCCGGACGACCCGTCAGCCGCTGTCAGTGGCGCCGCCTACGGTCGGTCGCATGGAGGAACGCTGGAGCACCGAACACGTCCTGTCCCTGGCGCCTGACGCCGCCTCGCGGAAGGCGGCGGGCAAGCTCTCCGCGCCCGCGCCGTGGTCCGGCACCGGCACCGACGGCACCGCGCTGTGGGGCGAGTGCAAGGGCAGCGGCCGCACGCCGTACCGCACCGCGATCGAGCTCGCCACGCCCGCCTACCAGTGCAGCTGCCCCAGCCGGAAGTTCCCGTGCAAGCACGCGCTCGGGCTCCTCCTGCTGTGGAGCGGCACCCCTCAGGCCGTCCCGGCCGGCGAGCCCGCCGACTGGGTGGCCGAGTGGCTCACGTCCCGCCGGGACCGCGCCGAGAAGCGCGCGAAGGAGTCGCTCGATCCGGAGGCCGCCCGGCGCCGGGCCGAGAAGCGCGGCGCCCGGGTCGCGGCCGGGGCCGCCGAACTGCGGCTGCGGCTGGCGGACCGGGTCCGGCACGGCCTGGCCGACCAGTCCACCGCCGGGCCCTGGGAGGAGGTCGCCGCCCGGATGGTCGACGCGCAGGCCCCCGGCCTGGCCACCCGGGTCCGGGAGCTGGACGCGCTGCCGCAGGAGCGGCTGCTGGAGGAGTACGCGATGCTGCACCTGCTCGCCACCGCCGCCACCCGGACGGACGAACTGCCGGCCGAGCTGGCCGCCACCGTCCGCACCCGGGTCGGCTACACCGTGGAGTCGACCGAGGTGCTGGCCGGCCCCACCGTCCGCGACCGCTGGCTGGTGCTCGGCAGCCGGACGGCACCGCTGGAAGGGGGCGCCGACGAGCGGCTCGTCAGCCGCCGGATCTGGCTGCGCGGCGCCAAGACCGGCCGCCCGGCGCTGCTGCTCTCCTTCGGCCGCCCCGGCCAGGCGCCCGCCCTCGCCCTGCCCACCGGCCACCTGGTGGAGGCCGACCTCGCCTACCACCCCGGCGCCCACCCGCTGCGCGCCACCCTCGGCGAGCGCTACGGCGCCCCCGAGCCGGGCCCCGCCGACCCGCCCGCCGGGCTCACCGTCGCCGAGGCGGTGGCCGGCTACGGCACGGCGGTCGCCGACGACCCGTGGCTGGAGAGCAGCCCGACCGTGCTCGACGGCGTCGTCCCGGTGCACGCCCCGGACGGCTGGTTCCTGACGGACGGCCACCACACCGTGCCGGTCCGCACCCCGTCCGTCCCGGAGGCCGCGCTGTGGCGGCTGGCCGCGGTCTCCACCGGCCGCCCGCTGACGGTCTTCGGCGAGTACGGCCACCAGGGCTTCGCCCCGGTCACGGCCTGGGCCGCCGGCCGACGCCCGGTCGGCCTCACCAACGCTTAGGAGAACCCGGCATGACGATCACCCAGGACCCGTGGGAGACGCTGCACACCACCGCCCTGCTCGGCACCGACCGCCGCCCGCTCCCGGCCACCGCCCTGCCGTTCGCCGACGCCGTGGACCAGGGCGATCCGGCCACCGCCCTGTTGGAGCTGGCCGCGCTGGCCACCGTCCGCCGCCGGGCCGGCGCGCTGCCGGTACCGGCCACCGAGCCGCCCGGCCCGCCCGCGGCCGAGGACCCGCGGCCGGAGCTGCCCGAGCCGGCCGCCCGCCGGCTGGCCGTCCTGCTCTCGGGGCGGACCGGCAGCGGCGGCGGCACCCTGGCCAACCTGGCCGAGCTGCTGCCGCAGTGGCTCGACACCGCCCGGGAGCGCGGCCTGCGCCCGCCCGCCGCACTGGTACCCGGTCTGCTCGACGCCGCCCGGGCCCGCAGCGAACTGCGGCCCGACGCCGTGGCGTTGGCCGGTCCGCTGGGCCGCTGGCTGGCCGAGCGGAACCCCGACTGGCGGTTCGTGCTGCGCACCGCCACCCCCGAGCTGCCGCGGCAGCCCACGGACGACCGGCTCTGGCACGAGGGCCTGTTCGCCGAGCGGGTCACCCACCTCACGCTGCTGCGCCGCCGCGACCCGGCGGCCGGCCTGGAGCTGCTGCGCGGCACCTGGTCCACCGAGCGCGCCGAGGACCGCCTGCTCTTCCTGGACGCCCTGCAGGACGGTCTCTCCGCCGACGACGAACCCTTCCTGGAGGCCGCCCTCGGCGACCGCAGCAAGAACGTCCGGGCCACCGCCGCCGAGCTGCTCTCCACCCTGCCCGGCTCGGCGCTGGCCCGCCGGATGGCCGAGCGGGCGCGGGCCGCCGTCCGGCTCGCCGACACCGGCACCCACCTGCTGGTCACCCCGCCCGCCGAGTGCGACGCGCAGATGCAGCGCGACGGGATCGCGCCCAAGTCGCCCACCGGGCGCGGCGAACGGGCCTGGTGGTTCGGCGAGGTGGTGGCCGCCGCGCCGCTGTCGCTGTGGCCGCGGAGCACCGGGCTGACGCCCGAACAGCTGCTCGCCCTGCGGGTCGGCGACAGCATCGACGAGACCACCAGCAGCTGGGCCGACGACCTGCGGGAGGCCTGGGCGCGGGCCGCCGTCCGCCAGCAGGACGCCGACTGGGCCCGGGCGCTGCTCGGTCCGGCACCCGTCGCCGAGCGCGGTGCGCGGGCCCGCTCGCCGCGCACCACCGGTTCCCCGGCCAAGCTGCTGGCCGTCCTGCCGCCGGAGGAACGGGCGGTCTGGACGGCCGCCTTCATCGGGGTGCACGGGCTGGGCGAGGCCTTCCAGCTGCTCGGCGCCTGCGCCACCCCGTGGACGCCGCCGCTGTCCACCGCCGTGGTGGCCGCGCTGGCCCGGGCGGCGGCCTCCGGGGCGTACCCGTGGAGCCACAGCGGGGTGCTCGGGATGACGGAGCGCGCGCTCGCCCCGGAGACGGCCGCCGCGGTGGAGGAGCTGGCCGCCGGGGCCGCTCCGGACTCCGCCTGGTCCGAGACCTTCGCCCGGCTGGCCGGCACCCTGCGCTTCCGGGCGGCGATGCTCGCGGAGCTGGCGGGCTGAGCCCGCGGCTCCCGCACGCCCCCGGGGCGCCCCGGAACGACGGAGCGGGCCGGCCCCGGGAAGGGCCGGCCCGCTCGACGCGCCGTGGTTCAGCCGGCCCGCAGGTTCGACTCGACCCAGGCGACCACGTCCCGGGTCGGCGTGCCCGGGGTGAAGATGTCCGCGACGCCCAGCGCCTTGAGCTCGGCGATGTCCTCGTCCGGGATGATCCCGCCGCAGAAGACCTTGATGTCCTCCGCGTCGCGCTCCTTCAGCAGCTCCAGCACCCGCGCGCACAGCGTCATGTGGGCACCGGAGAGGATCGACAGCCCGATGCCGTCCGCGTCCTCCTGGATCGCGGTGTCGACGACCTGCTCGGGCGTCTGGTGCAGTCCGGTGTAGATGACCTCCATACCGGCGTCGCGCAGGGCGCGCGCGATGACCTTGGCACCACGGTCGTGACCGTCGAGCCCGGGCTTGGCGACCACCACACGGATCGGCCCCGACACACTCATGACTGCCTCCTGGACGTCGTCGTCCACCATCCGACCGGGCCTCGTGGGCCGCCGGCGCGGTTAACGGTCAATAACCAACCTGAGGGGAGGTTAGCGCCACCCGGCCCGGTTGACCGTGCCGCCCCCGAAGAGGAGGGCAAAGTCACAGCTCCAGGCCTTGCTACCAGCGGGTATACCCGTCCTTCCCGCAACCTCCGCACAGACCCCCCGGCCGACCCCTTGACATCCGGGGGTTTTTCCGGGGCGTCGGCCTTGGAGCTACAGTCACGGCTGTTTTCCCTCGTCCGACGACGTCCGAGGCCCACCGAGGAGGCAGCCCCCGATGGCTCCCGATGCAGCCGCCCGTCCGACCCGTGCGGAGCTGCGCCTCGCCGCCCGCGAACAGTCCCGCGCCCAGCGCCGCGGCGCCGCCAGGGCGGCCACCCGGACGGCGCTGCTGCGGGTCGCGCTGCCGTCGATGGCCGCGCTCGGAGTGGCCGCGGCGGCCGCGGTCACCGTGCAGGGGGAGGCCGACCAGCAGCGCGCCCAGGCCGCCGGACGGGCCCCGCAGTCCGCGGTGGAGGCCGACCCGGGCACCACGGCCGCGCAGGCGGCCGCCGCCCAGGCGGTCGCGACCGGCGCACCGGCCCAGGCCTCCCGCGGCGACGCCCGCCAGCCGCTGGCCGGCGCCCGGCCCACCGAGGCCCCGACCGCGCAGCCCACCGCCGAACCGGCGCCCGAGCCGGTCAGGCCCGAGGTGGTCATGCCGGTCGCCCGGCACGGCCTCGGCGAACTGTTCGGCGAGGCCGGCACCCGCTGGGCCAACCGGCACACCGGCATCGACTTCCCGGTGGACGGCGGTTCCGAGGTCTACGCCGTGACCGACGGCACCGTCCGCACCCAGTGGAACCCGTTCTACGGCTACATGACGATCCTCCGGATGCCCGACGGCACCGAGGCCTGGTACTGCCACCTGCGGGCGTACAAGGTCCGCAAGGGCCCGGTGAAGCAGGGCGACGTGATCGCCTTCGTCGGCAGCAGCGGCAACAGCACCGGCCCGCACCTGCACTTCGAGATCCGGCCGCAGGGCAGCGGACCGATCGACCCGCTGCCCTGGTTCCTCTCCCACGGGCTGGACCCGCGCTGAGCCGCCGGGGCCCCGCAGCCCCGGGCCGAGCCGCCGGCCCCTACAGCTTCTCGACCGGCGCGTAGCGCAGCAGCAGCTGCTTGCGCCCCTCGGTGCCGAAGTCGACGGTGGCCTGCGCCCGGTCGCCGGCGCCCGTGACGGCCACCACCGTGCCCAGCCCGAAGCTGTCGTGGGTGACCCGGTCGCCGACCGCGAGCGAGGCGACCTCGCGCTCCACCACCTGGCCGCCGCGCCGCACCGACTGCCCCCAGCCGGCCTTCGGCGACGCCGACGACGAGGCGCGCGAACTTCCGCCCCCGGACGAGGACTTGCCCCAGGACGAGCCCGAGGAGTAGCCGCGCTGGACCGGCGCCTGCGCCGCCCCGGTGCGCTTCCACTCCACGAGCGCCTCCGGGATCTCCTCCAGGAACCGGGAGGCCGGGTTGTAGGCCGGCTGCCCCCAGGCGCTGCGCAGCACCGAGCGGGTCAGGTACAGCCGCTCGCGGGCCCGGGTGAGCCCGACGTACGCGAGCCGGCGCTCCTCCTCCAGCTCCTTGACCTGGTTGAGCGCCCGCATGTGCGGGAAGATCCCGTCCTCCATGCCGGTCAGGAAGACCACCGGGAACTCCAGGCCCTTGGCGGTGTGCAGGGTCATCATCGTGATGACGCCCTGCCCGTCCTCGTCCTCGTCCGGGATCTGGTCCGAGTCGGCGACCAGCGCCACCCGCTCCAGGAAGTCGGCCAGCGAGCCGACCGGCGGGGTGCCCTCCTCCCCCGCGTCCGGCCGCTCGCCCGGGTCCTGCTCGTACTCCAGGGCGACGGAGGCCAGCTCCTGGAGGTTCTCCACCCGGGTCTCGTCCTGCGGGTCGGTGGAGGCCTGGAGCTCGGCCAGGTAGCCGGTCTCCTCCAGGACGGCCTCCAGCACCGCCGCCGGGCCCGCGCCCGACTCGACGACCTGGCGCAGCCCGGCCATCAGGGTGTTGAACTTCTTGACGGCGTTGGCCGAGCGCGCGGCCATCCCGTACGCCTCGTCCACCCGGACCAGCGCCTGGGCGAAGGAGATCCGTTCCCGCGCGGCCAGCGCGTCGATCATCGCCTCGGCCCGCTCGCCGATGCCGCGCTTGGGCACGTTGAGGATCCGGCGCAGCGGCACGGTGTCCTCCGGGTTGGAGAGCACCCGCAGGTACGCCAGGACGTCCCGGACCTCCTTGCGCTCGTAGAAGCGCACCCCGCCGACCACCTTGTACGGCAGGCCGACCCGGATGAACACCTCCTCGAACACCCGGGACTGGGCGTTGGTCCGGTAGAAGATCGCGACGTCGCCGGGCTTGGCCTCGCCCTTGTCGGTGAGCCGGTCGATCTCGTCGGCGATGAACTGGGCCTCGCCGTGCTCGTCGTCCGCGACGTAGCCGATGACCTTCTCGCCGTGCTCGCCGGCCGTCCACAGCTTCTTCTCGCGGCGGTTGGCGTTGCGCTCGATGACGGCGTTGGCGGCGCTCAGGATGGTCTGGGTGGAGCGGTAGTTCTGCTCCAGCAGGATCGTGGTCGCGTTCGGGTAGTCCTCCTCGAACTGGAGGATGTTGCGGATGGTGGCGCCGCGGAAGGCGTAGATCGACTGGTCCGCGTCACCGACCACGCACAGCTCGGCCGGCGGCACCTCGGCCAGCCGCCCGGCCGCCGGGTTCACGAAGTCCCCGTCCGCGGTGCGCTTCGGCGCGGCCGCGACGGAGCCCCCGCTCAGCTCCCGGACCAGCATGTACTGGGCGTGGTTGGTGTCCTGGTACTCGTCGACCAGGATGTGCCGGAACCGGCGCCGGTAGTGCTCGGCGACGTCGGGGAAGGCCTGCAGCAGGTTCACCGTCGTCATGATGATGTCGTCGAAGTCCAGCGCGTTGGCCTCGCGCAGCCGCCGCTGGTAGAGCGCGTACGCCTCGGCGAGCTTCTTCTCCATCGGGTTGGCGGCCTGGTCGGCGAAGGTCTCCTCGTCGATCAGCTCGTTCTTGAGGTTGCTGATCTTCGCCGTGAAGGACTTCGGCGGGAACTGCTTCGGGTCCAGGTCGAGGTCCCGGCAGACCAGCGACATCAGCCGCTGCGAGTCGGCCGAGTCGTAGATCGAGAAGCTGGAGGTGAAGCCCAGCTGCTTGGACTCGCGGCGCAGGATGCGCACGCAGGCGCTGTGGAAGGTGGAGACCCACATCGCCCGGGCGCGCGGGCCGACCAGCGCCTCGACGCGCTCGCGCATCTCGCCGGCCGCCTTGTTGGTGAAGGTGATCGCCAGGATCTCGCCCGGCTGCACCCCGCGGGCGCCCAGCAGGTGGGCGATCCGGTGGGTCAGCACCCGGGTCTTGCCGGAGCCGGCGCCGGCCACGATCAGCAGCGGCGAGCCCGCGTGCAGCACCGCCTCCCGCTGCGGGTCGTTCATCCCCTCCAGCAGCTGCGCCGGATCGATCACCGTGCGGGCGGCGCCGTTGCGGTACCAGGCGTCCCGCTCCGCCTCGGCGGCGTGGTCGGTGTGGAACAGCCCGTCCGGGATGGCCTCCTCGTACGCGTCGTACGGGACCTCCTCCTCGTACGGCGGGGGCTCCTCGTCGGCGGGAGCGGCGGGCTGCTTCGACCCGGCGGCGGGTGCCTCGAAACCGGGGAGCGGAAGGTCGTCAAAGAGGCTACTCATGGCACATCGAGTCTATGGCCACCCACCGACAAGCCCGTCCGCCCCGGGAGATCCCGGGGCGGACGGGCTTGTCGGTGGGCTCGGGCTCAGACCAGGCGGCGGGCGGTGGCCCAGCGGGTCAGCTCGTGGCGGTTGCTCAGCTGCAGCTTGCGCAGGACGGCGGAGACGTGGCTCTCGACGGTCTTCACCGAGATGAAGAGCTGCTTGGCGATCTCCTTGTAGGCGTAGCCGCGGGCGATCAGGCGCAGCACCTCGCGCTCGCGCTGGGTGAGGCGGTCCAGGTCCTCGTCCACCGGCGGGGTGTCGGTGGCGGCGAAGGCGTCCAGCACGAAGCCGGCCAGCCGGGGCGAGAACACCGCGTCGCCGTCGGCGATCCGGAACACCGCGTTCACCAGGTCGGTGCCGGTGATGGTCTTGGTGACGTAGCCGCGCGCGCCGCCGCGGATGACGCCGATGACGTCCTCGGCGGCGTCCGACACCGACAGCGCCAGGAACTTCACCCCTCCCTGCTCGCCCATCACCCCGGCCGAGCGGCGCAGCACCTCGACGCCGCCGCCGCCCGGCAGGTGGACGTCGAGCAGCACCACGTCCGGCCTGGTCTCGGCGACCACGCGGACCGCCGAGTCCACGTCGTCGGCCTCGCCGACCACGTCGATGCCGGTCACCTCGGTGCGGCCGATCTCGGCCCTGACCCCCGTCCGGAACATCCGGTGGTCGTCGACCAGCACGACCCGCGCCGTACGCTCCGGAGCTGCCTCAGTCATCAGTTCTCTCCATCTCCAGCTCGACCTCGGTGCCGCCGCCCGCAGCCGGCCGCACCCGAGCGGTGCCGCCGTTGCGCTTCATCCGGCCGATGATCGACTCCCGTACGCCCATCCGGTCCTCGGGCACCGTGTCGGGATCGAAGCCGGGGCCGTGGTCGCGCACGAACACCGACACCGTCCTCCCCTCGACCTCGGCGTAGACCTGGACCGGTCCCCCGCCACCGTACTTGGCCGCGTTGACGGTCGCCTCCCTCGCGGCCTGCATCTGCGCCGCGATCCTCTCGTCCATCGGGCAGTCGCCGACGATCACCAGCTCGACCTGGACGCCGTGCCGGTCCTCTACCTCGGCGACGGCGGCCCGCAGGGTCTCCGCCATGGTGTCCGGCGCGGCCTCGGCGGCGGCCTCCGGGCGGTACAGCCACAGCCGCAGCTCGCGCTCCTGCGAGCGGGCCAGCCGCAGCACCTCCTTGGGGTCCTCGGCCCGGCGCTGGATCAGGGTCAGGGTGTGCAGCACGGAGTCGTGGATGTGCGCGGCGATCTCGGCCCGCTCCTGGGCGCGGATGCGGGCCGTGCGCTCGGCCCCGAGGTCCTGCCAGAGCCGCAGGCCGTACGGGCCGAGCAGCACCAGCACGCCGGCCAGCACCGCGAGCGAGGCCTCGATCACCGAGCCGAGCGTGGAGCCGCTGCCCTGCATGGCGAGCAGCGCGATGGTGCCGGCCACCGCGAGCAGCACGCCCGCGCCGACCCGGGTGTAGGCGCCGCGCCGCTTCTCGCCCTCCTCGATGCCGAACCAGCGCTGCCAGCGCGAGTCGTCGGCCTGCCGCCAGACCAGCGCCACGCCGACGCCGATCGCCAGCAGCGGCCAGGTGTACGGCTTGGCGGTCTGCCAGCCGAGCACGTTGAGCAGGGCGATCAGGCCGATCACCGTCATCACCAGGGCGGCGAGCTGGCCGATGCCGCCCTGCCCGCCCTTGCCGGTCGCCTCCTCGCCCTCGGCGGGCGCGGCCACCGGCTCGCCCTGGAGGGTGTGCTGGAGCAGCCGGCGCATCCGGCCCACCCAGCCGCCGCTCTCGCCGCCCTTGCTCAGCAGGCCGCCCTGGAGCCCGGGCGTGGCCGGGACGAACACCCCGTTGAGGTACACCCACTGGGCGCCGCCGCGCTGCGAGGGCTCGCCGATGCCGATCGGCACCACGAACCAGAACGCGGCGTACAGCAGCGCGCCGATCCCCTGGGCGAAGAACAGCACGACGAAGGCCAGCCGCACCCACCGCACCGGCAGCCCGAGGTGCACCGCCAGGCCGTGCGCGACGCCGCCCAGCATCCGCCCCTGCGGGCTGCGGTAGAGCCGCCGGTAGGGCGGCCGCCCGCCGTCGGGCGTGCTCGGGTCGGCGCCGGCCGACGGCGCGGTGTCGGGGGCGATGGATCGGGGATCGGTACCGGGGGCTGCCACGCCACCGATGGTTCCACGCGGGCACCCGCGGGCGCATCAGGGTGTGTCCCCATCCCGTATCAGGGACAAGTCAGGGTACGGACAGGGGTCGACCCGGTTGGGCCGGACCGTCCCCTGCCGGAAGGATGGTGTCCATGACCGAGGACCCCCGCATCGAGGAGGCCGGGCCCGCCGCCCCGCCGGAACCGGATCGCCCGCCACTGACCCGGGCCGAGCACCACCGCGTGGTGGCCGGCGTCTGCGGCGGCCTCGGCCGGCACCTGGACATCGACCCGGTGGTCTTCCGGATCGTCACGGTGGTGCTCTGCCTCTCCGGCGGCCTCGGGCTGTTCCTGTACGGCCTGGCCTGGCTGATCGTCCCGACCGACGACGACGCCAAGGGCCGCGGCGGGCGCACCGAGCTCCAGCGGGTGCTCACCGGGCGGGTGGACGGCCAGTCGGTCGGCGCGGTGCTGCTGACCGTGATCGGCACCGGGGTGTTCTTCTCCTCGATGGGCGACGGGGACCAGATGTTCCCGCTGCTGCTGCTCGCCGCCCTGGTCTTCCTGGCGGTGCGCTACGACCCGGAGCGCCGCCGGGGGCGCGGGCGGGGGCGCGAGCGCCGCCGCGGCGGCCCGTACGACCGCCACTTCCCCGACGGCGAGGGCACCGGCGGCTCCGGGATCACCGGCGGCACCGGGGCCTACCGCTGGCCGCGGCCGGAGCAGGCCGAGTCGGCCGGGAAGGCCCCCGCCGACGGCCCGGCCCCCGGCGCCGGCGGCTACCTGTGGGACCCGCGCCACCCCGAGCGCAACCCGTACGGCAGCGCCGCCCCGGGCACCCCGACCTCGCCGTACGGCACCCCGACGCCGCCGTACGGCACTCCCACCCCGCCGTTCGGCACCCCGGTGCCGCCGGTCGGCACCCCGGCCCAGCCCTGGTGGCGGCGCACCGACCTGCCGGAGGGCGATCCGCTGCGCAAGGAGCGCGCGGAGCGCCGTCCCGAACCCGCCGCCGTCCGGCGCCCCCGGGAGCGCTCGGCGCTCGGCTTCTTCGGCTTCCTGCTGGCGGTCGGCGCGGGCACCGCGGTGTGGACCGCCTCCGCCGGCCACCACGACCCCACCGTCCGCGGCGCGACGGTGCTGGCCTCCGCGCTGCTGGTGGTGGGCCTGACGCTGCTGGTCGGAGCGAAGTTCGGCCGGGCCCGCCGGCTGGCGGTGACCGGTCTGCTGCTCACCCTGGCGCTGGCCTTCGTCGGCCACTCGCCGGACTCCGTGCGCGACGCGGTCGGCGATCGCGAGTGGACCGTCGCCTCGGCGACGGACCTGCACGACCGGTACAACCTGGGCGCCGGGACGATCAGGCTGGACCTCTCCGCGGTCGACCCGGCCGGGGCCACCCTGGCCACCAAGGCCGACCTCGGCACCGGCGACATGACCGTCACCGTGCCGGACGACGTGACGGTGAACCTGGTGGTCCGGGTCGGCCTGGGCAACGTCACCGTGCCCGGTGACCGCAGCGACGGCACCGGGCGGCACACCTACCTGATCGGCCCTGCCAACGGGCAGCCGGCCAAGGGCACCCTCAATCTCGAACTCGGAATCGGGCTCGGCAACATCAAGGTGGTCCAGCAGTGAGGAAGCACCGGCTCGACCTGTTCTCGCTGATCGCGGGCGCGCTGTTCACCGTGATCGCGGTGCTCTACCTGGTCGCGGCGCTCAACGACCAGTCGGTGAACGGGCGGATCGTCATCCCGGTCACCTTCATCGTGCTCGGCGTCGGCGGCCTGGCCGGCGCGGTCGCGGCGGTGGCCCGGCGCGGCCGGCCCGACCGCGAGGAGTGACCCCGCCGACGGCCCTCCGGGCCCTCAGATCTGCTGGGGGCCCAGGGTCAACTGGTCGCCGTCCTTGCGGACGGCGTACTTGGGCAGCGGCTTGACCGCCGGGCCGTTGACCACCGCACCGGTCGCGGCGTCGAACCGGGAGCCGTGGCAGGGGCAGTACAGCTGGCCGTTCTTCGGCGCGTCCACGGCGCAGCCGGAGTGGGTGCACACCGCGGAGAAGGCGCAGTACTGGCCGGCCTTGGGCTGGACGATGTAGACGGCGTCCCCGGTGGCCGGGTCCTTGACCTGGGCCGAGCCGCCGACCGGCACGCTCGCGGCGGGCACTGCGGGGGCCTGGGCCGGGGCGGCGGAGACCGGGGCGGCCGACTGCTCGGGCGCGGCGGACCGGTCCCGGCCGAAGGTGCGGGTCAGCGAGCCGGCCAGCAGCCCGGCCCCGCCGATCGCGACGGCCGCGATCCCGCCGTCCACCAGGGCCCGGCGCCTGACGTGGTCCTCGCCGAGCCCGCGCGCGCGGTCCCGCCCGGCCCGGCGGGCCAGGTAGCCGTCCACCGACAGGTACGGCGTGCCGGCCAGCACCAGCGGGGTCCAGGCCATCAGGTATGCCAGGTCGTTGCCGAGGTAGTACGGCGCGACGCTCCAGCTCACGGTCAGCCACAGGCTGAGGCTGAGCAGCGCGCCGCCGAGCGCGGCGGCCCGGCCCCAGAGGCCGAGCAGGGTGCCGAGGCCGACCGCCAGCTCGCCGAAGGCGACGGCGAGCGCGAACAGGGTCGGGTGGTCGAGGGCGGGGCCGAGCAGGAAGGAGATCGGGCTGCCGCCCGCCTTGGCGGCCCGGGTCTGCGAGACGAAGGAGGCCGGGTCGCCCGCCCCGGCCAGGAAGTGGGCGTCGGAGAGCTTGTCGAGGGCGGCGTAGACGAACGTGACGCCGAGGAAGAGCCGCAGCGGCAGCAGCGCGTGCCCGGACGCGAGCGCCCGCCACCGCGCCACCCGGTCGGCCCGACCGGCCGCTCCCCCACCGGCCGGCACCGCGTTGCTGGCCTCCGACATCCCTCACACCTTCCCTCGCCGCCTGCCACTCCCTGACAGGTCCGGTCCGCATTCTGCCCGTTCCCGACCGCTTTCGGTGGGAGGTCCCTCCCGGAGAGCGGCACCCGCACGGCAAACGGCCGCGCCGTCGCTCCCTCCAGTACGGGAACGACGGCGCGGCCGTTCAGGCACCGGCCTCAGGACGGAGACGGAGTCCCGCCCCGCCGGCCGGCGGGAGTGCTCACTCCCACTCGATGGTGCCCGGCGGCTTGCTGGTGACGTCGACGACGACGCGGTTCACGTCGCGGACCTCGTTGGTGATCCGGGTGGAGATCTTCGCCAGCACGTCGTACGGCAGGCGCGACCAGTCGGCGGTCATGGCGTCCTCGGACGAGACCGGGCGCAGCACGATCGGGTGGCCGTAGGTGCGGCCGTCGCCCTGCACGCCCACGCTGCGGACGTCGGCGAGCAGCACGACCGGGCACTGCCAGATCTCACGGTCCAGGCCGGCCGCGGTCAGCTCCTCGCGGGCGATCGCGTCGGCGTCGCGGAGCAGGTCCAGGCGCTCCTTGGTGACCTCGCCGACGATCCGGATGCCCAGGCCCGGGCCCGGGAACGGCTGGCGCTGGACGATCTCCTCCGGCAGGCCCAGCTCCTGGCCGACCATCCGGACCTCGTCCTTGAACAGCTTGCGCAGCGGCTCGACCAGCTGGAACTGGAGGTCCTCGGGCAGGCCGCCGACGTTGTGGTGGGACTTGATGTTGGCGGTGCCGGTGCCGCCGCCGGACTCCACCACGTCCGGGTACAGGGTGCCCTGGACCAGGAAGTCGACCGACTCGCCGTGCTCGCCGGCCTCGGCGATGATCTCGGCCTGGGCCTGCTCGAAGACCCGGATGAACTCACGGCCGATGATCTTGCGCTTCTCCTCGGGGTCGGTGACCCCCTTCAGCGCGTTCAGGAAGCGCTCGGAGGCGTCGACGACCTTCAGCTGGACGCCGGTGGCGGCCACGAAGTCCTTCTCGACCTGCTCGGTCTCGCCCTTGCGCATCAGGCCGTGGTCGACGTAGACGCAGGTCAGCCGGTCGCCGATGGCCTTGTTGACCAGGGCGGCCGCGACCGCGGAGTCCACGCCGCCGGACAGGCCGCAGATCGCGCGCTTGTCGCCGACCTGCTCGCGGATCAGGGCGATCTGCTCGTCGACCACGCTGCCGGTGGTCCAGGTCGGGGCGATGCCGGCGCCGCGGTAGAGGAAGTGCTCCAGGACCAGCTGGCCGTGGTCGGAGTGCAGCACCTCGGGGTGGTACTGGACGCCGTACAGCCGGGCCTCGTCGTTCTCGAAGGCCGCGACCGGGACCAGGTCGGTGGAGGCGGTGACCTCGAAGCCCTCCGGGGCGGCGGAGCAGGCGTCGCCGTGCGACATCCACACCGAGTGCTGCGCCGGGACGCCCTCGAACAGGGTGGAGCCGGTGCGGGAGACGGTCAGCGGGGTGCGGCCGTACTCGCGGGCGCCGTTGTTGTCGACGGTGCCGCCGAGGCTCTTGGCCATCAGCTGGAAGCCGTAGCACATGCCGAAGACCGGGACACCGGCCTCGAAGATCGCGCGGTCGATCTGCGGCGCGCCCTCTTCGTAGACCGACGACGGGCCGCCGGAGAGGATGATCGCCTTGGGGTTCTTGGCGAGCATCTCGGCGACCGGCATGCTGCTCGGCACGATCTCGCTGTAGACCCGCGCCTCACGCACCCGACGGGCGATGAGCTGGGCGTACTGGGCGCCGAAGTCGACCACCAGGACGGGGTCGTTGTCCGGCGCGGACTGGACGGGAATTGCAGAGGACACAGACGGCCTTCCGGCAGCGGTATCGAGGTGTCGCGCGGGCCCGCTTCCCCGGCGGGGGCTGCGGCTGCGGACGGTGTGGGGTGTCTGGACACCGATTCTACCGGGCTGTCCGGTTTCACTCGTCTGCCCGTCCAACGAACCGTGACCGGGCGGGGCGGCGGTTCGTTGCTTCTGACGAACGTACGGCCGCGCCGCGTCCGCCAGACGCGCCGCCCGTCCCCGCGGGGGCACCGCCGTACGGCAGCAGGACCACGCGTGGAGTTCCACCCAGTCCACCGGCGCACGTGGTGCCGCCGCCCGGCCCGCCGGGCGCGCGGCTCCGTGGGACCGTGCGCGGGTGCCGCGGCCGGCCAGCAGGGGACAGCGACCCCGGCCGCGACTGGGCCGAGAGGTGGGACGGCCGGAATCCGGGGACGCCCGGGCCGGCCGTCGCACCCCCGGTCCGATCCGGTGCGCGCCCGGGCGCACGCCCCCTTCCACACCGCGCCGCTACGCGCGTCCCCGTGCGCCACCACCACCCGAGCCACTACGCACCGTGATCATCGATGGCGGTCGCGGCGGGAATTGCTCTGGGCCGAACTGCGCCGAACCGGTTGCAGAGCGAGCCCCTCGTCCAGCACGATGCTCCTTGTAAGCGGTTCTCCCGGCGCCTCACGGCTCGCCGAGGAGGCCCGCCAAGGGCGTTCTCCGCAGCCGCGCCGCAGGGAGGTGGCAGCGGTCGTCAGTTCACGCTCCGTGAGCACAGGACCGGCGCAGACCTGCGCGCCGACCCCTCGCCCACGGGTCTGCGCGCCCCGCGCGGCCGGCCACCCACGCCGGAGCCGCACGGCGCGCCCCGAAGCCAACCGACACGACGGCGCTCCTCCCCCGGCGCCGTCACCCCAGCACCGGCGCGGCCCTGACGCCGAGTGCTGAACGACAAAGGGCCCCGTTCCCCCGCGGGGCCCTTTGCCCTGTCCGGGCCGCCCCGGCTCAGGGCCGCCCCGGCTCAGGGGCGCCCCGGCTCAGGGGTGCTCCGGCTCAGGGGCGCTCCGGCTCAGGGGTGCTCGCGCCAGACGCTCGGGTCGACCGGCTCCTCGGCCGGGCGCGGCGGCACCGGCGCCCCGCCGGCCGGGGCGGGCGGCGCGGACGGCACCTCGTGCGAGGCGAGCACCTCGCTCACCCCGCTCCCGGCGGCGTACGGCGCGTCCTGCGGACCGGCGGCCTGCGGCGGCACCCCGGCCCCCGGCACCGGGCCGCCCTGCTGCGCCGGGACACCGTACGAAGGCGTCGCGTACGGCACCTCCGGCGGGTACGACGCGGCGCCCCCGCCCGGCGCGAACGGGGACTCGGCGTACGGCACGGCGCCGCCCGGCGCACCCTCGCCCCGGCCGCGGACGGCCGCCAGCAGCGCCGGCACCAGCAGCACGCCGGCCAGCGCCCAGACCGCGTTGGCCACCAGCACGGTCAGGAACACCAGCCCGACCGAGGACTCCTGGGAGAACTCCATCCGCTTGGCCTCGTCGACCCAGCCGGTCATGGAGCTGGTCTCCACCAGCACCGCCCCGGAGACCGTCATCAGCAGGGTGAGCGCCCCGGCGTACAGGGCCGCCAGCCGCAGCCGGTCGGTGGCGTCCAGGCGCCGCCGGTAGGCCGTCCAGCCGAGCACGCCCGCCGCGACGAGCGCCGCGAGGCCGGCCCAGCGCCAGTCGGCGCTGACGTCCCGCAGGTCGAAGAAGGAGAACTCGGTGTCGCTGCCGCGATCCCGCCACGAGGACTCGCCGTCGCCGGACAGGTTGGTGTGCGACCGCAGGCTCGCCCCCGAGCCGAAGCCGAGCAGACCGAGGCCCAGGTTGGGCAGGAAGGCCAGCGAGATCCCGGTCAGCGCCCCGCTGTCGCCGTTCGCCGCGACCAGCACGAAGGCCGCCACCGAGGACAGCCCCACCGAGATCGCGAGCGCCTGGCCGGCGGTCAGCGCGGCCACCGCCCAGCCGCGCACCGCCCGGCTGCGCCAGGCGGCCCAGCGCAGCGCGTCGGTGCCGTACACCAGGAAGGCCAGCAGGGCGGCCGCCACGGCGGTCCAGGCGACCGCCTCCAGCCAGCCGGAGTCCGCGGTGATCAGCGACTCCGCCGACTTCCGGCCGGAGCCGGGGTAGTCGGCCCCGACCCGGCGGCCGTCCGGGTTCCAGTCCGTACCGCCGGCCAGGCCGAGCACCAGGCTCACCGCCGCGAGGACGGCCGCGGTGCGCACCGCCTCGGCGGCGGCCCGGCCCCTGGTCAGCTGGCCCTCCACCGCCTTGCGACGGCGCAGCCCGGCCCGCAGGCCGAGCCAGAGCGCCAGGCACCACAGGGCGGTGACGGTCATCGGCAGCACCCGGACGGACTCCGTCCAGCCGGCCGTGCCCCGGCTCGCCGAGCTCTCGAAGCCGATCCGGAACGGCGCGCCGAGCGCGTTCAGGGTCATCGACAGCATCGCGAGGTAGCGCTCGCCGAAGCCGGGCGCCTCGAACCGGTACTGGTACTGGTAGTCGCTCGGGATCGCCGCGACCAGCGCCACGGCCAGCAGGACGAGGGTCGGTGCGACGGCCGCCCTGGCCGCCGGGCGCCAGTCCGCGGCGGTCAGCAGGCGCTGGAACCCGGGCTGCCGGTCGTACTGCTGCCCGGCTCCCCAGCTGGCCAGCGCGGGCGGGGCCACGGCCGGCGCGTACTCCGGCCGCGGCCCGTACCCGGGCGGCGGGACGGGCGGAGCCGCACCCGGCGGGGGCGGCGGGACGGGCGGAGCGGCGGCCGGCGGGGGCGGCGGCGCGAACGGCCGGCCGCACGACCCGCAGGTGGAGGCCCCCTCCTCCGAAGTCGCCCCGCACGACGTGCAGTCGGCCATGGCCCGCGTTCCCCCCGCTCGACGAGTCCCTGGGCGCCCCAGGGAGCCCGTTTATCCCATCGGACCCGAACGGATGTCAACCGGGAAAGGGGACAGGCCGGTTGGACGTCCCGGCCGGGTCAGCCGCGCTTCTTCGGGACCTCCGGGACGGGCAGCAGCGGCAGCCGCAGCGCGCCGAACGCGCCCTCGGGGACGGCCGGCCGCGCCGGGGCCACCGCGGCGACCCGCCGGTACTCCTCGCCCTGGGCCGGGCGCGGGTCCGCCTCGCCCTTGTTCGGCCACATCGACATGGCGCGCTCGGCCTGGGCGGTGATGGTGAGCGAGGGGTTGACGCCCAGGTTGGCGGAGACGGCCGAGCCGTCCACCACGCTGATCCCGGGGTAGCCGTACAGCCGGTGGTACGGGTCCACCACGCCGGTCTCGGGGGCGTCGCCGATCGGGCAGCCGCCCAGGAAGTGCGCCGTCATCGGGATGTCGAAGATCTCGCCGACGGTGCTGCCCGGGAAGCCGTTGATCTCGTCGGCCAGCGCCTGGGCGCCCTTCTCGGCGGCCGGGATCCAGGTCGGGTTGGGCTCGCCGTGGCCCTGGGAGGAGGTGAGCCGGGCCTTGCCGAGCGGCCCCTTCCGCAGCGAGACGGTGATCGAGTTGTCCAGCGACTGCATCACCAGGCCGATGATCGTCTTCTCGGACCAGCGGCGCTGGTTCATCGAGCGGGCGAAGGTCACCGGGTGGAGCGCCGAGTTGGCCAGGTAGCGCAGCCAGCGCGGGACCGCCCCGCCGCCCCGGACCTGGGCGATGGACAGCGCGCCCATCGCGTTGGAGCCCTTGCCGTAGCGGACCGGCTCGATGTGGGTGTTGGCGTCCGGGTGGATCGACGAGGTGATCGCCACGCCCTTGGTGAAGTCCGCCCTGGCGCCGTAGCGCCGGTCGGTGGTCTGCGCGCCCACCAGCGCCTCGGAGTTGGTGCGGGTCAGCTCGCCCAGCCGATCCGAGATCCGGGGCAGGTGGCCGCCGTCGCGCATCCGGTGCAGCAGCGACTGGGTGCCGTAGGTGCCGGCCGCCACGACCACCCGGGCCGCGGTGATCGTCCGCGCGCCCGCCTTCACCCGGTCCGTCCTCGACCGGGAGTCGGTGCGGCGCACGTCCACCGCGTAGCCGGCGCCGTACTCGCGGATCCGGGCCACCGTGGTCAGCGGGTGGATCTCCGCACCGCCCCGCTCCGCCAGGTGGAGGTAGTTCTCGGTGAGCATGTTCTTGGCGCCGTGCCGGCAGCCGGTCATGCACTCGCCGCACTCCACGCAGGCCTTGCGGGCCGGGCCGGCGCCGCCGAAGTACGGGTCGGCCACCTCGCCGCCGGGCGCCGCCTTGGCGCTGCCGTCGGTGTCCCCGCCGTCGCCGAAGAAGACCCCGACCGGCGCCATGTGGAAGGTGTCACCGACGCCCATCCGCTCGGCGGCCGCCTTGAGGTGGACGTCGGAGGGGGTGAGGGTCGGGTTGAGCCGGACCCCGAGCATCCGCTGCGCCTGGTCGTAGAACGGCGCCAGCTCCTGCTGCCAGTCGGTGATGTGGCGCCACTGGCGGTCCTCGAAGAAGGCCTTCGGCGGCACGTACAGGGTGTTGGCGTAGTTCAGCGAGCCGCCGCCGACCCCGGCGCCGGCCAGGATCAGCACGTTGGCCAGCAGGTGGATGCGCTGGATGCCGTACAGCCCGAGCTGCGGCGCCCACAGGTAGTTCGGCAGGTCCCAGGAGTTCCGGGGCAGTTCGTCCCGGTCGAAGCGCCGCCCGGCCTCCAGGACGGCGACCCGGTAGCCCTTCTCGGTCAGCCGCAGGGCCGCGACCGAACCGCCGAAGCCGGAGCCGACCACCACCACGTCGTAGTCGAACTCCGCCGCACCGCCGGACTGCACCATCTGCCACCGCTCCTTCGCCGGGTGAACCTGCCTGTGGGTACCGCGAACCGGGCCCCGGCGGACGCGCGGGGCCCGCGTGCCTCCGGGGCCCGCCTCCGTCCGGGGGCCCACGGGCCTTCGGGGCCTACTTGAAGCGCAGCGCCTTGAGCGCCCGCAGCCCGCCGGTCATCACGGCGGCGAACTGCTTGTCGTCCAGCCCGAACGCGGGCGCGATCGGCATCAGCCGCTGGGTCGCGATGGTCTGCGCCTCGGTGAAGCGCAGGATGCCCTCCGCGCCGTGCCGGCGGCCGAGCCCGGAGTCGCCCATGCCGCCCATCGGCGAGCCGACCGAGCCGTACGCGGCGGCGTACGCCTCGTTGACGTTGACCGTGCCGGTGCGCAGCCGGGCCGCGACCGCCCGGCCGCGCCGCTGGTCCCTGGTCCAGACGCTGGAGTTCAGGCCGTACGGCGTGGAGTTGGCGGCGGCCACCGCCTCCTCGTCGGTGTCGAAGCGGTAGAGGGAGACGACCGGGCCGAAGGTCTCCTCGGCGCAGACCGCCATGTCCGGGGTGACGCCGTCGAGGATGGTCGGCTCGAAGAAGAACGGGCCGAGATCCGGCCGGGCGCGCCCGCCGGCCACCACGGTGGCGCCCGCCTTGACCGCCTCGTCCACGTGCCGGGTGGTGGTCTCCAGCTGGCGGACGGAGACCAGCGAGCCCATGTCCGCGCCGTACGCGAGGCCGCCGCCGAGGCGCAGCGCCCGGGTGCGGGCGGCGAAGCGCTCCAGGAACTCGTCGGCCACCGAGCGGTGCACCAGCAGCCGCTCGATCGAGATGCACAGCTGCCCGGCGGAGGAGAAGCAGGCCCGTACGGCGCCCGCGGCGGCCGCGTCGAGGTCGGCGTCGGCGAGCACCAGCATGGCGTTCTTGCCGCCGAGTTCGAGCGAGGCGCCGACCAGGCGGGCGGCGGCGCGCTGGGCGACGTCGCGGCCGGTGCGGGTGGAGCCGGTGAACGAGACGTAGTCGGCGTGCTCCACCACGGCGGGGCCGATCACCGGGCCGTCGCCGATCACGATCTGCCACAGGTCGGCCGGGAGCCCGGCCTCGACCAGCAGCTCGCGGGCCCACAGCGCGGTCAGCGCGGTCTGGGTGTCGGGCTTGTTGACCACCGCGTTGCCGGCCACGAAGGCGGGCAGGGCGTCGCCGACGGACAGCTCCAGCGGGTAGTTCCACGGCGAGATGTGGCCGACCACGCCCTTGGGACGGCGGGCCTCGACGGCGCGGGTGAGCACCGGCAGCGCGCCGCCGTGCCGCTTGTCCCTGAGGTACGCGTGCGCGGCCCGCCCGTAGTGCCGGGCGGCCATGGCGACGGCCAGCACCTCCTCGAAGGCGTGCAGCCGGGCCTTGCCGGTCTCCGCCTGGACGAGGTCCAGCACCTCGTCCTGCCGCCTGAGCAGCAGGTCGTGGAAGCGCAGCAGGACGGCGGCCCGGCGGCGCACCGGCAGCGCGGCCCAGGCCGCCTGGGCGCGGCGGGCCAGCTGGAAGGCGACCTCGACGTCGGCCGGGGTGGACTGCGGCAGACTGGCCAGCCGTTCGCCGGTCAGCGGGGCGACGGTCTCCACCAGGTCGGGCTCGCCGGTGGCGGTGACGCCGGCGGCCAGCCTGGCGACCAGGGACGGCGGGACGGCCGCGGCGACCGTCCGGCCGCCGCCGGGGGCCGCCGGATTGCCGGTGCCGGGGTGTTCGGTGGCCACTGCATCTGCTGTGAGGTCCGACATACGGCGCAGCCTAGGCGCTCGGCGGCCGGTCCGGTACCCGTCGGTAACAAGAATCTGCCGCAGTCGGGCGAAAGCGGGCGCTCCGCCCGCGCCCGGTCAGCGGGTCGGGGTGAAGTTGTTGAGCACCGCGTAGAAGCGCTGCTCGGCCTCGTTCCACTCGTTGCCCTTCTCCGGGCTGGACGAGTAGATCGCGTAGCTGGTGCCGTCCTGGCTGATGAACTCGGTCTCGATCGCGCGCCGGCGGCCGCCCTCCTTGGCCAGGTAGCTGAACTCCCAGACCGCCGCCTCCTGGCCCTTCACCGCCGTGCCGGCCATCCGGTGCTGCTTGTAGTCCTTGAGCGACTTGGAGACGTTGCCCTCCATCTGCCGCATGTGGTCCAGCGGCTTGACCGACTGGCCGACGGTGACGGCGAACTGGAGGTAGTGCACCTTGCCGTCGGGGCTGTAGAAGATCTGGTTGTCCCCGGCGCTGATCCGCTGCCAGGACGGGGTCCCGTTCGGCAGCGGGAAGCGGAAGCCGGCCGGGTCGTCGACCCAGTGGTAGCCGCTGGGCGGCGCCACCGCCGGGGTGGCGTCGCTGGTGGGCTCGGGGCCGGTGGACTCGGCGGCGGTCGGCGTCGGGTCCACCGGGCCGTCGCCGCCCACCATGTGCCGGGTGACGAGGAAGGTGCCGGCGGCGGCCAGCAGGCCGACGGCCACCGCGATGCCGACGATCTTCAGCAGGTTGCGGCGCCTGGCCGGACCGCGCGCGGGCGTGACGGAGTGCGGCACCGGCGCGACGGGCCCGGTGTACGCCATCGCCGCGGCCTGCGCGCCCCCGGCGGTGTCCGGTCCGACGGGGACGAGGGGGACGGCGGGCGCGGCGGCCTTCGGCTCGGTCGGCTCCTCGGAGCCCTCGACCGGCTCCGCCGCGGACGCCCGGCCCTCACTGCGGTCCACCACCGGCACCGACTGGGTGGGCGTGCGCACCGACGCGACCGACTTCAGGCCCATCGTGTGCCCGGCCTGCACCTCGGCCAGCATCCGGGCCGCCTCGTCCGCGGTGGGCCGCTCGGCCGGGTCCTTGGCCATCAGCGCGGCCAGCACCGGCCCCAGCGGCCCGGCCCGCCGCGACTCCGGCAGCGGCTCGTCGACCACCGCGGCGAGCGTGGTGATCGGCGAGTCCCGCCGGAACGGCGACTGGCCCTCGACCGCCGCGTACAGCGTCGCCCCGAGGCCCCACAGGTCCGAGGCCGGCCCGGGCCGCTCGCCCTGGGCGCGCTCCGGCGCCAGGTAGTCCGGCGAGCCGACCAGGTCGCCGGGCCGGGTCAGCTCGGTCGAGCCCTCGTACTTCGCGATGCCGAAGTCCAGCAGCACCACCCGCCCGGTGCCGCGCTCCAGCAGCACGTTGGCCGGCTTCACGTCCCGGTGCAGCACGCCCAGCTGGTGGCCGCGGTGCAGCGCGGCCAGCACCTGGCTGCCGACCTCGGCGGCGGCGCGCGGCTGCAGGGTGCCGTCCTGGCTGATCACGTCGGCCAGCGAGCGGCCGTCGACCAGCTCCATCACGATCCAGGGCCGGCCGTCCTGCTCCAGCACGTCGTGCACGGTGATCACGCCGGGGTGCTTGATCCGCGCGGCCGCGCTGGCCTCGCGCTTCATCCGGGCGTGCAGGATCTGGAGGTCCTCCTCGGGCAGGTGGTTGACGGTCAGCTCCTTGACCGCGACCTCGCGGTCGAGCATCCGGTCCCAGGCCCGCCAGACAGTGCCCATGCCGCCGCGGCCGAGCCGCTCGCCGAGCTCGTACCGCCCGGCCAGCAACCGCTCCGCCTCGGCCGACTCCGGCCGGTCCTGCACGCCCATCTGCGCCCGCTCCCCCACACATTCCGCCTGCCGTCACCGCGACGGAGGGCCTGGTGCAGACCACTGTTCGAACAAATCCCAGGCACACATTAGGCGCACCTTGCCTCCCCGGGTAATCTCGCCCGCTCCCCGGACCGGCAGGCCGGAACCCCGGCGGGCCGTCAGCCTGCGAACAGGACCACCGCGGCGATTCCCAGCGCGAGCAGCACGAACACTCCACCCACCAGCAGCGGGCCCAACAGGGCGGGGGGTATCCGGGGCGGCTTCGCCCCGTTCCCCGGCCCGAAGTCCCCACCGTTCCCGCCCTTCCGGGCACTCCTCCCGGCCCTCCCGCCGCGCGGGCGCGGCACCAGCGGCGCCTCCGGCTTCAGCACCGGGACCCCCGCCGCCCGCTCCTCGTCGACCGGCTCCGGCGCCCCCGCCAGCAGCGCCGCCAGCTCGCCGCGGACCGCCTCCGCCGTCGGCCGCAGCACCGGATCGGGCCGCAACAGCCGCTCCACCAGCGGCGCGAGCGGCCCGCACACCACCGCGGGCTCGCGCCGCCCGTCCCGTACGGCCGTCACCAGCTCCGGCACGTCCCGCTCCGGGTACGGCGCACGGCCGGTGACCAGCCGCTGCAGCAGCACCCCGAGCGCCCAGCAGTCGCCCGCCGGGCCGCCGTCCAGCGGCCAGCGCTCCGCCACCGGCCCGACCAGGGTGGCCCGCACCTCGTACCGGCGCCGCCCGCCCGGCCCGCCGAGCTCCTCGGCCAGCGCCTCCTCCGCCACCCCGGCGAGCAGCCCGCCGAGCATCGCCGCGCCGTCCTCGCAGACCAGCACCGACTCCGCGGTCAGGGCGCCGTGGGTCAGCCCGGCCGCGTGCAGCGCCCGCAGCGCGCCGGCCACGTCCGCCGCCAGCTCGGCCGCCCGGTACGGCGGCAGCGGCCCCTCGGCGAGCAGCTCGGCCACCGTCCGCCCGGCCGGCCGCTCCTCCACCGTCCACAACAGCTCGCCCTCGACGAACGCGCCGACCCCGCGCAGCAACCTCGGGTGCGCGACCGGCGCGGCCGAACCGACCGCCGCCACCCGCCGCACCAACCGGTCCGCCTGCGCCGCGGCGGCCTCCTCCGGGTCCTGACCCGACGTCAGCAACTCCGGCAGCTCCAGGGCGCTCAGCAGCACCGATTCGCCGGTCCGCTCGTCCACCGCGTGGGCACGCAGCGGTTCAGGACGGTCCGTCAGCCGGTACCGCCCCGCCAGCAACTGCCCGGGGGCGCCTCGCATGCCAGTTCCTCTCGCTCTCCGAGCAGCCTACTGAGCGGCTCCCTTAGGCTCGATCCCATGGACTGGACCGATCTGATCGACACCGCCTTCGAGGCGTCCGGAAACAGCGGCAAGGCCAACCAGGCCGAGGCCCTCCGTACCGTCGAGGGAACCATCATCGACGGTGAGAAGCCGGTAGCCTCGACCGCCGGGCGCCATCCCGACCACTTCCGCAAGGGCATGCTCGTGCTGACCACCCATCGGCTGCTCTTCCTGAAGGACGGGAAGCCTCCGGTACCGGTTCCGCTCGCCGCCGTCACCGACGTCACCGTGACCCGCACCAAGCTCAACGGCGAAGTGCTCCTGGTGGTGGCGCTCACCGGCTCGCACCGCTTCGAGGACGTGGTCAAGGCCGACTTCTTCGCCGAACAGCTCCGGACCGCCGCCCGCACCGCCCGCAACGCCCCGAAGGCCGTACCCGCCGCCCCGGCCGAGGCCGCCACCGGCGACCAGCTCATCGGCCAGCTCGAACGGCTGGCCGCCCTGCGCGCCTCCGGCGCCCTCACCGATGACGAGTTCACCCGCGCCAAGCAACGCCTGATCGGTTAGGGCCTGTCGCCCTACGGCGCCGGCTGGAAGCTGTTGAAGACGACGTCCCGGACGGGGGCCTGGGCGGCCCACTCCGCGTCCGGGACGATCCAGTAGATCGAGTACCCGTACTTGGCCGGAGTCCCGGTCACGAAGCCGCGGTTGAGCGAGTGCATCCTGGGCGTGCCGTTGGTCCACTCCCAGTCCGCCGCGTTGGTCCACTGCCGGTAGGTGATCGCCGCCAGGTTCAGCCGCTGGTAGTTGCTGACCTGACCGCGGACGTTCGGCTCCGACTCCTGCCAGTCCGCGACCGCGCTCGCCCCGGGCGACGTGGTCCACTCGATCCGCAGCTGGCTGCCGTCGGCCGCGTTCTTGAAGATCCGCCGGTTGGCGTCCGACCCGGCCGGCTGCAGACCGTCCGGGAGCACGACCGAGAAGCCGCTCGGGTCCTTGTACTCGTGGTAGCCGGCCGGCACGGCGGCCGGCGCGGGCGCCGCCGGGGTCTGCACGGGAGCCGGGGTCTGCACCGGCGCCGGGGTCTGCACGGGAGCCGCGGGCGCACCGGCGGACTGCGCCGGCGCGTCCGGCACCGCCGCCGGGTCACCGGTCGGCTGGGCGGGCGCCGGCGCCGGCGGCGCCGCCGCACTCGGGCTCGACACCGGCTCCGGCTGCGTACTGGCCGTCACCGGCCCGGTGGCACCCGCGCTCCGGGTGGCCCCGCCGCCCGGACCGCCGTCCCCGCCGACCGCCTGGACCACCGCCACCACGCCCGCGATCAGCAGCAGCACCACGATCACGGTGGCGATGGCCAGCCGCCGCCGGCCGGTGCGCGGATCGGCCCCGGCCGCCTGGGTCGCGCCCAACGTCCACTCGCTGGTGACCGGTCGGATCGACTCCGCCTCCGGCTCCCCCGACGGCTTCCCGGCGGGCTCCGCGCCCTGGGCCCGGCTACCGACCCGAACCGTCCCCAGCAGCCCGCCCACGGCCCGCTTGCGGCCGTCCTCGGCCTGCTCCGGCTCCACCGCCGCCGCCTTCGCCGGCCCGGCCTCGGCCTCCGGCTCCGCCGCGGCCGCCTTCTTCACCGGCACCGCGTGCTCGGTGGTCGACTCGGCCCGGGCGGTCGACTCCGCGACCACCCGCTTGAGCATCGACCGGGTCTGCGAGGCGTCCAGCCGCTCGGCCGGGTCCTTCGCCAGCAGCCCCTCGATCACCGGCAGCAGCGGCCCGGCGTTCACCGGCGCGACCAGGTCCTCGGTCATCACCGCGGTCAGCGTGGCCAGCGCCGAGCCCCGGTCGTACGGCGGCCGGCCCTCGACCATGGCGTACAGCGTGCCGCCCAGCGACCACAGGTCGGCCGGCGGCCCGGGCTTCTGCCCGCGGGCCCGCTCCGGCGAGATGTACGAGGGGGCGCCGACCAGCATCCCGGTCGAGGTGACCGAGGCGTCGCCCTCCACGCTGGCGATGCCGAAGTCGGTGAGCACCACCCGGCCGTCGTCGCCGATCAGCACGTTGGACGGCTTGACGTCCCGGTGCAGGATCCCCAGCGCGTGCGCCGCGCTGAGCACGCCCAGCACGTCCAGCGCGATCTCCGCCGCCCGGGCGGGCTCCAGCGGCCCGTCCTCCCGCACCACGTCGGCCAGCGAGCGGGACTCGACCAGCTCCATCACGATCCACGGCCGGTCGTCCTCGTCGACTACGTCGAAGACCGTCACCGCCGAGTTGTGCCGGATCCGCGCGGTGGCCTTGGCCTCGCGCAGCGTCCGGGTGATCAGCCGGTGCTTCTCCTCCTCGTCGACGCTGGCGTTCATCCGCAGTTCCTTGACCGCGACGGTCCGGCCCAGCATCTCGTCCTCGGCGCGCCAGACCGTGCCCATGCCGCCGCGCCCGAGCACGCCGTTCAGGCGGTAGCGGCCGGCCAGGAGGCGGCCGGTGGAACCCTGCGCCTGGGTCATTCGGAACGTTCCCCCATGTGCTGCCGGCGGTCGTGGTGACGGCGCGTCGGCCCGACCTGGGTCCCGAACGCCCAAGCCTCCATCATCCCCTGTCCCGAGGGCCCTCGACCACCCGGCCCCCGCCCCAACCTGGGACGGACCTGAACGGATGCGGCGCTCCGTGCCCGATCTGTGATCGAAAACTCGCCAAGATCTGTCCGAGTCACTGCTACCGTTCGGCAGCTCATCGTCTTTCCGGGGGGATTCGACGCCCATGACCGCACCCGTACCGGGCACTGACGGCCCGTCGCCCCGGCCGCGCACCGCCCAGCACTACTCGGTCGAACCTCCCCCGGCCGCCCCCGAGGGCTACGTCGCCCCCGGCATGCCCGGCGCCGTCACCGGCTTCGACCCCACCGAACCCGAACCCCGGCCCGCACCCCGCCACCGCACCGCCCTGGCCGTCACCCTGGCCCTGCTCGCCATGCTCCTCGGCGGCCTCGCCTACGGCAGCGCCCCCCTGCGCGCCGCCGACAGCCTCGGCTGGCTGGCCATCGCCCCCGCCGGCCTGGTCGCCCTCCCCCTGGGCCGCCTCGGCGGCCCAGGCCGCCTCCTCCCCCCACTCGGCGCCCTCCTGGCCGCCGGCGCCCTCCTCCTCGGCCAACTGATCGAACACCTCCGCCGCCTCCACACCGAAGGCCCCACCCCCCACAACCTCCTCCACGACACCCTCACCACCTGGCGCGCCGACCTACGCCCCCTCGACGCCGCCTTCTACGCCATCGCCCTCATCGGCGGCTTCCTCCTCACCCGCCGCACCGCCACCCGCACCTGACCACACACACACACCTACACCCGAACACCCCAGCGGGCGCGCAGGGCGAAAGCCCGCACACCCGCAACACCCACACCCCACCAGCACCCCCCAGCCCCCACCCCCCAGCAGGCCTCCCCCCACCCCCCAGCAGGCATCCCCCCACCTCCCCCACCCACCCACCCCCTCCTCCCCCGCGAGAGGGACGCGCTGCGGAAGGGGGCGGCGCAGGGGGTGGGTGCGGAGAGGGGCGTGACGGGTGATTTTCAGACTGCCAACGCTCCCCAGCCCGCAGGCACAGGACCGGCAGTCTGAAAATCATCCAGCCCCCGCAGCACCCACCCCCGGAGCCGCCCCCGGCCCCCCACCCTCCCGAAAGCCCGAACCCCGAACAGAAACCCCCCGCAAACCCCGAAGGCCCCCACCGTCACCCGGCAGGGGCCCCCATCGACAAACCTCAGCGGTGATCCAGCGCCGGATTCACCGTCACCTCGACCCGCTGGAACTCCTTGAGCTCCGTGTACCCCGTCGTGGCCATCGCCCGCCGCAGCGCACCGAACAGATTCATCGTCCCGTCCGGCGTGTGCGACGGCCCGGTCAGGATCTCCTCGGTGGTCCCGACCGTCCCGAGGTCCACCCGCTTGCCCCGCGGCAGCTCCTCGTGGACGGCCTCCATCCCCCAGTGGATCCCCTTGCCCGGAGCGTCGGTGGCCCGCGCCAGCGCGGCCCCGATCATCACCGCGTCGGCGCCGCAGGCGACCGCCTTCGGGATGTCCCCGCTGTACCCGACCCCGCCGTCCGCGATGACGTGCACGTAGCGCCCACCGGACTCGTCCATGTAGTCGCGACGGGCGGCCGCCACGTCGGCGACGGCGGTCGCCATCGGCACCTGGATGCCCAGCACGTTCCGGGTGGTGTGGGCCGCGCCCCCACCGAACCCGACCAGCACCCCGGCGGCGCCGGTCCGCATCAGGTGCAGCGCCGCGGTGTACGTGGCGCACCCGCCGACGATCACCGGGACGTCCAGCTCGTAGATGAACTGCTTGAGGTTGAGCGGCTCGGCGGCACCGGAGACGTGCTCGGCCGAGACGGTGGTGCCGCGGATGACGAAGACGTCGACGCCGGCGTCCACGACGGCCTTGGAGAACTCGGCGGTGCGCTGCGGCGACAGGGCCGCGGCGGTGACCACGCCGGAGTCGCGGACCTCCTGGATCCGCTGCTTGATCAGCTCGGCGCGGATCGGCGCGGAGTAGATCTCCTGGAGCCGGCGGGTCGCGGTGGACTCGTCGGTGATCGAGGCGATCTCGTCCAGCAGCGGCTGCGGGTCCTCGTAGCGGGTCCACAGGCCTTCGAGGTTCAGCACGCCCAGACCGCCGAGGCGGCCGATCTGGATGGCCTGCTGCGGCGAGACCACGCTGTCCATCGGGGCGGCCAGGAACGGCAGCTCGAAGCGGTAGGCGTCGATCTGCCAGGCGATCGAGACCTCCTTCGGGTCCCGGGTACGGCGGCTGGGGACGACGGCGATGTCGTCGAAGGCGTACGCCCGTCGGCCGCGCTTGCCTCGCCCGATCTCGATCTCAGTCACTTCGAGCCCTTCTGCTTTGTTGCTCATGCCTGCCGGGTCACCCCGACCGCACCCCAGTATCCCGTACTGCCGCTGGTCCCGCCCCGACGGCCCACGCCCGAACGCCCGACAGCCGCGCCCGGACGCCCGGACGCCCCGAGGGGCCCGCCGCCGCGGTGCGGCAGCGGGCCCCTCGGTGGTCCGGCGGCGTCAGCGGGCCGAGTAGTTCGGCGCCTCGACGGTCATCTGGATGTCGTGCGGGTGGCTCTCCTTGAGGCCCGCCGAGGTGATCCGGACGAACCGGCCCTTGCTCTCCATCTCGGCGACGGTGGCGGCGCCGACGTAGCCCATGGTCTGGCGCAGACCGCCGACCAGCTGGTGCAGCACGGCCGACAGCGGGCCGCGGTAGGGCACCTGGCCCTCGATGCCCTCGGGGACGAGCTTGTCGTCCGAGGCCACCTCGGCCTGGAAGTAGCGGTCCTTGGAGTAGGAGCGCCCCTGGCCGCGGGACTGCATGGCGCCCAGCGAGCCCATGCCGCGGTAGGACTTGAACTGCTTGCCGTTGATGAACATCAGCTCGCCCGGCGACTCCTCGCAGCCGGCCAGCAGCGAGCCGAGCATCACGGTGTCGGCACCGGCGGCGAGCGCCTTGCCGATGTCGCCCGAGTACTGCAGGCCGCCGTCGCCGATGACCGGCACGCCGGCCGCCTGGCAGGCCACCGCGGCCTCGTAGATGGCGGTGATCTGCGGCACGCCGATGCCGGCGACCACGCGGGTGGTGCAGATGGAGCCGGGGCCGACGCCGACCTTGACGCCGTCCACGCCGGCGTCGATCAGCGCCTGGGCGCCGTCGCGGGTGGCGACGTTGCCGCCGACCACGTCGATCTTGACGGCCGACTTGATCTTCGCGATCCAGGCCAGCGCGTTGTGGCTGTGGCCGTGCGAGGTGTCCACCACCAGGAAGTCCGCACCGGCCTCGACCAGGGCCTGGGCCCGGTCGAACGCCTCGGCGCTGGCGCCGACGGCGGCACCGACCAGCAGCCGGCCCTCGGCGTCCTTGGCGGCGTTCGGGTACTGCTCGGCCTTGACGAAGTCCTTGACGGTGATCAGGCCCTTGATCCGACCCTCGTCGTCGACCAGCGGAAGCTTCTCGATCTTGTGGCGGCGCAGCAGGGCCATCGCGTCCACCCCGGAGATGCCGACCTTGCCGGTGATCAGCGGCATCGGGGTCATGATCTCGCGGACCTGGCGGCTGCGGTCCGACTCGAAGGCCATGTCGCGGTTGGTGACGATGCCGAGCAGCTTGCCCGCCTCGTCGGCGATCGGCACGCCGGAGATGCGGAACTTGGCGCACAGCGCGTCGGCCTCGCCCAGGGTGGTCTCCGGGCCGACCGTGATCGGGTCGGTGACCATGCCGGACTCGGACCGCTTCACCAGGTCGACCTGGTTGGCCTGGTCCTCGACGGACAGGTTGCGGTGCAGCACGCCGACGCCGCCCTGGCGCGCCATCGCGATGGCCATCCGCGACTCGGTGACCTTGTCCATCGCCGCGGAGAGCAGCGGAATGTTGACGCGCACGTTCCGGGAGACCCGCGAGGAGGTGTCCACCTGGTTCGGCAGCACCTCGGAGGCCCCGGGCAGCAGCAGGACGTCGTCGTACGTGAGCCCGAGCATGGCGAACTTCTCGGGTACGCCTGCGGCGTTGTAAGACATTTGGGGGGTACCTTCCGTGGCCGGCCTTATCCGCTCACGCCCTGAGGGTGGGGGCGCATTCATCGCTCACTCGCGCAGACCGCCGAAGCCGGGTGCAATGGGAGGATCCTCCAAGGGGACCCCGCGCGCACCCGTCAAACTTTGGCAACCCGCCCAGGCGCCGATACCCCATGGTACTGGCACCGCGAATGTGTCCTCGTGTGCCCTTGACAACAACCCCGCACCATGGGCCATTCCACCGCGAGCGGCGGGGACGGCACAGGTCAGGAGGACTCCTCCGCGAGCGCCCGCAGCCGGCTGAGCGCCCGGTGCTGGGCCACCCGGACGGCACCGGGCGACATCCCGAGCACCTCGCCGGTCTCCTCCGCCGACAGTCCGGCGGCCACCCGGAGCAGCACCAGCTCGCGCTGACGGGCCGGCAGGTTGGAGAGCAGTTCCTTCGCCCAGGCCGCGTCGCTGCTCAGCAGCGCCTGCTCCTCCGGGCCGAGCGCCTCGTCCGGCACCTCCGGCAGGTCGTCCTGGGGCACCACGGTCGAGCCGGGCCCGCGCATCGCGGCCCGCTGGAGATCGGCGATCTTGTGCGCGGCGATCCCGTAGACGAAGGCCTCGAACGGGCGCCCCTGGTCCTTGTACCGGGGCAGCGCGCAGAGCACCGCGACGCAGACCTCCTGGGCGACGTCGTCCACGTGGTGCCGGGCCCCGCCGGGCAGCCGGACCAGCCTGGCGCGGCAGTACCGCAGGGCCAGCGGGTGGACGTAGGCGAGCAGCGCGTCGATCGCCGGGCCCTCGCCGCGCACAGCGGCCGCGACCAGCTCGCCCACCAACGGGGAGCCGCCCCTGCCGAGCACCGGCGGGCGGTCCGGCCCGGTCGCACCGGCGGAACCGCCGGGTTCGGCGTACGACGGATCGTGACCCGGACCGGAGGGCTCGGCCTCCACCGGGTCCGCCTGGCCGGCCGTACCGGCGACGTCGTCGCGCATCGGTCCATGGTGCCTGGTCGAGCGGGAAAACGCGGCACCGCGTCCGGAGTTGTGCACCGGAACGTTATGCGCTGCGGCACCGTGCGGCATGCCGTGCACCACCCGCCCCTCCTGCACCGTGCCGCCTCCCGCCCCGCCGCAGTCGCTGGTACCGTCCGTCGCGCCGTCCGCCGAGTGTCCTGCGGCTGCGTGGTTCGCCGCAGTGCCTGTCCGCTGGTCCCCGAGGTGCTCCACTCCTCCATGGTGCAACCTCGGGACCGTAACGTCACACGCCTGTGCGGTGTCCGCTCCGGGAACCACCGGCGGCACGCCGCAACCGGCGGCGCCGCCGGTGGTCAGCGGACCAGGCCCCAGCGGAAGCCCAGCGCCACCGCGTGCGCCCGGTCGGAGGCCCCGAGCTTCTTGAAGAGCCGTCGGGCGTGGGTCTTGACGGTGTCCTCGGAGAGGAACAGCTCGCGGCCGATCTCGGCGTTGCTGCGGCCGTGGCTCATGCCCTCCAGCACCTGGATCTCACGCGCCGTCAACGTGGGCGCCGCGCCCATGTCGGGGCTGCGCAGCCGGCGCGGGGCGAGCCGCCAGGTCGGGTCGGCGAGGGCCTGGGTGACGGTGGCCCGCAGCTCGGCGCGCGAGGCGTCCTTGTGCAGGTATCCGCGGGCGCCCGCGGCCACCGCGAGCGCGACACCGTCGAGGTCCTCGGCGACGGTGAGCATGATGATCCGCGCGCCCGGGTCGGCGGACAGCAGCCGCCGGACCGTCTCGACCCCGCCGAGGCCGGGCATCCGGACGTCCATCAGAACGAGATCGGAGCGGTCGGCCACCCAGCGGCGGAGGACCTCCTCCCCGTTCGTCGCGGTGGTGACCCGGTCCACACCGGGTACGGTCGCGACCGCGCGGCGAAGCGCCTCGCGGGCGAGCGGGGAATCGTCGCAAACGAGAACGGAAGTCATGACCGTCGTCCTCCGCAGCTGATCCGCGTCACGTTGAGCCTCCTGGCTGGTACGAACCTCTCCGACACGGCCGATCGGCGACAGACTCCGTGCTGATCGCCCCAACCTGCCCGCGATCGTTCCCGACGTCCGGCGCCCGCTAACCGCCTCCGCACTTCCAACGACCGTCACTCGAATGAGTTACGGCCTTCGGGGCCATCTCCACCACTGTACGTGGCCGACCCGTTACCGATCAGCCGCATCGCGGTGCACACGCCGCTCTTTTGCGCAGCTCGCGCGCGGTCGGCGTACGACCCGCACACCGGCCCGGCACGCCGCGCGCCCCTCGGGCCACCCGATTGCCACGCCCGCGCCCGGCGGACCCCTTGCCCACTATGCCCTTTTTTATAGCTTTCGTATGGTCATTGACTGTTGTGCCAGTGTGTGGGTGACTTGTCCATGGAGTTGCCTTAAGTCATATTTCCAGGTGTCCACACCAGTGCATCGAAGCCCCGCCGCACCGCTCGGCAGCCAGCCCCGCCGAACGCCCGGCCGACGGCCGACAGCCTCTGAAGGGAATGAGCCATGGCAGATTTCTCCCGCCTCCCCGGTCCCAACGCGGACCTCTGGGACTGGCAGCTCTCCGCAGCCTGCCGTGGCGTGGACAGCTCGCTCTTCTTCCACCCCGAGGGCGAGCGCGGGGCCGCGCGCAGTTCGCGCGAGGCCAGCGCCAAGGAGGTGTGCATGCGCTGCCCGGTGATCGCCGAGTGCGCGGCGCACGCGCTGGCGGTCCGTGAGCCGTACGGCGTCTGGGGCGGGATGACCGAGGACGAGCGCGAGGAGATGCTGGGACGCTCGCGGCACCGGCTGGTCGAGGTCCCGCTGACCCCGCCGGCGGTCGCCCGGCGCTAGACCCGTCTCCATGAGCGCCGTGAAGAAACGTTTCCTCGCGGCGCTTCAGCCTGTCGGCTCACTGTACGTACAGGGCCACGGCGGCCCCGTCACCCACCGTCAGCGCGTGGCGGCCGCCCCCGCCAGCCGCTCCAGCATCAGCGCCACGGCCGGCACCTCGGCCAGGTCCGGCAGGGTCAGCGCGACCACCTGGCGCACCGCGGGCGCCCCGGAGGCCGTCCGCACCGGCACCGTCGACACGCCGTCAGGACGCACCGACTGGAGCGCCAGCCGGGGCAGCACCGCCACCCCCAGCCCGGCCGCCACCAGGCCGACCACCGCCGGGTAGTCGTCCGTCGCGAAGTCGATCCGGGGCTCGAAGCCCGCGCCGGCGCACAGCTCCACCAGGTGGCCCCGGCACTGCGGGCAGCCGGCGATCCACTGCTCCCCCGCCAGCTCGGCCAGCTCCACCGCCCCGCCGCGCCCGCCCAGCGGGTGGTCGGCGGGCAGCAGGCCCACCAGCGGGTCGTCCAGCAGCGGGGTGACCACCAGATCGGACCAGTCGGTCCCGGCGGTCAGCTGCTGCGCCTCCAGGTTGGCCTCGGCCCGGGCCTCGCGCGGCGTGCCGTGGGCGGGCGCCGGGGCCGCGGCGGCGCCGTCGGACTGCGGGTAGCGGAAGGCCAGCGCGATCTCGCACTCGCCGCCGCGCAGCATCGCCAGCGACTCCGGCGGCTCCGCCTCGACCAGCGACACGCGCACCCCGGGATGGCCGTCCCGCAGGCGGGCGACGGCGGGCGGCACCAGGGTGGAGCTCGCGGTCGGGAAGGAGACCAGCCGCACCCGCCCGGCCCGCAGCCCGGCGATCGCGGCGACCTCCTCCTCGGCGGCGGAGAGCCCGGCCAGGATTCCGGTGGCATGCTTGAGCAGGACCCGGCCGGCCTCGCTGAGCTGCATCCCGCGGCCCGAGCGGACCACCAGCGGGGTGTCCACCGACTTCTCCAGGGCCTTCATCTGCTGGCTGATGGCGGGCTGCGTACAGCCCAGCTCGCGGGCGGCGGCGGAGAAGGAGCCGGTGCGGGCGACGGCACGCAGGACGCGCAGATGGCGGGCCTCGATCATGCCTTATTTATAAGGCAATCTTTGGAATCTGCAAAATTCTACTGATAGTTGAAGCGCGGGCGAACGCCGGAGGCCCGGCCCGCTCCCCTCGCGGGGCGCGGACCGGGCCTCCGGTCAGGCGTCGGAGCCTCAGTGCGAGTGGCCGTGGCCGTGCGAGTGGCCGTGACCGTTGTCGGCCTCCTCCTCCTTCTTCTCCACCACGAGGGTCTCGGTGGTGAGGAGCAGGGAGGCGATCGAGGCGGCGTTCTCCAGGGCGGAGCGGGTGACCTTGACCGGGTCGATGACGCCGGCCTTCACCAGGTCGCCGTACTCGCCGGTGGCGGCGTTGTAGCCCTGGCCGGCCTCCAGCTCGGAGACCTTGGAGGTGATGACGTAGCCCTCCAGGCCGGCGTTCTGGGCGATCCAGCGCAGCGGCTCGTGCAGCGCCTTGCGGACGACCGCGACACCGGTGGCCTCGTCGCCCGACAGGCCCAGGCCGTCGTTCAGCACCTTGGCGGCGTGGACCAGGGAGGCGCCACCACCGGCGACGATGCCCTCCTCGACCGCGGCGCGGGTCGCCGAGATGGCGTCCTCCAGGCGGTGCTTGCGCTCCTTCAGCTCCACCTCGGTGGCGGCGCCGACCTTGATGACGCAGACGCCGCCGGCCAGCTTGGCCAGGCGCTCCTGCAGCTTCTCGCGGTCCCAGTCGGAGTCGGTCGCGGCGATCTCGCCCTTGATCTGGGCGACGCGGCCGGCGACGGCCTCGGCGTCACCGGCGCCGTCGACGACCGTGGTCTCGTCCTTGGTGATGGTCACCCGGCGGGCGGTGCCCAGCACGTCCAGGCCGACCTGGTCGAGCTTGAGGCCGACCTCCTCGGAGATGACCTGGCCACCGGTCAGGACGGCCAGGTCGCCGAGGATCGCCTTGCGGCGGTCGCCGAAGCCCGGGGCCTTGACGGCGACGGCGTTGAAGGTGCCGCGGATCTTGTTCACGACCAGGGTCGACAGCGCCTCGCCGTCGACGTCCTCGGCGATGATCAGCAGCGGCTTGGAGGCACCGCCCTGGAGGATCTTCTCCAGCAGCGGCAGCAGCTCCTGGATGGAGGAGATCTTGCCCTGGTTGATCAGGATGTACGGGTCCTCCAGGACCGCCTCCTGCCGCTCCGCGTCGGTGACGAAGTACGGCGACAGGTAGCCCTTGTCGAACTGCATGCCCTCGGTGAAGTCCAGCTCCACGCCGAAGGTGTTCGACTCCTCGACGGTGATGACACCGTCCTTGCCGACCTTGTCGATCGCCTCGGCGATCAGCTCGCCGACCTGGGTGTCCTGGGCGGAGAGGGACGCGACGGCGGCGACGTCGTCCTTGCCCTCGATCTCGCGGGCGATGGAGAGCAGGTGCTCGGAGACGGCGGCGACGGCCTTGTCGATGCCCTTCTTCAGGGCGGCCGGGCCGGCACCGGCGGCGACGTTGCGCAGACCCTCGTTGACCAGGGCCTGGGCCAGCACGGTGGCGGTGGTGGTGCCGTCACCCGCGACGTCGTTGGTCTTGGTGGCGACCTCCTTGACGAGCTGCGCGCCAAGGTTCTCGTACGGGTCGTCCAGCTCGACCTCGCGGGCGATGGTGACACCGTCGTTGGTGATGGTCGGGGCGCCGAACTTCTTGTCGATGACGACGTTGCGGCCCTTGGGGCCGATGGTCACCTTGACGGTGTCGGCCAGCTTGTTGACACCGCGCTCCAGCGAGCGGCGGGCGTCCTCGTCGAACTGCAGGATCTTCGCCATGTTCCCTATTCCCTCGGGGCTGCGGCCGGCCGACCGGCCGCCGAACTACGTGAACCAACAACCACGCCCCGGGCCACTGTCACGGAGGACACGGATCCGGGGCGGGTCGGGACGACTTACTTCTCGATGATGGCGAGAACGTCGCGAGCGGAGAGCACCAGGTACTCCTCGCCCTGGTACTTCACCTCGGTGCCGCCGTACTTCGAGTACAGGACGATGTCACCCACGGCGACGTCGAGCGGCAGACGCTGGCCGTCCTCGAAGCGGCCCGGGCCGACGGCCAGGACGACGCCCTCCTGGGGCTTCTCCTTGGCGGTGTCCGGGATAACCAGGCCGGAGGCCGTGGTGGTCTCGGCGTCGAGCGGCTGGACCACGATGCGGTCCTCGAGCGGCTTGATGGCAACCTTGCTGCTGGTGGTCACGTCCGAGCTCCCCTTCGGAGATTACGGGGTTTTCTAACGGGTAGGGGCGATCCTGCGGGTCTGCCGTCGCGGGGGTCAGACACACGTCGTCGCGTTAGCACTCTCCTAGTGGGGAGTGCCAAGGACGACCATAGGGCCGTGTTAGCACTCAGTCAACCAGAGTGCCAACGACGCGCCCTGGGAACCCCGATTCGCGGATGAGTAGCCGTACTCATGTGCGACGCTCCCGCCGTCGGCAGACTCCTCGTCATGACATCGATCCCGGTGCGTGT
The DNA here is from genome assembly GCF_042894165.1 of Kitasatospora sp. NPDC001547. Lineage (NCBI taxonomy): Bacteria > Bacillati > Actinomycetota > Actinomycetes > Kitasatosporales > Streptomycetaceae > Kitasatospora > Kitasatospora sp. NPDC001547. The sequence goes on along the minus strand of NZ_JBIAVL010000010.1, from coordinate 135,864 downwards.
CGGCCCGTCCCGGACCACGGACGCCGCCCTCGCCCTGCTGTCGCTGCCCCTGCTGGGAGCCGCGCTGCCGTTCGTGGTCTTCTTCGTCGTCGCCTCCCTCGGCAGCGGCCCCGGCCACGGGGACGACGGGGACGGCCTCGAATGGGCCTTCCTGGGCATCGGGATGCTGGCCGCCCCGGTCGCCGCCCTGACGGCGGGCCTGGTGGTCGCCTTCCGCAGCCGGCGGTCCGGCTACCAGTACCTCCCGGTCGCCGCGGTGCTCTCCCCCTTCGTGCTGCCGGCGGTCCTGTCCTCGGGCGTCCTGTGGCGCTGACGCCGTCCGGCCCGCCGGAGCCGGCGGGCACGCGGAGCGGGGGCGCCCGACCGGCGAGAATGGCCCCGTGGACACCGAGAACCTCCAGCCGCTGCTGACCCCCGAGGGCCAGGCCCTGCTCGCCGAGTTGCGCGAGTTCACCCCCGAGGAGGAGCTGGCGCTGGCGACCCGGCTGCGCCGGGAGCACCCGGCGGAGCTGGTGTCGGCGGCGTTCGGGCAGGCGCGGCTGCGCCAGCGGGCGCGGGCGAAGTTCGGGGCCGACGCCGACCTGATGTACTTCACGCCCAACGGGGTGGAGCAGTCCACCCGGCGCAGCGTGGCCGAGTGGCGGGCACGGCGGTTCGCCGCCCTGGGCGTACGGCGGCTGGCGGACCTCTGCTGCGGCATCGGCGGGGACGTGCTGGCGCTGGCCCGGGCGGGCATCGAGGTGCTGGCCGTCGACCGGGACCCGGCGGCCTGCGCCGCCACCGCGGCCAACGCCGCCGCGCTGGGCCTGGCCGACCTGGTCGAGGTGCGCTGCGCGGACGTCGCCGAGGTGGACGTCACCGGCTTCGACGCGGTGTTCACCGACCCGGCCCGGCGCACCTCGCGCGGCCGGGTGTTCGACCCGGAGGCGTACGCCCCGCCGCTCTCCTGGGCCGTCGAGGCCGGCCGGCGGACCCCGGTCGGCGCACTGAAGGTGGCGCCGGGCATCCCGCACGAGGCGGTGCCGCAGGACGCCGAGGCCGAGTGGGTGTCCGACCACGGCGACGTCAAGGAGGCGGTGCTCTGGTTCGGCACCCGGGCCGCGAGCCCGCACCGCGCCACCCTGCTGCCGCAGGGCGCCAGCCTGACCGGCGGCGACCTGCCCGACCCGCCGGCCGGCCCGGTCGGGCGCTACCTGTACGAGCCGGACGGCGCGGTGATCCGGGCCCACCTGGTGGCCGAGGTGGCCGAGCAGGTGGGCGGCCGGCTGATCGACCCGAAGATCGCCTACCTGACCTCGGACGAACTGGTCGCCACCCCGTACGCGCACGCCTTCGAGCTCACCGACGTGCTGCCGTTCAACATCAAGAAGCTGAAGGCGCTGCTGCGCGAGCGGGCGGTCGGCACGGTGGTGATCAAGAAGCGCGGGATGGCGATCACCCCGGAGGAGCTGCGCCGCCAGCTCAAGCCCTCCGGGCCGAACACCGTCACGGTGATCCTCAGCCGCACCGACCACGGGCCGCTGATGATGCTGGGACGGCCGGTCTGAGCTACGAGGCGGGCGCCTGGATGTAGTCCTCCAGCCGGGCCACCGAGAAGCCCTGCTCCTGGATCCGGGCCAGCAGGTCGCCGAACATCTGGGTCATCGTGGCGCCCTTGAGCTCCTTGGGGCCGCGGAAGTGCGCCAGGATGATGTCGCCGGGCTTCAGCTTCTTGTCCCCGGACTGGTACTGCATGTCGTGGATCTGCATCGACTCGCGCCACAGCACTATGGCGCGCGGGCCGCACTCCTGGACCGAGGTGTTGAGCACCGGGGTGTTGGCGCCGTCGCCGAACGGCGGACGGAACAGCAGCGGGGCGGTGCCGTACTGCTGGGTGAGCGCGGACTGCGCGTCGCAGATCTCGGCCTTCTGCCTGTCCACCGGGAGCTTGCTCATCACCGGGTGGTCCACGGTGTGGTTCTGGACGTGGTTGCCCAGCGCCTGGAGCGGCTTGAAGTACGCGTAGTCGTTCCTGACGATGTCCCGGGTCAGGAACATCGAGACCGGCACCTTGAGGTCGGTCAGCATCTCGACGAACTTCGGGTCCTTCTCGGCGCCGTCGTCGATGGTGATGAAGACGACCTTGTCGCTCGTCTTCACGTCGCTGAACACCGGTACCGGGCCGGTCCGTTGGAGCTTGACGGGCTTGTCGGCGGGCGGCGCCGGGGCGGGGGCGAGCGGGGTGAGGCCCCACTTGGCCCAGGCCGCGGCGCCCGCTCCCGCCGGGGCGCCGGACGGGGTGGCGGTCGCGGCCCCGGTGGTCGGCGCGGCGCCGGTGGGCCGGGCCGCGGCGGACGTGGCCGCGGCGGCCGGGGCGGCCCCACCGCCGCCTCCGCCGTCACCGCACGCGGTGGCGAAGGCCAGCAGGGCCACCGCCCCCGCCGCGTACGTCCTGGCCCTGCTCCGCCCGTCCCTGATCACCGCTGCGCGCTCCCGGCTCCCGTCCAGCTTTCTCTCAGCTAGCACGGTAGCGAACAGGTCAGCGGTTCCCGATCAGTTATTCGATGTGCTCGCTGGTGAAGGACCAGCGGTGCACCGGGCGGCCCAACAGCTCGGCCGGCGGGTCGGCGACGGGCACCGGCTCGCCGCTCCACCAGGCGATCAGCAGCACCCTCTCGCCCGGGGCGGAGAGCAGTTCGAGGCGCTCCAGCCCGGCCGAGCCGCGCAGCGCGGGCAGCGCCGACTCCCGCACCCAGGCGGCGAGTTCGCCGGCCCGGCCGGTCGCCGCCCGGGCCTCCCACATCGCGGCGACGGTCATGCCGCGCCGCCGCCGAGGGCGTCGTAGGCCTGACCGTGGAAGTCCGTGTGGGGCACGTGGACGTCGGTCACCGGCAGCGAGGAGTCGGCGGACAGGTCGAAGGCGGACGGCGTGCGGTCGCGCCATACCATCTCGGCGCCGAGCGCCGCGACCATCGCGCCGTTGTCGGTGCACAGGCCCGGCCGGGGCACCCGCAGTCGGATGCCGGCCCGGTCGCAGCGCTGCTGGGCCATCTCGCGCAGCCGCGAGTTGGCCGCCACGCCGCCGCCGATCATCAGGTGGTCGACGCCGTTGTCCCGGCACGCCTTGACGGCCTTGCGGGTGAGCACGTCGGTGACGGCCTCCTGGAAGGACGCCGCCACGTCGGCGATCGGCACCTCCTCGCCGGCCCGGCGCTTGGCCTCCACCCAGCGGGCGACGGCGGTCTTCAGACCGGAGAACGAGAAGTCGTACGCCGGGTCGTTCCTGCCGGACAGGCCGCGCGGGAAGGCGATCGCCCCGGGGTCGCCGTCGCGGGCGGTGCGGTCGACGATCGGGCCGCCGGGGAAGCCGAGGCCGAGCACCCGGGCGACCTTGTCGAAGGCCTCGCCGGCGGCGTCGTCGATGGTCGCGCCGAGCGGGCGGACGTCGCTGGTGATGTCCTCGCTGAGCAGCAGCGAGGAGTGCCCGCCGGAGACCAGCAGGGCCATCGTCGGCGAGGGCAGCCGGCCGTGCTCCAGCTGGTCGACGCAGATGTGCGAGGCGAGGTGGTTGACCCCGTACAGCGGCTTGTCCAGCGCCCAGGCGTACGCCTTCGCGGCGCTGACGCCGACCAGCAGCGCGCCGGCCAGGCCGGGGCCTGCGGTGACGGCGATGCCGTCCAGGTCGCTCGCCTTGATGCCGGCGGTGTCCAGGGCGCGCTGGATGGTCGGGACCATCGCCTCCAGGTGCGCGCGGCTGGCGATCTCCGGCACGACGCCGCCGAAGCGGGCGTGGTCGTTGACGCTGGAGGCGACCGCGTCGGCCAGCAGCGTGGTGCCGCGCACGATGCCGACGCCGGTCTCGTCGCAGGAGGTCTCGATGCCGAGGACGAGCGGTTCGTCAGCCATGGCGGGTGTCCTCAATGTCCTTCGGGTCGGTGCTGTCAGTGCTCGGGCGGTCGAGGCCCGGGCGGTCGGGACTCGAGTGGTCGAGACCCAGGCGGTCGAGGCGCATCACCAGCGCGTCGACGTTGGCGGGCTGGTAGTAGCCGCGCCGGATGCCCACCGGTTCGAAGCCGTGCCGCTCGTACAGCCGCTGGGCGCGCGGGTTGTCCACCCGCACCTCCAGCAGCAGCTCGGCGCACTCGCGCCGGGCGGCCTCCCGGATCAGGTCGGTGAGCAGCGCCGTGCCGAGGCCGGCGCCCTGGTGGCGCTCGTCGACGGCGATGGTCTGGACGTCGCCCTCGCCGGCGATCGCCATCAGCCCGGCGTAGCCGACGACGGTGCCGTCCGGGGCGGCCGCGACGGTGTAGTGGCGGGTGCCGCCGGGGTGGGCGTCGGCCAGCTCGGACCAGAACATCCCGGCGGACCAGGCGTCCTCGGGGAAGAGCCGCAGCTCCAGTTCCAGCACCGGCGCGATGTCCCACCAGCGCATCGGGCGCAGGGTGGTGCCGTGGTTCACGCCGGGAGCACCGCCTTGTAGCCGGCCGGGACCTGGGCGTCCGGGCGGCGCAGGTACAGCGGGTGGTTCGGCAGCAGCTCGCGCCCGGCGGCCAGCTCGGCGGCGGCGAAGCCGGCCAGGGCGCCGGCCGAGACGTGCGCGGGGCCGTGCGCGCCCGGGAAGGCGTCGGGGTAGAGCAGCGCGCCGGCGCCGACGGAGCGCTCCCGCGGGGTCAGCTCGGCCGGGCGGTCGACGTCGGGGCCCTCGGTGCGGCGGCCCTCGGCGTCGTACGAGGCCCAGTAGACCTCCTTGCGGCGCGCGTCGGTGGCGACCGTGAACGGCTGCCCGGCCAGGCCCTCGGCGCGGGCCTGGAAGGCGATCGCGTCCAGGGTGCAGACGCCGTGGACCGGCAGCCCGAGCGCGTGGCCGAGCGCGGCGGCGGTGACCAGACCGACCCGCAGGCCGGTGTACGGGCCGGGGCCGACGCCGACCGCGATGCCGGTCAGCCGGTGCTTGTCCACCCCGGCGGCCCGCAGTACCTGGTCGATCGCGGGCAGCAGCAGTTCGCCGTGGCGCCTGGCGTCGACCTGGTGGGTCTCGGCGAGGACGGCCGTGCCGTCGTGGACGGCGGCGGTGACGGCGGGGGTAGCGGTGTCGAACGCGAGCAGCAGCACGGGTCAAGGTTAGACCGACGTTGGGCCGACCGGCCGATCGGCAAGGCGTACTACCCGGGAACACACATCCGAGGCGCTGCGACCCGCGCGGATGAACCTGGCACGATGGGGCCGTACGTAAAGGGACGGCGGCGGGAGCGGCAACGTGGCGAAGATGGGTCCTGGAGTGGTGGTCACGGGGTTGACCGTGGGGGCCCTGGTGGTGGTGAGCCTGCTGGCCTTCCAGGCCAACGGCGCCCAGGAGCGGGCGGGCGGCGCCAGGCCCACCGCCACCACCACGGCGACCGGGACGGCCACCGCCGCGGCGCCGACCCCCGCGGCCACCCCGACCGTCCCCGCGCTGCCGACCACCTCGGGCACCGGCATCCGGGTCGTGTACTCGGTCGGCAGCCACTACGTCTGGCTGGTCGACCCGAAGAAGACCCCGCAGGTCACAGCCGCCTTCCCGGTCACCCCGGGCTCGGTCGAGCCGGCCCCGGGCAACTACGCCGTGTACAGCCGCACCCCGACCGCCACCGGGACGGACGGCCGGCAGATCGAGCACGTGGTGCGCTTCGCGCAGCAGAACGGCGTGGTGTTCGGCTTCAGCGCGGCCGTGGACGGCGCGACGCCGACCACCGACCCGGGCACCAAGACCGGCGGCATCCGCAGCGGCCGCGCCGAGGGGCAGCTGCTCTGGGACTTCGCGCCGAAGGAGACCAAGGTGGTCGTGATCGCCTGATCCCGGGCGGCCGGGAGCGACCAGGCCCGCCCGCGCCCGGGAGGACCGGACTCACGCGGCCCGGGGCGTCCGCGCCTCGGGCCGTTCGCCGTGCCCGGACGGTCCTCCGTCCGGTACGGACCGCGGTTCGTCCGGTACCGCCCCCGGTTCGGGCGGCGTGGACACCGCCTCGGCGGCCGCGCAGGCGGCCAGCAGCGCCCGCATCGGCTCTCCCGGAGCCCGGCGGGCGGAGTCTCCGACCCCGGCGGCGGGGACCGCGCGCTGCGGGGCGGGGGTGGTGCTCGACATGGCGCCTCCCTAGTTAGGCAGACCTAACCGCAGCACCCATCCCACCACGCCCGGCGCCCCGCCCGCAACACCTTGCCGACAGCCTGTCGGCAAGGTGTCGGCGGCCGGTCGGCTATCCGAGCTCCGCCAGCGCCACGTCCGCCCAGCGCGGGCCGATGCCGGTCAGCACCACCCGGCGCGGGTCCTGGTCGTCGCCGTCCGGGGTGTCGCCGATGGCGCGTTCGATCCGGACCTCCAGCCGGTCCTCGGACAGCCGCTCGACCTTGCCCTCGCCCCACTCGACCACGACCACCGACTCGGGCAGCGAGACGTCCAGGTCGAGGTCCTCCATCTCGTCCAGGTCCCCGCCCAGCCGGTACGCGTCCACGTGCACCAGCGCCGGGCCGCCGACCAGCGAGGGGTGCACCCGGGCGATCACGAAGGTCGGCGAGGTCACCGCCCCGCGGACCCGCAGCCCCTCCCCCAGCCCCCGGGTCAGCGTGGTCTTCCCCGCCCCCAGCTCGCCGGAGAGCAGCACCAGGTCACCCGGCCGCAGCAGCGCGGCCAGCTCCCGGCCGAGCCGGCCCATCCGCTCCGGGGTGGGGACGGTGAGAGTGGCGTGCGAGCCCATGCGCGTGTCTTGCCCTTCGATCCGTACCGGCGCACCGACCACCGGCCGCCACCGCTACCGTCCCACATCGGCGGGCCCCGGTGCGGCCGGCGGGGGCCCGAGGACCGGCCCCCGTCCTCACGTGGGGTCGGCGACGGCCTCCGCGGCCCGCTCCCGGGCCAGGTCGAGGACGGCCGCGGGCAGCGGCGCGGCCCCGGCGAAGTCGGCGGCCCGGCGCAGCAGCCGGGCCAGCTCGCGGCCGACCGGCCCCGGGCGCTCCAGCATCACCAGGTGCCCGGCGCCCTCGGCCAGGACCAGCTCGGCACCCGGCAGCCGCTCGGCGATCGCCTCGCTGTGCGTCGAGGGCGTCAGCAGGTCCTTCGTCCCGGCCAGCACCAGCGCGGGCAGACCGCGCAGGGCGGCCAGCGCCTCGTACTTCTCGTGCACGCCGAACACCGGGTAGAACTCGGCCACCACGTCGATCGGGGTGGCGTCCAGCAGCTGCTCGGCGAAGCGCACCACCCCGGGCTCGACGTCCCGGCCGCCGAAGGAGAACCGCCGGTAGAACACGGCGGACACGTCCGAGCCCAGCCGCCTGGTCGCCTCGACCAGGTCGACCTGCCGGCCCAGCAGCCTCACCATCCCGGGCGCGACCTTCCGGAACAGCTTGGCGCCGGCCTTCGGCAGACCGAGGCTGACGTCGTTCCAGTCCCCGGCGAGGGTGCCGACCAGCGCCACCCCGGCCACCCGTTCGCGGAACAGCTCCGGGTGCTGGTCGGCCAGCGCCATCACCGTCATGCCGCCCATCGAGTGGCCCACCAGCACCAGCGGCCCGGTCGGGGCGACGGCGTCGATCACCGCCTTGAGGTCGCCGCCCAGCTGGTCGATGCCGGCCGGCTCGCCCGCCAGGTACGAGCGGGAGCGCTCGGAGCGGCCGTGGCTGCGCTGGTCCCAGAAGACCAGCCGCATGCCCTCGCGCAGCGCGGCCCGCTGGAAGTGCCAGCTGTCCTGGTTGAGGCAGTACCCGTGGCAGAACACCACGGTCAGCGGCTCGCCGTCGGAGCCGTCGCCGTCCGGCCCGCTCCAGCCGGTGCCGTCCAGCTCGACGTACAGCTCGGTGCCGTCCGGCGCGGCCACCGTCCGCGGGCGGCCGCGCAGCGAGCCGTACGGGGCGTTCGCGTCGAGCTCGGCCCGGGCCCGGCGGCGCATCGCCCGGCCGACGGTCAGCCGCTCCAGCGCGACGCCCGCGGCCGCCCCGGCCGCCAGCACGCCGACCGAGATCCCGATCACACCCGCCCGGCTCACCCCGGAGGCGGCGCCGGCCGCCTTGGCGACCACCGCGACCGGAGTGGCCTCGGCCGGCGCGTCGGTCATGCCGACGGGCCCTCGGCGTGGCTGCCGCCCAGGTAGCGGCGGGGCACCCGGGCGCCGATCCGGGTGATGATCTCGTACGAGATGGTGCCGCAGGCGCGGGCCCAGTCCTCCGCGGTGGGCTCGCCGCGCTCGCCGTTGCCGAACAGCAGCACCTCGTCGCCGACCGCCGGGGTGTCGCCGCCGAGGTCCACCACGAACTGGTCCATCGCGACCCGGCCGGCCACCGTGCGCCACTTGCCGTCGATCAGCACCGGGCCGGTGCCGCTGGCGTGCCGGGGGACGCCGTCGCCGTAGCCGACCGGGACCAGGCCCAGGGTGGTCTCGCCCGGCGTCGTGTAGTGGTGGCCGTAGCTGACCCCGTGCCCGCCGGGGACCTGCTTGACCAGCGCCAGCCGTGCGGTCAGCGCCATCACCGGGCGCAGCCCGAAGTCGGCCGGCGAGCCCACCTCGGGCACCGGCGACAGCCCGTACGCGGCCAGGCCGGTGCGGACCAGGTCGAAGTGCGACTCGGGCAGCAGCAAGGTGGCCGGGGAGTTCGCCAGGTGCCGGACCTCGGGGCGCAGCCCGGCGGCCCCGGCCGTGGCCAGCGCGGCCCGGTAGGAGTCCAGCTGGGCCTGGATCGAGGGGTGGCCGGGCTCGTCCGCGGCGGCGAAGTGCGACCAGACGCCGACGACCGTCAGCAGGCCCTCGGCCTCGGCCTCGCGGGCGGCGGCCACCAGCCGCGGCCAGTCGCGCGGCTGGCAGCCGTTGCGGCCGAGGCCGGTGTCGGCCTTCAGGTGCACCCGGGCCGGGATGCCGGTCTCGCGCACGGCGGGCAGCAGCTCGTCGAGCGCCCACTGGCCGCTGACCGAGATGTCCAGGTCCGCGCGCAGCGCCTCGCGCCAGGGGCCGCCCGGCGTCCACAGCCAGCACAGGATGCGGGCCAGCTCGGGGCGGATGCCCGCGGCCCGCAGCGCCAGCGCCTCGTCCGGCGTCGCGCAGCCGAGCCAGCCGACCCCGTTCGCGACCGCTTCCCGGGCACACTCGACCGCCCCGTGGCCGTAGGCGTCCGCCTTGACCGCGAGCATCACCGCCGGGCCGCCGACGCGCTCGCGCAGCGCCGCGAGGTTGCCGCGCAGGGCGGCGAGATCGATGGTCGCCTCGGCCCGTACGCCGTCGGTGAGGGTGGCTGTGCCGGTCGTGTTCGCAGTTGTCATCAGGGTCAGTCTCCCAGACGTCCCGGAGTCCTCGCCGAACGGCCCGTCGGCGCGGCGGCCCCCCACGGCCCGCCGACCTGCCGCGGACCGCCCGTTCCCCCGCTCAGGACGCCGTGACCGGATGCCCCGGTTCCGTCGGCGCCCCCTCGCGGACCGCCCGCCACACCGCCGGCAGCGCCCCCGCCACGGCGAGCGCCGTCGTCGGGGCGCCCGGCCGGCCCGCCGCCTCGCGGCCGGCCAGGCCGTGCAGGTAGGCGGCCACCGACCCGGCGTCCAACGGCGCGAGGCCGGCCGCCAGCAGGGAGCCGGCCAGCCCGGACAGCACGTCGCCGCTGCCGGCGGTGGCCAGCCAGGAGGTGCCGGTCGGGTTCACCCGCACGGCCCCGCCCGGGTCGGCGACCACCGTGGTGGAGCCCTTCAGCAGCACCGTCGCGCGGTAGGCCGCCGCCAGTCGGCGGGCAGTGGCCAGCCGGGTCGCGGCCAGGTCGCTGGCGGCCGGCGGTGTGCCGCCCCCGGCGCCCGCGAGCAGCCGGGCGGCCTCGCCGGTGTGCGGGGTGAGCAGGGTGGGGGCGGTGCGGCCGGCCAGCGCGTCCGGGCCGAGCCGGCCCAGCTCGGTCAGCCCGTCCGCGTCCACCAGCACCGGGACGTCGCTCGCCAGCGCCTCGGTCAGCGCCTGCCGCGCCCCCTCGCCGCCGCCCGGGCCGACCACCCAGGCCTGCACCCGCCCGGCCCCGGCCGGACCGCCCTCGGTGACCAGCGTCTCCGGGAAGCGCCGCACCACCTCCTCGGCGGCGGCGCCCACGTAGCGGACGGCGCCCGCGCCGCCGTGCAGCGCCCCGGCCACCGCCAGCAGCGCCGCGCCCGGGTAGGTCGCCGAGCCGGCCGCCACCCCGACGACGCCGCGCCGGTACTTGTCGCTCTCCGCGCCCGGCACCGGCAGCAGCGCCGCCACGTCCGCGTGCTGCAGGGCCGTCACGTCCGCCGCCGGCAGCTCCAGCCCGATGCCGACCAGCTGCACCACGCCCGCGTACTCGGCCCCCGGGTCGACCAGCAGGCCGGGCTTGTACGTGCCGAAGCAGACCGTGACGTCCGCGCGCAGCGCCTCGCCGGGCACCTCGCCGGTGTCGGCGTCCACCCCGCTGGGCAGGTCCACCGCCACCACGATCCCGGTCCGCGCCGCCCGCGCGTACGGCCGGGCCTCCGGGCGCAGCCCGCCCCGGCCGCCGATGCCGACGACGCCGTCCAGCACCAGGTCCGCGCGCGAGAAGTCGGCCAGGCCGGCTTCCCGCTCCACCGTCACCCGCCCGCCGGCGGCCCGCAGCGCGGCCAGCCCGCCCGGGTGCGCCTTCTCCGGCGCCAGCAGCACCGCCGTCACCCGCGCCCCGCGCCGGGCCAGCGCGGCCCCGGCGTACAGGGCGTCACCCCCGTTGTCCCCGCTGCCCGCGAGCACCGCCACCCGGCTGCCGTACACCCGCCCCCGACGCCGGGTCAGCAGCCGCGCACAGGTCGCGGCGAGCCCGACGGCCGCCCGCTGCATCAGGGTGCCCTCCGGCAGCCGCGCCATCAGCGCGGCCTCGGCGGCCCGGACGGTTTCCACAGGGTGTGCATGACGCATGCGGGAACTCCTTCAGCGGTCGGCTACCGCCGACGCTAGCCCGCGTCCCCGCCCCGCGGGAGCCGCCCCTGCGGCACACTTTCGAGTGACACCCCACTTCGACCCCCCACCGGTGTCGGTCCGTACGCCTACCTTGTGGCTCGACACGGACCCACAGGAGGGAGAAGGGCCATGGTCGCCATGCCGGCAGTCGAGCACCCGCTGGGCCAGGACGACGTCCTCCAGGCGTTCCTGGAGCTGGACACGCCTCCCGGTTTCAAGGCCGAGCTCATCGAAGGGGAGATCGTTGTGACGCCACCACCGGACGGTGATCACGAGGACGCCATCGCCCGGTTCGCCCGGGCCGTTGCGCGCGAGGCCGCCGAGGAGCTGTACGTCAGCGGCGGGAAAGGGCTGATCACCCCCAAGGGCCGGTTCATCCCGGACGCCACCGTTGCTCCCGTCGGCCACTTCCGCGCCCAGGACTCGTGGTCGTCCGCTGTGGGAGTCGAGCTGGTCCTCGAAGTCACGTCGACCAACCCGGTCAAGGACCGCGAGTCCAAGCGCCTCGGCTACGCCGCCGCCGGCGTTCCCTGCTACCTGCTCATCGACCGCAGCGAAGGAACGGTGACGCTGTTCACCGACCCGAAGAACGGTGATTACGGCACCCTTCACGAAACCGAGTTCGGCAGGCGCATCAAGCTCCCCGCCCCGTTCTCCTTCACGCTCGACACGGCGCCCCTGCGGTAGGACGCAGCCACCGCAGGGGCGCCGTGGAAGGCCGAGCGACTACTCGACGGTGACCGACTTCGCCAGGTTGCGCGGCTGGTCGACCTCGTGGCCCTTGGCCGTGGCCAGCTCGCAGGCGAAGACCTGCAGCGGGACGGTGGAGACCAGCGGCTGGAGCAGGGTCGGGGTGACCGGGATGCGGATCAGGTGGTCCGCGTACGGGACGACGGCCTCGTCGCCCTCCTCGGCGATCACGATCGTGCGGGCGCCGCGGGCCCGGATCTCCTGGATGTTGGAGACGATCTTGTCGTGCAGGATCGACCGGCCGCGCGGCGACGGAACGACCACCACGACCGGCAGCCCCTCCTCGATCAGCGCGATCGGGCCGTGCTTGAGCTCGCCCGCCGCGAAGCCCTCGGCGTGCATGTACGCCAGCTCCTTGAGCTTGAGCGCGCCCTCCAGGGCCACCGGGAAGCCGACGTGGCGGCCGAGGAACAGCACCGAGCGGGCGTCGGCCAGCGAGCGGGCCAGCTCGCGCACCGGCTCCATGGTCTCCAGGACCTGCTCGACCTGCTTCGGCGCGTCGCCGAGCTCCTTGATGACGGCGAAGATCTCGTCGCCCCACTTGGTGCCGCGCACCTGGCCCAGGTACAGGGCGACCAGGTAGCAGGCGACGAGCTGGGTCAGGAACGCCTTGGTCGAGGCGACCGCGACCTCCGGGCCGGCGTGGGTGTACAGCACCGCGTCCGACTCGCGCGGGATGGTGGAGCCGTTGGTGTTGCAGATCGCCAGCACCTTGGCGCCCTGCTCGCGGGCGTGCCGCAGCGCCATCAGGGTGTCCATGGTCTCGCCGGACTGCGAGATGGCGATGACCAGCGTGCCCGGGCCCATGATCGGGTCGCGGTAGCGGAACTCGGAGGCGACCTCGACCTCGCAGGGGATGCGGGTCCAGTGCTCGATCGCGTACTTGGCGATCATGCCGGCGTGGAAGGCCGTGCCGCAGGCCACGATGACGACCTTGTCGACCGAGCGCAGGTCGGCGTCGGAGATCCGCAGCTCGTCCAGGGTCAGCCGGCCGTCGGTGCCGATCCGGCCGAGCAGGGTGTCGGCGACCGCCTTCGGCTGCTCGGCGATCTCCTTGAGCATGAAGTAGTCGTAGCCGCCCTTCTCGGCGGCGGAGGCGTCCCAGTCGACGTGGTACTCGCGCACGTCGGCGGGGGTGCCGTCGAAGTTGGTGACGGTCACGCCCTCCCGGCGCAGCTCGACCACCTGGTCCTGGCCCAGCTCGATCGCCTCACGGGTGTGGGCGATGAAGGCGGCGACGTCCGAGGCGAGGAAGTTCTCGCCCTCGCCGCGCCCGACCACCAGCGGCGAGTTGCGGCGGGCGCCGACGACGACGTCCGGCGCGTCCGCGTGCACGGCGACCAGGGTGAAGGCGCCCTCCAGCTGACGGCAGACCACCCGCATGGCCTCGGCGAGGTCGCCCGCGTAGGCCTCGCCCAGCAGGTGGGCGACGACCTCGGTGTCGGTCTCGGACCGGAGGGTGTGGCCGCGCCCGGCGATGTCGGCGCGCAGCTGGGCGAAGTTCTCGATGATGCCGTTGTGCACCACGGCCACCCGCTGGTGGTCGTCCAGGTGGGGGTGGGCGTTGGCGTCCGTCGGGCCGCCGTGGGTGGCCCAGCGGGTGTGGCCGATGCCGGTGGTGCCGCCGGGCAGGGGGGTCTCGGCGAGCGACTTCTGGAGGTTGGCGAGCTTGCCCGCCCGCTTGTCCGTGGCCAGGCTCCACCGGCCCTCGGAGTCCTGGACCTGCACCGCGACACCGGCCGAGTCGTAACCCCGGTACTCCAGGCGCTGCAGGCCTGCGATTACTACGTCGAGGGCGGCCTGAGCGCCCACGTATCCAACAATTCCGCACATGCGTGCCAGCATAAGGGCGGTTCTGCGGCCATTTTCCCGCCGCGCGCGAACGCTGCGTGACCGACACCACAGCCACCGCGAACGTCGCTACGGCTCACAATGGAGCATGTGCTGACCGAACTCTGTACGCGGGGCGCCGCCACGCCCGGCCCGTCGCCGTCCCCCTACGTGGACCTCAGCCGGGCCGAGTGGAGCGCGCTGCGCGAGCGTACGCCGCTGCCGCTGACCGCCGAGGAGGTGGAGCGGCTCCGCGGCCTCGGTACCGCGCTCGACCTGGACGAGGTCCGCGACGTCTACCTGCCGCTGTCGCGCCTGCTGAACCTGTACATCCACGCCACGCACGAACTGCGGGGCACGCTGGGCACGTTCCTGGACACCCCGGACACCGAGCGCACCCGCACCCCGTTCATCATCGGCGTGGCCGGCTCCGTCGCGGTCGGCAAGTCCACCACGGCCCGCCTGCTCCAGGCGCTGCTCGCCCGCTGGCCCGAGCACCCCCGGGTCGAACTGGTCACCACCGACGGCTTCCTGCTCCCCAACGCCGAGCTGCGCCGCCGCGGCCTGATGGCCCGCAAGGGCTTCCCGGAGTCCTACGACCGCCGGGCGCTGATGCGCTTCGTCGCGGACGTGAAGGCGGGCAAGGAGCGGGTCAGCGCGCCGGTCTACTCGCACCTGGTGTACGACATCGTGCAGGGCGAGCGGCTCACCGTGGAGCGCCCGGACATCCTGATCGTCGAGGGCCTGAACGTGCTCCAGCCGGCCCTGCCCGGCTCCGACGGCCGCACCCGGCTCGCGGTGGCCGACTACTTCGACTTCTCGATCTACGTCGACGCCCGGACCGACGACATCGAGCACTGGTACCTGGACCGCTTCCGCAAGCTGCGGCAGACCGCCTTCCAGGACCCGAACTCCTACTTCCGCCGCTTCACCGAGGTGCCGGAGGAGGAGGCGATGGAGTACGGCCGACAGGTCTGGCGCACCATCAACAAGCCCAACCTGCTGGAGAACGTGCTGCCGACCCGCGGCCGGGCCACCCTGATCCTCCAGAAGGGCGCCGACCACAAGGTCCGCCGGGCGCTGCTGCGCAAGCTCTGACCGCCCGTCGGGCACGACGGGAAGGGCCCCCGCGGCGCGCGGGGGCCCTTCGTCGTCTCCGGCCCCGGCCCGGCGGCCGCGGGCTCAGCCCAGGTGGGCGCGCACCGCCTCGGCGAGCCGCTGCGCGACCGTCTCGGCCTGCGCCGGGTCGGCGGCCTCGACCATCACCCGGACCAGCGGCTCGGTGCCCGACGGGCGCAGCAGCACCCGGCCGGTGGAGCCCAGTTCGGCCTCGGCCCCGGCGACCGCCGCGGCCAGCTCGGTGCTGGTCCGCACCCGGCTCTTGTCGACGCCCTTGACGTTGATCAGCACCTGCGGCAGCCGGGTCATCACGGCGGCCAGGTCGGCCAGCGGCTGCTTGGTGGCGGCCAGTCGGGCGCCCAGCATCAGACCGGTCAGGGTGCCGTCACCGGTGGTGGCGTGGTCCAGCAGGATCACGTGGCCGGACTGCTCGCCGCCCAGCGCGAAGCCGTGCTCCTTCATCGCCTCCAGCACGTAGCGGTCGCCGACGGCGGTCTCCACCAGCTCGATGCCCTCGCGCTCCATCGCCAGCTTGAAGCCGAGGTTGGACATCACGGTGGCCACCGCGGTGTTGCCGCGCAGGGTGCCGGCCTCCTTCATGGCGACCGCGAGGATGGCGATGATCTGGTCGCCGTCCACCTCGTTGCCCTCGGCGTCGGCGGCGAGGCAGCGGTCGGCGTCGCCGTCCAGGGCGATGCCCAGGTCGGCCTGGTGCTCCTTCATCGCGACCCGCAGCCGGTCCAGGTGGGTGGAGCCGACGCCGTCGTTGATGTTCAGGCCGGTGGGCTCGGCCCCCAGGGTGTGGACCACCTCGGCGCCGGCCCGGGCGAAGGCCTCGGGGGCGACGTAGGCGGCCGCGCCGTGGGCGCCGTCGATGACGACCTTGATGCCGTCCAGGCGGTTGGGCAGCACGCCGATCAGGTGGGCGACGTACTTGTCGAAGCCCTCGGTGTACTCGCGCACCCGGCCGACGGCCGCGCCGGTCGGACGGTTCCAGTCCTCGTCGCCGAGCGTGTGCCTGCGGTAGTGGGACTCGATCGCGTCCTCGATCCGGTCGTCCAGCTTGTGGCCGCCGCGGGCGAGGAACTTGATGCCGTTGTCCGGCATGGCGTTGTGGCTGGCGGACAGCATCACGCCGAAGTCGGCGCCGAGCGCGCCGGTGAGGTACGCCACGGCCGGGGTGGGCAGCACACCGACCCGCAGGACGTCGACTCCGGCACTCGCCAGACCGGCGATGACGGCGGCCTCCAGGAACTCGCCCGAGGCGCGCGGGTCACGGCCGACCACCGCGACCGGCCGGTGGCCGTCGAAGGCGCCGGCCTCGCCGAGCACATGGGCCGCCGCGACCGACAGACCGAGCGCCAGCTCCGCCGTCAGGCCCTCGTTGGCCACCCCGCGCACGCCGTCCGTACCGAAGAGTCGTCCCACTGTCCCGTCCTCCATCACCACTGCTCGGAACCCAACCGATGATCCCGGCCGCCGCACAGTAGCCGGGGAACACGTCGCCCCGGAGTACACGGGGTACTCCGGGGCGACGGTTTCGCGCAACCAGGGGGTGCGCCGCCAGGGCGGACCGCACCCCCGGGGAGGCGATTAGCGCTTGCTGTACTGCGGCGCCTTGCGGGCCTTCTTCAGACCGGCCTTCTTGCGCTCGACGGCGCGGGCGTCACGGGTCAGGAAGCCGGCCTTCTTGAGGGCGCCGCGGTTGTTGTCCACGTCGGCCTCGTTCAGGGCACGGGCGACGCCGAGGCGCAGCGCGTAGGCCTGGCCGGAGACGCCGCCACCGCTGATGCGGGCGACGACGTCGTAACGGCCGTCCAGCTCCAGGAGCTTGAAGGGCTCGTTCACGGTCTGCTGGTGCACCTTGTTCGGGAAGTAGTCCTCGAGGGTGCGACCGTTGATCTTCCACTGGCCCGTGCCGGGGACGATGCGCACGCGGGCGATCGCCTCCTTGCGACGGCCCAGGCCGGCACCCGGAACGGCCTCGCCGAAGCGGCCGGCCAGGGACTCGGAGGTGTAGCTCTCCTCGGAGGTGTACTCGCCCTCGACGGCCTCGGCGGCCTCGTCGAAGTCGACCTCAAGGGTTTCAGTGGTCTCGGCCACGGTGTTCCTCAGCTCTTTTCAGTGTTGGGGGGCTTGGTGGCCGAATTACTGCGCGACCTGGGTGATCTCGAACGGCACCGGCTGCTGGGCAGCGTGGGGGTGCTGGTCGCCCGAGTAGACCTTGAGCTTCGAGAGCATCTGACGGCCCAGGCTGTTCTTGGGGATCATGCCCTTGATGGCCTTCTCGACGGCCTTCTCCGGGTTGTTCGCCAGCAGGTCGTCGTAGCGCACCGAGCGCAGACCGCCCGGGAAGCCCGAGTGGCGGTAGGCCAGCTTCTGGGTCTTCTTGTTACCGGACAGGTGCACCTTGTCGGCGTTGATGATGATGACGAAGTCACCAGTGTCAACGTGCGGCGCGTAGATCGCCTTGTGCTTGCCCCGGAGGAGGTTGGCGGCCTGGGAGGCCAGGCGGCCGAGCACGACGTCGGTCGCGTCGATGACGTGCCACTGACGCTGGACGTCGCCGGGCTTGGGGCTGTACGTACGCACGGTCGTAGCCTTCGCTTTTCAGTGAGTGAGTCCTGACAGGAGCACCCGGACGGAAGAGCAGCCTGGCCACCCTTGGACGCAATTCAAGGGGGGACCGCTGGTCGACGACCTGATGTCTCCGGCGTACCGACCTCTCACGTGAGATAGAGCGAGCCAATACGCACATCAAGCGTCCAGGTTACCGGCAGGGCCGGACCCGGTCAAAAATGCCCGGGACCGGCCCCCGCCGTCACTCAGCGTTCGCGCTCCACCCGGGTCACGTCCCAGACCGGCTCGGACGACTCGAACACCCGGCCGTCCGCCCCGAACACCAGGAACCGGTCGAAGGTCTTGGCGAACCAGCGGTCGTGGGTCACGCACAGCACCGTGCCGTCGAACGCCTCCAGGCCGGCCTGCAGCGCCTCGGCGCTCTCCAGGTCCAGGTTGTCGGTCGGCTCGTCGAGCAACAGGGCCGTGACGCCCGAGAGTTCGAGCTTGAGGATCATCAGCCGGGCCTGCTGCCCACCGGACAGCGACTCGAACTTCTGCTCCTCCTGGCGGTCCAGCTCGTACCGGCGCAGCGCGCCCATCGCGGCGCCGCGGCTGAGCGCGTGCTCCTCCTCGACGATCGACCGCACGGTGCGGCCGAACAGCTCCGGGTGGGCGTGGGTCTGCCGGAAGTGGCCGGGGACGACCCGGGCGCCGAGCTTCCAGTCACCGGTGTGCGCGACGGTTTCGTCCCCCGCGAGCAGCCGCAGCAGGTGCGACTTGCCGGCGCCGTTGGCGCCCAGCACGCCGACCCGCTCGCCGTAGAAGACCTCCAGGTCGAAGGGCTGCATCAGGCCGGTGAGCTCCAGCCGCTCCATGGTGAAGGCGCGCACGCCGGTGCGCCCGCCCTTGAGCCGCATGCTGATGCTCTGCTCGCGCGGCGGCGCCTCCGGCGGGCCGACCTCCTCGAACTTCTTGAGCCGGGTCTGGGCGGCGGAGTAGCGGGAGGCCATGTCGTGGCTGACGGAGGCGGCCTGGCGCAGGGTGACGACCAGCTTCTTGAGCTTGGCGTGCTCCTCGTCCCAGCGGCGGCGCAGCTCCTCGAAGCGCTCGAAGCGGGCCTTGCGGGCCTCGTGGAAGGTGTCGAAGCCGCCGCCGTGCACCCAGACGCTGCTGCCGGCCGCGCCGGACTCGACGCTGATGATCTTGTCGGCGGTCTTCGAGAGCAGCTCGCGGTCGTGCGAGATGAACAGGACGGTCTTCGGGGTGGCCTTGATGGCCTCCTCCAGCCAGCGCTTGGCCGGGACGTCCAGGTAGTTGTCGGGCTCGTCGAGCAGGAGCACCTCCTCCGGGCCGCGCAGCAGCGCCTCCAGCACCAGCCGCTTCTGCTCGCCGCCGGAGAGGGTGTTCAGGCCGCGCCACTGGGCCTTGTCGAAGGGCATCCCGAGGGCCGCCATGGTGCAGACGTCCCAGTCGGTCTCGTAGTCGTAGCCGCCGACGTCGGCCCAGTCGGAGAGCGACTGGGCGTAGGCCATCTGCGTCTTCTCGTCGTCCTGGGCGATCATCGCCAGCTCGGCGGCGTCCACCGCGCGGGCCGCCCTGGCGATCCGCTCCGGGGCGACCGACACCAGCAGGTCCCGCACCGAGGCGTCGGCGGGCAGCCCGCCGGGGGTGGCCTGCTGGTCCTCGCGGCCGGTGGTGCCGACGAACTGGCGCATCACGCCGAGCCCGCCGCTGATCGTCACCGAGCCGCCGTGCGGCTGGAGGTCCCCCGCGATCATCCTCAGCAGCGTGGTCTTGCCGGCCCCGTTGGCGCCGACCAGGGCGACCGCGGCGCCCTCGCCGACCCGGAAGGACGCGTCGTCGAACAAGACGCGCCCGTCCGGCAGGTAGTACTCCAGGTGCGAAATCTCGACGTGTCCCATGGGAGCGATTCTCCCAAGCGGACGCGCCGGGCCAAAACGGATTACCTCACAGCGCGCTCTGCCCGGGCAGGGTGCGCATCCGCCGGGCCGCCCGGTTGCGCTCGGCCAGCTGGTCGTCCGGCGGGTAGCCGACCTCCTCCAGCGTGAGCCCGTACGGCCGGATCACGTTGACGGCCGAGTTGCGCACCCCGCCGGCCAGCACCTCGCCGGGGAACTCCACCGGCCGGTGTCCGTCGCCGACCAGCAGCATCGCGCCGACCAGCGCCCGGACCATGTTGTGGCAGAAGGCGTCCGCCCGGACGGTGGCGACCGCCAGCGAGCCCTCCTGGGCGGCGTAGGAGTCCACCGGGACGCGGTTCCAGCGCAGCTCCAGCAGGGTGCGGATGGTCGTGGCGCCCTCGCGCTTCTTGCAGTACGCGGCGAAGTCGTGCTCGCCGAGCAGCAGCTCGGCGGCCGCGTTCATCCGGTCGACGTCCAGCGGGCGGTCGTGCCAGAGCACGTGGCCGCGCAGCAGCGGGTCCACCCCGCCGGGGTGGTCGGCGACCCGGTACGCGTACCGGCGCCAGATCGCCGAGAAGCGGGCGTCGAACCCGGCCGGCGCCTCGCCGACCCGGTAGATCCGGACGTCCCCGGGGAGCCGGCCGGCCAGCCGGCGCAGCAGCTTCTCCCGGTGATCCGCCCACAGCTCGACGGGCAGGTCGACGTGGGCGACCTGGCCGCGGGCGTGCACCCCGGCGTCGGTGCGGCCGGCCACGGTCAGCGGGAACGGTTCGGAGCTGCGGGTGACGACCTGGAGCGCGGTCTCGATCTCCTCCTGGACCGTCCGGCGGCCGCCCTTCTGGCGGGCCCAGCCGGAGAACTCGGCGCCCTGGTAGGCGAGGTCGAGCCGGACCCGGACGTACCCCTCCGCCGGGCCGTCCTTCACCGGCGGCCGCTCGGCGCAATCGTTGACCACTGCTCTCCACTCCCTGGACATGAGGAACGGGCCCGCTCCCCCACGGATGGGAGGGCGGGCCCGCAACACACCTGGCGGTGTCAGGCCTGCTCGGCGGCCTCGGTCTCGGTGGCCTCGACCTTGGCGTCGGCCTCCTTGACGGCACGCTTGGTGGCGGCCTCGGCCTCACCGACGGCGGTCTGCGCGACGGTCAGCGCCTCGACCAGCTCGATCACGGCCATCGGGGCGTTGTCGCCACGACGGGGACCGACCTTGGTGATGCGGGTGTAGCCACCCGGGCGGTTCTCGTAGCGCGGCGCGATCTCGGTGAAGAGGGTGTGCAGCACCGAGACGTCGGTGATGGTCTTGCGCACCAGGCGACGGTTGTGGATGTCGCCCTTCTTCGCCTTGGTGATCAGCTTCTCCGCCAGCGGGCGCAGGCGGCGGGCCTTGGCCTCGGTGGTGGTGATGCGGCCGTACTGGAACAGCTCACGGGCCAGACCGGCGAGCAGCAGCGGCTCGTGGTGGGGGCCACCGCCGAGGCGGGCACCCTTGGTGGGACGCGGCATGGAATTACTCCTTGAATCTCCGACTACGGCCGTACCAGGTACCGCAGCGGGCGTACGGGCACGGTGCCCGTACGACTTTCACGACGACGGGGGCGGCTCCGTGGAACCGCCCCCGCGGCCAGGTCTCTTAGTACTGCTCGGTCTCGGCGAAGTGCGAGTCGTCGAGGTCGTCGGCGCCGAAGGCGTCGGCGGCGGCGGTCGGGTCGAACCCGGGCGGGCTGTCCTTGAGGGCCAGGCCCATGCCGGCCAGCTTCGCCTTGACCTCGTCGATCGACTTGGCGCCGAAGTTGCGGATGTCGAGCAGGTCCGCCTCGGAGCGGGCGACGAGCTCACCCACGGTGTGGATGCCCTCGCGCTTGAGGCAGTTGTAGGAGCGGACGGTGAGCTCCAGCTCCTCGATCGGCAGCGCCAGGTCGGCGGCCAGGGCGGCGTCCGTCGGGGACGGGCCCATGTCGATGCCCTCGGCGTCGATGTTCAGCTCGCGGGCGAGGCCGAACAGCTCCACCAGGGTCTTGCCGGCCGAGGCCATGGCGTCGCGCGGACGCATGGCGGGCTTGGTCTCGACGTCGACGATCAGCTTGTCGAAGTCGGTCCGCTGCTCGACACGGGTGGCCTCGACCTTGTAGGTGACCTTCAGCACGGGGCTGTAGATCGAGTCGACCGGGATGCGGCCGATCTCCTGGCCGGAGGCCTTGTTCTGGACGGCGGAGACGTAGCCGCGACCGCGCTCGACGGTCAGCTCCATCTCCAGCTTGCCCTTGCCGTTCAGGGTGGCGAGGACCAGCTCCGGGTTGTGCACCTCGACACCCGCCGGCGGGGCGATGTCGGCGGCGGTGACGACACCCGGGCCCTGCTTGCGCAGGTACATCACGACCGGCTCGTCGTGCTCCGAGGAGACGACCAGCTGCTTGATGTTGAGGATGAGGTCGGTCACGTCCTCCTTGACGCCCGGCACGGTGGTGAACTCGTGCAGGACGCCGTCGATGCGGATGCTGGTGACAGCGGCACCCGGGATCGACGACAGGAGCGTGCGGCGCAGGGAGTTGCCGAGGGTGTAGCCGAAGCCCGGCTCCAGCGGCTCGATCACGAACCGCGAGCGGAACTCGTCGACGACCTCTTCGGTCAGCGAGGGACGCTGAGCGATAAGCATGGGGGAAATCCTCCGGTTGTCTTCGGCACCCACTATTTGATGCCGACAGGACCAAGCGTACGGGCTCCCGTGAGCAGTGACACTCACCGCGTGGGAGCCCGTACGAGGTTTGGAGCAGGACCGCGTGCCCGAAGGCGCTGCGTCAGACGCGGCGGCGCTTCGGCGGACGGCAGCCGTTGTGCGGGGTGGGGGTGACGTCCTGGATCGAGCCGACCTCCAGGCCGGTGGCCTGGAGCGAACGGATCGCGGTCTCGCGGCCGGAGCCCGGACCCTTCACGAAGACGTCGACCTTGCGCATGCCGTGCTCCTGCGCGCGACGGGCAGCGGCCTCAGCGGCCATCTGCGCGGCGAACGGGGTGGACTTGCGCGAGCCCTTGAAGCCGACGTGGCCGGCGGAGGCCCAGGAGATCACGTTGCCCGAGGGGTCGGTGATCGAAACGATGGTGTTGTTGAACGTGCTCTTGATGTGCGCGTGGCCGTGAGCGACGTTCTTCTTTTCCTTGCGGCGGATCTTCTTCGCGCCGGCAGCCTGACGACCCTTGGGGGGCATAAGTCTGTTCTCCTACTGAGGTGGTCGGTCCGCTGACCCGCGGGCCGGAGGGATGTCCGGTGACGGGACGGACTACTTCTTGCCCGGCTTCTTCTTACCGGCGATCGCGCGACGCGGGCCCTTGCGGGTACGCGCGTTGGTGTGGGTGCGCTGGCCGCGGACCGGCAGGCCGCGGCGGTGACGCAGACCCTCGTAGCAGCCGATCTCGACCTTGCGGCGGATGTCGGCGGCCACCTCACGGCGGAGGTCACCCTCGACCGTGTAGTTGGCGTCGATGTACTGGCTCAGCTTGACGAGGTCGTCCTCGGAGATGTCGCGAACGCGGACATCCGGGTTGACACCGGTCTCGGCCAGGGTCTGCTGGGCGCGGGTACGGCCGATGCCGTACACGTAGGTGAGGGCGATCTCGATCCGCTTCTCACGGGGGAGATCAACGCCGGCGAGGCGTGCCATTCAAGGCTCCTGTGGTTCTTCAGAGGTCTTGCGTGCTACCTACTCCTTCGCCTCTCGACGATGGAGCCCCGGCCTCTGACCGGGGGCGGCAGTCCGACCGCGAACGGACGGATCGGGTAGCCCGCTTATGACGTTTTCGCGTCGCGCGAAGTACTACGAGAAATGCTGGAGAGCGATCAGCCCTGGCGCTGCTTGTGGCGCAGGTTGTCGCAGATCACCATGACCCGGCCGTGACGGCGGATCACCTTGCACTTGTCGCAGATCTTCTTGACGCTCGGCTTGACCTTCATGTTCAGGTTCTCCGGGTCTAGATCTGACGTTCTTACTTGTAGCGGTAGACGATCCGCCCGCGCGTGAGGTCGTAGGGGCTGAGCTCCACCACGACCCGGTCGTCCGGCAGGATGCGGATGTAGTGCATGCGCATCTTGCCACTGATGTGCGCGAGGACCTTGTGACCGTTCTGCAGCTCGACCTTGAACATCGCGTTCGGAAGAGACTCGATCACGGTGCCCTCGATCTCAATGGCGCCTTGCTTCTTAGCCATGAACTGCGAGATCCACCTTCCGGGACCGGCTACCGTATGCGGAACGCTCGTGCGAACCTGGGTTCACCCCGTCCCCGAGGGGAAGAGGGCGTGCTGAAGCACGCTACGAGTGAGCCGACGGTCCATCCTACGCCAGCGCGTCCGGGGGACCAAAACCGGGGCCCCGGAAAGCGGTCGCCGTCACACCACCGGGTCAGATCCGGGCGGTGACGGTCAGCGGCTCGACGTGCGCGGTGCAGGCCGAGCAGCGGCGGGCGGCCTCGGGGATCTCGGTCAGGCACTCCGGGCAGGGGCGCTTCGGGGTCTTCGGCTTCTTCGGCATGTAGCGCGCGGTCGCCTTGGTGATCGGCAGCACCACGCAGAAGTACAGCACCGCGGCGGTCATGAAGAACGCGATCAGCACGTTGAGGAACTGCCCGTACGGGAAGGTCACCCCGGCGACGTGCGCCTTGTACGAGCTGAAGTCGCCGGCCGCGCCGACCACCACACCCACCAGCGGGGTGAGGAACGCCGACACGAAGCCGGTCACCACCGCGGTGAACGCGGCGCCGATGACCACACCGACGGCCATGTCGACGACGTTGCCGCGCATCATGAAGTCGCGGAATCCCTTGAGCACGTGCTGTCTCCTGCATCGCTCGTAAACCAGTCAGGCGGCAGCGGACCACTACCAGCCGATAAAAATAGGACAAAAGCCCTGGAGGTCCAAACCTCCAGGGCCCTGGTCCCCCGTCAGCGGCGGCAGCCGGCGCCGCCCCGACTACGCGAGCGGGTCCGGAGCCGCGGTGACGCCCAGCTTGGCCAGCTCCGCCTTGCCGCCGTCGAAGGCGGTCAGCACCAGCGGGCCCTGCTCGGTGACGGCCACCGAATGCTCCCAGTGCGAGGCCCAGGTGCCGTCGTTGGTGACGACCGTCCAGTCGTCCTCCAGCACGGTGGTGTGCGGGGTGCCGAGCGAGACCATCGGCTCGATCGCCAGCACGGTGCCGGGGACCAGCTTCGGGCCCTTGCCGCGGCCGCGCTCGACGTAGTTCAGCACGTGCGGCTCCATGTGCATCGCGGTGCCGATGCCGTGGCCGCCGTACCCCTCGGTGATGCCCCACTTGCCCTTCGGCGGCAGCGGCTGGCGGCGGATGTAGCCCTCGATCGCCTTGGAGACGTCCACCAGGCGGTTGTTCTTCTTCATCTGGGCGATGCCGGCCCACATCGAGCCCTCGGTGACCCGGCTCAGCATCTCGACCTCCGGGCGGACCTCGCCGACCGCCACGGTGATGGCCGAGTCGCCGTGCCAGCCGTCCAGGATGGCGCCGCAGTCGATCGAGATGACGTCGCCCTCCTGGAGCACCCGGTCGCCGGGGATGCCGTGCACGACCTCGTTGTTCACCGAGGCGCAGATCACGCCCGGGAACCAGAGCCCGCCGTGGTGGGCGCGGAAGTTCGAGGTGGCACCGTGGTCGGTGATGACCTTGTCCGCGATGTCGTTGAGCTCCTGGGTGGTCACCCCCGGGACGACCGCCTCGCGGCAGGCCTTCAGGGCCTCGGCGACGACCAGCCCGGCCGCTCGCATCTTCGCGATCTGCTCGGGGGTCTTGATCTCCACCATCTGGTCACGCCTTCCAAGTCCGGATTACCACTGCTACCACCGTACGACGCCGAAACGGCCGGGCCACCCGCGCTGGGGCGGGCGACCCGGCCGTACCGTCGTACGTTCGCCGAGAGACTCAGCTGTCCTGCTTCAGCGCCTCGATCGAGCGGGCGGTGACCTCGTCCACCTTGCCGAGGGCCGAGATGGTCGCCACCAGGCCCTGCTGGACGTAGTAGTCGATGATCGGCTCGGTCTCGGTGTGGTAGACCTCCAGGCGCGTGCGCACCTTCTCCTCGGTGTCGTCCGAGCGCTGGTACAGCTCGCCGCCGCACTCGTCGCAGACGCCCTCGGTCTTCGGCGGGTTGTAGTCCACGTGGAAGACGTGGCCGCCGTCGTTGCGGCACAGGCGCCGGCCGGCGATCCGGCGGACGACCTCGTCCTCGGGGACCTCCAGGTCCAGCACGCCGTCCAGCTTGATGCCCTGCTCGGCGAGGAACTCGTCGAGCGCCTTCGCCTGGCCCAGGTTGCGCGGGAAGCCGTCGAGCAGGAAGCCCTTGGCGGCGTCCGGCTGGAGCATCCGGTCCTTGGCCATCCCGATGGTGACCTCGTCCGGCACCAGGTGTCCCGCGTCCATGTAGCTCTTGGCCTCGAGCCCCAAGGGGGTGCCCTGGCTGATGTTCGCGCGGAACAGGTCGCCGGTGGAGATGTGGGGGATGGACAGGGTCTTGGCGAGCAGGTGCGCCTGAGTACCCTTCCCGGCCCCGGGAGGACCAACGAGGACGATACGCATCAGCGGAGGAACCCTTCGTAATTGCGCTGCTGGAGCTGGCTCTCGATCTGCTTCACAGTTTCGAGTCCGACGCCGACGACGATGAGCACGCTGGTGCCGCCGAACGGGAAGTTGGTCTGCTGTCCGAAGGCGACCAGGGCGATCATCGGGATCAACGCGATCAGGCCCAGGTAGAGCGAACCCGGCCACGTGATTCGGGTCAGCACGTAGTTCAGGTACTCGGCCGTCGGGCGGCCGGCCCGGATGCCCGGGATGAACCCACCATACTTCTTCATGTTGTCGGCAACTTCTTCGGGGTTGAAGGAGATGGCGACGTAGAAGAACGCGAAGAAGACGATCAGCAGGAAGTAGGTGGCCATGTAGATCGGGTGGTCACCCTTGACGAAGTTCGTCCGGATCCACGTGGCCCAGCCGGCCTGGCTGTTGGTCAGCTGGACCACCAGCGCGGGGATGTACAGCAGCGACGAGGCGAAGATGACCGGGATGACACCGGCCTGGTTCACCTTGAGCGGGATGTAGGTCGAGGTGCCGCCGAACGCCCGGCGGCCGATCATCCGCTTCGCGTACTGGACCGGGATCCGGCGCTGGGCCTGCTCGACGAAGATGACCAGCATCACGACGATGACGCCGACCGCGACCACGGAGAGGAACTCGACCCAGCCGCCGCCGATGGTGCCGGACTGCTTGATCGCCCACATCGAGGACGGGAACTGGGCCGCGATCGAGGTGAAGATCAGCAGCGACATGCCGTTGCCGATGCCGCGGTCCGTGATCAGCTCGCCGAGCCACATGATGACCGTGGTGCCGGCGGTCATGGTGAGCACCATGACGGTGATCCGGAACACGCTGGTGTCCGGGACGATCTGGTTCGCGTAGACGCAGCCGGAGAACAGCGCGCCGCTGGAGGCCGTCGCCACGATGCCGGTGCCCTGGAGCACCGCGAGCGCGATGGTCAGGTAACGGGTGTACTGGGTGATCTTCGCCTGGCCGGCCTGTCCCTCCTTCTTCAGCATCTCCAGTCGCGGGATCACGACGGTGAGGAGCTGGAGGATGATGCTCGCCGTGATGTACGGCATGATGCCGAGGGCGAAGATCGTCAGCTGGAGGAGCGCGCCACCGCTGAACAGGTTGACGAGTCCGAAGAGGCCACTGTTCTTGGTCTCCTTCACGCACTCGTTCACGGCCGTGAAACTCACGCCCGGAATCGGGATGTGCGAGCCCAGCCGGAACAGCACCATGATGCCCAGCGTGAACAGCAGCTTCTTGCGCAGGTCGGGCGTCTGGAACGCCCGCGCGAACGCACTGAGCACGGTGCCTCCTGCGCCTCCCGCGCGTCGTCGGCGGGAGGGTCGGTCCTGAATGGGGAGTTTGCGGTACGGGCCCCCGTACAGACGGCACAGGCGAGCCTACGCGCAGCCTACAAGGGAACTCCACGGACTCTAACAGTGCGCGGCCATTCCGAAGAAGCGCGTACGCCCGCTCCCCCACTCACGGGGTACGGGATGCCCGGGTTTGCCACACAAAAGAACGAGCACCGTCCGGCGCGATGTCACCGGGAAACGGCACGAGCCCCGCACCTCCCGAAGGAGGTGCGGGGCTCGTGGGGCCGGGTCAGCGAACTCAGACGAGCTCGGTGACCGTGCCGCCCGCGGCCTTGATCTTCTCGGCGGCCGAACCGGAGACGGCGTCGACCGTCACCTGGAGGGCGACCGAGACCTCGCCGGTGCCGAGCACCTTGACGAGCGAGTTCTTGCGAACCGCGCCCTTGGCGACCAGGTCCTCGACCGTGACCTCGCCACCCTGCGGGTAGAGCTCGGCCAGCTTGTCCAGGTTCACCACCTGGAAGGTGATCTTGAACGGGTTCTTGAAGCCCTTCAGCTTCGGCAGGCGCATGTGGAGCGGCATCTGGCCACCCTCGAAGCGCTGCGGAACCTGGTAGCGGGCCTTGGTGCCCTTGGTACCACGACCAGCGGTCTTACCCTTGGAGCCCTCACCACGACCCACGCGGATCTTGTCGGTCTTGGCACCCGGGGCGGGACGCAGGTTGTGGATCTTGATCGGGTTGTCGCCCATGATCAGTCCACCTCCTCAACCGTCACCAGGTGACGGACCGTGTGGGCCATCCCGCGGATCTCGGGACGGTCCTCCTTCACCACGACGTCGTGCATGCGCTTGAGACCAAGCGAACGCAGGGTGTCACGGTGGTTCTGCTTGCTGCCGATGTACGACTTGGTCTGCGTGATCTTCAGGCGAGCCATCAGGCGCTCACCCCAGCAGCACGCGCCCGCAGCAGAGCGGCGGGGGCCACGTCCTCCAGCGGCAGGCCACGACGGGCGGCGATCTCCTCGGGGCGGACGAGGCCCTTCAGAGCCACCACGGTGGCGTGCACGATGTTGATCGCGTTGTCCGAGCCGAGCGACTTCGACAGGATGTCGTGGATGCCGGCGCACTCCAGGACGGCGCGCACCGGACCACCGGCGATAACACCGGTACCGGGGGCGGCGGGCTTCAGCAGCACGACGCCGGCGGCCTTCTCACCCTGGATGGGGTGGGGGATGGTGCCCTGGATACGGGGGACCTTGAAGAAGTTCTTCTTGGCCTCCTCAACACCCTTGGCGATGGCGGCCGGAACCTCCTTCGCCTTGCCGTAACCGACACCCACGGTGCCCTCGCCATCGCCCACCACGACGAGCGCGGTGAAGCTGAAGCGACGGCCACCCTTGACAACCTTGGCGACACGGTTGATCGCGACGACGCGCTCGACGTAAGCGGTCTTCTCGACAGCCGGGGCGTTGCCCTGACCGTCACGCTTACGGTCGCGCCGCTCGCCACCCGTGCCGCGACCGGCGCCGCCTTCGCGGCGCTGGGGTCCAGCCATTGGAATTACCTCTCTCGTTTACGTCCGTCGACAGAGTCGACGAGCGGCTTAGAAGTCGAGCCCGGCCTCGCGGGCCGCGTCCGCCAGGGCGGCGATGCGGCCGGCGTACCGGTTGCCCGCGCGGTCGAAGACGACCGACTCGATGCCGGCGGCCTTGGCGCGCTCGGCGACCAGGCTCCCGACCTTCTTGGCCAGCTCGGTCTTGTCGCCCTCGGTGCCCTTGATGGACACGTCGAGGGTGGACGCCGACGCCAGGGTGTGACCCTTGGCGTCATCGATGACCTGGGCGACCATGTGGCGGTTCGAGCGCGTCACGACGAGGCGCGGACGCACCTCGGTGCCGACGACGCGCTTGCGAACGCGGATCGCGCGGCGCTTGCGAGCGGCGCTCTTGTAGGCGTTGCCCTTGCCGATCTTGACAGAGACACTCATCGCTTACTTACCACTCTTTCCGACCTTGCGGCGGATGACCTCGCCCGCGTACTTGACGCCCTTGGCCTTGTACGGGTCGGGCTTGCGCAGCTTGCGGATGTTCGCGGCGACCTCGCCGACCTTCTGCTTGTCGATGCCGTCCACGTGGAACTTGGTGGGCGACTCGACGACGAAGGAGATGCCCTCCGGCGCGGCGATCAGGATCGGGTGGCTGTAACCGAGCGCGAACTCCATGTCGGAGCCCTTCGCGGTCACACGGTAACCAACACCGCTGATCTCCAGCGACTTGCGGTAGCCCTGGGTCACACCGGTGATCATGTTCGCCACCAGCGTGCGGGTCAGGCCGTGCAGGGCCTTCGAGCGACGCTCGTCGTTGGGGCGGGTGACGAGCACGGTGCCGTCCTCGCCCTTGCCGATCTCGATCGGCTCGGCGACGACGTGGGTGAGCGAGCCCTTCGGGCCCTTCACCGAGACCGCCTGGCCATCGATGGTGACGTCCACGCCAGCGGGGACCTGGATGGGCAGCCGTCCAATGCGCGACATTGCTGTACCTCCGTTTCCCGAATTACCAGACGTAGGCGAGAACTTCTCCGCCTACGCCCTTCTTGGCGGCCTGCTTGTCGGTCAGGAGGCCGGACGACGTGGAGATGATCGCCACGCCCAGGCCGCCGAGAACCTTCGGCAGGTTGGTGGACTTTGCGTAAACGCGCAGACCCGGCTTGCTGATGCGCTTGATGCCGGCGATGGAGCGCTCACGGTTGGGGCCGAACTTGAGCTCGATGGTCAGCTTCTTGCCGACCTCGCCCTCAGCCGGCTCCTCAACCTTGTAGGAGGAGATGTACCCCTCCTGCTGCAGGATCTCGGCGACGTGCGCCTTGATCTTGCTGGCCGGCATCGCCACGGAGTCGTGGTACGCCGAGTTCGCGTTACGCAGACGCGTGAGCATGTCTGCGATGGGGTCGGTCATGGTCATGATGGCCTCAGGCCTCTCTCGCCGTGGTTTCTCCGCACCAGGTCCCCCTTCCGCACTCTTCCGAGTTCGTCAGGGGCACAAGCGCAGGGGACCTACGACGTAGTAAGACTGGGTGCGAGCCCTTGAAAGGGCCACGGTCGTCCATGGGGAAGCCGTGGCAGGGGGCCCGACCCCACTACCTTACGGGAATCCGTACGGCAGCCCAAACCTCAGCACTGTGAGATCGGCGGGCCAGGTGGGGTCGGGCACCTCTGCGTCGCTGTGTGCCTAAAGCGCCTGGATTACCAGGAGCTCTTGGTCACGCCCGGCAGCTCGCCGCGGTGCGCCATCTCACGGAGGCAGACACGGCACAGGCCGAACTTGCGGTACACCGAGTGCGGACGGCCGCAGCGCTGGCACCGGGTGTAGGCCCGGACGCCGAACTTCGGCTTGCGCTCGGACTTCGCGATGAGGGACTTCTTCGCCATTGGCTCACGCCTCCTTGAACGGGAAGCCCAGAGCGCGCAGGAGCGCCCGGCCCTCGTCGTCGGTCTGAGCGGTGGTCACGACGGTGATGTCCATACCGCGCTGACGGTCGACCTTGTCCTGGTCGATCTCGTGGAACATAACCTGCTCGGTCAGACCGAAGGTGTAGTTGCCACGGCCGTCGAACTGCTTCGGGGAGAGACCACGGAAGTCACGGATACGCGGCAGGGCCAGCGAAACCAGACGGTCCAGGAACTCCCACATGCGGTCACCGCGGAGGGTGACGTGGGTGCCGATCGGCTGGCCCTCGCGCAGCTTGAACTGCGCGATGGACTTGCGAGCCTTGGTCACGGCCGGCTTCTGACCGGTGATGGCGGTCAGGTCGCGGATCGCGCCCTCGATCAGCTTGCTGTCACGGGCGGCCTCGCCGACACCCATGTTGACCACGACCTTGACCAGGCCGGGGATCAGCATGACGTTCTCGTACTTGAACTGCTCGTGCAGCTGGCCCTTGATCTCGGAGTTGTAACGCTCCTTGAGGCGGGGGGCCACCTTCTCAACAGACGTCTCAGACATCAGATGTCCTCACCGGTTCGCTTGGCAACGCGGATCTTGTTGCCCTGGTCGTCGAAGCGGTAGCCGACGCGGGTGACGACCTTCTTGCCGTCCTTCTCCACGACCAGCTGGACGTTGGAGACGTGCACCGGGGCCTCGACGGTCACGATGCCACCCTGGGTACCCGGACCCGGCTTGGTGTGCTTCTTGACCCGGTTGACACCCTCGACGAGGACCTTGTTCTCAGCCGGCATGGCCTGGATGACCTTGCCCTGCTTGCCCTTGTCCTTGCCGGTGATGACCTGAACCAGGTCACCCTTCTTGATCTTCATGCTGTTCGCCATGGGTCAGAGCACCTCCGGCGCCAGCGAGATGATCTTCATGAACTTCTTGTCGCGCAGCTCGCGGCCCACCGGGCCGAAGATGCGGGTACCGCGGGGGTCACCCTCGGTGTTCTTGAGGACGACGGCGGCGTTCTCGTCGAACCGGATGTAGGAACCGTCCGGACGACGGCGCTCCTTCACGGTACGGACGACGACGGCCTTGACCACGTCACCCTTCTTCACCGAGCCACCGGGGATCGCGTCCTTGACGGTCGCGACGATGACGTCCCCGATTCCGGCGTAGCGGCGACCGGAGCCACCGAGAACACGGATGCAAAGGATCTCCTTGGCACCAGTGTTGTCGGCAACACGCAGTCGCGACTCCTGCTGGATCACAGCTTTCTCCTGATCGTCAACGAGAGTCGACGGGCCGGCCGCTGCTCACATCGGCGCCCCGGAGGGACCCGCTGCACATACGGCCGTACCACATCGGCTTCGTTACTTGGCCTTCTCGAGGATCTCGACGACGCGCCAGCGCTTCGTCGCGGACAGCGGGCGGGTCTCCGCGAGGAGGACCCGGTCGCCGATGCCGCAGGCGTTCGCCTCGTCGTGCGCCTTCAGCTTGTTCGTACGGCGGATGACCTTGCCGTACAGAGCGTGCTTGACGCGGTCCTCGACGGCGACGACGACGGTCTTGTCCATCTTGTCGCTGACGACGAGACCCTCACGGGTCTTGCGGAAACCGCGCGTCTCGTTGGTGTTCTCAGTCATCAGGCGTTCTCCACCGTCTCGATGCCCAGCTCGCGCTCGCGCATCAGGGTGTAGATCCGCGCGATGTCCTTACGGACCAGCTTGAGCCGGCCGTGGTTGTCGAGCTGCCCGGTCGCCGCCTGGAAGCGGAGGTTGAACAGCTCCTCCTTGGCCTCGCGGAGCTTGGCAACGAGACCCTCGTTGTCCAGCTGACGAAGCTCAGCAGCCTTGGTAGCGGCCGACATCAGCTCTCACCGTCCTCGCGCCGGACGATCCGGCACTTCATCGGCAGCTTGTGCGCGGCGCGGGTGAGCGCCTCGCGAGCAACCTTCTCGTTCGGGTACGACAGCTCGAACATGACCCGACCCGGGTGCACGTTCGCGATCCACCACTCCGGCGAACCCTTACCGGAACCCATGCGGGTCTCGGCCGGCTTCTTGGTGAGCGGACGGTCCGGGTAGATGTTGATCCAGACCTTGCCGCCACGGCGGATGTGACGGGTGATCGCGATACGAGCGGACTCGATCTGACGGTTCGTCACGTAGGCCGGGGTGACGGCCTGGATGCCGAACTGGCCGAACGCCAGCTCGGTGCCACCCTTGGCAGCGCCACGGCGCTTCGGGTGGTGCTGCTTGCGGTGCTTGACCCGACGGGGGATCAGCATTTGGGTCAGGCCTCCGTTCCGGTGTTCTCGGCAGCCGGAGCCTCGACGGCCGGGGCCGCGGGGGCCTCGGCAGCGGCGGGACGACGGCCACGGCCACCGCGCTCGCCACCGCGACGGTCGCCACCGCGGGCGGGACGACCACCCTCGGGACGGGCCGGGCGGTTGCCGGAGCGGGCAGCGGCGTTCTCAGCGCGGACCTCGGCGATGTTCTTGACGTCGCCCTTGTAGATCCAGACCTTCACGCCGATGCGGCCGAAGGTGGTCTTGGCCTCGAAGAAGCCGTAGTCGACGTTCGCACGCAGGGTGTGCAGCGGCACGCGACCCTCGCGGTAGAACTCCGAACGGCTCATCTCGGCGCCGCCGAGACGACCGGAGCACTGGACCTTGATGCCCTTGGCGCCGGACTTCATGGTGCCCTGCATCGACTTGCGCATGGCACGGCGGAAGGAGACGCGGGAGGACAGCTGCTCCGCGACGCCCTGAGCCACGAGCTGGGCGTCCAGCTCGGGGTTCTTGACCTCGAGGATGTTCAGCTGGACCTGCTTGCCGGTCAGCTTCTCGAGGTCGCCGCGGATGCGGTCGGCCTCGGTGCCACGGCGACCGATGACGATGCCGGGGCGGGCGGTGTGGATGTCGACGCGGACGCGGTCGCGGGTGCGCTCGATCTCGACCTTGGAGATGCCGGCGCGCTCCATGCCCTTCGTCATCATGCGACGAATGGCGACGTCTTCCTTGACGTAGTCCTTGTACAGCTTGTCGGCGTACCAGCGGGACTTGAAGTCCGTGCTGATGCCGAGGCGGAACCCGTGCGGGTTAACCTTCTGGCCCATTACCGGGTCCCTTCCTTGCTGCTGACGACCACGGTGATGTGGCTGGTCCGCTTGCGGATCCGGTAGGCGCGGCCCTGGGCACGCGGACGGAACCGCTTCAGGGTCGGGCCCTCGTCAACGTACGCCTCGGAGATGTAGAGGTCGTCCACGTTGGAGTGGTTGTAGTTGTGCGCGGCGTTGGCGATGGCGCTGTCGAGCACCTTGCCAACCGGCACGGTGGCGGCCTGCGGAGCGAAACGCAGGACGGCCTGGGCCTCCGTGGCATTCATGCCACGGATGAGGTCCACCACGCGGCGGGCCTTCATGGGCGTCACGCGGATGTACCGCGCCTGTGCCCTGGCTTCCATGGTTGTCCCCTTAATGGAGTAAGTCATTGAGTCTTTTTGGCGCGCAAGCTCAGCCCGTGGCCAGTGGCCACAGATGGGCCTTCTAGCGACGCTTCGACTTCCGGTCTTCCTTCACGTGGCCACGGAAGGTGCGGGTCGGAGCGAACTCGCCGAGCTTGTGGCCGACCATCGACTCGGTGACGAACACCGGGACGTGCTTACGGCCATCGTGAACCGCGATCGTGTGGCCGAGCATGCTCGGGGAGATCACGGAACGACGGGACCAGGTCTTGATGACGTTCTGGGTACCCGCCTCGTTCTGAGCGTCCACCTTCTTGATGAGGTGGCCGTCGATGAAGGGGCCCTTCTTAAGACTGCGCGGCATCTGACCTGCTCCTAGCGCTTCTTGTTGGTCTTGCGGCGGCGCACGATGAGCTTGTCCGACGCCTTGTTCGGGCGACGGGTACGGCCCTCGGGCTTACCCCACGGCGAGACCGGGTGGCGACCACCGGAGGTCTTACCCTCACCACCACCGTGCGGGTGGTCGATCGGGTTCATGGCGACACCACGCACGGTCGGGCGGACGCCCTTCCAGCGCATGCGGCCGGCCTTGCCCCAGTTGATGTTCGACTGCTCGGCGTTGCCGACCTCGCCGACGGTGGCGCGGCAGCGCGCGTCGACCAGGCGGATCTCACCGGAGGGCATGCGCAGGTGCGCCATCTTGCCCTCACGCGCCAGCAGCTGGATGCCGGAACCGGCCGAGCGGGCCAGCTTGGCACCGCCACCGGGACGCAGCTCCACCGCGTGGATGGTGGTACCGACCGGGATGTTGCGCAGCGGCAGGTTGTTGCCCGGCTTGATGTCGGCGCCAGCGCCGTTCTCGATCCGGTCACCCTGCGCGATGCCGCGCGGCGCGATGATGTAGCGCTTCTCGCCGTCCGCGTAGTGCAGGAGCGCGATGCGCGCGGTGCGGTTCGGGTCGTACTCGATGTGCGCGACCTTGGCCGGCACGCCGTCCTTGTCGTGACGACGGAAGTCGATCACGCGGTAGGCGCGCTTGTGACCGCCACCCTGGTGGCGAGCGGTGACACGACCGGCGTTGTTACGGCCGCCCTTGCTGTGCAGCGGGCGAACCAGCGACTTCTCCGGAGTGGACCGCGTGATTTCTACGAAGTCGGCCACGCTGGAGCCACGACGGCCCGGCGTAGTCGGCTTGTACTTGCGGATGCCCATTTGGCTCTCTCGTCCTCGTCCTAATCGACGATCACGATCTCCCTATTCAGGAGACCGGACCACCGAAGATGTCGATGCGGTTGCCCTCGGCCAGCGTCACGATGGCGCGCTTGGTGTCCTTGCGCTTGCCAAAGCCCGTCTTGGAGCGCTTGCGCTTGCCCTGACGGTTGATCGTGTTGACAGCCTCGACCTTGACCGAGAAGACCGCCTCGACGGCCTGCTTGATCTGGGTCTTGTTGGCGCCCGGCGACACGATGAACGTGTACTTGTTCTCGTCGAGAAGGCTGTAGCTCTTCTCGGAGATGACCGGCTTCACCAGGACGTCACGGGGGTCCGTGAACGTCTTGCTCGTAACGTCGCTCATCAGGCGGCGCTCCCTTCGAGCTCGCCCTCAGCGGCAACGGCCTTGGCGGACGCGGCCGGACCGGCCACGAAACGCTCGAAGGCGGCCTGGGTGAAGACCACATCGTCGGAGACGAGCACGTCGTAGGTGTTCAGCTGACCGGCGTCCAGGATGTGCACGTGCGGCAGGTTGCGAGCGGACTTCAGGCCCAGCTCGTCCTCGCGCTCGACGACCAGGAGGACGTTCTTGCGCTCGGTGATCTTGCCGAACAGGCTCTTGGCGGCCTTGGTCGACGGCGCCTCGGTCGCGGTCACGCCGGTGACGACGTGAATGCGGTTGTGGCGGGCCCGGTCGGTGAGCGCACCGCGCAGGGCGGCGGCGATCATCTTCTTCGGGGTCCGCTGCGAGTAGTCGCGCGGCACGGGACCGTGCACGACGCCACCGCCGGCGAACTGCGGCGCACGGGTCGAGCCCTGACGGGCGCGGCCGGTGCCCTTCTGGCGGTACGGCTTCTTGCCGCCGCCGCGGACCTCGCCACGAGTCTTGGTCTTGTGGGTGCCCTGACGGGCCGCAGCGAGCTGCGCCACGACGACCTGGTGCATCAGCGGAACGCTGACCTTCGCGTCGAAGATCTCGGCCGGCAGCTCGATGCTGCCGGTCTTGTCGCCAGCCGGCGACAGGATGTCAATGGTGCTCATATCCTTCACAGCCCCTTCGCCGCGGTGCGGACGAGGACGAGGCCGCCGTTCGGGCCCGGGACGGCGCCCTTGATGAGCAGCAGACCCTTCTCCGCGTCGACCGCGTGCACGGTCAGGTTCTGGGTGGTCACACGCTCGTGGCCCATCCGACCAGCCATGCGCAGGCCCTTGAACACACGGCCCGGGGTGGCGCAGCCACCGATGGAACCGGGCGAGCGGTGCTTGCGCTGGGTGCCGTGACCGGCGCCGAGACCACGGAAGTTGTGGCGCTTCATGACACCGGCGAAGCCCTTGCCCTTGGAGGTGCCGGTCACGTCGACCTTGACACCCGCCTCGAACAGCTCGGCGGTGATCTCCTGGCCCAGGGTGTACTCGGACGCGTCCGAGGTACGGAGCTCGACCAGGTGACGGCGCGGGGTGACACCGGCCTTGGCGAAGTGGCCCGCGAGGGGCTTGTTCACCTTGCGGGGGTCGATCTCGCCGAAGCCGATCTGGACGGCGTCGTAGCCGGCCGGGCTGTCGGCGGTGTGGACCTGGGTCACGACATTCGGCCCAGCCTTGACGACGGTCACCGGAACGACCCGGTTGTTCTCGTCCCAGACCTGGGTCATGCCGAGCTTCTCGCCCAGGATGCCCTTAATCTGCTTAGCCATCTTCGGTGCGCCTCTCAGAGCTTGATCTCGATGTCGACGCCCGCCGGCAGGTCGAGACGCATCAGCGAGTCAACCGTCTTCGGCGTGGGGTCGAGGATGTCGATCAGACGCTTGTGAGTACGCATCTCGAAGTGCTCGCGCGAGTCCTTGTACTTGTGCGGCGAGCGGATGACGCAGTACACGTTCTTCTCAGTGGGCAGCGGCACCGGGCCTGCGACCTGCGCACCAGTACGGATCACCGTCTCGACGATCTTCTTCGCCGAGGAGTCGATGACCTCGTGGTCGTAGGCCTTGAGCCGGATGCGGATCTTCTGTCCCGCCATGGCTACTCAGTAGTCCTTTGTCCTTAGTTACTTCACGACTGCCCCTCCGACCCCCGCGCTCGGGCGTGTCGCACTCGCGCTTGCAAAAAACCGGCGAAGTACTTCGTCGGTTTCAAACTTTCGGGGTGGGGGGTGCCGGGTCGAGACCCCGCACACGCTTCCCGGAAGATTCCCGTACTTTCGCCCCGCAGCTGCCGTGGCGTAGAACTCACGCTTGACGGCCATCACGGGAACGACGAGTACATGGGACTCGCTTCCGGTCCTCCCGGCGGGAGGCGCGCAGCATCGGCACTCAACCGAGCAACTTGGACATACTGCCACATGGAGCAGCCAGGATGCCAATCGGGGCCGGTGAGGTGTTCCCCACCGGCCCCGATCGGGTGAAGCCCCTGGTCAGCCCTTGCGCCAGAGCACCCAGCCGCGCTCCTTGTTGTGCTTCGCGATGTGCCAGCCCGGCTTCGGCTCCGGCCAGCTGGCCTCCGGCGGGGCGTCCTTGCGGGAGGACGTCGCCGCCAGGTACGCGGTGGCCTTCTCCGGCGGGGCGGAGCCGTCCTTCAGGTCGTCCGACCAGACCCGGCCCCAGTAGACCTCGTAGGCCATCGCCATCCGGGTGTCCCAGTCGAGGTCCAGGTCCAGGACGACGTTGTCGCCCTTGCGCAGCCCGGCCTCCTTGGCCACGCCGACCGCCTGGTACTTGCGCTCCTTGGCGTGCGGCTCGGAGACGTTGTCGGTGACGGCGATGGTCGCGTAGGCGGCGAACAGCGTCACGCAGGCCACCACCGCGGCGACCACCCGGCGCCCGCCGGCCACCCGCAGCAGCAGGCACGCGCCCAGCACCGCCAGCGCGCCGAAGCTCGTCCGGACCATGTGCAGGCCGTCCCAGGTCGAGGCCAGGAACATCGCGTCCGGCACGGTCCACGGGCTGACCCAGAGCTTGAGCACGGCGCCCGCGTACGCGCCGACGGACAGCTGGATGACCCCGATCACCACCGTGCCGGCCAGCGCCAGCCACAGCAGCGCGCGCACCCCGGCCCGCCACAGCACGGCCAGGCCGACCACCAGGAACATCGGCACCAGCACCGCGCAGTACCGGGCGTACACCCAGTTGTCGGTCCGGTCGTTGTCCGCCAGCCCGGCCGCGGAGGCCAGCGCGGTGCCGAACAGCATGGCCACCATGGTGAAGGCCACCACCCGCTCGGGCACCGAGTACCGGCGGCGGAACACCACCACCACGCACAGCACGAAGGCGACCGCCCCGAAGCCGTACGTGGAGACCATGAAGTACCACAGCTGCCCGAAGGTGCGGGCGACGATCGTGCCGAGGTAGTCGCTGTTCTCGAGGTTCTCGAAGACCTTGTTGCCGACGGTGCTCGGCGGCACGTCCTTGAACCGGCTCTCGACGAATCCCGCCAGCAGCTTGGCGCCCAGGTACGACACCCCGAGCGTGCCGACGCCGGCCAGCGAGGCGAGCCGCGGCGCCCAGCCGACGGCCAGCGCCACCACCAGGACCAGCGCGGTCAGCGCCACGACCACGCCGCCGCGGTCGTGGGTGGCCATCGTGTAGCCGGCCGCCAGGCCCATCCCCGCCGCGTACAGCGCCCGGCGGCGCGCCGGCCCGGGCGACAGCCAGCCATGCATCGCGAGCAGCCAGGCCAGCAGCAGCACCGGCAGCACGGTGTCGGACATGACGAACTGGGAGTAGAAGACCACCGGCGGCACCAGCGCCACGGCGGTGCCCGCCAGGTACGCCTGCGGCCGGGACAGGCCCACCCGGCGCGCCGCCGCCACGGCGAGCGGGAACACCAGCGCGTTGAGCAGCGCGTTGATGCCCATCACCAGGTGGTACGCGGTGGCCGGGTTGTCGGCGATCCGCAGCGCCGGCGCGATCAGCAGCGGGTACCCGCCGGGGATCACCACGCCGACCGGCATCTCGGTGGGCGGCCGGCCGGCCAGCACCCGGGCGATCACCAGGTAGGAGTCCTCGTCGGCGTGCACCGACGGGAAGTAGTTGTGGACGGACAGCAGCAGGCGGAACGCCACCTGCGCCCCGTACCCGAGCAGCAGCGCCACCGGCCAGAACCAGCGGTGGGCGGCCAGCGCCCGCAGCCGGGGCGGCAGGGCCGGGGCCCAGGTGTCCGGCGCGCTCCTGCCGCCGTCCTCACCCCGGCCCGGCCCGTCGGACGTGTGGGCAGAGTCGATCAGCGGCTGCACCGAGACACTTCCCTACTTGTGTGAGTGGACGATCCCGCCATGGGGCTCCGGACGGGCGCGCCACGGTTCCTGTCCACCGCTCGTCGAAGCGCATCGGCAGTGTGCCACGCGGTGATCGGCCGGAGCCAACGCGCTCCTCCCCCGTGGACGACAACGCCCCGCTCGGGAACGGTGGTTCAGCCCCTGCGGCTCCGCCCGCCGGGGTGCTGGCAGAATCGCGGTGTCCGGCCACCGAAACCACACACCGCCTCCGCACCGAATCGCTGCGGGAAAGCAGAAGGACCGAACAGTGACGACGAGCGTGCAGCCCGCCCCCGCCTCGGGCAGGCATCAGGGCATACCGCCCAGCCAGAGGAGACGGGCAGCCGCTCTTCGCCTCCCCGCCGTCCTCTGGGCCGCGGAGATCCTGACCGCGATCACGGCGGCGCTGTTCATGACCGGGCTGGCATGGTCCGTCCGGCTGAACCCCATGTCGAGGATCGGCCAGGTCAGCGGCCTCGCCGCGCTCCAGCTCCGGCTCCTGCTGCTGCTCGGCGTCGTCGTCCTGATCCTGGTGCCGGCGATGCGCCGCTGGGCCGACCTCCCGGTGCGGTTCGCCGCCGCCGCGGTCGCCGGCCTGTCCTCCGGTGTCCTGGCGGCCGGCGTCTCGCTCGCGCTGCGCGACACCAACTGGCCGCTGTACGCCCAGCACGGCGACTCCGGGAGCCTCCAGGCCTGGGTCGGCGCCCTGATGGACGGCAAGTCCCTCGACGGCGCCTACCCGCCGATGTTCCCGCACATCGTCGCCTTCATCGCCGAGCACGTCACCCACGGACAGGTCGGCTACGCGCTCAAGCTCGCCGACCTGGCGTTCGTCGCCCTGATGGGCCCGCTCGCCTACCTGTCCTGGCGCCTGCTGCTGCCGCCGCTCTGGGCGCTCGGGATCGGCGTCACCGCCGCGCTGCCGATGGCGCAGCCGTACAAGCCGTACACCACCTTCGTGCTCGTCGCCTTCCTGCCCGTGCTGGCGAAGCTGATGCAGCTCCTCCAGCGCGCCCCGGAGCTCCCACGCCGCACCGCCGCCGTCCGCGGGGCCGTGCTCGGCCTCGGGATCGGACTGCTGTTCCTCCTCTACTCCGGCTGGTTCGTGTGGTCCGCGGCCGGCGTGGTGGTGCTCACCCTGGTGCTGCTGCTGCGCGCCCGCCGCACCGGCGGGACCCGCGGCCTGCTCAACGCCCTGTGCGCGATCGGTGCCGCCGGCGGGGTCTTCCTGGTCGTCTCCGGCGTCTACCTGGTCCGGCTGCTCGGGTCCGCCGGCAGCACGGTCGACCGCTACTGCTACTTCGACACCTACACCGAGCCGACCTACTTCGCGATGTGGCGCGACGACCTCCCCGGCACCGACGGCCAGAGCACCTGGCCGGTCCCCGGCGAGCTCGGCGGGGTCGGCCTCTTCACGGTCCTGCTGCTGGTCGGCCTGGGCGTGGCGCTGGCCCTCGGGATCGGCCGCGCCACCGTGCTGACCGCCGCCGCCTGCACCGCGAGCGCCCTGCTGATGCGCTACTGGTACGCCTCCCACATGGAGCGCGACCAGGCCGTCATGCTCTACCCGCGCACCAGCGCGCAGCTGCTCTACTGCCTGCTGGTCCTCGTCGGCCTGGCCTGTTACCTGGTCGTCCGCCGCCGGCGGAGCGCCGCCGCGGCCCCCGAGACCGAGTCGGCCGAGCCGGCCGGCCGCCGGCTCCCGCTGCGCCTCAACCCGCGCGGTGTGGCCGTCGGCGCCGTCTGCGCGCTGGGCCTGCTCTTCGGCATGGCCGGTTCCGCCACCGCCAGCAAGTACATGCCCGACCCGCACTGGGGCCCCGGCGCGCTGGCCTGGATCGCGCAGACCACCGCCGACACCAAGGGGCACTGCTCGCGCTACGCGCCCAACGGCGAGTGCAAGCAGCCGCGGGACATCAGCGACCTCCTCGTCCCGGTGCCCGACACCGGGAAGATGATGTGCCCGAAGGTCAACCCGTACCCGCCACGGCAGCCCGACCCGCTCGGCCCCCTCGGCGAGTTCGGGTAACCCGGCCGCGGGGCCGCCCGCGAACGGCACTGGGCCGGTGGTCCGAGTTCGGACTACCGGCCCAGTGCCGTATCAGGACTTCCGAGCGGTCAGTGCCGCTCTCCCCCGGTCAGCGCGTGGCGGACCAGGACCTTGGCGCCGGCCCGCTGGCCGCGCTTCAGCGCGCCCGGCAGCATGGTCAGCGCGTGCAGGCGGGAGGCGCTGCGGAACCGGGCCGCACGGGCGGCCTTCGGCCAGCCGCGGGCGTCCATCCGCTCGGCCACCGCGTTGAAGTACCGCTCCGCCTCGGTGAACCGGGTACCGGAGAAGGCCTGCACCGAGGACTCGCTGACGGCGTGCCGGCGGTACTGGAAGACGACGGTGGTGTTGTCCACCATCATCTGCTCGCCGCGCTCCAGCAGGTCGACCACCAGGGCCAGGTCCTGGATCACCGAGTACTCGTCGCGGAAGTTGACCGCGCGCAGCGCCTCGCCCCGCCAGCAGATCGACGGGAAGTAGAGCCAGTTGCCGCGCAGCACGCTCGCGGCCAGCTCCTCGCCGCCCATCAGCCGCCGGCCCTTGACGGTCGGCGCGTAGATCTTCTCCTTGACGTTGTCCGCCAGGCCGGACCGGCTGACCTCGCCGTTGCCGTCGATGACCTCGACGCCCGGCTGCACCATGCCCAGGTCCGGGTTGTCCTTGACGATCGCCCGGACGGTCTCCAGGTAGTGCGGGTGCAGCAGGTCGTCGCAGCCCATGATGACCACGTGGTCGGCCGTCGACAGCTCCACGCACTTCTGGAAGTTCTTGGTGATGCCGAGGTTCCGCTCGTTGCGCAGGTAGCTCACCCGGTCGTCGCCGAGCTCGGCGAACCAGCCCGGGACGTCCGGCTCCTTGCCGTCGTCGATGACGGTCAGCCGGAAGTCCCGGTCGGTCTGCGCGAGGATGCTCCGCACCGCGGCCTGCATCAGTGCCACGTCGCCGTAGTACGGCAGCATGAACTCGAAGGTCGCCACGGGATCAGGCCTTGCTGCGGTCGACCGGCGCCGAGACCGGCAGGTCCAGGTCGAAGCGCTCCTCGTTCAGGCGGGCGCCCTCGTTGATCGCCACGGTGCGCGCCAGGTCGGTGAGCTTCTTCTCCAGCGAGCGGAAGCGCAGGAAGGTGTTCAGGGTCAGGAAGCCCATCGCCAGCACCATCACGTACAGCACCAGGTCGGTGCCGCGGCCGACGCCGAGCTGGTGGGCCAGCCAGGTCACGTCGGTGGGACGCAGCACCGCGTAGATGTTCACGAGCACGAAGACCGAGAACGCGATGCGCTTCCAGGCGCGGGTGTTGGCACGGTCCCAACGCCGGATGAACATGAAGGCGAGAGTGACCGAGCCGAGAATGAGAACCAGCTGGATCCAGAAGAATTTCATCGGCGGCTACGCTCCCGCAGCGAGATGTCGAAGATGATGTTGACGCCGTTGATCAGGGACTGACCCTTGGCGCGTGAGTAGTCGGTGTACAGGATGTCCACCGGGAGTTCGGCGACCCGGAGGTCCGAGCCGGCGAGGTAGCTGACGATCTCCGACGCGTGCGCCATGCCGTTCATGGTGATCCGCAGCCGGGCCGCGGCCTCGCGGTTCAGCACCCGCAGGCCGTTGTGGGCGTCGGTCAGCTTGAGCTTGCGAGCGGTCGGGCTGACGGTCGCCGCGGTGCGCAGGACGACCCGCTTGATCCACGGCACCTGCCCGTTCTGCTCGATGAAGCGCGAGCCGAGGACCACGTCCACGTCGCCCTCCCGCAGCAGGGCGACCATCTTCTCGACGTCGGCGGTCTGGTGCTGACCGTCCGCGTCGAAGGTGGCGAAGTACTTGGCGCCCGGCTGGGCCAGGGCGTAGGCGAGGCCGGTCTGGAGGGCGGCACCCTGGCCGAGGTTGACCGGGTGGCGCACCAGGTGCGCGCCCGTCTCCATGATGTGCTTGGCCGAGTCGTCGCCGCTGCCGTCATCGACCACCACGATGTTCGGGAACGTCTTTCGCGCCCCCTCCACAACGTCGGCGATCACCTGGCCCTCGTTGTAGGCCGGGATCACCAGCCAAACATCGTCGTACTGGGACACGGAGGCTCCATGAATGGGGTCTGGCCCGCGCTGCTGCGCGGCGATCTGAAGATGAGGGGCGGACACGGTCAGTCACCGGCCGTCCGGCTGCTCAACACCGCGGCGTCCGGGTCCCCCGACTGCTGGAGGGGGCCCGCGGAAATCGTCGCCGAACGGGCGAAACTCTGCCTCAGGACCGCCAGCATACCGAGGACGGTGGCCACGGAACCCGCCGTGTACGCAAGGATCACGCGGGTGGACACCTCACCAGGCAGGAAGGTCACCCCGGCGAGGACCGCGGTGCCGACCGCCCAGCAGAGCAGCTGCAGGTTGTGCCGCTTGAATACCATCAGCGCCTGGCCGAGCACCATCGCGAACATGTACGCCACGGTTCCGGCGGACAACCAGAAGAAGTCGAGGCAGCCGAGCACCGGCTTGGCGCCGAACAGTACCTGGATCAGCCACGGGCCGAGGGCGACCGCCGGGATCCCGCCGAGCAGGCCCAGCGCGCCCACCACGGCGCCGATCTTCTTGAGCATCCCGGTGAAGGCGGCCCGGTCCCCGACCGCGATCGCGGCGGAGAGGCCGTTGAGCAGCGAGGCCTGGAGCGAACCGAAGACGAACAGCGGCACCCGGGCCAGCACCAGCGCGTTGAGCAGCGCGGCGATCAGCGCGGAGTCGGAGGGCGCGAGCAGCTTGGTGCTCACCACGGCCGCGTTCACCACGACCTGCGAGAGCAGCGTCGAGCAGATCAACAGGCCCAGCCCGGAGCAGAGTTCGGACCAGCCGACCTGCTCGCCGGGCTTCACCGCGCGCAGCAGCGGCGGCAGGGTGACGATCGTGGCGAGGATCGGCGAGACGGCCAGGATCAGGCTGAACGCGAGCGCCGAGTGCACCCCGGCCACGCCGAAGGCGAAGGCCAGGCCGATCCGCAGGCCGCCGTCCAGGCCGAGCTGGGTGCCGTACGCGCCGAAGCGGCCGAGGCCGGCCAGCACGCCGCGGGTGAGGTAGCAGACGGCCATGCCGGTGAAGGCCCCGCCGAGCGCCAGCACCAGCGAGCGGTCGCCGTGGAACATCGACCGGGCGATCGGGCCGGAGGCGGCGCCGAGGACGGCCAGGGTCGCCGCGAGGATCCCGCCGGTGAGCAGGGTCGCCCGGCGCAGCACCGGCGCGGCGCCGTGGCCGAGCGCGGCGCGGGCGGCGACGATCCGGGTGAGCTCCTGCTCGATCGGGAAGAAGACGCCGATGCCGACGGACATCACGATCGTCCACAGCAGGGAGACGTTCGCCATGTCGTCGACGGACAGGCTGTGGCCCGCCACCCCGAGG
Organism: Kitasatospora sp. NPDC001547; assembly: GCF_042894165.1. Lineage (NCBI taxonomy): Bacteria > Bacillati > Actinomycetota > Actinomycetes > Kitasatosporales > Streptomycetaceae > Kitasatospora > Kitasatospora sp. NPDC001547. The sequence continues at coordinate 91,094 of NZ_JBIAVL010000010.1, read as the reverse complement.
TGGATGTAGGAGGCGGCGCCCAGGACGACGGTGCCGCCGGCCACCGCCAGGGTTCCCGGCGGTAGCGCGGCAGCCACCTTCGTCAGTGCTTTCTTCACTGAGGTCTGTCGCTCTCGGTGCTCCGGGCCGTGGCGGCCAGTTCGGCGAAGACGGGCCGGGCGAGGGCCTCGGCCAGCATGGCCCGCCACTCGGGCAGCGGCGCCAGTCCGGCGGCGGCCCAGCGGTCGTGGGCCAGCACGCTGTAGGCCGGACGGGCGGCCGGGCGGACGAAGGCCTCCGACGTGGTCGGGCGGATCCGCTCCGGGTCCAGCCCGCTCAGCGCGTAGCTCTCGCGGGCCAGTCCGCACCAGGTGGTGCGGCCGCTCGCGGTGCCGTGGTAGACCCCGGCCGGGGCCCGCCCGGCGAGCGCGGCCCGGCCGAGCTCGACCAGGCGGCCGGCCAGCGCGTACGACCAGGTCGGCTGGCCGTGCTGGTCGTCCACCACGTCCAGGGTGTCCCGCTGGGCGGCGAGCTTGAGCATGGTGGCCACGAAGTTCGGGCCGTGCTCGCCGTACAGCCAGGCGGTGCGCACGACGTAGCCGTGCTCGGGGAGCAGTTCGGCGACCGCCCGCTCCCCCACCAGCTTGCCGCGGCCGTACGCGTTCACCGGCGCGGTCGGGGCGTCCTCCGGGCAGGGCTCGGTGGCGTCGCCCGGCAGGACGTAGTCGGTGGAGACGTGCAGCAGCCGCGCGCCGCTCTTGGCGCAGGCCGCGGCCAGGTGGCGCACACCGGTGCCGTTGACGGCGGTGGCGGCGTCCTCCTCGGTCTCCGCCGCGTCGACGTTCGTCCACGCGGCGCAGTTGACCACGATGTCGTGGCCCTCGACGGCGGCCTGGACGGCCGCCGCGTCGGTGATGTCGAGGTCCGCCCGGCGCAGCGCGGTGACCTCGGCGGTCGCGTCGGCGCCCAGCACCGACAGCACGTCCCGACCGAGCATCCCGGCCGCGCCGGTGACCAGCCAGCGCACGGGCGCGGCGGCGTTCGCGGTCACTTGGCCAGGGCCGCCTTCTGCTTCAGCGGCTCCCACCAGGCGCGGTTCTCGCGGTACCACGCGATGGTCGCGGCGAGGCCGTCCTCGAAGCGGACCTGCGGCTCGTAGCCGAGCTCCTCACGGATCTTGCTGATGTCGATCGAGTAGCGGAGGTCGTGGCCCTTGCGGTCCTCGACGTGCTCGACCATGTCCCAGCCGGCGCCGGCGGCCTCGAGCAGCAGGCCGGTCAGCTCCTTGTTGGTGGCCTCGGTGCCGCCGCCGATGTTGTAGACCTCGCCGGCCCGGCCGCCGCGCATGACCAGCTCGATGCCCCGGCAGTGGTCCGAGACGTGCAGCCAGTCGCGGATGTTGCCACCGTCGCCGTACAGCGGCACCTTCTTGCCGTCGATCAGGTTGGTGGTGAACAGCGGGATGACCTTCTCCGGGAACTGGTAGTGCCCGTAGTTGTTGGAGCAGCGGGTCACCACGACGTCCATGCCGTGGGTGCGGTGGTAGGCCAGCGCCAGCAGGTCGGAGGAGGCCTTGGAGGCCGAGTACGGGGAGTTCGGCTCCAGCGGCCAGGTCTCGGTCCAGGAGCCCTCGTTGATCGAGCCGTACACCTCGTCGGTGGAGATGTGCACGAAGCGGCCGACGCCGTGCTTGCGGGCCGCGTCGAGCAGCACCTGGGTGCCCACGACGTTGGTCAGCACGAACGGGCCCGCACCGGCGATCGACCGGTCCACGTGGGACTCGGCGGCGAAGTGCACCACCACGTCGTGGCCAGGCATGACCTGGTCGACGGCGTCCGCGTCGCAGATGTCGCCCTGGACGAAGGCGTAGCCCTTGTGGTCTGCCACCGGGGCCAGGTTCTCCAGGACACCCGAGTAGGTGAGCTTGTCAAAGACCGTGATCCGGGCGTTCTCGTCAGCTCCCAGGAGCTGACGGACGAACTCCGAACCGATGAATCCGGCGCCGCCGGTCACGAGGATGCGCATAATGCGCGTAGTCTACCGCCGCCCGAACGCCCTCCCGACCCGGCCCCTCCCGCGTTCACGGTTCTCGAATAGGGTGCACCCATGCGTGGAATCCTCCTGGCCGGCGGCACCGGCTCGCGGCTGTGGCCCCTGACCCGTGCGGTGTCGAAGCAGCTCCTCCCGGTCTTCGACAAGCCGATGATCTACTACCCCCTCTCGACCCTGGTGATGGCCGGGATAAGCGAAATCCTGATCATCACCACCCCGAACGACCGGGACCAGTTCGAACGGCTGCTGGGCGACGGTTCCCAGTTCGGCCTGAAGCTCCAGTACGCCGTCCAGGAGAAGCCCGAGGGCATCGCCCAGGCCTTCGTGCTCGGCGCGGACTTCATCGGCGACGAGCCGGTGGCCCTGATCCTCGGCGACAACATCTTCCACGGCACCGGCCTGGGCACCGCGCTCACCGAGCACTCCGACATCAAGGGCGGCCGGGTCTTCGCGTACCCGGTGGCCGACCCGACCGCGTACGGCGTGGTCGAGTTCGACGGGAACGGCCAGGTCCTCTCCATCGAGGAGAAGCCGGCCGAGCCCAAGTCCCGTTACGCCGTCCCCGGCCTGTACTTCTACGACAACCGGGTCGTCGAGATCGCCCGCAACCTGCAGCCGAGCGCCCGCGGCGAGCTGGAGATCACCGCCGTCAACGACGCCTACCTGCAGACCGGCGACCTGCACGTGACGATCCTCGACCGCGGCACCGCCTGGCTGGACACCGGCACGTTCGTGTCGATGGTCCAGGCCTCGGAGTTCGTCCGGGTCATCGAGGAGCGCCAGGGCTTCAAGATCGGCTGCATCGAGGAGGCCGTCTGGCGGGCCGGGCTGATCGACGACGTCCAGCTGCGCGAGCTCGCCGAGCCGCTGCTGAAGAGCGGCTACGGCCAGTACCTGCTGGGCCTGCTCGAAGAGGAGGCCGCCCGGTGAAGTTCCGCGAGCTCTCCATCGAGGGCGCCTTCGAGATCACCCCGCAGGTGCACGGCGACGCCCGTGGCCACTTCACCGAGTGGTACCGCTTCGACCGCCTCGCCGAGGTCGTCGGCCACCCGCTGAACCTGGCCCAGGCGAACCTGTCGCTCTCCGCCAAGGACGTCGTCCGCGGCATCCACTTCGCCGACGTCCCGCCCGGCCAGGCCAAGTACGTGGCCTGCACCCGCGGCGCGGTGCTGGACGTCATCGTCGACCTGCGGGTCGGCTCGCCGAACTTCGGCACGTGGGAGTTCGTCCGGCTGGACGACACCGAGCGCAAGGCCGTCTACATCCCCGAGGGCCTCGGCCACGGCTTCTGCGCCCTGACCGACGACGCCACGCTGACCTACCTCTGCTCGGCGACGTACAACCCGACCGGCGAGCACGGCGTGCACCCGCTGGACCCGGAGCTCGGCATCGAGTGGCCGACCGACGCCCCGCAGCTGTCGGCCCGCGACGCGGTCGCGCCCTCCCTCGCGGAGGCGCTCGCCGCCGGCCTGCTGCCGGACTACCAGGCCTGCAAGGACTACACGGAGTCGCTGAGGCAGCGGTAATCCGGCCCGACCGACAGGAGGGGGCGCGTGCCACGGCACGCGCCCCCTTCGTCGTCCCCGCCGTCCCCGCCGGCCGCTCAGCGCGTCCGGAAGACCCACAGCTTGGCCAGCACGAACCGGACCACCGTGGCGAGGCCGTTGGCCACCACCAGCCCGGTCACCTCGACCGTCCGGGAGGCGTGCGGCACCGCCACGTCCAGCAGCGCCAGGGCGCCGCTGGACAGCCCCAGCCCGATCAGGAACGCGACCGCGCCCTGCAGCTGGTGGCGCACCGCGCCCTCCGAGCCGGTGATGCCGAAGGTGAAGCGGCGGTTGGCCGCGGTGTTGGCCACCGCGCTGACGGCCAGAGCGGTCAGGTTGGCCACCTGCGGCGAGGCGACCAGCCGCAGGAGCACGAACAGCGCCAGGCAGAAGACGGTGCTCAGCACCCCGATGACCAGGAAGGACGGCAGCTGCCGCCGGACCGGCGGGGCCGCCCCGGCGGGCGCTGCCGGCGGGGTGGGCTCGGTGGGCTCGCCCCGGCCCGTGGAGAGGATCTCGTTCACGAGCCCGCGCCGAACCGGTCCGGTTCCTCGGCCGAGTCGTAGCCGACGAAGTACGCGGGCCGCGCCTGGACCGCCGAGTAGATCCGGCCGACGTACTCCCCGAGCAGCCCGACGCAGACCAGCTGAACGGCGCCGATGAAGAGCATCCCTATGAACAGCGACGACCAGCCCGGCACGGTGGAGCCGACGGCGTACGCGATCGTGGTGTAGAGCGCCAGCAGGATGCAGACCAGGAAGCTGAACAGCCCGAGCCAGGTGGCCAGCCGCAGCGGGGCGGCGGAGAAGTTGGTGACGCTGTCGAACGCCAGCCGGACCATCTTGGACAGCGGGTAGTGGCTGCTGCCCGCGACCCGCTCCTCGCGCACGTAGACCACCTCGCCGCTGGGGAAGCCCAGCCAGGGCACCAGCAGCCGGTAGACCGGCTGGTGCTCGGGCATCGCCTTGAGCGCGTCCACCGCCGCCCGGCTGAGCAGCCGGTAGTCGCCGGCCTGGTTGGGCATCCGCTTGCCGACCAGCCGGCGCATCAGCCAGTAGTACCCGCCGGCGGAGTGCCGCTTGAAGAAGGTGTCGGTGCCCCGGTCGCCGCGCACCCCGTAGACGATGTCCAGGCTCTGCTCGCGGGCGAGCGCCAGCATCTCGGGGATCTTCTCCGGCGGGTCCTGGAGGTCGGCATCGATGGAGACCACGTAGTCGCCGTGGGCCCGGTGGATGCCGGCGGTGAGGGCGGCCTGGTGCCCGGAGTTGCGGGCGAAGCGGACGATGCGGAACTCCGGCCAGTCCTGGCGGATCTTCTGCATCAGCACCGGGGTGACGTCGGTGCTGCCGTCGTCGACACCGACCACCTCGTAGGTCACGCCGAGCCCGTCGAGGATCGGCCGCAGCCGTTCGACGGTCAGCGGGAGTGCCTCCTGCTCGTTGTAGACAGGCATCACGACCGACAACAGCGGTGCCGTTGACATGCGTTGGTCCCACTTTCCACGACGGCGGGGCTGGTTGGTGGCCCGACCATAACAGTCTGCGATGAGCGGCCGGTGAAAGGATGCGCGCTCCGGTGAACCGCGGATGAGACGCCGAAGGGCCCCGCGCACCGTGCGGTGCGCGGGGCCCTTCGGACCGAGCCTGTACGAGGCAGGCAGGTCAGAACGTCAGATTACTTGACGATCTTGGTGACCTGGCCGGCGCCGACGGTGCGGCCACCCTCACGGATGGCGAACTTGAGGCCCTCCTCCATGGCGACGGGCTGGATCAGCGCGACGGTCATGGCGGTGTTGTCGCCCGGCATGACCATCTCGGTGCCCTCGGGGAGGGTCACGACGCCGGTCACGTCCGTGGTACGGAAGTAGAACTGCGGGCGGTAGTTGTTGAAGAACGGGGTGTGGCGGCCACCCTCGTCCTTCGACAGGATGTAGGCCTGGGCCTCGAAGTCGGTGTGCGGGGTAACCGAACCCGGCTTGATGATGACCTGGCCGCGCTCGACGTCCTCGCGCTTGATGCCGCGGAGCAGCAGACCGACGTTCTCACCGGCCTGGCCCTCGTCGAGCAGCTTGCGGAACATCTCGATGCCGGTGACCGTGGTGGTGGTCTTGGTCTCCTTGATGCCGATGATGTCGACAGTCTCGTTGACCTTGAGGATGCCACGCTCGATACGACCGGTGACGACGGTGCCACGACCGGTGATCGTGAAGACGTCCTCGATCGGCATCAGGAACGGCTGGTCGACGGCGCGGGCCGGGGTCGGGATGGCCTCGTCGACGGCGTGCATCAGGCCGAGGAGCTTCTCGCCCCACTCCTTGTCGCCCTCCAGCGCCTTCAGCGCGGAGACGCGGACGACCGGCAGGTCGTCGCCCGGGAACTCGTACTCGGAGAGCAGCTCGCGGACCTCGAGCTCGACGAGCTCCAGGATCTCCTCGTCGTCCACCATGTCGGCCTTGTTCAGGGCGACGACGATGTAGGGGACGCCGACCTGGCGGGCCAGGAGGACGTGCTCCTTGGTCTGCGGCATCGGGCCGTCGGTGGCGGCGACCACCAGGATGGCGCCGTCCATCTGGGCGGCACCGGTGATCATGTTCTTGATGTAGTCGGCGTGACCCGGGCAGTCGACGTGGGCGTAGTGGCGCGCCTCGGTCTGGTACTCGACGTGCGCGATGGAGATGGTGATACCGCGCTGCCGCTCCTCCGGCGCCTTGTCGATCTGGTCGAACGGCGTGAAGGGGTTGATCTCCGGGTACGCGTCGTGCAGCACCTTGGTGATGGCCGCGGTCAGCGTGGTCTTACCGTGGTCGATGTGACCGATGGTGCCGATGTTGACGTGGGGCTTCGTCCGCTCGAACTTCGCCTTCGCCACTGAGTCCTCCTGAGGACAGTTCCTGTACGCCGTGCTGACGTCAGTTGGTCTGAAATCGGTTTTGGTGCGGGTTGTCCGGAGGACATCCCGTGCCGTCCCGCTGGTGGGGGGGCCGGAGGCCCCGGGAGGATCCGACCGGATCCTCCCGGGTTGCCTCCTAATAGCCTAAGGCTTCGTTATCGTCCCGATTATCGGGACGTCACTCGCCCTTGGCCTTGGCGATGATGTCGTCCGCCACGTTCTTCGGAACCTCGGCGTACGAGTCGAACTGCATCGAGTAGCTCGCGCGACCAGAGGTCTTGCTGCGCAGGTCACCGACGTAGCCGAACATCTCGGAGAGGGGCACCAGCGCCGAGACGACGCGGGCACCGTGACGCTCGTCCATGGACCGGATCTGGCCACGGCGAGAGTTGATGTCGCCGATCACGTCGCCCATGTAGTCCTCGGGCGTGGTGACCTCGACGGCCATCATCGGCTCGAGGAGGACCGGCTTGGCCTTCTTCGCGCCTTCCTTGAAGGCCATCGAACCGGCGATCTTGAACGCGAGCTCGGAGGAGTCGACGTCGTGCGCCTGGCCGTCCAGCAGCTTCACGCGGACACCCTGCAGCGGGTAGCCGGCGAGGATGCCGAACTCCATGGCCTCCTGGCAACCGGCGTCGACCGACGGGATGTACTCGCGCGGAACGCGGCCACCGGTGACCTGGTTGACGAACTCGTAGCCCTCGGCCTGCTCGAGCGGCTCGATCGCGATCTGCACCTTGGCGAACTGACCGGAACCACCGGTCTGCTTCTTGTGGGTGTAGTCGATGCGCTCGACCGCCTGGCGGATGGTCTCGCGGTACGCGACCTGCGGCTTGCCGACGTTGGCCTCGACCTTGAACTCACGGCGCATACGGTCGACCAGCACCTCGAGGTGCAGCTCGCCCATACCCGCGATGATGGTCTGGCCGGTCTCCTCGTCCGTGTTGACCTGGAAGGACGGGTCCTCCTCGGCGAGACGCTGGATGGCGACACCCAGCTTCTCCTGGTCACCCTTGGACTTGGGCTCGATCGCGACGCGGATGACCGGGGCCGGGAAGTCCATGGACTCCAGGATGACCGGGTTCTTCTCGTCGGACAGCGTCTCACCGGTGGTGGTCTGCTTCAGGCCCATGACGGCGATGATGTCGCCGGCGCCCACCGAGTCGATCTCCTCACGCTTGTTCGCGTGCATGCGGTAGATCTTGCCGATGCGCTCCTTCTTGCCCTTCACGGCGTTCAGCACCGAGGTGCCGGACTCCAGGCGGCCCGAGTAGACCCGGACGAAGGTGAGCTTGCCGAGGTGCGGGTCCGACATGATCTTGAACGCGAGCGCGGCGAGCGGCTCGTCGTCCGAGGCCTTGCGGGAGATCTTGACGGTGTCGTCGCCCGGCTTGGTGCCCTCGATGGACTCGATGTCCAGCGGGGACGGCAGGTACTTGACGACCGCGTCGAGCAGGGGCTGGACGCCCTTGTTCTTGAAGGCGGTACCGCAGAAGATCGGGGTGAAGTCCGAGTTCAGGGTGCCCTTGCGGATCGCGTCCTGCAGCAGCTCGACCGGGATCTCCTCGCCCTCGAGGGCGAGCTCCATGATCTCGTCGCTGACGTTCGAGACCGTGTCGATGAGCGCCTCGCGGTACTCGTCGGCCTGCTCCTGCAGGTCGGCCGGGATGTCGACGACGTCGTACATCTCGCCCTTGGCGGCCTCGGCGGACCAGACCAGAGCCTTCATGCGGACCAGGTCGACAACGCCCTGGAAGTCCGACTCGGCACCGATCGGGAGCTGCATGACCAGCGGGGTGGCGCCGAGGCGGTCCACGATGGTCTGGACGCAGAAGAAGAAGTTCGCGCCCGTGCGGTCCAGCTTGTTGATGAAGCAGATGCGCGGGACGCCGTAGCGGTCAGCCTGCCGCCACACGGTCTCGGACTGGGGCTCGACACCGGCGACACCGTCGAACACCGTCACGGCACCGTCGAGGACGCGCAGCGAACGCTCCACCTCGACGGTGAAGTCGACGTGACCCGGGGTGTCGATGATGTTGATGGTGTTGTCGACGCCGTCGACGGTCCAGTGACAGGTCGTCGCGGCCGACGTGATCGTGATGCCGCGCTCCTGCTCCTGCTCCATCCAGTCCATGGTGGCAGCGCCATCGTGGACCTCACCGATCTTGTACGAGACACCGGTGTAGAACAGGATCCGCTCGGTGGTGGTGGTCTTGCCCGCGTCGATGTGCGCCATGATCCCGATGTTGCGGACCCTGGCGAGGTCAAGGGAGGTTGCAGCCATGGTGGCTCGTTCTCTCTCTGTCTAGTGACGGGGTACGGACTACCAGCGGTAGTGCGCGAAGGCCTTGTTGGACTCGGCCATCTTGTGGGTGTCCTCGCGACGCTTCACGGAAGCGCCCAGACCGTTGCTGGCGTCGAGGATCTCGTTCATCAGGCGCTCGGTCATGGTCTTCTCGCGACGGGCGCGGGAGTAACCGACCATCCAGCGCAGCGCCAGGGTGCTGGCGCGGCCCGGACGGACCTCGACCGGAACCTGGTAGGTCGCGCCACCGACACGGCGGGACTTGACCTCGAGGGCCGGCTTGACGTTCTCCAGCGCGCGCTTCAGCGTCACGACCGGGTCCGAGCCGGTCTTCTCACGGACGCCCTCGAGGGCGCCGTAGACGATCCGCTCGGCGGTGGAGCGCTTGCCGTGCAGCAGGATCTTGTTGACCAGCTGGGTGACGACCGGGGAGCCGTAAACCGGGTCGATGATGACCGGGCGCTTCGGGGCGGGGCCCTTACGAGGCATTCTTACTTCTCCTTCTTGGCGCCGTAGCGGCTGCGGGCCTGCTTGCGGTTCTTGACACCCTGGGTGTCGAGCGAACCGCGGATGATCTTGTAGCGGACACCAGGAAGGTCCTTCACACGACCACCGCGCACCAGCACGATGGAGTGCTCCTGCAGGTTGTGGCCCTCGCCCGGGATGTAAGCGGTGACCTCGATCCCGCTGGTGAGGCGCACACGGGCGACCTTGCGGAGAGCCGAGTTCGGCTTCTTCGGGGTGGTCGTGTACACACGCGTGCAGACCCCACGGCGCTGCGGGGAACCCTTCAGCGCGGGAGTCTTGTTCTTCTCGACCTTGTCCTGCCGGCCCTTTCGGACCAGCTGCTGGATCGTAGGCACCGTTTCTCCGTTTTCTGTGTGCCAAGGCTTGGTGGAACTAACCTGCGGTGTCTCCCTCGCACACGGCCCCGTGGTCGACCCACGCGGTCGGGTGTGTTGGGCTTGTTACGACACGGAATCCCATGAGCTGATGTACAGCGACGGCGCTCTACGCGCGGCGCGCTGGGAAGCGCTCCGGCTCGGCGCGGCGACCGGTGTGCATGCACGCACAAGGACCCGGGGACACCCCAGGCACAAGGTCAGAGCGTACCTAGCGCATCGGGCGCGGTCAAAACAAATGCAACGCCGCAGGTCGCGGGGCTTGCGCCGGAAGCGGCCCGGGAACCGGGCCGGGGCGGGGCTCCCTACCACAACCGGGCAGCCCCCGCACCGCGACCCTACGCCTCCGTGTGGGCCCCGGCGAGCCGGGGCGGATCCTGCGCGGCGCCGTTCCCGGCCGCCCCCGCCGACTCCGGCAGCGGGCGGTCCCGGTTGTCCGACACCGCCGTGAACAGCCCCAGTCCGAGCGCGGCCAGGCTGTACACCGCCAGCCACATCATCCAGGTGCCGGGCGGGGACCAGTGGGCCGGGTTGATCAGCAGCGGGCCGGTGCTGCCGACCGTGTTGCGGCGCAGCGCCCAGAGGAAGGCCGCGGCGTTGACCAGGGACAGCGAGAAGCCGGAGATCACCAGCAGCCGGCGCCAGGCGAAGCCGCCCCAGGGCAGCCGCTCGTGGCAGATCGCGGCGCACAGGATCGGCAGTCCGACGGCGAACGGCAGCAGGTAGCGGCCCTGCCAGATCATGCCCAGCTTGGTCGCCTGCATGGCCTGCGCCGCTATCGGTATCACCACGATGCCGACCAGCACCCCGACGATCGCCAGGACGTCCCGGAACCGGGCGTAGCAGAGCGCGAACATCGCCAGGGCGAGCGCCACCCCGCACCAGACCAGCAGCGTCGCGGCCGGCGCCTCGGCGTCCAGCCAGCCGAAGTAGCCGATCATCTGCTTCATGTACAGCAGGCCGAAGTCGAAGGTCTTGCGGGCCGCGACCAGCGGGGTGAGGTCGCTCGGGGTGTTGATGACCGAGTTGTCCGGGTGGCTCGACGACCAGACCAGGGCCACCACGCCCGACGCGGCGCCCGCGGCGCCCCAGAGCCAGGTCACCTTGCGGCGGAGCACCTCGCGCACCGCGCCCTGCTGGCTGAGCAGCAGCGCGAAGAACAGGGCCCCGGCGAACCAGATCAGGCCCAGTGGACGGATGCTGATCAGCACCAGCGCGCCGACGCCCAGTCTGGCCAGCCGGCGGTTCAGCAGGTACGGGTCCGGGCTCATCAGCATCGGCAGCCCGGCGCTCCAGACCAGGATGCCCGCCGCGATCTCCGGACCGCTCGGGTTGACCATGCCGAACAGGAACAGCGCCATCGGGGTGGCCGCGGTGACCACGCCGAGCAGGGTGAAGGACCGTCGCCGCCACTCCGCCGCCGAGACCACCGCGCTCGCCACCAGGGCGGAGCAGATCAGCGCCGACATCAGGCGCATCAGGTAGAAGCCCTTGGCACCGGGGACCAGGAGGCTGGGCCAGCCCACCGCGAAGTAGTACGCCGGGTGGTAGCGGCCGGCCGCGGTGGTCACCAGGGTCTCGCCCGGGCGGTCGATCAGTCGCGGCGCGCAGGAGGCCGGGGTCTCCTGCTTGAAGACGTAGCAGGAGTTGACGTCTTTGAGGTCCTGGTAGATCCGCGGGAGCTCGACCCCGGTCTCGGCGAACTGGCCCTCGATGCCGCCCACCAGGTGCGGGACCATGACCTCGCGGCCCTCCACCTGGCCGCGGGCGACGGCCGCCGCCCGGATCAGGTGGGCGTGCTCGTCCGGCGAGGCGCCGATCGGGGTGGCGATCGACCAGGACGCACTCAGGGCGAACAGGATCGCGAAAGCCACGGCCCACAGACGCCTCGGCGAGGAGACGAGCCGGGCGGCGAGGCTCTTGACGGCGGTGATCATCATCAGGATTGGGCCTTCGGAGTCAGTTCGGGCTCATGGGCGGGAACTGGTTACTTGATCATGCTGAGCCATGACTGGTCACCGGTTTTGGAGCAGTGCCCACCCGGCGCGAACTTCGGGCAGGTGCCGTCGAGGTTCTGCATGGTGTGCGACACCCACGGCAGGATGCGGTAGGTGTCCTCCTTGGCCGGCATGTAGCGGTCCGACATCGACGACGAGACCGTACCGAACAGGAAGAGGAGAGCGAACAGCGTACCGATCACGGCCGCCTGGGGACCGGGCAGGGCCGTACCGGTGTTTCCCGCGGCCTCCGCGGCCCGGCGGCGCTCGGCCAGCCGCAGCGACACCAGGTGGGCGAGCAGCGCGCAGAGCAGCAGGCCGCAGTACAGCAGCTGGTTGTTGGTCCGGGTGTAGAGCTGCACCGTCTGCGTCTCGTACATGTGCGAGGCGATGAACATCCGCATCACCCAGGCGCTCGCGAACATGCAGCTGATGGTGACGATCACGGGCTTGCGGATGCCCAGCCAGAGGGCGGCGCCCAGCGCGACGAACATCACCACCGCGAACAGGTCCATGCCGCCGAACTCGCCGGGGACCGGCCAGTCCCCCACCTTGCCCGGCATGTCCGTGCGCCACATCAGGAAGTACGCCGGGTCGGTGAAGTTGTCGAAGCGGAAGTTGGAGTCCTTGGTGTCCTGGCCCTCCGCCAGGAGGGTGACCAGGTAGCTGCCGCAGACCAGCAGGAAGGCGGCGCCGGTGGTGCCGAGGTAGGCCAGGCCCTTGCGCCGGTCGCCGTGCCACGGGAAGTACATCAGCGCCGCGACCAGCACGCCCAGGGCGCTCCACAGGAACCAGCCGGAGTAGGTGAGGAACATCAGCCCCAGCAGCGCGCCGAAGCCGACCGCCTTCGACAGCAGCAGCCGCCAGCCGTCCGTCCCGCTCCGGCGCAGGTGCACCACCACGGCGACCAGGACGGGCACCAGGACGACCAGCACGGTCTGGCTGTACGGCTTGTAGGCGTCGATCAGCGCGAAGGCCGGCAGCACGCCGAACGCGAGGGCGCGGACCGGGCTGAGCAGCATCCGCCAGGAGAGGTAGACCAGCGGGCCGAAGGCGGCGGCGCCGAGGATCTGGAGGTCCTTGAAGGCGTACGCGGTGTTGCCGCCGCGGAACAGCTCCGCGTAGAAGCCCAGCGTGTAGAGCGGGGCCGGCGGGTAGACCGCCGAGCCCGAGGGCTGGCCGTTCACCACGGCGTGGGCCCAGTCGACGATGCGCTGGCTGTCGCCGTTCATGCCGAACATCGGCCACGGCGTGCCGAGCAGGGCCATGACCGCGCCGGCCGCCACGAAGCCGCTGGCGAGACCGGCGATGCCGGCCGAGGAGAAGCGGGCCACCAGGTTGAAGTGACGGCCCGAACGGAAGCGCGCCGCGAGCACGACCGCGCCGAGCAGGAGGAAGCCGATGACCGCGAACCGCAGCTGCACCGCGGCGAGACCGCTCACCTGGGCGATCCGGTCCAGCGGGTCCATCTGGAAGCCGCGCACCATCAGGGGGAGCACCAGGGCGGCCAGGAAGGAGACCACGGCCTCGCCCGCGAGCAGTGCCGGGGCCGACGTCCGGAGCCGAGCCACGGAGCGGCCCGCGGATCCCCGGATCAGCGAACGCCCTCCGATCGGCGGGATCCTGGAGGCCTCTTCGGCACTGACTGTCACTTGGTACGGTCCTCAGCTCGTGGTCGCTCACTCGGCCCGCCCGACCCTTCGGCGTCGGCCGGTGGCGGAGAACGTACTGCTTCCGGGCGCGCGGTGGCAGCCCCGGGCATCATAGGTCCTCCGCCCGAGGATGACCCCATCGGGAAGGAGGACGGACCACCGCAAGGCCACCGAACCGGGCAGGCCTCAGGCGATGCCGATGAGGATCAGCAGCGTCCAGAACGCACAGCCCATGTAGCCGACGACCAGGCCGAGGACGGCCGCCCAGTCGCCGTCCATGTCGCGGCGGCGGATCTCCGCACGGGCGATGTGGCCGGTGATCACGGCGGGGGCGGAGAGGCCGACCAGGCCGGCCACCAGGGAGACCACGGCGAGCACGTTGGTCTGGCGGGGCGGGGCCGGCGGCGGGACCGCCATGAAGGTGGCCGGAACGGGCGTGGCGAGGGCCTGCGGCGCCGTCATCGGCCCGGAGGGCAGGTCGGCCACCAGCGCGGCCAGCTGGCCGTACGTCTGCGCCGCGGCCACGGCCTCGTGGCGCTGCTCGTACTCCTGGACGGAGAGCCGGCCCTCGGCGAACGCCGCCTTGAGCACGTCGACCGTCCGGTCCCGGTCCGCGTGGCCCGCCCGCATCGCGGCCTGCGACGACACCGCGGGCACGGGCTCCGGCCGCCAGCCACCCGCCGGCCGCTTGCCGGGCGGATAGCCGGAACCAGGCTCGCCCCATGGTTGTACGGACATCCGCCACCTCCCGGTAGCGCGGCACCCCCGCGCACGTCACTGCAGACTCATAGTGCAGGACGAACGGCCGGACTGAGTAGTTGCCGAATCGGCCCGGTAGCCGCCGGGAAGCCGAAATCGAACCGGCGTGCCTCACCCGTTCGGCCGTCACTCTCAGGGGATGCTCAAGTCGGGCGACAGCCTGTTCGAGCAGTGCCAGGCTGAGCCCGGGGGGACTTTCCGCCACCCGGTCCCACCGCCACGACCTCCACCCCACGAGCAGAGAAGGCCGCCATGCAGGCGTCAGCGCCGCCGTCCTCCGACCTCCCCGGGCCGGGAACCCCGTCCGCCGTCAGCATCCAGGGGCTCTGGAAGCACTTCGGCACCCAGGCCGCCGTGGCCGGGCTGAGCCTGGAGCTGCCGGCCGGGGCGTTCATCGGCCTGGTCGGGCCGAACGGCGCCGGCAAGACCACCACGCTGTCGATGGTCACCGGGCTGCTCCGGCCCGACCAGGGCACCGTTCTGGTGCACGGCACCGACGTGTGGGCCGACCCGGTCACGGTCAAGGCCCGGATCGGGATCCTGCCCGAGGGCCTGCGGATGTTCGAGCGGCTCAGCGGGCGCGAGCTGCTCCAGTACACCGGGCGGCTGCGCGGCCTGCCCGGCGCCGAGGTGGACCAGCGGGCCGAGGAGCTGCTGGCCGTCCTGGACCTCGGCCGGGACGCCGACAAGCTGGTCGCCGACTACTCCACCGGCATGCGCAAGAAGATCGGCCTGGCCGCCGCGCTGCTGCACAACCCGGACGTGCTCTTCCTGGACGAGCCCTTCGAGGGCGTCGACCCGGTGTCCGCCCAGACCATCCGCGGGGTGCTCAAGCGGTACGCGGCGGCCGGGTCCACGGTGGTCTTCTCCAGCCATGTGATGGAGCTGGTCGAGCAGCTGTGCGACTGGGTCGCGGTGGTCAACGCCGGCCGGGTGATCGCCCAGGGCCCACTGGACTCCGTCCGCGGCGGGCGCAGCCTGCACGAGGCCTTCCTGGAGCTGATCGGCGTGCGCGAGGACGACGGGCAGGCGCTCGGCTGGCTCGGCGGCGGAGCGGCCGGGGGCGACCGGTGAACGAGCGGAGCGAGGTCGCCGTCGAGCGCAGCGAGGCGGGCGCATGAGCGAGCGGAGCGAGCGAACCGTCGAGAGGTGCGCGTGGGCGAATGCCCCTGCCGAGCGCAGCGAGGCGGGCGCATGAGCGAGCGGAGCGAGCGAACCGTCGAGAGGTGCGCGTGGGCGAATGCCCCTGCCGAGCGCAGCGAGGCGGGC
>NZ_JBIAVL010000010.1:0-75646 GCF_042894165.1 Kitasatospora sp. NPDC001547 | reverse complement strand
GGCGCATGAGCGGCGCGACGACACCCGCCGTGCCCGACGGCCGGACGGTGGTCCGCGCCCTGGTGGCGCTCAAGCTGCGGCTGCTGCGCAACGGGCTGCGGCGCAGCCCCGGCCGGACCACCGTCTACGTGATCGGCGGCGTCGTGGGCCTGGCCTTCGCGGCCGGCATCGCCGTCGCCATGGCCGCCCTCAACGGCCGCTACCCGGGCTCCGGGGACGCCGGGACGATGCTGCTCGGCGTGCTGACGCTGGGCTGGGCCGCACTGCCGCTGTTCCTCTTCTCCAGCGACGAGAGCGCCGACCCGACCCGGCTGACCATGCTGCCGCTGCGGCCCGGCCCGCTGTTGCGCGGCTCGCTGCTGGCCGCGCTGATCGGGCCGGGGCCGCTGATCAGCCTGGTGCTGGTGACCGGCGCGGTGCTGGCCGGCGCGGCCGGCGGCGCCTCGGCCGCGGTCGCGGTGGCCGGTGTGCCGCTCGCGGTGCTCTGCCTGGTCACGCTCTCCCGGGCGGTCGCGGCGGGCAACGCCCGGATGCTCTCCAGCCGGCGCGGCAAGGACTTCGCGATCTTCGGCGGGCTGGCCTTCGCCCTGCTGGTGCAGGTCGCGAACGTGGGCTCGCAGAGCATCCTCGGCCGCCGGGGCGGGCCGATCGACCTCTCCCCGCTGAAGCCGATCGCCTCGGTGCTGCGCTGGATCCCGCCGATCAGCGCCGCCGACGCGCCGCGCACCGCCGGCGAGGGCCGGTACGGGCTGGCACTGCTCCAGCTCGCCGCGGCGGCCGCGCTGCTGGCGCTGCTGCTGCGCTGGTGGCGGCGGAGCCTGCAGGAGCTGATGGTGACCGCCGACTCCTCCACTCTGGAGGTGGCGCGCGGCGTAGAGGGCTCGCGCGGCTGGGGCTTCCTGCCCCAGGGCCGGACCGGGGCGGTGATGCAGCGGCACCTGCGGTACGCCTGGCGCGAGCCGCGGGCCAAGGCGGCGCTGTTCACCAGCATCGGGATGACGCTGGTGATCTGCGTGCTGTCGATGGTCCAGGGCTGGGCGAGCGTCTACCTGCTGGCGATGACCGGGGTGTTCCTCGGGCTGCAGATGCTCAACCTGTTCGGCATGGACGGCTCGGCGTTCTGGATGGTCGCCGCCACCCTGCGCACCCCCGCCGACGCCCGGTCGGAGCTGCGCGGACGGGCGTACGCGGTGCTCTCGTACGCCGTTCCGGTGACGGTGGTGCTCGGACTGGTGCTGGCGGCCGTCACCGGCCGGTGGAGCGAGCTGCCGCCCGCGCTCGGCCTGGCGCTGACGCTGCTCGGCTGCGGGATCGCGCTGGGATCGGTGTTCAGCGTGCTGGCGCCGTACACCATGCCGGCCGACAGCAATCCGATGCGCAACGCCGCCCCGGGGCAGGGCGGGCTGATCCTGCTCAACCAGTTCGGCTCGATGGTCGGCGTCACGGTGCTGGCGCTGCCGGTCGGCGGCTACCTCGCCTGGGCGCTGGTCGCGGACGGGCCGAGCTGGCCGGTGCTGCTGGTCGGCCCGCTGTACGGCGCGCTGGTCGCGACGCTGGGCGTGCGGCTGGCGGCCGGCCGGCTGCTGGAGCGCACGCCGGAGATCCTGGCCAAGGCCATCGAGCGCTGATCCCGCCGGGCGAGGCCCGAACCGTCTCGCCAGGCGTCGGGGCGGCTCCCGCCCACCCGCCCGGAGAAACGGTTCACCGGCCCGCTCTCCGGACGGTTCGCGCCACCGCTCCGGCATCATGGGCAGGAGGCCGGACCGTCGAGGAGAGCAGGGACACACCGTGGGCGAGCGCGCGCAGCAGGCCGGGACCGCCGGGCCGCTGCTGGAGCAGGCGGTGCGGTCGGTGCTGACGGCCCCCGACGACGCACTGGACCTCGCCCTGGACACCGGGGCCTCGCTGCTGGCCGCCTCGGCCGGGCAGTGGCCCGACGTCGGCCGGGCGCTGCTCGGCCACGCGGACACCGCCGTCGGCCGCTGCTGGTCCGCCGGATGGCGCCCGGCCGACCTGGTCCGGGTGGTGCGGCGCGAGCTGAAGCCCGTCCACTTGGCCCTCGCGGTGGACCTGATCGCCGCCGAGGGCCGCCGCCACCCCGCGGCCGCCCTGGACCGGCGCTGGCGGGAGCAGCTGCGCGAGCTGGAGGCCGAGGTGTGG
This sequence comes from Kitasatospora sp. NPDC001547, assembly GCF_042894165.1. NCBI lineage: Bacteria > Bacillati > Actinomycetota > Actinomycetes > Kitasatosporales > Streptomycetaceae > Kitasatospora > Kitasatospora sp. NPDC001547. The sequence continues at coordinate 73,486 of NZ_JBIAVL010000010.1, read as the reverse complement.
TGGTCCGGCGACGAGGAGTACCTGGGGGCCTTCGCCCACCGGCACCGGCTGGACCGCTTCGCGCTCGCCACCGCGGCCCTGGAACTGCTGCGCACCTGGGGCCGGCTGCCGCCGATCGCCCCGGTGGGGCCCGCCCCCGGGCAGGCCGTGCGGCAGCGGCACCCGGCGCCGGCGGCCGGCGAGCCGCGGATGCTGGCGCGGATCCGGGCGCTGCTGGCCAAGGCCGAGTCCACCGAGTACCCGGAGGAGGCCGAGGCGCTGACCGCCAAGGCCCAGCAGCTGATGGCCCAGCACAGCATCGACGACGCGCTGCTGGCCGCGGCCGGCGCCGACCGCGACACCCCGGCGGCGCTGCGGATCGGGGTGGACAACCCGTACGAGGGCCCCAAGACGATGCTGCTGGACGCGGTCGCGGCGGCCAACCGGTGCCGGGTGGTGTGGGCGAAGGAGTTCGGCTTCTGCACCGTGGTCGGCTTCGACGGCGACCTGGACGGCGTCGAACTGCTCTACACCTCGCTGCTGGTGCAGGCCACCCACGCGCTCAACAAGGCGGGCTCCCGCAAGGACTCGCGCAGCAAGGCGTTCCGGCAGTCCTTCCTGGTCGCGTACGCGGCGCGGATCCGGGAGCGGCTGACGGCCGCGACCGAGCGCGCCACCAGCGCCGCCGCGGCCGGGCGGCACCTGCGCGAGGACGGCACCGAGGAGCAGCTGCTGCCCGACGAGCGGCTGCTGCCCGCGCTGGCCGCCCGCTCCGAGGCGGTGGACGAGGAGGTCGGCCGGCTCTTCCCGAAGCTGGTCTCGCAGCGGGTGCGGGTCAGCGACGGCGTGGGCTGGGCGGCCGGCCGCGCCGCCGCCGACCGGGCCGCGCTGCACGGACGCGCCGGGGCGATCCGCCGCTGAGGGCGGGTCGGACGGCGCCCGGGGCCGTCCGCACCGGTCCCCCGCCCGACCCGCGCAAGATCCACATGAGCCGCCCGGCTCCCTGGGGGACCTGATAGAACGTAGTCCGCCACGAACGAAGGGGGACTCGACGTGACGGAGCCGGCGGCGGAGTCGGGATACCGGGACCGGGTGCGCGGAGCGCTGCTCGGCGGAGCGATCGGCGATGCGCTGGGCTGGCCGGTGGAGTTCCAGCAGCTCCACCAGATCCAGGACCGGTACGGGCCGCAGGGCGTCACCTCGCTGCCGGCCGGGCCCGGGCCGGTCGAGGTGACCGACGACACCCAGATGACGCTGTTCACCGCCGAGGGCCTGATCCGCGGCTTCGTCCGCGGCTGGACGGGCGGCGGCGGCTCGGTGCCGGAGGCCGTCCACGGCGCCTACCGGCGCTGGCTGCGGACCCAGTACCAGGGCGCGCCGGACGCCGGGCCGCAGCCCCGCCCGTACGACGGCTGGCTGCTGAGCCGCCCCTTCCTGTACGCGCGGCGCGCGCCCGGCAACGCCTGCCTGAGCGGGGTGTCCGAGCACCCGGTGTTCGAGGCGCCGTCCGCGATCGGGCTGAACGGGCCGATCAACCCGGGTTCCAAGGGCTGCGGCACGGTGATGCGCTCGGCGCCGTTCGGGCTGGCCCGGCTGGGCGTCGAGCAGTCCTTCGGGCTGGCGGTGCAGTGCGCCCAGCTCACCCACGGCCACCCGACCGGCTACCTCGCGGCGGGCGCCTTCGCGGCGCTGGTCGAACGGCTCGTGGACGGCACCGAGCCGTGGGCGGCGGTCGGCGAGACGGTGGAGCAGATCCGCGAGCTGCCGAGCTCCAAGGAGACCGTCCAGGCACTGGCCCGGGCGGTGCGGCTCGCCCAGGAGGCCGAGCCGGCGGCCGAGACTGTGGAGCGGGTCGGGCTCGGCTGGATCGCCGAGGAGTGCCTGGCCATCGCGGTGTACTCGCTGCTGGCGGCCACCCTGGACCCCGACCCGGTCCGCACCGCGCTGCTGCTGTCGGTGAACCACTCCGGGGACAGCGACTCGACCGGCGCGGTCTGCGGCAACCTGGTCGGGGCCGCGTACGGCGCCGCGGCGCTGCCCGCCGAGTGGGCCGGGGCGGTCGAGGGCCGGACGGAGCTGCGGCAGGTCGCGGACGACCTGCTGGTGCTCTTCGGCAGCCGCGACCCGCTGCACCCGGGGCTCGGCGGGCGCTACCCGGCCTGGTGAGCCGGGGCGGCCCGGTCTGGCGAGCCGGCGCTACCCGGCCTGCGGGTCGGTGACCTGGCCGAGGAACAGCGGCGCTCCGCCCCGGGTGTCCCGGATCAGGAACAGGAACGGCCGGTCCAGGTGCACCTGGACCGGCCGTTCGGCGTTCGGCGCCGCCGCCACGTCCATTCCGACACCGCTGCCGGCCGCCGCGACCGTGCCGTCCTCGCCGACCTCGATGGTGGCCTTCTGCACCACCGTGCCGACGGCCAGCGGGTCCTTGGCGATGCCGCTGAAGTCGGCCGCGCCGAAGGCCGCCCGCACGCCGAGCGAGCGCAGCGCGGAGCCGAGCTCCTTCGAGGTGTCGAAGCGGAAGCGCGGCAGCTGGAGGTCGACCGGCCGCTCGGCGAGGGCGCCGAGGATGAGGTCCAGCTGCGCCTGGTCCAGGCCCTTGGCGAAGGCCGCGAAGCCGCCCTGCGCGGGGACGATCAGGTCCATCACCAACCCGCCGTCCGCGTACGGCAGTTCGACGGCCTGCCAGGGCTCGCCGACGATCCCGCCGGAGCCGTCGGCGTACTTGAAGTCCCCGGTCTGCCCCATCGTGGGGACGGCCGGGGCGGAGCCGTCGAGCTTGTGGAACGGGCGGTCGGCGGTGTGCGAGGGCTTGAAGGCGGAGGCCCACCTGGCCTTGAGGTAGAGCGCGTCGGTGAGCACCAGCCGGGTGCTCGGGTTGATCGCCTCCCGGCCGAACAGGTCCTTGATCCGGCCGTCGGTGGCCTTCTCCACGGCCGCGTTGACGGACTTGCGGGCCCCGTCCGGGTCCTTGGCGAAGTCGGCCTGGTGCACCCCGGTGCCGAAGGCGCCGGCCAGGGTGGCCAGGTAGTCCGGCTCGACGGCCAGGCCCCGCTGCGTCCAGACGTCGTCGCTGCGGCGCAGGGTGAGCTTGTCGGTGGCCGGGACCGGCCGGTTCAGCGCGCCGGTGGCGAACGCGTACTGCTGCGGGTCGAGCCCGGTGTGCAGGGCCTTGGCCAGCTCCTCGGCGGTGGCGCCGCGGGCGCCGGGCAGCAGCATGGCGAGCACGGCGGCCAGGCCGGATGGGGAGACCACGAGGTTGCTCCCGGCGGCGTCCGGCTCGGCGGTGAGGACGTGCAGGAGGTCCAGGCCGAAGGCGTCGGTGGCGGCCGCGGTGGCGGCCACCTGGGCCGGGTCGGCGGTCGGCCGGCCGGTGGGCGGGGAGGCCCGGAGCTCCACGGGCGCGGGGGCGGTGCTGCCGCAGCCGGCGAGCAGCGGCGTGGCGAGCGCGGCCGCGAGCAGGAGCGCCGCCGGGCGGCGAAGGGTACGACGGGTTGCGGTGCTGCGGTTCGTCATGGCCCTTCGACGCACCGCCCCGCCACCCGGTTCCGCCCGCCCCCGGCGCCGGCTCAGTCCCAGAGCGCCCCGAACTCCAGCAGTTCGTCGCGGTGCTCGATCCGCTCCACCCAGTCGGCCGGCCAGGCCGCCTCGCCGTGGTGGGCACCCGCGAAGGCACCGGTCAGGCAGGCCAGCGAGTCGGAGTCGCCGCTGGAGTACGCGGCCCGGCGGACGGCCGCCACCGGGTCGTCCGGGAGCAGCAGGAAGCAGAGCAGGCCGGTGCCGAGGGCCTCCTCGGCGACCCAGCCCTCACCGGTGGCCAGGCAGGGGTCCGCCTCGACATCGGGTGCGGCGAGCGCCGCGTCCAGGCGGTCGAGCACCTTGAGGCAGTCGTCCCAGCCGCGGGCGAGGACCGCCTGCGGCGAGGCGCCGTACCAGTGGTCGGCGAGGTCGCCGAGCCAGAACTCGTCGTACCGCTCCCGGCTCGCCAGGGCGTGGGCCCGGAGCACCGCGGGCAGTCCGGCCGGCGGCAGGCCCTCGGCGAGCCTGCGGACGGCGTACGCGGTGAGGTCGGCGGCGGCGAGCGCGGTGGGGTGGCCGTGGGTGAGCCCGGACTGCAGCTGGGCGGCGCCGGAGAGCTGCCGGGCGTCCAGTTCGCGGACCAGCCCGACCGGGGCGACCCGCATGTTGGCGCCGCAGCCCTTGGAGCCGACGTCGGAGGCCTGCTGCCAGCGGTACTCCTGCCGGCTGAGCCGCTCGCAGGAGCGCAGGCACGTCATGCCGGGGGCGCGGTTGTTCTCCGGGGAGCGCCACCAGTCGACGAACTCCTCCCGGACCGGCCGCTCCAGCCGCAGCGGCGTGAGCGGGCCGCGAGCCAGGGCGGTGCGCAGACCGCGGGCCAGGGCGAGCGTCATCTGGGTGTCGTCGGTGACCAGCGCCCTGCCGGGCAGCGGGAGCCGCCGCCAGTCCGGATGGTCGGCCGCGATCGCCTCGACGGTCCTGAACTCCGTCAGCCGGCCGAGCGCGTCCCCGATCGCCAGCCCCAGCAGTGTCCCCGTCGCCTTGCCCACGGCCGTTCCCCCCTCTGCTCCGTCAGACCTCGACCACCAGTTCCTTGAGCCCGCGGATCACGTAGCCCGGGTTCCACTCGGGCTCGCGGGCCAGCCGCAGGCCCGGGGCCCGGCGCAGCAGGGTGCCGTAGGACTCGGTGAGCTCCAGTCTGGCAAGCGGGGCGCCGAGGCAGAAGTGGATTCCGGCGCCGAAGGTGATGTGCGGGTTGTCGGTGCGGCCGAGGTCGAGGCGGTCCGGGTCGGCGAAGCGCTCGGGGTCGCGGTTGGCGGAGCCGAAGAGCAGGGCGATCTCGGCGCCGCGCGGGATGGTCACGCCGCGGACCTCGATGTCCTCCAGCACCCAGCGCTCGAACATCTGCAGCGGGGTGTCCCAGCGCATCAGCTCCTCGACGGCGGTGGGCAGCAGTTCGTCCACCGAGCCGCGCAGCCGGGCGAGTTCCCCGGGGTTGCGGAACAGCGCCCACCAGCCGTTGCCGGTGGTGTTGACGGTCGCCTCGTGGCCGGCGTTGAGCAGCAGCACGCAGGTGGAGACCATCTCCTGCTCGCTGAGCGCGTCGGCGCCGTCCTGGGCCTGGACGAGCGCGCTGATCAGGTCGTCGCCCGGGTTCGCCCGGCGCTCGCGGATCAGGGCGCGCAGGTAGTCGGAGAACTCGGTGCTCGCGGTGACGGCCCGGCGGGCGGCCTCCTCGGTCGGGTTGAGCTCGAACATCCCGGTGATGTCGGAGGACCACGGCCGCAGCAGGTGCCGGTCGCCCTCCGGCACGCCGAGCATCTCGGCGATCACCGCGACCGGCAGCGGCTCGGCGACGGTGGCGATCAGGTCGCCGCCGCCGGCCGCGAGCAGCTCGTCGACCAGGTCGCCGGCCAGCCGCCGCACGGTGGGGCGCAGTCCCTCGACCATGCGCGGGGTGAAGGCCTTGGAGACCAGTCGGCGCAGCCGGGTGTGGTCCGGCCCTTCGAGGTCCAACAGCCCGTGGTCGTTCAGGGTGTGGAAGGGCTCGTGCGCCGGGTCGGGCTCGGGGCGGCCGAACTCCGCGTGGCTGAAGCGGTGGGTGTAGGTGCGGCCCAGCCGCCGGTCCCGCAGCAGGGCGCTGACGTCCTCGTGGCGCGAGACCAGCCACTGGTTCGTCGGCTCGAAGTACGTCACCGGCGCGTGTTCGCGCAGTTCGGCGTACGCGTCGTACGGGTGGGCCACGAACGCCGCCGACCAGGGGTCGAACTTCGCCGTCGTCGTCATCGGTCGATCACTCCAGGCCATGAGGGGGAAAGCCGGAAGGATCATCGTACGCATGCGGTGCGTACGGGAAGCCGATCCTTCCGGCCCTGCTCAGGCCCGCTCCAGCACCAGCCGCCGGACCAGCTCCGGCAGCGCCCGCGAGATCGGCTCCCGGATCACCTCGGCCGCGGCCTCGTCGTACGGCGTCGGCTCGGCGTTCACGATGATCAGCTCCGCCCCCGTCCTCACCGCGTCGTACGGCAGCGCCGCCACCGGGAACACCTGGAGGCTGGTGCCGACCGCGATGAAGACGTCGCAGGCCCGGACGATCGAGTCGGCCTGCCCGAGCACCTCCGGGTCCAGGTTCTCGCCGAACATCACGATGCGGGGCTTGAGGATCCCCCCGCACTCCCGGCACGCCGGGTCCGGCTCCCCCGCCCCGACCCGCGCCAGCGCGTCCGCCATCGACCCGACCACCCGGCAGCGCAGGCACTGCGTCTCCCGCGTGTTGCCGTGCAGTTCGAGCACCTTGCGGGCGGTCAGCCCGGACCTCTGGTGCAGCCCGTCGATGTTCTGGGTGAGCACCCGCAGCGGCAGCCCGGAGCGCTCCAGGTCGACCAGCGCCCGGTGCCCGGCGTTCGGCTCGGCGGCCACCGCGTCCGTCTCCAACCGCATCCGCCAGGCGCGCCGCCGGACCTCCGGATCCTCCAGGTACGGCCCGATGGTGACCAGCTCCTGCGCCGACGGGTCCTTCTGCCACACCCCGTTCGGGCCGCGGTAGTCGGGGATGCCGGAGTCCGTCGAGATGCCCGCACCGGTGAGGACGGCGATCAGGGGCCGCTTCGCGTTCATAGCCCGGACGGTACGGCCGCCGGCCCGGCCGCGGCCACCGAAAATCCGACCGCGCGGGCCGGGCCCTCCGGAACACCGAAGGGCCCGGGAACGCCGAAGGGCCCGGAGGCTAGATGCCTCCGGGCCCTTCGAACTAGTAGCGGGGACAGGATTTGAACCTGCGACCTCTGGGTTATGAGCCCAGCGAGCTACCGAGCTGCTCCACCCCGCGTCGGTGAACACGACTCTACGCGACTTCGGCCGAATGTCCTAACCGGGTTCTGCCGACCGGCCCGCGGCCGCGCCCCGGCGCCCCCGGAGGAGGCCCGGGAACGCCGCAGGGCGGCCACCCCGTGAGGGGTGACCGCCCTGCGGTCGGTGACGCGCGACTCAGCCGGTGTACGGGCCGTAGTCGTAGTCGTCCAGCGGGACCGCCTGGCCGGAGCCGGCGCCGAAGGGCGACAGGTCGTAGTCGTCGTAGCCGACGGCCGAGTACATCGCGGCCTTGGCCTCCTCGGTCGGCTCGACCCGGATGTTGCGGTAGCGGGGCAGACCCGTACCGGCCGGGATGAGCTTACCGAGGATGACGTTCTCCTTGAGGCCCAGCAGCGGGTCCGACTTGGCGTGGATCGCCGCGTCGGTGAGGACCCGGGTCGTCTCCTGGAAGGAGGCGGCCGACAGCCAGGACTCGGTGGCCAGCGAGGCCTTGGTGATACCCATCAGCTGCGGACGGCCGGAGGCGGGGTGGCCGCCCTCGGCGACGACGCGGCGGTTCTCCTGCTCGAAGCGGCCGCGCTCGACCAGCTCGCCGGGCAGCAGCTCGGCGTCGCCCGACTCGATGATCGTCACGCGGCGGAGCATCTGCCGGATGATGATCTCGATGTGCTTGTCGTGGATCGACACACCCTGCGAGTTGTAGACCTTCTGGACCTCGGCGACCAGGTGGACCTGGACGGCACGCTGGCCCATGATGCGCAGGACGTCGTGCGGGTTGGTGGCACCCATGGTCAGCTTCTGGCCGACCTCGACCGCCTCGCCCTCGCTGACCAGCAGCTTCACACGCTTCGAGACCGGGTAGGCGATCTCGTCGGTGCCGTCGTCCGGGGTGACGACCAGCTTGCGGGTCTTCTCGGTGTCCTCGATGCGGACCCGGCCCTGGGCCTCCGAGATCGGGGCCACACCCTTGGGGGTACGGGCCTCGAAGAGCTCGACGACACGCGGCAGACCCTGGGTGATGTCGTCACCGGCCACACCACCGGTGTGGAAGGTACGCATGGTCAGCTGGGTACCGGGCTCACCGATGGACTGGGCGGCGATGATGCCGACCGCCTCACCGATGTCGACCAGCTTGCCGGTGGCCAGCGAGCGCCCGTAGCACATGGCGCAGGTGCCGACGGCCGACTCACAGGTCAGGATCGAGCGGGTCTTGACCTCGCCGATGCCGTGGCGGATCAGCTCGTCGATCAGGACGTCGCCGAGGTCCGTGTTGGCGGTGGCCAGCAGCTTGCCGTCGACGGTGATGTCCTCGGCGAGCATGCGGGCGTAGACGCTGGTCTCGACGTCGTCGGCCTTGCGCAGCACGCCGTCCGCGCCCACGGAGCCGATCGACAGCTTCAGGCCGCGCTCGGTGCCGCAGTCCTCCTCGCGGATGATGACGTCCTGGGAGACGTCGACCAGACGACGGGTGAGGTAACCGGAGTCGGCGGTACGCAGGGCGGTGTCGGCCAGACCCTTACGGGCACCGTGGGTGGAGATGAAGTACTCCAGCACGGACAGACCCTCACGGAACGACGCCTTGATGGGTCGCGGGATGGTCTCGTTCTTGGCGTTCGACACCAGACCACGCATACCGGCGATCTGGCGCATCTGCATCATGTTTCCACGAGCACCCGAGTCGACCATCATGAAGATGGGGTTCGTCTTCGGGAAGTTCGCGGCCATGGCGTCCGCGACCTCGTTGGTCGCCTGGGTCCAGATGCCGACGAGCTCCTGCTTGCGCTCGTCGTTGGTGATCAGACCGCGCTCGTACTGCTTCTGGACCTTCTCCGCCTTGGCCTCGAAGCCCTCCAGGATCTGGGGCTTGCTCGGCGGGACGATGACGTCCGAGATCGAGACGGTGACACCCGAGCGGGTCGACCAGTGGAAGCCGGCCGCCTTCAGGTTGTCCAGGGTCGCCGCGACGACGACCTTGGGGTAGCGCTCCGCCAGGTCGTTGACGATCGCGGAGAGCTGCTTCTTGCCCACCTCGTAGTCGACGAACGGGTAGTCCTCGGGCAGCAGCTCGTTGAAGAGCGCGCGGCCCAGGGTGGTGGTCAGGCGGAAGGGCTCGCCGTCGAACCAGGTCGACTGGCCCTCCTCGTCCACCGGCGGGGTCCAGCCGCGCGGCGGGACGGTGCCGGCCGGCAGGCGCAGCTCGATCGGGGCCTGGACGTCCAGGTCGCGGGCGTCGAAGGCCATGATCGCCTCGGCGGTCGACGAGAAGGTGCGGCCGGCGCCCTTCACGTTGTCGCGGTCCGAGGTCAGGAAGAACAGACCGAGCACCATGTCCTGGGTCGGCATGGTGACGGGACGACCGTCGGCCGGCTTCAGGATGTTGTTCGAGGACAGCATCAGGATGCGGGCCTCGGCCTGCGCCTCCGCGGAGAGCGGCAGGTGGACGGCCATCTGGTCACCGTCGAAGTCCGCGTTGAACGCGGTGCAGACGAGCGGGTGGATCTGGATGGCCTTGCCCTCGACCAGCTGCGGCTCGAAGGCCTGGATGCCGAGGCGGTGCAGGGTGGGCGCACGGTTCAGCAGGACCGGGTGCTCGGCGATGACCTCTTCGAGGACGTCCCACACGACCGGACGGGCGCGCTCGACCATGCGCTTGGCCGACTTGATGTTCTGCGCGTGGTTCAGGTCGACCAGGCGCTTCATCACGAACGGCTTGAAGAGCTCCAGCGCCATGGCCTTCGGCAGACCGCACTGGTGCAGCTTGAGCTGCGGGCCGACGACGATGACCGAACGGGCCGAGTAGTCGACTCGCTTGCCGAGCAGGTTCTGACGGAAACGACCCTGCTTGCCCTTCAGCATGTCGCTGAGGGACTTCAGCGGGCGGTTGCCCGGGCCGGTGACCGGACGGCCGCGGCGGCCGTTGTCGAACAGCGCGTCGACGGCCTCCTGGAGCATGCGCTTCTCGTTGTTCACGATGATCTCGGGGGCACCGAGGTCGAGCAGGCGCTTCAGGCGGTTGTTGCGGTTGATGACGCGGCGGTACAGGTCGTTCAGGTCGGAGGTCGCGAAGCGGCCACCGTCCAGCTGCACCATCGGACGCAGGTCCGGCGGGATGACCGGGACGCAGTCCAGCACCATGCCGTTGGGCTTGTTGGTGGTCTGCAGGAACGCGGAGACGACCTTGAGGCGCTTGAGCGCACGGGTCTTCTTCTGGCCCTTGCCGGTGCGGATGATCTCGCGCAGGCGCTCGGACTCCTCCGCCAGGTCGAAGGTCTCGAGGCGGTCCTTGAGGGCCGCCGCGCCCATCGAGCCGGAGAAGTAGGTGCCGAAGCGGTCGCGCAGCTCGCGGTAGAGCAGCTCGTCGCCCTCGAGGTCCTGGACCTTGAGGTTCTTGAAGCGGGCCCACACCTCGTCGAGGCGGTCGAGCTCGCGCTGCGCGCGGTCGCGCAGCTGCTTCATCTCGCGCTCGGCGCCCTCGCGCACCTTGCGGCGCACGTCGGCCTTGGCGCCCTCGGCCTCCAGCTCGGCCAGGTCGGTCTCGGCCTTCTTGGCGCGGGCCTCGAGGTCGGAGTCGCGGCGGTTCTCGATCTGCTGGCGCTCGACCGAGACGTGCGCCTCCAGGGACGGCAGGTCGCGCTGGCGGCGCTCGTCGTCGACCCAGGTGATCATGTAGGCGGCGAAGTAGATGACCTTCTCGAGGTCCTTCGGCGCCAGGTCGAGCAGGTAGCCCAGACGGGACGGCACGCCCTTGAAGTACCAGATGTGGGTGACCGGGGCGGCCAGCTCGATGTGGCCCATCCGCTCGCGGCGCACCTTGGCACGGGTCACCTCGACGCCGCAGCGCTCGCAGATGATGCCCTTGAAGCGGACGCGCTTGTACTTACCGCAGTAGCACTCCCAGTCCCGGGTGGGGCCGAAGATCTTCTCGCAGAAGAGTCCGTCCTTTTCGGGCTTCAGGGTGCGGTAGTTGATGGTCTCCGGCTTCTTGACCTCGCCGTGCGACCACTGGCGGATGTCGTCGGCGGTGGCCAGGCCGATGCGGAGCTCGTCGAAGAAGTTGACGTCAAGCACTGGTCGTCAAGCCCTCTTTCGTAAGTCGAGAGTCGTTCATGTGGTCTGAGGGGGGCCTGGGGGCGGGCCGGCCGCGGGTGCGGCCGGCCCAACCTCCGTCAGACCTCTTCGACGCTGCTCGGCTCGCGCCGGGACAGGTCGATGCCGAGCTCCTCGGCGGCGCGGAACACGTCCTCGTCGGAGTCCCGCATCTCGATGGACTGGCCGTCCGAGGACAGCACCTCCACGTTGAGGCAGAGCGACTGCATTTCCTTGATGAGGACCTTGAAGGACTCGGGAATGCCGGGCTCGGGGATGTTCTCGCCCTTGACGATGGCCTCGTAGACCTTGACCCGGCCGAGGACGTCGTCGGACTTGATGGTGAGCAGCTCCTGGAGCGCGTAGGCAGCGCCGTACGCCTCGAGGGCCCACACCTCCATCTCACCGAAGCGCTGACCACCGAACTGCGCCTTACCACCGAGCGGCTGCTGGGTGATCATCGAGTACGGACCGGTCGAACGGGCGTGCAGCTTGTCGTCGACCAGGTGGTGCAGCTTGAGGATGTACATGTAGCCGACCGAGACCGGCATCGGGAACGGCTCGCCGGAGCGGCCGTCGAACAGTCGGGCCTTGCCCGTGGAGTTCACCAGGCGCTCACCGTCACGGGTGAGGGTGGTGTTGTCCAGCAGACCGGTGATCTCGTCCTCGCGGGCGCCGTCGAAGACCGGGGTGGCGAGGTTGGTGCCGCCCTGGACCGTGTCGGCGCCGATCGCCTGCAGGCGCTGGGCCCACTCGTCGGCGAGGCCGGAGACGTCCCAGCCCTGCTTGGCGAGCCACCCGAGGTGGATCTCCAGGACCTGTCCCGGGTTCATTCGGGACGGGACACCCAGCGGGTTGAGGATGATGTCGACCGGGGTGCCGTCCTCGAGGAACGGCATGTCCTCGACCGGGAGGATCTTGGAGATGACACCCTTGTTGCCGTGGCGGCCGGCGAGCTTGTCACCGTTGGTGATCTTGCGCTTCTGGGCCACGTAGACGCGGACCAGCTGGTTCACGCCCGGGGGCAGCTCGTCGCCCTCTTCGCGGTCGAAGACGCGGACGCCGATGACCTTGCCGGACTCACCGTGCGGCACCTTCAGCGAGGTGTCGCGGACCTCACGGGCCTTCTCGCCGAAGATCGCGCGGAGCAGGCGCTCCTCCGGGGTCAGCTCGGTCTCGCCCTTGGGTGTGACCTTGCCGACCAGGATGTCGCCGGTGACGACGTCGGCGCCGATGCGGATGATGCCGCGCTCGTCGAGGTCGGCGAGGACCTCCTCGGAGACGTTCGGGATGTCCCGGGTGATCTCCTCGGGGCCGAGCTTGGTGTCACGGGCGTCGACCTCGTGCTCCTCGATGTGGATCGAGGAGAGGACGTCGTCCTGGACGAGGCGCTGCGACAGGATGATCGCGTCCTCGTAGTTGTGACCCTCCCACGACATGAACGCCACGAGCAGGTTCTTGCCGAGGGCCATCTCGCCCTCGTCGGTGCACGGGCCGTCGGCCAGCACCTGGCCGGCCTCGACCCGGGCGCCCTCGTCCACGAGCACCTTCTGGTTGAAGGCGGTGCCCTGGTTGGAGCGGGTGAACTTGGCGGCGCGGTACGTGGTGTACGTGCCGTCGTCGTTGGCCACGGTGACGTAGTCGGCCGAGACCTCCTGGACGACACCGGCCTTCTCGGCGGTGATGACGTCCGCGGCGTCGACGGCGCAGCGGTACTCCATGCCGGTGCCGACCAGCGGAGCCTCGCTCTTCAGCAGCGGCACCGCCTGGCGCATCATGTTCGAGCCCATGAGCGCGCGGTTGGCGTCGTCGTGCTCGAGGAACGGGATCATGGCGGTCGCGACCGACACCATCTGGCGCGGCGAGACGTCCATGTAGTCGATCTCGGTGCCGGGGATGTAGTCGATCTCGCCACCACGGCGGCGGACCAGGACGCGCGGCTCGGCGAAGTGCAGGTCCGCGGTCAGCGGCGCGTTCGCCTGGGCGATGACGTAGCGGTCCTCCTCGTCGGCGGTGAGGTAGTCCACCTTCTCGGTGACCACACCGTCGACGACCTTGCGGTACGGCGTCTCGATGAAGCCGAACGCGTTGACCCGGCCGTACGAGGCCAGCGAGCCGATCAGACCGATGTTCGGGCCTTCGGGGGTCTCGATCGGACACATGCGGCCGTAGTGCGAGGGGTGCACGTCACGGACCTCGAAGCCGGCCCGCTCACGGGACAGACCACCGGGGCCCAGCGCGGACAGACGGCGCTTGTGGGTCAGGCCCGACAGCGGGTTCGTCTGGTCCATGAACTGCGACAGCTGGCTGGTGCCGAAGAACTCCTTGATGGAGGCGACGACCGGCCGGATGTTGATCAGGGTCTGCGGCGTGATCGCCTCGACGTCCTGGGTGGTCATGCGCTCGCGCACGACGCGCTCCATGCGGGCCAGACCCGTACGGACCTGGTTCTGGATGAGCTCGCCGACGTTGCGCAGGCGGCGGTTGCCGAAGTGGTCGATGTCGTCGACCTCGACCACGATGTCGCGGCCCTCGTCGTCACGCCACTCGGTCTCGCCCGCGTGCAGCTTCACCAGGTACTTGATCGCACCGATGATGTCGGGCTCGGTGAGCACGCCGGAGTCCAGCGACTCGGCGTTGCCCAGCTTGCGGTTGACCTTGTAACGGCCGACCTTCGCGAGGTCGTAGCGCTTCGGGTTGAAGTAGAGGTTCTCCAGAAGCGTCTGTGCGGCCTCGCGCGTGGGCGGCTCGCCCGGGCGCAGCTTGCGGTAGATGTCCAGCAGCGCGTCGTCCTGGCCCTGGGTGTGGTCCTTCTCCAGGGTGGCGCGCATCGACTCGTACTCGCCGAACTCCTCGAGAATCATCTCGTTGGTCCAGCCGAGCGCCTTGAGCAGCACGGTGACGGACTGCTTGCGCTTGCGGTCGATGCGGACGCCGACCATGTCGCGCTTGTCGATCTCCATCTCCAGCCAGGCACCACGCGAGGGGATGACCTTGCAGGAGTAGATGTCCTTGTCGGACACCTTGTCCAGGGTGGAGTCGAAGTACACACCCGGGGAGCGGACGAGCTGCGACACGACGACACGCTCGGTGCCGTTGATCACGAACGTGCCCTTGTGGGTCATGAGCGGGAAGTCGCCCATGAAGACCGTCTGAGACTTGATCTCACCGGTCTCGTTGTTGGTGAACTCGGCCGTGACGAAGAGCGGGGCCGCGAACGTGAAGTCGCGGTCCTTGCACTCGTCAATGGAGTTCTTCGGCGGCTCGAAACGGTGGTCGCGGAAGGTCAGCGACATCGACCCACTGAAGTCCTCGATCGGGGAGATCTCCTCGAAGATCTCCTCCAGACCGGACTTGGTGGGGACGTCCTGACCAGACTCCAGCGCCTGCTCGACCCGGGTCTTCCAGGCCGCGTTGCCGAGCAGCCAGTCAAAGCTCTCGGTCTGCAGGGCCAGGAGGTTGGGGACCTCGAGGGGCTCCTTGATCTTCGCGAAGGAGACGCGGAGCGGGGCGGTGGATGCGGCGGAATTGTTCGAGGCGTTGCGCGGCGCGGCCAAGAGGGGGGTCCTTCCGAGGGCTCGGAGCTCACTACGCGCGTACCAGCCGGGCCTGCTTGGGCTTGGTGCCGCCTCCCTCGCCACTGGCCTCCGCCGGGGTCGGAACCCCAGGTCAGAGCCGCTTTGCGGAGGCGGTGCCAGACCCCTTCAGGGCAACGCAAACTCCGGGCGACGAGTCACGGAGCAGCTAACAGGCAGCGCAAAGGGACAGTGTAGCCAATGGCGACACTGCTGTCCAGCTCTGATTCGGAGACCGAATCGGAGACTCCTCCCGGTAGCCGGCGGGCGCGGGCGCCCACCGGGTACTGCTCTAACTCACGTGGAGTCATTTCCCGCCGGGCCACTGGTTATGCATCCAGCGGCGAACCAACCGGGCGGACTCGCGCCTCGAGAATCGCGCGCCGCGCCAGGTTCGTCAAGGGCCCGCCGGCGGCGCGGACCTCGACCCGTCTATCGGCCCGGACCCGCTCGGCGTTACAGAAGCCGTGGTCGGGCCGCCCTCGACGACGGTGATCACCATACCCCCCGGCACCGACGGTGCCGAGTGCACCGTCGGCCACACCGGGGGCCGTACCGGCCGGTCGGCGCAACGGCCCCGCGGGCCGCCCCGGGCCGGGAACGCGAAAAGGCCGGGCCGACCACCCGCAAGGGTGATCGGCCCGGCCGTACGCCCCCTCAGAGGGGGCGCGGGATCACTTGACGGTGACCTTGGCGCCGGCACCCTCGAGGGCGGCCTTGGCCTTCTCGGCAACGTCCTTGGCAACCTTCTCCAGGACCTTGGCACCAGCGGTGTCAACGAGGTCCTTGGCCTCCTTCAGGCCGAGGGAGGTCAGGGTGCGCACCTCCTTGATGACCTGGATCTTCTTGTCGCCAGCGGCCTCGAGGATGACGTCGAACTCGTCCTGCTCCTCGGCAGCGGCCTCGGCGCCACCGGTGCCACCGGCAACGACGACGGCGGCGGCCGGGGCGGCAGCGGTGACGTCGAACTTCTCCTCGAAGGCCTTCACGAAGGCAGCGAGCTCGATGAGGGTGAGCTCCTCGAACTGCGCGAGCAGCTCGTCCTGGGTCAGCTTCGCCATGATGGCGTCCTTCCACTAAATCGGCAGGTGGTGCCGTATGTACGGGTTGGGCGGGCACGGGCCCGCAGCGAGGCGTTAGCCTGCCGACTACTCGGCGGCGGCGTCCTCGGCGGCGGGAGCCGGCGTACCGGCACCGCCCTGCTCGACCTTGTCGCGCAGCGCGTCCACAGTGCGGACGAGCTTCGACGGCAGGGCCTGGAAGAGCGCGGCAGCCTGGGACTGCTTGGCCTTCAGGGCACCCGCCAGCTTGGCGAGCAGCACCTCGCGGGACTCGAGGTCCGCGAGCTTCTTGATCTCATCGGCGGACAGCGCCTTGCCGTCAAGGACACCGCCCTTGATGATGAGAGCGGGGTTCTCCTTGGCGAAGTCACGCAGAGCCTTCGCCGACTCCACCGGGTCACCGGTGACGAAGGCGACAGCCGTCGGACCGTTGAACAGGTCGTCGAGCTCCGTGATCCCGACCTCATTGGCCGCGATCTTGGTCAGCGTGTTCTTCACCACGGCGTACTCGGCGTTGTCGCCGAGCGAGCGACGCAGGGTCTTGACCTGCTTCACCGAGAGACCGCGGTACTCGGTCAGCAGCGCCGCGGAGGAGCCACGGAACTTGTCCGTGATCTCGGCAACGGCAGCAGCCTTGTCGGGCCTGGCCATAGGCTTACGCCTCCTTCCGTGATGTCGAAGTCGGGCCGACCGCGAAAGTCGACCTAGGTCGCCGTGGACCGACCGGACGGAAGGAAAGCTCCTGCGAAATGCAACGAGCCCCGGTGCGCAGGGGCACGGGGCTCGGAACGACCTCGACGGGCAGCCGCGCGAACGCGGACCCGGAAGTCGAAGCTCCAGACACACCTGCGCGGGCTGCCTGCGACGAAGCGCAGATCCTTCGGCCATCTGCTCCCTGACGGGCGCGTGATGACAACCAGCGGTCTTTGGCTTCGGCAACAGTAACCGGAGCCGTCGGCCGGGAGCAAATCGCCCTCCGGTTCGGCCCGGCGGCCCGACGGGGGCGGGACGGCGGGGTGGGGTCCGCCGGGGTGGGTCCGGCGGGCCGCGGTTCAGCGGGCCAGCGGGGAGACCGTCCGGACGCCGGTGTCCACGGTGTCCGTCTCGGCCGGCGCCTGCGCCGAGAGCAGCGCCCCGGCGAGGTCGGTGTAGAGCACCGCGTCGTCCGCCCGGCCGCTGTCCCCGTTGCCGGTGCGCTGGAGCCGGACCAGCTGGTCCTTGTCGTTGAGCCAGAGGTCCAGGGTGAGCGAGAGCGAGCCGCCGGGCGCGAGCGCGGCCCGCAGGCCGTCCCGGCGGGACTGGGTCAGCTGGGTCTGGGCGGCCGCGTACCTCTCGGCGGTGGTGGTGACCCGGTAGTGCCCCACGGTCGAGTCGTCGAACTTCTCCTCGCCGACGAAGACCGGCTCCGTCCCCTCGGCGGTGGCCGCGGTCAGCGCCTCGACCGGGTTCAGCAGGTCGATCAGCCCGGCGTACGGGATCTCCTTGCGGCCGTCCGCGGCCGGCGGGACGGTGAAGCGCTCCCAGTGCTTCCCGCCCTGCCGGGCCGCGGTGGCGGCGTCGCCGCCCTGGTAGGCGACGGTGTCCACGACGATCAGCTGCTCCGCCTCGGCCGGCGTGGAGCGCTTGATCTGGAGCGCGGTCTTGGGCTGCCAGAACAGCGGGCCGGAGCCGGCGTCCGCGCCGAGCCGGTAGCTGACCTTGGCCCGGCGGGCGGTCTGCGCGGCCAGCTGGGCGGAGAGCAGCACCCCGTGCGGGGAGCGGTCGGTCGGCTTGGCCTGGGCGCTCGGCGAGGCGGTGGACGGCGTGGCGCTGGCCGTGCTCGGGCCGTCGGACGGCGTGGCGGTCGTGTCGCCGCCCCCGCCGCACCCGCTCAGCCCGCTCGCCAGCAGGACGACGACGGCCCCTGCCGCCAACCGCTGCCGTCCCGCCATGGTCCGTTCCCCTCTCGCCGGCCCCCGCCCGACGGCGGCTTCGCTCCGGCCACCTTGCCACCCGTCCCCCGCCCGCCCGGTCGCGGCCCCCTCCGGACCCGCCCGCGGCCGGGCGGATCCACCGGGTCGGCCGAGCCGGGCCGGGCCG
Organism: Kitasatospora sp. NPDC001547; assembly: GCF_042894165.1. NCBI lineage: Bacteria > Bacillati > Actinomycetota > Actinomycetes > Kitasatosporales > Streptomycetaceae > Kitasatospora > Kitasatospora sp. NPDC001547. The sequence continues at coordinate 55,878 of NZ_JBIAVL010000010.1, read as the reverse complement.
GGACACCGGTCGGGGGGGGGGGGGGGGGGGGGGGGGCCCCCCCCCCCCCCCCCCCCCCCCCCCCCACGCCTCGGCCCCTCGTCCACCCGGATCGCCGGATCGCGGCGCCCGTCCAGTGCCCGTCCGGCGCCGGGGGCGCTCGGCTCGCCCGCCGCTTCCCGCGGCCCGGGTGGAGGGATCAGCGAACCAGCAGGTCGCGGATCGCCTCCGTGATCTCGTCAGGCGCCTCCTCGGCCATGAAGTGCCCCGCCCGGGTCAGCCGGTGGTCGAGGTCCGGCGCCCACGCCCGCCACACCGCGGCGGCGTCGTAGCCCAGCTGGGCGCCCCAGTCCTGCTGGACCACGGTCACGGGCATCGCCAGCTGCGACCCGGCGTCCAGGTCCGCCTGGTCGTGCAGGACGTCGACGCCCGCCGAGGCCCGGTAGTCCGCGACGATCGACGGCACCGCCGCGGCGCTCGCCCGCAGGTACTCGGCGCGCACCTCCGCCGGCACGGCGGCCGGGTCGTTCGCCCAGGCGTCGAGGAACGAGCCGAAGAACGCGTCCGCGCTGTTGGCGATCATCGTCTCCGGCAGCCCCGGCGGCTGCGCCATCAGGAAGAGGTGGTAGCCGACCGCCGCCGGGACGCCGTGGAGCACGTTCCACATGTCGAGCGTCGGCACGACGTCGAGGATGCCCAGGTGGGTGACGGTCTCCGGGTGGTCCAGGCCCGCCCGGAAGGCGACCAGGGCGCCGCGGTCGTGGCCGACGAGGGCGAAGCGCTCGTGGCCGAGCGCCGCCGCCAGGGCCACGACGTCGGCGGCCATGGTGCGCTTGGAGTACACCTCGGGTCCGGTGGCCGCCGGCTTGTCGCTGGCGCCGTAGCCGCGCAGGTCCGGGCAGATCACCGTGTGCTCCTCGGCGAGCCGCTCGGCGACGTGCCGCCACATCAGGTGGGTCTGGGGGAAGCCGTGCAGCAGCACGACCGGGCTGCCGCTGCCGCCGACGGAGGCGGCGAGCTCCACGCCGTCCGCACCGGGCAGGCGGAGACGGTCGAAGCCGGGAATGGCGAGCGTCATGAAGGGTTCCTTCCTGGGGTCGGACCGGCGAAAGCCCCGGTCCGAGGACTGACGGAACGAGCATGGGCGACGGCGATCAGCAGCCGATCAGTACGCGTCGACGTCGCGGTCCCGTGACGCGGAAGATGGAAGGCATGCGAATCGACGTACTCGGTGCCGTGCGGGCCTTCCACGACGACGGCACCCCGGTCGACCTCGGCGGGCCCCGCCACCGCGAGGTGCTCGCCCGGCTCGTCGCCGCCGAGGGACGGATGGTCGCCACCGACACCCTCGTCGACGACCTGTGGGCCGAGCCGCCGGACCGCGCCGTCGGGGCGTTGCGCACGTTCGTCGCCGCGCTGCGCCGCGCCCTCGAACCCGAGCGGCCACCCCGCACCCCACCGCGCGTCCTCGTCACCGAAGGCCCCGGCTACGCGCTGCGCCTGCCACATGACCACGTGGACGCCCACCGGTTCGAGGACGCCCTGGCCCGCGCCAGGAGCGCGCCCGATGCGCTGACCGACCTCGAAGCGGCCCTCGGGGCCTGGCGCGGCCCCGCCTACGCCGACGTCACCGGCTCCGCGTGGGCCCGGCGCGAGCGGACCCGCTTGGAGGAGCTGCGGCTGGAGGCGACGGAAGTGCGCGCCCGCCTCCTGCTCGACGCGGGTTCAGGGGCCGAGCTCGTCGCCGAACTCGGCGCCCACGTCACCGAACACCCCTGGCGCGAGCCGGCCTGGGGACTGCTGGCCCGCGCACTGCACCGGGCGGGCCGTCAGGCGGACGCGCTGGCCACCCTCCGCCGCGCCCGCACGATGCTGGTGGACCAGCTCGGGCTCGACCCCGGCCCCGACCTGCGGCGCCTGGAGACGGACATCCTCCACGGGGCCACGACGCTCCAGCCCCCGCGCACCGTGTGGACCACCGCCACCCGCTTCGGCCCGCGCACCACCGTCGAGCTGGCCCGCACCCTGGCCCTGGCGGGGGGCGACGCCCTCGTCCACTCGCGGCGCGACCGCCTCGCCGCCGTCCTGGCGGCGGAGCGCACCGGAGACGTCGCCCTGACCGCCCGCGTCATCGGCGCCTACGACGTGCCCGCCCTCTGGAGCCGGGCCGACGACCCCGAGCAGTCCCGCGCCGTCGTGGAGGCGGCCGAGCGCACGCTCACCGCGCTCGGCCCCGGCGGCCCCGCCGAACTGCGCGCCCGCCTGCTGGCCACCGTCGCGGTCGAGAGCCGCAGCGCCGATCTGTCCGGCACCGCGCTCACCCGCGCCGCACGGGCGGCGCGCGAAGCGGAGGCACTGGCCCGGGAACTGGGTGACCCGGCCCTGCTGGTGTTCGCCCTCAACGGCGTGTTCCTCCAGTCCTTCACCCGGCCCGGGCTCGCGGCGGCCCGGGACGTGACCGGCGCCGAGATCCTCGACCTGGCCACCCGGCACGCACTGCCGAACTTCGCCGTGCTCGGTCGGCTCATCCGCCTGCAGTCCGCCTCCGCCCTCGGCGACCTCGACGCCGCGACCGCACACGCCGAGGCCGCCGAGCGGCTCGCCGTCAGCACCGAGGCCTCCCTCGTCCCCGTCCTCACCGCCTGGTTCCGGGCCCGGGCCACGGCCGCCCGCAGCGCCGAACCGGGCGGACCGACCGCCGCCACCGCCGCGGCGCACTACCGCGCCGCCGAGGACGCCCTCGCCGCGACGGCGGGCATGCCGGGACTGCACCGGGGCCTGTTCGCCCTCGCCCTCCTGGGCCTTCGCCTCCTGCACGGCCGTCCCGCACCCACCGACCCCGCTCTCGACTGGGGCCCCTACCGCTCCTGGGCCCAGCCCCTGGTGCTGCTCGCCCGCGACCGCGCCGAGGAGGCCCGGACCGCCCTCACCTCGGCGCCCGAACCACCCCCCGACCACATGCAGGAAGCGCTCTGGTGCCTGACCGCCCACGCCGCCGCCCGCCTCGGCGAGCGCCCGGTCGCCGCCCGCGCGGCCACAGCCCTGCGCCCCGCCCGCACCGAACACGCGGGCGGGGCGAGCGGGCTGCTGACGCTGGGGCCGGTGGCGCGGTACCTGGCGGAGGCGGAGGCATGCGCTGACAGGGGATGACCGATGCACCGGTGGGGACGTCGGCGCACCCGCAGGACGAGACACGGCCCTCCGTCTCCGGTGCGGGTCAGCGCTGCGGTCCGGACTCGGCCGCGGGCACCCTCTCCGGGGCCGGGTCCCCGGTGACGCCGAGGTCCTGGGTCCCGATGACGGACAGCAGTTCCAGCTGTTCGGCACCCCGGCTTCCGGGCGGTGCGGTGAACCACAGCAGGCGTTGGCGTCCGTCCTCGCTGAGGAGGCTGTAGCAGTCGAGTTCGATGACGCCGAGCGCGGGGTGGACGATCCTCTTGTGGTCCATGCGGCGCACCGCGACGTCACGGGTGTTCCAGAGGGCCGCGAACTCCGGGCTCCGGTGGCACAGCACGGCGACCATCTTCGTGACCTCCGCGTCCCTGCCGCGTCGGGCGGCCGCCGCGTGGAGGTCGGCCACGAACACCCGGGAGTGGTGCGGGTGGTCCTCGAGCGGGTACCTCTCGCGTGCCTGCGGATCGGTGAACCAGCGGTACACGAAGCTCGCCGCCGGGCCGCGGTGTGCCGGGGACGCGCCGAACAGGGCCAGCGCCAGGTCGTTCTCCACCAGGGTTTCGTGCAGGTCGGTGATGACGCGCGCCGGGGTGTCGGACAGCCTGTCCAGGAGTCCGAGGAAGGCGGGCTGCACGTGTGCCGACGGCCCGTGGGCCGACGGCGGGATCGGCCGTTCGGCCAGGCGGAACAGGTGGTCGCGCTCGTCGCCGTTCAGACGCAGAGCCCGGGCCAGGGCGGCCAGGGTCTGGGTCGAGGGCTGGACGCGGTGCTTTCCACCACCGCGTTCCAGCTCGGTGTAGTAGTCGGCTGACAGCCCTGCCAGCTGGGCGACTTCCTCTCGGCGCAGCCCGGGAACGCGCCGGCGCGGGCCTGGGGAGACACCGACCTCGGCGGGGCGGATGCGGTCACGGCGCGTCCGGAGGAAGGCGCCGAGTTCTGGAAGGTTCACCCCTTGATGGTCGCGTGCGCGCCGGGCCGTAGCCAGGGGGTGGCACCCCCCGGGTGGACGCCACCCTGGCTGGGGGCGGGGGACCGGCCGATCGTTGAGGTCGCAGCAGGGCGGCGGCGGGACCGCGGCCCTGCCGCGTCCACCACTGGAGTCAGCGGTGCTCATCCCCTTCCATGACGTCCCCTTGAGAGCAGGAACAGCCGGCCATGCCTTTCGCGAACTTCAAGGTCCCCGAGAAGACCCTCACCCCGGAGCAGAAGGAGGAGATCGTCACCCGCGTCACCGAGCTGTACGTCGAGCTCTACGGCGAGCGCGCCCGGAACAACACCATGGTGCTGGTCGAGGAGGTCGCCGACGGCGGCTGGGGCATCTCCGGCAAGGTGCTGACCCTCGCCGTGCTCGGTGAGGCGGCACCGACCGACACCAGGGGCCTCTGACCGCTCCGGACCCCTGGGTGAGCAGCGCGACGAGCCGCTGCCCGACACCGTCGGCGGTGACCGGCACGGTCACCGCCGACGGCTGACCGGCAGGAGGACGGCCCTCGGCTACCACCGGGGCCCGTACCGCGGACCGAGCCACGCGTTCCGGACGATCACGACCTTCGACCTGGCCCATCGCACCCCGGGGCCCGGGGGCCCGCCGGTCCGTCAGGCGCCGGTGGGTGTCACCACGCACTGGTCGTCGTCGACGACCTGGAGGTAGCCCTCGGCGATGAGGACGTCGATCTTGTAGTCCTTGGTGCCGAGTGCCGCGGGCTTGAGCGCCTTGTCGAGCCACTCCTGCACGCCGCCGCCGGGCATGCCGTAGAAGGCCGCCGTGTGGCCGCGCCACACGTCGAACCGCCGCATCCTGGACCTCGCCACCGACGAGCAACGCCCGCACCTCGACCGGTACATGAAGGCCTTCGCCTTCTGGCACCTCCGCTGCCGCCGCTACCGCTGGCAGGACGTCTACCCCGGGCTGACCCCGATCGACGCCTGATCCGGCGGGCAGGCCGCACAGGCCGGCCGTACAACCACCGCACCGCCGTCGGCGAGCCGGCCGGCCGTCGCGACTCCGTCGGTCGGGCGGTCGGACGGTCGGACGGTCGGAGCGACGGCGGTACCCGCCCGCGCGGTCCGTGTATCCCGAACCGGCGGTCGAGGCCGCCAGGTGGAGCGCGGGCAACCCCTCGCCGAAACGCGCGTCCCATGGTTCCCCCGAGCGCGCTCCGCCGTTGGCCGGGGCGGACGCCGGCGACGGGGGCGGCTTGACAGTGGGCGCCGGGGGGTGAGACGGTCACGAATGAATAACCCCCCAGAATGGTTATGGAGGGGGCCGCTGCTCACCCCGGCGGGACGCGGAAGGACTGCGAGGTCAACCCGAGATGGACGCACCGGTTCGCTATTCGATCCTCGGCGCCGTGCGGGCCACCCGCGGCACCACGGAACTGGAACTGGGGCCCCCCAAGCGCCTGGCGCTGCTCGCACTGCTGCTGCTCCGGGCGCCCGGGCCGATCACCCTGAGCGAGGCCGTGGACATCCTCTGGGACGACGATCCGCCGCCCAGCGCCGTCAACGTGGTGCACCGTCACATCGGCGCGCTGCGAAGGACCCTGGAGCCGGGACTGCGCAGCCGCACCGAGGCGGAGCACCTGGTGCGGGCCGCGGACGGGTACCGGCTGCTGGTGGACACCTCCGCCTCGGACCTGCTCCGCTTCCGCGCCCTGCGCGCGCAGGCGCAGCAGGCCGTCCGGGCCGGCGCCGCCGAGCGGGGCGCGCAGGACTTCGTGGCGGCACTGGGCCTGTGGCACGGGCCGACCATCGCGGCCGGCACGTCCGTGGCCCAGCACCCGCTGTTCACCGCGGCGGGGCACGAGTACGTCGCGACCGCCAAGGAGGCCGCCGACGTGGTCCTCGCCTCGGCGCCCGCGCTGACCGACGAGGTCCTGACGGCGCTGCGCCGGGCCGTCGACTGCCACCCCTTCGACGAGGCGCTGCACTCCCGGATCGTCGCCGCGCTGGCCGCGACCGGCCGTCAGGTCGAGGCGCTCCAGCAGTTCGAGAGCATCCGGCGCACCCTGGCCGACGAACTGGGGGTCGAGCCGGGGCCCGGTCTGCGTGCCGCCCGGCAGCAGGTGCTGCGCCGGCAGGCCGTACGGCCGGCGGACGGGCCGGAGCGGGCCGCCGGTCCGGTGGTGCGGCCCGCCCAACTGCCCCCGGTGCACCTGCCCTTCGCGGGCCGCCGTCCGGTCCTGGACCACTGCCTGGACGCGCTCACTCCGGAAGGCGGACAGGCCCCGGCGCCCACCACCGTGGCCGTCTGCGGGATGGCCGGCGTGGGAAAGTCGACGCTGGCCCTGCACTGGGCGCACCTGGTCGCCGGGCGCTTCCCCGACGGGCAGATCCACATCGACCTCCGGGGCCACCACAGCGCGCAGCCGCCGCTCACCCCCGCCGCCGCGATGACCGAGGTGCTCGGCGCGCTCGGCGCCCGCCCGGACCCGGCGCCCGCGAGCACGGCCGAGCTGGGCGCGCGCTACCGCCGGACACTGGCCGGCCGTCGACTACTGATCGTCCTGGACGACGCCAGGGACTGCGAGCAGGTGCGTCCGCTGCTGTCCGGCGCCCCCGGATCCCTGACGGTCGTCACCAGTCGCAGCCGACTGGAGGGGCTGGCCGTCACCGACGACGCCCGGCTGCTGGCGCTGGCTCCGATGACCGGGCCGGAGGGTTTGGAACTGCTCGAACACCGGTTGGGCGCGGACCGGGTCGCGGACGCGCGGGCGGCGGCGGAGGAGATCGTCGGGCTGTGCGGCGGACTCCCGCTGGCCCTGGCCGTGGTCGCCGCCCGCGCCCTGACGCGCCCGGACTTCCCGCTCGGCGCGCTCGCCCAGGAGCTCCGCGACAACCGGGACAGCCTGGTCGCCTTCTCCAGCCACGACGCCCGCACCGACCTCCGCAGCGTCTTCTCCCGCAGCTACGACACGCTGAGCAGCGGCGCGGCGGCCCTGTTCCGGCTGCTCAGCCTGTACCCGGGGCCGGACTTCTCGCTGCCCGTCGTCACCAGTCTGACCGGTACCCATCCGTGGTCGGCCCGGGTGCACCTGGCCGAACTCGTGGACCGCAGCATGGCGGTGGAACGGGTTCCCGGCCGGTACGCCTGCCACGGGCTGCTGCGCGGTCGCGCGGCGGAACTGGCCCACTGCGTGGACGGGGACGACGCCCTGGCCGAGGCCCGGGCCCGGCTGTCCGAGTACTACCTGTACAGCGCGGCCGCCGCGGTCGCCCTGCTCGTGCCGCACGGCGAGGGCGACGGCGACGGCGACGGTGACCGCGATGGGGACGCCGGCAGTGGTGTGCCGCTGCCGCCCCCGCGGGCCGGGGTCCGCCCCCAGCGGTTCGACGACCGGACGGGCGCCGCCCGGTGGATCGCGGCCGAGCGGCCCGCCCTGGCGGCGCTCCTGCGGGAGGCGGGCGGCGGCCCCGGAGCGGCCGCCCTGCGCCGACGCCTCACCACCGCGCTGGAGTCGGGCGCCCGGTTCGCGGCGCCCTGACCCTCCGGCGGGCGTCGGTTCAGGCGGCCCTGGGCCCGGCCACGGCCCGTAACTTGCGCAGCGCGTGGTGCTGACGGGACTTCACCGTCCCGAGCGGCACCCCGAGGATGCCAGCGGTCTCCTGGATGGTGCGGTCGCACAGGTAGATGTGGACCAGGACGGCGCGGTGCTCCGGCGACAGCCGCCGCAGCAACAGCCGGGCCAGCAGCACGTCGTGCACCGAATCGGTGCCGTCACGCACCGCGTCGGCGGCCTCCCGCCGTACGGACGGCTCCTCGTGCGAGCAACCCACCACCTCCCGACGGGCGTGCGGCCGGCGGACCGAATCGATCACCAGGTGCCGGGTGACGGTGAAGAGCCACCCGCGCACCGAACCCTCCAGGCCGACGAGGCGGTCGATGTTCCGCCAGGCGCGCACGGCGGTCTCCTGGACGATGTCCTCGGCGAGCCCGTGGTCCCCGGTCATCCGCTCCGCGTAGGCCAGGAGGGCCTCCCGGTGCTCTCTCATGATCACGCCGAGGAGGTCCGACCGGGTCGCGGTCGCGCCGCGGGTGGTGGCGGTGACGGCCGTGGTGGCCGTGGTGGCCGTGACGGTCGTGGTGGTCGCGCGGCGCAGGCGGGCCGTGCCGCGCACGGTGGCCTCGCCGGTCATGGCGGCCGTCGGTCGGTGAGTCATTCCGGTCCCCTGTCACATGGTGGGCGGGCGGTGCCGGGATGCGTCCTTCGGCACCGCGTGTTCCGCACACTAGGAGCCCCCCTGTGTCCGAACAGTGACGTTTCCCTGCCGCCCGGGTGCCGGTGCGTCAGTCGGCACGACGGCCCTCCGCCAGCGCGCGCCACACACCGCGCGCGTCACACGCCGCGCGCGTCGGACACCGAACCCCCGGCCCCCGCCGCGACTCGGGCGGTGGGGGAGCGGGGGTTCGGTGGTCCGGTGGCTCCGGCGCCCGGGCGGGGCGCGGTCAGGGAAAGGGGACGGGACGGGACAGGACGGGGACGGGGACGCGGCTCAGCCCGTGCCGGCGAGCACGTCGGCGAGCCGGCCGACGCCTTCCTCGATCACCTCCGGGCGGTGGGCGGCGAAGGACAGCCGCATCGTCCCCGGGTCCGCGGGGCCGGCGTGGAAGGGCGCGCCCGGCAGGTAGGCGACCCCCTTGGCGACGGCGTCGCGCAGCAGCGCACCGGTGTCGTGACCGGCTGGCAGCCGGGCCCAGACGAACATCCCGCCGTCCGGCCGGCTCCAGGTGCTGCCCGCGGGCAGCACCCGCGGGAGCGCGGCCAGCAGCGTCGCACAGCGCTCCCGGTACGCCGCGCGGACCGACACCAGGTGGGCGTCCAGGTCGTGGTCCGCCAGGTACCGCGCGGCGGCGGCCTGGTCGACGGTCGAGGAGTGCAGGTCGAGCGCCTGCTTCGCCAACAGGCAGGCGCGGCGCAGCGTCCCCGGTGCGCGGAGCCAGCCCAGCCGCAGGCCCGGTGCGATCGTCTTGGACAGGCTGCCCAGCAGAGCGGTCCGGTCCGCCGCCTCCGGCTGCGCGGCGATCCACGGCACCGGGGCGCCGCGGAAGCGCAGTTCGCCGTACGGGTCGTCCTCCACGATCCGGAACCCGTGCTCCGCCGCGAGGCGCGCCACCTCCCTCCGGCGGCTTCCCGCCATGGTCTGCCCCGTCGGGTTCCGGAACGTGGGGACGAGGTAGAGCAGCTTGGGCCGCGCGGTGGCCACCACCCGCTCCAGCGCCTCGACGACGATCCCCCCGTCGTCCGAGGGGACGGGCACGACCCTCGCGCCGGTGTAGGCGAAGCACTGCAGGGCCGCGAGGTAGGTGGGGTCCTCCACGGCCACCACGTCCCCGGGGCGCAGCAGGGTGGTGGCCAGCAGGGCCAGGGCCTGCTGCGCCCCGGTGGTGATCAGCAGGTCGTCCGGGCGGGTCGGCAGGCCCTGCCGGGAGAGCCGGGCCGCGATCGCCGCGCGCAGCCCGGGGTCGCCGTCCGAGCCGGCGTACTGCAGGGCCCGGCCCGGGGACTCGCTCAGCACCCGGTCGTAGGCGGCGCGCAGGTTGTCGGCGTCGATCAGCTCCGTGGCGGGGAGTCCGCCGGCGAAGGAGATCACGTCGGGCCTGCCGGTGAGGGCGAGGGCCTCGTGGATGGCCGATCCGCCGGCCAGGACGGGCGGCTCCACCAGGGCGGGCGGCGGCACGCGGGCCGAGGGGGGTGTCATGACTCTCCGATCGTCGTACGGTCGTTCCGTCATCCGGTTGTTCAGTCGTTCAGTTCAGTCGTTCAGTCAGTGCCCGGGCCGACGGCCGCGGGCGGTGCGGCCGGCAGGCGCCGTTCGAGCAGCGCCGTCACCTCGGCCATGAACTGCCGGGTGGTTCCGCCGCCGCCGAGGTCGGGCGTCGCCGCCGGTCCGGCGGCGGCCTCCACCAGACAGGAGCGGAACACCTCGGCCGCGGCCCGGTGGCCGGCGTGCTCCAGCAGCAGGACCAGGGACATCGCCGCGCCGTACGGGTTGGCCGTCCCCGTCCCGGCGATGTCGGGGGCGCTGCCGTGGACGGGTTCGAACAGGGCGAACCCGGTGTCCGGGCAGATGCTGGCGCTCGGCGCGAGGCCGAGCCCGCCGGCCAGGGCGGCGCCGATGTCGCTGATGACGTCCCCGAAGAGGTTGGGAGCGAGCACCCCCTCGTACCGGCTCGGGTCGCGCACCAGGTGGTAGCAGAACGAGTCCGCGTACTCCTCGGAGCCGGCCAGGCCGGGGAAGGCGCGGAGCTCCCGGCGGAAGACGTCCTGCCACAGGCGCCCGGTGTTCGGCACCGCGTTGGACTTGTGCACCAGGGTGGCCCGGCGCCGTCCCGCGGCGTGCAGCCGGGCCAGGCAGTAGCGGACGAACGACTCGACGGTCTCCCGGGTGTAGACGCACTCGTCGATCGCCACCGTGACGGCCCCCGAGCGGGCGACCGACCCGCCGACGCCCGCGTAGAGCCCCTGGGTGTTCTCGCGGTAGAGGTCGACGACCCCGTGCTCCAGCACGACGGGCCGGTGGTTGACGCAGAGGTCGAGGCCCCGGCGCAGCCCGAGCAGGATGTCCCGGCCGTGGGCCATGTCGGGGATGCGCGGGTCGCCGAGCGCCCCCAGGTAGACGGCGCCGTAGTCCCGGGAGAGGCGGTCGAGCGCCCCGGGCGGCAGGCCGACGCCGGTGGCCAGCCAGCGGTCCGCGCCCCAGTCGAGGACGTCGTAGGTGAGGCCGAGGCCGAACGCCTCGCTGACCGCCGTCAGGGCGGGCAGGGTCGCCGGGACGACCTCCTTGCCGATCCCGTCGCCGGGCACCACCGCGATCCTCATGACCGCGGCTCCGCGCCGAGCTGCGCCCCGACGGAGTCGCCGAACAGGGCCTCGACGGAGCTGAGGCGTCCGGCGATCGCCGTGGCGGCCACCACGTACGGCGACGCGAGGTAGACCCGGCCCGGCCCGGAACGTCCGGGGAAGTTGCGGTTCTGGGCGCTGACGGTGACCTGGTCCGCCCGCTCGGAGACACCGGGGCCGGCGTTGATGCACGCCCCGCAGGACGGTGGCAGCACCTGCACCCCGACGGCCGCGAACAGGTCGGTGTACCCGCGGTCGACGGCGTACCTCATCACCGACTCGCTGCCGACCTGGATGTACGCCTCCACCCCCGGCGGCACCGTCAGTCCCCGGTCCCGGGCCAGCGCGAACACCTGGGCGTACATGTCCATGTCGTACGCCTTGCCGCCGGTGCACGAGCCGCCGTACACCTTGTCCACCGGGACGGGCTCGCGCACCGAGCCGAGCGGGACGGCGTTGCGCGGGTCCCCGGGCAGCGCCACCATCGGCTCGATACCCGCCAGCTCGACGGCCACCACCGCGCTGTAGTGGGCGCCCTCGTCGGAGGCGAGGAGCGGGCTGTCGAGGACCGGCTCGCCGGGGACCTCCCCGTCGGTGACCGGCGCCCCCGGGCGCCCGGCCAGGAACTCGCGCGTCACCTCGTCCGGTTCGAACAGCGCGGTCATCGCGCCGGCCTCCACGGCCATGTTGCACAGCGTGGCGCGCTCGTCGGTGTTCAGCCCGGCGCATCCCGGACCGGTGAACAGCAGGACCCTGCCCAGCGTCCGGCTGCCCTCGACCATCGGGTGCGCCAGCAGGCCCAGCATGAGGTCCTTGGCGCACACGCCCTCCGGCAGCCGCCCGGTGAGCTCGATCCGCAGGACCTCCGGCACCTTCACCAGGGTCTCCCGGCTGTACCAGGCGCTCGCGATGTCGGTCGCGCCGACGCCGAACGCGAGGGCTCCGACCGCGCCCGCGGTGCAGGTGTGGCTGTCCGTGCCGATGATCACGTCCCCGGGCCGGGCGACGTGCTCCACGATGTGGTTGTGGCAGATCGCCCGGCTGCCCCCGCCGGTGGCGGCGGGGCCGACGAAGTGGCCGCCGGCGGCCGTGGCGAACTCCAGCTGCCGGCGACCGAGGTCGTGGATCCGGCCGACCAGGTCCGCTCCGCCCGGCCGGCGGGCCACCACCTGGTCCGCGAGCGACAGGTGGTCCTGGAAGAAGTAGCAGGAGTCCGGGTCGGCGAGCGGGGCGTCGGCCCCGAACTCCCGGGTGAACATGCCGGCGGCCATCGGTGTCACGTACTCGTGGGAGAACCTGACGTCCGTCCGTACGAAGTACGACTCGCCGGCCCGGACGGTGCCGCCGGCCGGCGCCGGGTTCCGGGGCGCGAGGCGGCTCTGGAGGATCTTCTCGACGATGTTCAGCGGCCGGCTCCCGGCGAACGCGGGCACCGGCCCGGTGCCGTGCCCGTCCGCCGTCCGGCGGTGGAAGCCGAACAGCCCGCCGAGGTCGATGACGGCGCGCTCGACGTCGTTGGCGCTCCCGGTGAAGGCCGTCAGCGGCAGTTCCTCCCCGGCCAGCAGGGCGGCGAGGAGGTCGAAGTCCTCGCAGGTGACGATGCCGACGTTGCGGCAGTTCTGCTGGTAGATCCGTTCGAAGGAGCGGGCGAAGACCAGCTCCGTCCCGGCGTACTTCTCCGCGTACACCGCGTGCTCCCGGGAGGATCCGCAGCCCTTGGCCTCCCCGCTGACGATGATCTGCGGGGCGAAGGCCTTCACCGCGCCCTCGCCGAACCGCCGGTCCCGCAGGCCCAGGTACGCGAAGTCGCCGAGCCGTTCGTCGTACCAGAAGCAGCACCAGCCGGGGATGATCTCGTCGGTCGAGACGTTGTTGCGCAGCGGCTCGCGCAGGAGCCGCTGCGGCGTCGGTCCGCCCTCGCCGGCCAGCTGCCCGGCGACCAGTTCCGGGTCCTCGGTGAGGACCAGCACGTTCCCGTGCAACGCGATCGTGCGGGGGGACGCGGTCGGCGTCCCGTCAGTGGCCCGTCGCAATGACCCGTCCTATCTCTTCGTCGGTGAGCGGGGTGCGGCGCGTCTTGGCCAGCTCCAGCACCCTCTTGACCACGTCGGAGTCCTCCGCCGGGTAACCGTGCGTGGTCAGCCAGTACTTGACGCTGCTCGCGCCGGAGGCCGCGTCCACCAGCACCTCCTGCTCCCGGCCGAGCAGCCGGGCGGGGACGCCCGCGTAGACGCCGTCCTTCAGCGCCTCGTCGCCCTTGCGGTGGGCCTTGAGGATCGCGGAGGCGTGCACCCCGGCGCTGGTCTTGAAGACGTCGCGGCCCATGCCCGGGTAGTTCCGCGGGATCTCGACGCCGAGCAGCGGGGCCGCGTGCTCGACGTACCCGCGCAGCGCCCTCAGGTCGTACGGGTGCCCGTCGTCCAGGCGGTGGTTGACGATGATCTGGTCGAGCGACGCGTTGCCGGCCCGCTCGCCGACGCCGAGGACGGTGCCGTGCACCCGGGCACAGCCGAGGGACAGCGCGACGAGCGAGTTCACCAGGGCCAGGCCCCGGTCGTTGTGCCCGTGCCATTCGAGGTCCACGATGTGGCCGCGCTGGGCGAAGTAGCGCCGGGTCCAGCGGATCAGGGCCGCCGTGCCCCGGGGGACGGCGGCTCCCACCGTGTCGCACAGCGTCAGCCGCCGCACGCCGGTCTCCACGGCGACGTCGTACACGCCGGCGAGCACCTGCGGGGTGCAGCGGACGGTGTCCTCCAGGACGAGGACGAACTCCGCCCCGCCGCGGGCGCATTCGGCGGCCGCCGTGCGGATCGCGCGCTCGATCAGCCCGGGGTCCCAGTCCTCCACGTACTGCCGGATGGGGCTGACGCCGATGAAGGCGTACGCCTCGACGCCGATCCCGGCCCGCTGGCCCACCTCGCAGATCGCGCCGATGTCCGCCGGGTGGGTGCGCCCCGCGAAGCCGGGGACCAGGTCGAGGCCGGCGGTGGCGATGTGCCGGGCCAGGGCCGTGCACTCCTCGGCCGCCGCCGGGTCCGAGCCGGGGAACCCGAGGTCCGCGCTCCGGATGCCGGAGCGGACCATGTGCTCCAGGAAGCCGAGCTTCTGCTCCGGCGTCGGGTTGCGGACGTGCGGTGCCTGGAGGCCGTCCCGGAGGGTCTCGTCGAAGACGAGGCCCGTACCGCTGCCGCCGTGCTCCTCGTGCCCGTCGTGCTCCGCCCCGTGTTCCGTACTCGCGTCGTTCCAGCTGTACCAGACGTCCTGCCTGGTCTCACTCACGGTCTTCCCCTTCCTGACGGGTGGTCGCGGTCAGGACCGGTCGGCGGTCCCGGCGTCGGACACGGCGGCGTCGAGCATCGCGGCGACCGCGGCGAGGTCCGGCTGGCGCATGACCCGCGCCGCCCGGAGCCGGACCCCGGTGTCCCGCTCCAGGGCCGCGAGCAGCCGGGCGATGTCGATCGAGGTTCCGCCGGCCCGGATGAAGTTGTCGTGCGGCATCAGCGCCGGATTGCCCAGCAGGGCGCGGCAGTGCTCCAGCACCCGCCGCCGGGTGGCCGACGCCCGGTCGTCCGGGAGCTGCTCCGCCGCCTCGGCGGCTTCCGCCTCGACCGCGCAGCGCCGCTCGTCCTCGGCCAGCAGCGTCGCCCGGTCGACCTTCCCGTTGGCGTCGTACGGGAGTTCGTCCAGCAGCCGGACCCGGGAGGGCACGGCCTGCGCGGGCAGCCACTCCGCGGCCAGCGCCAGCAGCTCCGCCTCGTCCGGACGGGCGCCGGGCGCGGGCAGGACGAAGGCCAGCAGCCGTCCGCCGCCGGGCGAGGCGACGGCGGCCCGGCTCACCCGCGCGTCGCGCTCCAGGGCACCCTCGACCTCGGCCGGCTCGATCCGGACGCCGCTGATCTTGAGCTGGTCGTCCACCCGGCCGAGGAACTCCAGGACGCCGTCCGCGCGCATCACCGCCCGGTCGCCGGTCCGGTACGCCCGGCCGCCGCCGGCTTCCTCCGGTGCGGCCGGGAAGCGCCGGCCGGTGAGCTCCCGGTCGAGGTAGCCCAGGGCGAGGGTCGGTCCCGCGATCCACAACTCGCCCGGTGTGCCGCGGCCGAGGACCGTCCCGTCCGCGTCGGTGACGAAGGCGCGGGCCCCGCCCAGCGGGCGGCCGATCGGCGGCGGACCGGACCGGTCGTCCGCCGGCTCCCCGTCGAGCGGGTGGAAGGTCGCCGCGATGGTGGTCTCGGACGGGCCGTAGACGTTGTCGGCCCTGGCGGTCACGTCGGGCCCCGGCCAGCGCCGGAGCCGGTCGCCGCCGATGCACAGGTAGCGCAGCGGCAGTCCCGGCGGCCAGGGCCGGTCGAGCACGGTCTCCGCGAGCGGGGTGGGCAGCAGCGCGGCGGTGAGCCGGGACCGCTGCCACCAGTCGGTGAGCGCGGCCGGGTCGCTGCGCGCCTCCTCGGGGGCCACCACCAGGGTGGCGCCCGAGGCCAGCCCGCCCCACAACTCCAGGAAGTGCGCGTCGAAGGCGGTGCTCATGAAGAGGCCCTGCCGCTCGCCGGGCCGCAGCCCGGACCGGCCGCGGTACCAGCCGACGGCCCGGGCGAGGGACCGGGCGCCGACCAGCACGACCTTCGGCGCCCCGGTCGATCCGGAGGTCAGCACGGCGTACCGGGCGCCCGGAGGGAGGTCCGCCGGGCCGGTGCCGGACGGGAGGTCCGCGGGGCCGGTGGCGGGCTCCGGGCCCGGCCCGGGCACGGGCACCCGAACGTCCAGCCGTCGCGCGGCGCCGTCCCGGCCGGGCCCGGACACCTCGACCGAACGGCGGTCCGCCGGCAGCCCGTCCCCCGGGTCGCCCAGCAGGCAGCCGAGGCGCAGGCTCCCGGCGAGCGCGGTCAGCCGCCCCGGGGCGGGCCGCGGGCCGAGCAGGACCTGGACCGCGCCCAGCCGGGCGAGCGCGACCGTGGCGGCCACCAGCAGCGCGGAGCGTTCCAGGCACATGCCCACCACGTCGCCGGGGCGCACCCGCTGCCGCAGGGCGTCGGCCAGCTCGGTGGCCGCGGCGCCGATCTGCGCGTAGGACCACCGGGTGCCGTGCTCGTCCACGGCCACGGTGTCCGGGGCGAGCCGCGCCCAGGCGTCGAAGGCGGCGAGCACGGGGTCGGCCGCGTCGGGGAGCGCCGGCCCGGCGGCGGCCGGGTCGCTGGTGACGATGCTGAGGTCGGCGGTCGCCCGCCGGGGCGTCGCCGGTGTGCGGTGGTTCACGGTTCCTCCGGTCTCGGGGGCGTTCATCCCAGCCCCATGGAGCGAGCGATGATCACCTTCTGGACCTCGGAGGTCCCTTCGATGATCGTCATCATGCGGATGTGGCGGTACAGGTACTCCAGGGGGTGGCCGCGCACGTAGCCGGTGGCTCCGTGCACCTGCAGGGCCCGGTCGACGACGTCCACGGCGACCTCGGTGGCGACCAGCTTGGCGAGGGCGGCGTTCTCCCCGCTCTCCAGTCCCTCGTCGACCAGTTCGGCGCAGGCCAGGGTGAGCAGCTTGGCGGTCTCCACGCCTGCCCGGGCGGTGACGAGGTGCTCCTGCACGTGCTGGTAGCCGCCGATGACCTGGCCGAACGCCCGCCGTTCCCGGGCGAAGCCGACGGCTTCGCGCAGCGCGAACTCCGCGATGCCGTTGCACTGGGCGGCGACCAGCAGCCGCCCGTAGGCGAGGCTGTCCATGGCGTACTCCACCGCCGAGCCGATGCCCTCCGACTCGCCGACCACCGCGGCCATCGGCAGCCGCGCCTCGTCGAGGACCAGCTCGAACAGCGGCTCCCCGGCCATGCCGGCGTACTGCTGGCCGCGCCGCAGCCCCGGGTGGTCGAGCGGCATGACGAACGCGGTGGCGCCGCCGTGCCCGGTGGGACCGTCCGTCACATCGGCGACGACGATGGCGTAGTCGGCGTGCCCGGCGTTGCTGACGAAGGTCTTGCGCCCGTTCAGCACCCAGTCGTCGCCGTCCCACCGGGCCTTGGTCGACATCGCGAAGGCGTCGGAGCCGGAGCCGGGCTCGGTCATCGCGAGGCAGCGCAGCTTCTCCCCGCGCACCATCGGGACGAGGTACTCCTCGATCTGCCGGGCGGTGCCGTGCGTCAGCAGCCAGCTGGGGCCGTCCGGCCCGGCCAGGGCGTACGGGGCGAGCGGGCAGCCGCTCGCCCCGGCGGCGTGGTGGAGCTGCACCAGGGCGGTGACCGGCATCCCGGCGCCGCCCATGGACTCGGGGTACTCGGCGCCGTAGAAGCCCAGGGTGGCGGACCGCCTGCGGACGTAGTCGCGCAGGTCCCGGGGCGGGCCGTCCACGGGTTCGGGGATCTCGGCGGCCAGCGGCACCAGTTCGCGCCGCACGAAGGACTCGAAGCTGGCGGTGATCTCGTGGTGCCTGCGTTCCAGCACGGAGGAGGGCTGCGGCATCACGCGGCCACCTCC
Source organism: Kitasatospora sp. NPDC001547 (assembly GCF_042894165.1). NCBI lineage: Bacteria > Bacillati > Actinomycetota > Actinomycetes > Kitasatosporales > Streptomycetaceae > Kitasatospora > Kitasatospora sp. NPDC001547. Next base: position 38,426 of record NZ_JBIAVL010000010.1, on the reverse strand, counting down.
AGGGCCCGGGCCTGGTCCGCGAGGATCGGGTTGCGGAAGACCGTGCGCAGCGGCGGCCGGTGGCCCAGCCTGGGTTCCAGCCAGGCGACGAGCTGGGCGGCGAGCAGGGAGTGCCCGCCGACCTGGAAGAAGTGCGAGTCGGCGGTGAACCGGTCGTGGCCGAGGACCGCGCGCCACCCCTCGGCGAGCAGGGACTCGCCCGGACCGGTGAAGCCGGTGCCGTCCTGCGTGCCGGGGCCGGTGCCGGTGCCGGTGGCCTGGGCGGCGGGCCCGGCCGGCGCGGCCGTGGCCGCCAGCGCGGCCAGCCGGGCCCGGTCCGGCTTCCCGCCGGGCAGGGTGGGCAGGGAGGCCCGGGCGATCCACCGGGCGGGCAGGAACGGCGCCGGCAGCCGGCCGGCCAGGGCCCGGTGCAGGGCGCGCTCGTCGAGCGGGCCGTCCGTGGCCACGAAGCCGGTCAGGACGGGGCCGGCCACCGGGTCGTCGTGCAGGACGACGGCGCAGGAGCGGCCGCCCAGTTCGGCGGAGGCCACCGCCTCGATCTCCTCCGGTTCGATCCGGTGCCCCCGCAGCTTCACCTGGTTGTCCCGGCGGCCCAGGAAGTGGATCCGCCCGGCCGGGTCGCGGTAGCCGCGGTCCCCGGTGCGGTAGACCCGTCGCCCGCCCAGGGCCGGCAGGGTGACGAAGCGCTCCGCGGTGGTCCGCTCGTCGTCGAGGTAGCCGGTCGCCAGGGTGCCTCCGGCGATGGCCAGTTCACCGACGGCGCCGTCCGGCAGGGGGTCGAGGCCGGTGTCCAGCACGAGGACCCGGGTGCCGTCGATCTCCGTGCCCAGCGGGGTGTCGCCGCCGCGGACCAGGTCGTCGGCGGTGACGGTGTGGGTCACCGAGGTGACGGTGGCCTCGGTGACGCCGTAGGCGTTGAGCAGCCTGGTGCCGGGGTGCGCCCAGTCGGCCAGCGCGTCGACGGGCAGCCGTTCGCCGCCGACCACCACGGTCGTCGGCTGCCACCTGCCGTCGCGCCGTGCCGCGGCCAACTCGCCCCGGACGGACAGGAAGTAGCTGGCCGGCAGGTTGGCGACGGTCACCCGCCGGCCGGCGAGCACCGCGACCAGCTCGTCGGCGGTGGGCACCTCGCGCTGCGGGAGGACGAGCGCCGCGCCGGCAGCGAGGGTGACGAGCACGTCCTCCAGGTTCTGGTCGAAGGAGGGCCTGGCGAACACCAGCACCCGGTCCGCGGCCGTGAGGGCGAGCCGCTCGCCCATGCCGGCCAGGTAGGTGTCCAGCGCGCGGCGGGGGACCGCCACCGGCTTCGGGGTGCCGGTCGAGCCGGAGGTGTGGATGACGTAGGCCGCGTCCTCGACGGACCGGCCGGGAGCGGCGGCCGGGAACTCGGCGGTGTCCAGCAGGCCCACCGGCGGGCCCTGGACGGGCAGGCCGAGGGCGCTGTCCGCGGTGGCCAGCACCAGGGCCGGCCGCAGCCGGTCGAGCAGCAGGGCCAGCCGGTCGCGCGGGTCGTCCGGCGACAGCGGCGCGTACACCGCTCCGGTGCGCAGGCAGGCCAGCAGCGCCACCACGCTCCCGGCGCCCCGGGGCAGCACGACCGCCACCGGGCGGCCCGCCGTGACGCCCGCGCGGGTCAACCGGTCGGCCAGGGCGGTCACCTCGCGGTCGAGGTCGGCGTACGTCCAGGTCAGTGCCCCGCTGACGAGCGCGGTGGCCGTGCCGTCCCGCCGGGACGGGTCCAGGGCGGCGACCCGGTCGTCCGAGGGGTCCGCGGACCCGACGGCGCGGGACCCGGCGGCGGCCGCGACGGCGGCCGCGGTGGAGTCGGCGGCCAGCGAGGCCAGCCGGGCGCCGGGGCGGGCCAGATAGCTCTCCAGCAGTTCCTCGAACCTGGCGGCGAGCAGCCGGATCGACTCCTCGGGGAACACGTCGGCGTCGTAGTCCCACACCGCCGTCATCCCGCTCCCCGGGCGGGAACCGTCCGCGCCGATGGTGCGTTCGTGGGGGATCAGGACCACGTCGAGGTCGAAGCTCCGGGTGGTCCCCGCGGTGAACGCCTCGTCGAGCGACACCTCCAGGCCCGGCACGTCGATCACCGGCAGGGGGGTGTCGTGGGCGTTGAACATGACGTTGAACATCGGGTTGCGGGCGCCGTCGGTGTGCAGGCCCAGCGCCTTGGTGAGCTCCTGCACCGGCACCTCCTGGTGGGGCAGGCCGCGCATCAGCACGTCGGTGACCTCGTCCACCGCCTCGTCGGCCGGGCCGGCCGGGTCCGGCCGCAGGCGCAGCGGGATGGTGTTCACGAACATGCCGACGCTCTCCTCCCAGCCCGGCCCGCGGTTGGCGGTGGCCGTGCCGACCACGAGGTCGTCCCGGCCGCTGTGCCGGCGCAGCAGTTCGGCGAACAGCGTGAGCAGCGTCGTGAACGCGGTGTGCCCGGAGGTCGCGCAGTGGTCGTGCAGCCGTTCCACGAGCCGCCGGTCGAGGGCCTGGCGCAGCTGGGCGCCGTGGTGGCGGCGCTCGGCCCCGGGCCGGCCGAGGCCGGGGAGGGCGATCTCGTGGGCGGCGCCGCGCAGTTCCTCCTGCCAGTACTGCAGGCTCTTCGCCAGGTCGGCGGTGCGGGCCGACTCCTGGAGGTGCTCCTGGTAGCCGCGCGGCCGCGGCAGCACGGGCTCCGTGCCGAGCAGCCGGCAGCGGTAGAGGGTGAACAGGTCGCGCAGCGCGATCACCCAGGACCGCCCGTCGTGCACGAGGTGGTGCTCGACGTGGACCAGCCGGTGGTGGTCCGGGCCCATCCGCACCAGGCACCAGCGCACCAGCGGTGCGGCGTACGTGTCCAGCGGCGTGTCGGCCTCCGAGCGGACCAGGGCGGCGAACTCGGCCTCCGGGTCCTCGGCCGCCGAGAGGTCGACCTCGCGGAAGCGGGGCACGCTGTTCGCGCTGACCCGCTGGCCCGGCAGGCCGCCCTCCCGGTCGACGAGCTCCAGCCGGAGCCCGGGGTGCCGGCGCAGCACCTCCTCCCAACTGTCCAGCAGCGCCCGGACGTCCAGCTCGCCGCGCAGCTCGATGGCCGCGGTGGAGTTGTAGGCGCGGCTGCCGGGGAGCAGCTGCTCGTGCAGCCACACGATCTCCTGGGACGGGGAGAGCGCGTAGACGGGGCCTTCCGGTGGCGTGGTGCTCTGCTGTGGCATGGTGCCTTCCTTGTGGTCGTTCGGATCGAGCGGATCGTGCCGGCGGTGGGTCGGTCGGTGGTTTCGGTCGGCGGTTCAGGGCGCGGGTGCGCAGGGGTCGGGGGAACGGTCCAGGTGGGCGGCGAGGGTGCTGCGCAGCGCGTCGAAGCCGGAGTGCGCCGCCGCCCGATCGACGAGCCCGGGCTGCCACCCCAGCCGCACCAGCAGGTCGGTGGCGCCGCGCGTGACGGCCACCGCCAGGGGGGTCTGGAGGGCCAGGGCCTCCCGGTGGGTCTCCAGGCCCTCGACGCCGCCCAGTTCCAGCGGCGGGCGCCGGGTGGCGTCCTCCTGCGCCACCAGCGCGTCGAACAGCGCGTGCCGGGCGGGGCCGCGGAGCCGCGCGAGCCGCAGGACCTCGTCCAGCGGGGTGTCGGCGTGGTCGAGGTCGTCCCACCAGCGGTCGGTGAGGTCGTCCGGGTCCGCGCCGCAGGGGGCCACGCAGAGCACCGTGTTGAGGAAGCAGCCCAGGACGGGGGCGGCGCCCGGGGGCCGACCGCCCCACGGGTAGCCCACGCTCGGGGTCGCGCCGCCGGGGGCACCGGCCGCCCCGGCGACCCCCGTGACCGCGGTGACCGCCGCGGCCGTCGCGCCGAGCACGGCGGGGAAGAGGGCGATGCCGGCCTCCTCGGCGGGCGCCGGCCTGCGGTACCGGAGCAGCCCGGCGACGGCGTCCGCCCGCCCGGGGTCGGCGGCGGCCCGCCGGGCGGCGACGCCGGTGGGCACCAGCTCCGCCAGCCGGCCCGCCCAGTGGGCGAGCGAGCCCGGCCCGGAGGCGGCGCGTTCGACGGCGAGCTGCCGTTCCACCGCGTCCCGGTACGCCTCGGCGTCCGACGCGCCGGTGGCGGCCAGCACCTCCCGCGGATCGGTCCGCTCCCGGTAGGCGCGGCCGAGGCCCTCGGTGATCAGCCCCAGCGACTGTTCGTCGCAGGCGGCGTGGTCCACGACCACGGCCAGCGTCTCCAGCTCCGGTTCGGCCTCCGCGGCGGCCAGGAACAGCCGCAGCGGCGGGCCGTCGGGGCTCCAGCTGCGCAGGGCCCGCCGCAGCGCCCCGTCGGTGGTCTCGCCGGGCCCGGCCGTCACCCGGTGGACCGCGCCCCGGGGCTCGGTGAGCCGCTGGACGGGCAGGTCGGCCGCGGTGTCGAACCGCGTGCGCAGCACCGGGTGCCGGGCCGCGAGCCGTGCGGCCGCCGCGCGCAGCAGGTCCGGGTCGACGGCGCCGCGCGGGAACCGGAAGTACAGCGGGACCAGCAGCGGCGGGACGTCGCGGGCGAGCCGGCGGATCGTCAGGAAGCGGCGCTGCGCCCCCGTGACGGGGAGGACGCCCGGGTGGTCGGCGACGGCCGAGCGGAACTGTTCGAGGTACGTGGCGGTGATGTTCTCGCCCATCGGTGGACTCCAGCGGTCGGCGGCGGTCGGCGGCGGTCGGCGGCGGTCAGGTGCGGCGAAGGGGCAGTGCGGCGGTCGGTCGGTGCGGCGGACGGTCAGTGCGGAGCGCCCACGGCCTGGTCGGGGTCGCGCAGGCGGGCGAGCAGTGCGGCCCGGTCGACCTTGCCGTTGGCGGTGACGGGCAGCGCGGCGGCGACGTGCCAGGTGGTCGGCACCATGTAGTGCGGCACGTGGCGGCGCAGTTCCCGGGCGAGCGCCTGCGGGAGGGGCCCGGCCGGCCCGGCCGTCCGCCCCGCCGGCACGACGAACCCGACGAGACGGGCGTCCGGGCCTTCGCCGGCCTTCTCGACCACGGCCGCGTCGAGCAGTCCGGTGGCCAGCAGGGCGCGTTCCACCTCCTCCGGCTCGATGCGGAAGCCGCGCAGTTTGACCTGGCGGTCCCGGCGCCCGAGGAACTCCAGCGCCCCGTCGGCGCGCCGGCGCACCAGGTCCCCGCTGCGGTAGACCCGCTCACCGTCGGGCAGCAGCACGAACCTCTCCTCGGTGAGCCCGGGTTGGCCGAGGTAGCCGGTCGCGAGGCGGGGGCCGCCGATGCACAGCTCGCCGGGCTCGCCGGGCGGCACCGGAGCGAGGTCGGGGCCGAGCACGGCGACGGTGGTGTGCGGGAGCGGGAAGCCGATCGGTATCCGGTCGAGCCCGTCGAGGTTCCCGGCGTCGCAGCGGAAGGAACTGGTGAAGGTGGTGGCCTCGGTCGGGCCGTAGACGTGCAGCACCTGTCCGGGGGGACGGACGGCGCACAGGCCCCGGACCATCTCCGGGTCGACCGCCTCCCCGCCGAAGAGCAGGACGCGCAGCGGCGCGAAGGCGCCGGGTGCGGTGCGGTGCACCAGGTCGACCAGGGCGGTGGTGAGGAACATGACGTCGATCCGGTGCCTCGCCAGGTTGTCGGTCCACTCCTCCAGCGGCACCTCGGCCACGGCGGGCAGGACGACCACCGTCGCTCCGGACGCCAGGGTGTTCCACACCTCGAAGGTGACGGGGTCGAAGGCGGGGCTGGCGACGTGGGCGACGCGGTCCCCGGGGCCGACGGGGCAGTAGCCGCCGCCGGCGATGAAGTGCGCGATGGCCGAGTGGCTCAGCACCACGCCCTTGGGCCGGCCGGTGGATCCGGAGGTGTAGCCGATGAACGCGGCGTCGCCGGGTGCCACGAACCGGACGGGCGCCGCGTCCTCGACGGGCGGCACGTCGTGGACGGGCTCCGGGGCCTGGACGGGCGGCGCGTCCTGGCCCGGCTCCGCCCGGTCGAACAGGTCGCCGGGCGTCAGCCGTGGCACCCGCTGCCCGGACGGGCCGCTGCCGGACGCACCGGCCGTCACCACGGCGTCGGCGTCGCAGTCCCGGACGACCGCCTCCCGGCGCGCCCCGGGTGCGTGCGGGTCGACGGGGACGTACGCCGCCCCCGTGCGCAGGACACCGAGGAGCACCGCCACCAGGTCGGCGGAGCGCTCCAGCGCCACCACCACGCGCGCCCCCGGTCCGACGCCGTGCCGGGTGAGCGTCGAGGCGACCTCGCCCGAGCGCTCCCAGAGCCGCGCGTAGGACAGTTCACGGCCCAGGACGTCCCGGACCGCGCAGGCGTGCGGCCGGGCCGCCACCTGGCGCGCCACCAGGACGTGGACGCCCGCGAAGGACGTCCCCGCGGCGTCCGGTGCGGTGCTGCTCATCGTGCTCTCCGTTTCTCCGGACCCGGCCGGAAGGTGCTGCTCGGAACGTTCTGCTCGGGGTTCTGCTCGGAAGGCCGTGCTCGGCAGGCTCCGGTCGGCGGTCTCAGCCATGCCCCGCCCCGGCGGCCACCGTCGCCGCCAGCAGCGGCCGCCAGTCCTCGCGCAGGCCGGTTCCGTAGCGCGCGTCGAACAGGTCGGTGCGGTAGCGCCAGGGCCGGTGCAGGGCCGGCGGCAGGTCCGGTGCCGTCCGTACGGCGGATCCGCCGCCCATCAGCACCGCCAGCTCCCCGGCCAGCTCGGCCCAACCGACATGGCCGGCCACCGCGTTGACGATTCCGCCGGCCGGACGGTCGAGCATGTCCGCCAGGGCGCGGGCCAGCGCGGCCGCCCCCACCCAGGGGACACCGGTCCAGCCGTCCCGCTCGGGGACCAGCAGCGGTTCGCCCCGCAGCGCCCGCTGGTGGAAGGTGCGCAGCGCGCCGAACCGCAGCTGTTCGCCCAGCCGGTGATGCGGCCCCCAGACCAGGGGAACGCGGACCAGGCTGACGCCGTCCCGGGCGTTCCGGCGGTCCGCCGCGTCGAGCAGCAGGGACTCGCAGCGTTCCTTGCCCCGCCCGTAGTCGCTGACCGCCCCCTCGGCGCCCTGCCCCTCGCGGACCGTCGGGCGGGCCGGGCGCCCGTAGGCGTCGACGCTGCTGACGAAGACGAACGGGCCGCCCTCCCAGCCGTCCGCCAGTGCCCGCAGCGCGGCCTCGTCCACGTCGGGGCGGGTGAAGGTGCAGGCGGCGTGCACGACCGCGTCGGCTCCGCGCGCCGCCGCCCGCAGGCCGTCGGGCTCGGCCAGGTCCCCGTCCACCGGCTCGGCTCCGGTCCCGGCCAGGGCGGCGGCGGACTCGGGCCTGACCAGTGCCCGTACCCGGTGTCCGCGGGCCAGCAGCTCGGTGACGACGAAGCTGCCCACGGCGCCGGTGCCGCCGGTCACCAGGACGGTGCCCCGGCCGGTCGTCGCGGCCCCGCTCGTCGGGGCCCCGGAGGCACCGGGCGCCGGGTGCGGCGCGGCGGTGCGGCCGCGCAACTCGGCCAGGAGGGCGCGGGGCGTGGGGTGCTCCATCACGTCGAAGCCCGTGACGGGCACCCGCAGCAGCTCGCGCAGCCGGTCGGCGAGCAGCACCGCGAGGAGGGAGTGGCCGCCCGCCGCGAAGAAGTCGGTGTCCGGGCCGGCGGCGGCGGACAGGCCGGCCGCGTACACGGCAGCGATCCGCTCGGGGTCCCAGTCCGGCCGGGCGTCGGGGCGGGCCGGCTCAGTCATCGCGTGCTCCGGAGAGGGCCGGGGAGCCGCCGGACCGCCGGACGCCGTCCGGGCAGCAGCGGTCGACGACCGCCTGCCCGTAGCCGTGCTCCGCCCGCTCCGAGGCCGGCCGCCCGGTGCGGTGCGGCAGGCGGACGAGGGTGCGCTTCAGCCAGCGGTCCGTACCGTCGTAGCGGGCCCGGAACGGCACCCGGCCGTGCACGACGACGTCGTTGTCCACGACCAGTACGTCGCCCGGTTCCAGCACCACGGCTTGGGTCACCCGCTCCAGTTCGGCTTCCAGCCGGGCGTAGGCGCCGCGGAACACCGGGTCCGCGCCGTCCCGCCGGGTGTAGGCCGGGTCGAAGCGGATTCCCAGCCCCTCGGGCGTCCGCCACAGCGTGCGCACCGGCACGGGCGGCCGCGCGGAGCGCACGGTGTAGGCGTCGTCGGGCAGGATCGGTACCGCCGGCCGTGTCAGCGCGGCGACGTCCTCGGCCGACAGGTCCGTCGAGCGGACGCTCGCCGCCGTCGTCGACACCCGGTCCGGGTTCCGCAGGCAGCACAGCATCAGCACGTCGGCCCGGCCGGGGTGGAAGGCGTCCTCGGTGTGCGGGGCGAGGAGCACGGCGCTGCTGGCGCCGGTCTGCTGCTCCTCGTGGCCGGGCGAGGGCACGATGTTGTGGACGGTACGGCCGTTCTGCTGGCCCTCCCACGCGAGCGGGTGCCCCAGGACGGAGGCGAGCAGGAGGAGCACCACGTCCCACCGGGCGCCCGCGTCACCGGCCTGCCGCCAGCCCAACGGGGTCGGCTCCAGGGGGTGGTCCGCGACGGGCAGGCCGCGCAGGACGTACATGCCCTCGACCGGGAAGCCCCGGCGCACGGCCGCCACCAGGGGGACGGGCAACTCGCGGGCGACGTCCGGCAGTTCGGCGAGGAGTTCGGAGCTGTCGGGGGCGCCGTGCCGCGCCAGCAGTCGCTCCGCGGCGTCGACCAGGCGGCGCGCGGCGGAGGGAGCGAGCACGGAGACCGGCGGACTCGCTGTCGGCATAGTCGTTTCCTCTGTTCGGGGCAGGGTGTGACCGGCTGCCCGGAGAAGGCGGGCGTCCCGGGTGGGAGGCGGGCGGCCGGCGGCCGGGCCCGCGCCGCTCCCAAGGACGCGGCTCCCGCCGGAAGCCCGTCGGGTCCGGCGGCTCGGCCAGTCAAACAGGGCCGCGTAGAATCCCCGTCAATTCGCCGTAGAACACCGCGGGAACCCGGAACCGCCCCGCCGGCCAGCCGGATTCCACCCGGCGACCGGGCGCCGTGAACCTTTTTCCGGCTCAATTCGTGTATGACCTGTACGCCTTGACGCTCCGTCGGTGTGTGCGCACCATTGAACCCGCCGCCGAGAAAGCCTGGAGGCTTCCGTGTTCGCTGTCCGCCTGTTGGGACCGCTCTCCGTGTCGAACTCCCGAACCACGGTCGGCATTTCCAGCCCGAAACAGCAGGCCGTCCTTTCCGCACTCGCCCTCTCGAACGACAGGAAACTCACCACCGAGAAAATCGCCACCGCACTCTGGGGCACCGAGCAGCCGCGCACGGCCGCCGAAACCGTCCGCACCCACGTGTACCTCCTGAGAAAGACCCTGCGGGCCGCCGGAATCGACATCGTCGGGAATTCCGGCAGGTCCTACCAGCTCGACGCGGAGAAAGCGTCGGTCGATCTCGACGAGTTCCGGAGGATCGTGTCCCTCGCCGAGGCGGCGAAGCTGGACGGAAGGACCGCGGAGGCCGCGGACCGCTACGCGGAGGGAATCCGCCTGTGGCACGGGGAACCCCTCCGTGACGTGCCGGGGCCGCTCGCCGAGGCCAAGCGGACGTTCCTCGGCGAACTGCTCCGCACCACCCGGAGCGAACGCCTGCGCTGCCGGATGAGGCTCGGCGAGCACCTGGCCGCCGCGACCGAACTGTGGGAGCTCACCGCCGAGAACCCGCTCGACGAGGGCCTGCGCGAGCTGCTCATGGTCTGCCTGTTCCGGGCCAACCGGCAGGCCGACTCGCTGGCCGTCTTCCGGGAGACCGGACGGCTGCTGAAGGAGGAGCTCGGCGTCGGCCCGTCACCCCAGCTGAGCCGGACGCACCAGCGCATCCTCGACCGCGACCCCGCGCTGCTCTGGTCGCCCGAGGCCGCCCCCGGCCCGGCCCCGCGGAGCGGCGCACCCCACCGTTCCCCCCTCCACCACCCCCCGCACCGAGAGGAGCGACCCCCGTCATGGAGTACCGCCACCTGGGCGCCAGCGGCGTCCTGGTCAGCGAGATCGCGTACGGCAACTGGCTGACGCACGGCTCCCAGCTGGACGACGAGCAGGCGATCGCCTGCGTGCACGCGGCCCTGGACGCGGGCATCACGACCTTCGACACCGCGGACGCCTACGCCGCCACCCGGGCGGAGCGGGTCCTCGGCCGCGCGCTGCGCGGACGGCGGCGCGAAGGGCTGGAGATCTCCACCAAGGTGTACTTCCCCACCGGCCCCGGCGCCAACGAACGCGGGCTCTCGCGCAAGCACCTGATGACCGCGGTCGAGGGCTCGCTGCGCCGGCTCGCCACCGACCACGTCGACCTCTACCAGGCCCACCGCTTCGACCCGCATACTCCGCTGGAGGAGACGATGCAGGCGTTCGCGGACATCGTGCGGTCCGGAAAGGCCCACTACATCGGGGTGTCCGAATGGACGGCCGGTCAGATCCGGCGCGGGCACGCGCTGGCCCGGGAACTCGGCGTCCCGTTCGTCTCCAACCAGCCGCAGTACTCGATGCTCTGGCGGGTGATCGAGGCCGAGGTGATCCCGGCCTGCGTCGAACTCGGCATGGGCCAGATCGTCTGGTCGCCGCTCGCCCAGGGCGTGCTCACCGGAAAGTACCGCGCCGGCCGGGAGGCTCCCGCCGGCACCCGGGCCACCGACACCAAGGGCGGGGCCGGGAACATCGGCGAATTCCTCCGCACCGACGTGCTGGAAAGGGTCGCGGAACTCGCACCGCTGGCGGCGGAGGCGGACCTCACCCTGCCCCAGTTCGCGCTCGCCTGGGTCCTGCGCGAGCCCGCGGTCTCGGCCGCCGTCATCGGCGGCACGGACCCCGCGCAGATCCGCGAGAACGCCCGGGCCTCCGGTGTCCGGCTCGATCCCGGGCTGGTGGCGAGGGCGGAGGAGATCCTCGCCCCCGTCGCCGAGAGCGACCCCTCGCTCACCGCCGCGCAGGCCCCAGCCCGACGGCCCTGACCGGTCAACGCGCATCCGCCCGCATTCTCGTGTCCGGGAATCCCCGACACGTTTTCAGTAACGCCCGTCACAGCACGGACCGGCGATGGCGGCCGACCGCCCGCCGGATTCCGTCGAGCGACGGCGAAGAATCCGCAAAAGGAGTGGAATGATGATTCGCCACGGAAAGACGACGGCCGGTGCCGCGGCCTTCGCCGGCGCCCTGTTCGCCTTCACGGCGTTCCTCGGAACGGCCCCCGCCGGCGCGGAGGGCCTCGGCGCCGCGGCGGCGCCGAGGACCGTCACCGCCGCGACGGACACCGCGGGTGCCGACGCGACGGCCTACTGGACCCCGGAGCGCATGCGGCAGGCGGTGCTCGACTCGGAGGGCGGCACCGCGGCCGCCCCCGACGCGGCGGGCTCCCGATCGGTCGCCTTCGAGTCGGCCGCCTCGGGGGCCACCGCCGAGCAGCGGCTCGCCGGCACCTACGACCGGCGCGTCGGCAAGCTGTTCTTCACCCGGAACGGGCAGGCCAGGGAGTGCGGCGGGGTCTCGGTGACCCCGGGCAAGCTCAAGGGGATGGTGGAGACCGCCGCGCACTGCCTGCGCAACTCCAGCGGTGACGCGCTCAACGTCGTGTTCGTGCCCGCGTACGACAACGGCAGCACGCCGTACGGGAAGTTCCCGATGAACGGGGCGGCGCTCGCCGGCAACTACACCCTCGGGTCGCCGGTGGGGGACGTCGCCTACGTCGGACTCGGCGTCAACGAGCAGGGCAAGGGGCTGGCCGAGATCATGGGCGGCTACGGGGTCTCGTTCGGCGACCCGAAGGATCCCACCGGCGCCTTCACGACCGTCTACTACCCGTCCGGCACCCAGGCCACCTGCGGCGCCTTCGCCAGCGCCGACCCCAAGTACCCGGGCCAGGGGATCTGGCTCATGCTGTGCGGCGGGAACCTCGCGCAGAGCGGGGCCCCGATCCTCTGGGTCGACCCGAGCAGCCACGCGTCCTGGGTGGTGGGCACGACCCGTGGTGACGTGACGATCAACAACGAGGTGTTCTTCCAGGGACAGATCAACGAGTCCCACGCCCAGGCGGCGTACGAGACCCTCGCCAAGTAGGCCCTCGGCAGGGGCGGTTCGGGGGCGGCGCCGGGTCCGGTGCCGCCCCCGAACCGCCGGGCGGCCGGGGCCCGCAACGGCGGAGGACTTGCCTCGGGCCCTGTCACTGGCCAGTATGGTTACGTGAATCACGCATTCCCCTGCGGGACCCCGGCCCTGGACTTCGTCGGCACGCTGCGCGCCCGGCGCAACGCGAAGCCGCTGGAGAAACTGGCCACGCCCGCCCTGCTGGACGACTGGTTCGTCGAGTCGGGGACGCTGGACTCGGCGCCCGGCGCGAACGAGGCCGAGGTGGCGATCGCCGTGCGGCTGCGCGAGGCGATCTACGACCTGGTCGCGGCCCGGCTCCACGGCCGGCCGCTCCCGGCCGAGGCGGTGGCGGAGGTCAACCTGCACGCCTCCGGCCTGCCGGTGACGGTCCGGCTCGCTCCGGAGGGCGTCACCCTGACCGGGTCGGTCTCCCAGGCCCTGGCGACGCTGGCCCGCGAGACCGTACGGCTCGTCGGCGGGGAGGAGGCCGCGCTGCTGCGGGAGTGCTCCCGCCCGGAGTGCACCCAGGTCTACCTCGACCGCTCGCGGGGCCACCGCCGGGAGTGGTGCGCGATGCGCACCTGCGGCAACCGCGTCAAGGCCGCCAACTACCGGGCGCGCCAGAACGCCTCCCAGTCCTGACCGGGGCCGCCCTGACCGGGGCCGTCTGATCGGGCCCGCCCTGACCGACTCGCCGGATCGGGCCCGCCCTGACCGACTCGCTCGACCACCCGGGCCGCCTCCTCGGACTCGGCCCCGGCCACCGACCCGACCCGCACCCCGGGAGGAAGCCCCGGGGCCCAACTCCCGCCCCGCTCCCGCCCCGACGGGCCCCGAGCACGCCCCGTCGTCGGCGGAGCCGGCGGCCGGTGGCAGGATGCGCGGGTGAACGAGATCCTGCGCGCCGCCGAGAGGCTGCTGACCACCCCGCTGCACGACGCCGTCGACCTGGGCGGGAGCAGCCGCACCACCGTGCTGCGCTGCCGGACGGGCGACGGGCGGAGCGTCGTCGTCAAGGCCTACACCGGCGGCCCGGACGCGCTGCGCGGCTTCACGGCGGAGGCGGCCGGGCTCGCGCTCGGGCTGGCCGGCCCGCCGCTGCTCGGGGTGGACCCGGAGGCGCCGCTGGTGGTGCTGGAGGACTTCGGGGGCGCCCCCACCCTGGCGGACCTGCTGCTGGGCGACGATCCGGCGGCCGCGGAGGAGGGACTGCTGACCTGGGCGGCCGGGCTGGGACGGCTGGCCGCCCGCTCGGTGGACCGGCAGGCCGACCTCGCCCGGCTGTGGGCGCGGTACGACAGGGGGATGCCGACCTGGGCGGACGAGCCGTGGACCGCGCGCAACGCGACCGCCTTCCCCGGCGTCCTGGAGGAGGCCGGCGTCGCGGTGCCGGACGGGCTGGCCGAGGAGCTCGCGCGGATCGGGACGGCGGGCGGGGAGGAGTACCCGGCGTTCACACCGGGGGACACCTGCCCGGACAACAACCTGCTGACCCCGCAGGGGCTGCGCCTGATCGACTTCGAGGCCGCCTGCTACCAGTCGGTGTTCCTGACCGCGGCGTACTGCCGGATGCCGTTCTCCACCTGCTGGTGCGTCTTCGCCCTCCCGGCCGGGCTCGCCCCGCGGATCGAGGCGGCGTACCGGGCCGAAGTCGTACCGGTGTACCCGGCGTTGGCCGACGACGCGGTGTGGGAGGACGGCATGCGGCAGGCCGTCGCCGTGTGGACGGTGGACGCGACCGTACGCCTGCTCCCGCGCGCCGCCGAGGACGGCCCGATGCACCGCACCCGGCGGCCGGTGCCGACCCGGCGTCAGGTGCTCGGGCACCGCTGGGAGGAGGCCGCACGACTGGCCGGTCTCCCCGCCTTCGCGGAGGCGATGCGCCGGCTGTCGCGGGACGTCGCCGACGGATGGCGCGTGGACCCGTTGCCGGGGTATCCGTGCTTCGAACCCGGCCGGACGGGGCACGGCGGGTGAGCGTGGCCGATCCGTCCTGAGGCGGTCCGCCGAGGGCCCGCCCGGCTGCGAGGCCGGCCGACTGTCGTGCGGTGCTGTCGATGGATCAGGATGACGGCATGGCAAACGAAACGATCACCGCGCGCACCATCGCCGACCGCCACCTCGAACAGGTGGCGGCGCACGTTCCGCTGGTCGCCGCCTGGTTGGGCCTGAACCCGGGGGACGAGCGGCAGCCGGACCTCTCGCCGGAGGGGTTCGAGGCACTCGCCGGCCTGGCCCGGGGCACGCTCACCTCGCTCGCCGCGCTGCCCGCCCCGGCGGGCCCCGCCGACCTCGCCTGCGCCCGGCTGCTCCGTGAGCGCCTGACCGCCGAACTGGCGGTGCACGACTCCGGCGAGCACTTCCGCCAACTGCGCAACATCGGCGCGCACGTCCACCAGGTACGCGACATCTTCACCTACATGCCGACCGCCACCGACGACGACTGGGCCGCGGTGGCCGGCCGGATGCGCAACCTGCCCGCCGCGCTCGACGGATACCGCGCGACCCTCACCGAGGGGATGGACCGGCGCCTGCTCGCCGCGCCCCGACAGGCGGCCGCCGTCGCCGACCAGCTCACCGCCTGGACCGGCGGAGGCGCCGGCGGCGCGGGCTGGTTCGCCGAGTTCGTCGCCCCCGGACCCGAGCGGCTGCGCGGCGAACTGGACGCCGCCGCCCTCCGGGCCACCGACGCCGTCGCCGCGTTCCGCGACTGGCTGCGCGACACCTACGCCCCCGCCACCACCGGAACCCCGGACGCCGTCGGCCGGGAGCGGTACCGGATCGCCGTACGCCACCACACCGGCGCCGACGTCGACCTGGACGAGGCCTACGCCTGGGCCTGGGACGAGTTCCGCCGCACCGCGGCCGAGATGCGCACCGAGGCCGACCGGGTGCTGCCCGGGGCCGGAGTCCTGGAGGCCATGCACCACCTGGAGAAGCACGGCCCCGCCGTCGAGGGCGAGGAGGCGGTCCGCGACTGGCTGCAGCAGCTCATGGACGGGGCGATCACCGCTCTCCACGGCACCCACTTCGACATCTCCGGCCCGCTGCGCCGGGTGGAGTCCCGGATCGCCCCGGCGGGCAGCGCCGCCTCGCCGTACTACTCCGCCCCCAGCCTGGACTTCAGCCGCCCCGGCCGCACCTACTTCCCCACCCTTGGGCGGCAGACCTTCCCCACCTGGCAGCTCGTCAGCATCTGGTACCACGAGGGCGTCCCCGGCCACCACCTGCAGCTCGCCCAGTGGGTCGCCGTCGCCGACCGGCTCAGCCGCTACCAGACCACCCTGGGCAAGGTCAGCGCCAACGTCGAGGGCTGGGCACTGTACGCCGAACGCCTGATGGACGAACTCGGCTTCCTCGACGACCCGGCCCACCGCCTCGGCTTCCTCGACGAGCAGATGCTGCGCACCATCCGGGTGATCATCGACATCGGCATGCACCTGGGCCTGGCCGTTCCCGCCGACGCGGAGTTCCACCCCGGCGAGCGCTGGACACCGGAACTCGCCACGGAGTTCATGGCCACGTACAACGGCAGTCCGGCGGAACTGCGGGACAGCGAGATCGTCCGCTACCTCGGCTGGCCCGCCCAGGCCATCGGCTACAAGCTCGGCGAGCGCGCCTGGCTGGCGGGGCGTGAGGCCGCCCGCCGCCGCCAGGGCGCCGCGTTCGACCTGAGGGCGTGGCACATGAAGGCCCTCGCCCAGGGCTCGCTCGGCCTCGACGACCTCGCGGACCAGCTCGCCGCGCTGTAGTGGGCCGCGCCCCCGCTCCGGCAGCCGGCCGTCCCGGCGTGCCGAGCCCGAACGTGCCGGCCGGGGCCGGGATCCGGCCCAGGCGCCGCCAGGGTGCGAGCGCGGGTGCGAGGCGGCGGTGCACGGCTGCCCGGTGACCGACGGAGCGCCCGGGAGGGCCTGCCCAGCGGGGGCAGGCCCTCCCGGTTCGTCCGGGCGGCGGGGCCGAGGAGGTGGTCGGTCGGCGGCGGCCGCCTGCCGCGGTGGGCCGTCGGATCAGCCCTGAGCCGTGCCGTAGCGGCGGTGGAAGCGTTCGACGCGGCCCTGGGTGTCCAGGACGCGGGTCTGGCCGGTGTAGAAGGGGTGGCTGGCGGAGGAGATCTCGACGTCGATGACGGGGTAGGTGTTGCCGTCCTCCCAGTCGACGGTGCTGGTGCCGGTGGCGGTGGAGCGGGTGAGGAAGGCGAGGCCGCCGACCTTGTCGCGGAAGACGACGGGGCGGTACTCGGGGTGGATTCCGGGCTTCATGGCAGTGGTCCTCCTGGTGGTGCGGGGGTGGTCAGCGCTCTTCGCGGAAGTCGACGTGCCGCCTGGCGACGGGGTCGTACTTGCGCAGGACGAGGCGGTCTGGGTCGTTCCGGCGGTTCTTGCGGGTGACGTACGTGTAGCCGGTGCCGGCGGTGGAGCGGAGCTTGATGATCGGGCGCAGTTCGTTGCGGGCCATGGATGTCCCCTTCGTCGGTGTGTGGTCCCACTATAGCGAAATGAAATTCGTTTTCATCTGGCATAGGGTGGGAAGGCATCCAGGGGGCGGCACGCCCGTCCCGGGGTGTGGTCCCCTGCCTGCCCGCACGATGAGCAACGGAGTCGTCACCATGTCCGCACACTGCCAACTGACCGGCCGCAAGCCGTCATTCGGCAACGCGATCTCCCACTCGCACCGGCGAACCCGCCGCCGCTTCGACCCCAACATCCAGCGCAAGCGCTACTGGCTGCCCAGCGAGGGCCGGTACGTCCGCCTCACCCTCAGCGCCAAGGGCCTGAAGACCGTCGACGCCATCGGCGTCGAGGCCGCCGTCGCCCGCGTCCGAGCCCGGGGGGAGAAGGTCTGATGGCCAAACAGAGCAAGATCGCCAAGAACGAGCAGCGGCGCGCGACCGTCGCCCGGTACGCCGAGCGCCGCGCCGAGCTGAAGCGCACCATCGCCCACCCGGCGAGCACCGCCGAGGAGCGGGCGGCCGCGCAGCGCGAGCTGGCCCGCCAGCCCCGCGACGCGAGCGCCACCCGCGTCCGCAACCGCGACGGCGTCGACGGCCGTCCGCGCGGCTACCAGCGCGCCTTCGGCCTCTCCCGGATCAACCTGCGCACCCTGGCCCACGCCGGACAGCTGCCGGGCGTGCGCAAGTCGAGCTGGTGAGCGCGGTGCCCGAACACCTCAGGCTCCCCGTCGTGGTCGTGGCGGGCCTGCACCGCGCGGAACGCCGCCGCGCGGTCCAGGAGCTGCTGGACGGCAGCGTCAACGGCGTCGTCCTCCACCACGACCTGCGCGACGCCTCTCGCCGTACGGTCCGTCGTGAACTCCGCGACGCCTCCGGCACCATCGCGACGGCGGACGTCCCGCTGAGCAACGACTGCGCCTGCTGCGCCCTGCGCGAGGACCTGCTGCCCGAGCTGCTGCGCCTGGCCGAGGACGGGCAGCACGGGCTGGCCGTCGTGGAGCTGTGGGGCGGCAGCGACCCGCACCCGGCGGCCGAGGTGCTGGCCGGCGGCGAGGTGGACGGCCGGGCGGCGGAGGAGTTCCTCGAACTGGCCGGCACCGTGGTCGCGGTCGACCCGGACCGGTTGCTCGGCGAACTGTCCGTCCCCGACGACCTGGCCGAGCACGGCGAGCACACGTCGCCGGACGACACCCGCACCCGGGCCGAGGCGCTCGCCCACCAGATCGAGTACGCCACGACCATCGCGGTCGCCCGAGGCGGTGAGACCGGCCTCGCGATGCTGCGCCAGCTGCACCCGACCGCCCGGCGGGTGCTGCTCGGCACCGGTGAACTGCTGCGTGCCGCGCTCGGCGGCTTCGACGTGGCGGCCGCCCGCGACCGGGTGAACCCGGCGCTCGCCCTGCTGCCGCAGCAGGCCGACGACGCGGGCGTGGCGACCATGGTCTGGGAGCGCCGCCGCCCGCTGCATCCCGGCCGGTTCCACGAGGCGCTCGAACTGCTCGTCCCGGCCGCCCAGCGCAGCCGCGGACGGTTCTGGCTGGCCAACCGGCCCGGGACGATGCTGGCCTGGGACGCCGCCGGCGCGAACCTCGCCGTCGAGGAGTGCGGCCCGTGGCTGGCCGGGCTCCCCGACGCCGCCTGGGAGTTCTACCCGCCCGCCCGCAGGGCCGCCGCGGCCCTCGACTGGCATCCCGCGCACGGCGACCGCGTCCAGCAACTCGTCTTCATCGCCGAGGGCCTGGACGTCGACGGGATCACCGACCTGCTCGACTCCTGCCTGCTCACCGACGCCGAACTGATGGCGGGGGAGCGGGGATGGAAGGACCTGCCCGACGCCTTCGAGGGCCTGCTCGAACCCGTGTCCTGACCAGAGAGAGGAACCGAGATGGCCAAGCGACCCGTCGGCGGACGCCCGACCCGGCCGCGCCCGAACCCGCTCGTCGAGGCGGGCATCACCTCCGTCGACTACAAGGACACGGACCTGCTGCGCAGGTTCGTCTCCGACCGCGGCAAGATCCGCGGCCGCCGGGTCACCCGGCTCACCGTGCGGCAGCAGCGGGCGATGGCCCGGGCGGTCAAGAACGCCCGCGAGATGGCCCTGCTGCCCTACACCTCGACCACCCGATAGGAGCCGTTCCCATGGCCGTACCCAAGCGGAAGACCTCCCGCAGCAACACCCGCCACCGCCGGTCGCAGTGGAAGGCCGCGGCCCCGCAGCTCGTCCCGATCGCCGTGGAGGGCCGCGAGCACCTGGTGCCGCGCAACCTGGTCAGGGCCTACGAGCGGGGGCTGCTGAAGCCGTGAGACCACGAGGAGCCGCAGTGCGAGAACTGCGGCTCCTCGTGGCGGAAGGGCACGACGGCGCGTGCGCGGTGTGCCGCGTCAGCCGTCCGAGGGCGGCAGGTCCCGGTACGGGGCGCGGGGTTTGGGGACGGCGTGCTGCTCGGACACGTCGATCCGCGGTGCGGCGGTGGCGGACGCGTCGGGAGCGGGACGCCAGGTCCCGGTGAGGTCGACCCAGCTGTCGGCGGCCGGGGCGGGGCCGGTGCCGTGGACGAGGACGCGCAGTCGGCGGGCGTCCGCCGCGCAGCAGCCGACGACCAGCCGGTTGAGGTACCACTCGCCGGGATTCGCTCCGGGGGAGGCGAAGCCGGTGAGGCGGACCCTGCGTCCCTCCAGGCTCTTCTGCGGGTCGCGGCTGCGGCCGATGAACTCGGTCAGCGACATCGGGGTGACCACGTCGACGCGGACGCCCGCACCCGCGCCGGCCGCGCCCGGAGCCGCGCCCGGAGCCGTGGGCGGCGCCGCCAGCCCGGCGTACGTCGCCGGCTCCACGACGGCGTCCGAGCCGTCCCGGGCAGCGGTGAACGAGCCGAGCGGGGGCGGGGCGAGGAAGAGCAGCAGCACGGCAGGTACGGCCAGCAGCCAGGCCACGCGCAGTCCGTGACCGTGGCCGCCGTGGTCGTGCCCGTGGCCGTCCGGGTGTCCGTCGTCCTCGGTGGGCCGGTGCCAGACCGCGTTGCCCTCGGCGTCCCGGCCGAACCGCATCACCGGCTCCTGCCGACGGGCGGTCACCCGGCGCACCACACCGGCGGCTCCCAGCCCGAGCAGCACCGTCCCGGAGGCGATCAGCGGGATCCGCAGGCCCTCCTTGACGTACTGCAGGAACACGTCGCTGCCGACGGTGATCCGCAGCAGGGCCGCGCCGACCAGCGCGACGAGCAGACACGGCGCGAGGTCCCGAACGGTGGCTTTCACAGGGCCCCTCCGATCACGATGCTGGCGAGGACGGCGACCACGAAGGTGGCGGTGGAGAACCGCAGCGCGAACGCGCGGCCGAAGGCGCCCGACTGGAGGGCGATGAGCTTGAGGTCGACCATCGGGCCGACGACCATGAAGGCGAGCCGGGCGACGGGGGAGAAGCCGGTGAGCGACGCGGCGACGAAGGCGTCCGCCTCCGAGCAGACCGCCAGGATCACGGCGAGGAGGGCGAGCACCGGAACGCCCAGCCAGGGCGAGTCGTCGAAGACCCGCAGCACCGACGGCGGGACGAGCACGTTGAACGTGGCGGCGGCCGCCGCGCCGACCACCAGGAAGCCGCCGGCCTGCAGGAAGTCGTGCTGCAGGCCGCGCCGGAACTCCTCCAGCGGATTGCGCGCGCCGCCCTCGCCGTGACCGGCCGGGCCCTTGGGCAGCCGCAGCCACTCCGGCCGCCCGAAGGCCGCCCAGAGCCAGCCCATCACGACCGCCGTGAGCAGCGAGGCCAGCAGGCGGGCCAGCACCATCTCCGGCTCGCCGGGGAAGGCGATCGCGGTGGCGACCAGTACCACCGGGTTGACGGCCGGCGCGGAGAGCAGGAACGCCAGCGCGGCCGCCGGTGCCACCCCGCGCTTCATCAGACTGCCGGCCACCGGCACGGACGCGCACTCGCACCCCGGCAGCACGGCCCCGGCGACCCCGGCCACCGGTACGGCGAGGGCCGGGTTCCTCGGCAGCACCCGGGTGAACACCCGGTCGGGGACGAACGCCCCGATCGCCGCCGAGACCACCGTGCCCAGCACCAGGAACGGCACGCCCTGCACGACGATGGCGACCATGACCGTCCGCCAGGTCCGCACCCCGCCCGTGTCCCACACCTCCGCCAGGGCGACGGCCGCCACGACGGCGACCACCGCCCCGATCAGCAGCGCGCTCCTCCGGCGCGGCGGGGTATCCGCCGGTGCCACCTGGAGGTGCCGGGCGCTGCCGAGACTCGTCTCCACCAAGGTGACCGCCCCTCAGCCCACTCGTCGCGGATCGGCGACGAGAACCTGTCTGCTCACCGTCATGCGGCGAGCGGGGACAGAGTAGCGTTGATAATCATCTTCATCTAGCCCTTCCGCCGCCGTCCCCCCGACCAGTAGCCTGCGTGGTCTTGGAGGGAAGGGAGGGCGGCCGCGCCGGCCGTCACCGGCGGGCCGCTCCTCGCGGTGCGTCAGTGGTGCACCGTCATGGCGTGGGTGACGGTCGGGTCCCGGGTGAGCAGCGTGCGGGCGTCGGTCTCGAAGGCGTGGTCGGCGCCGGTGTAGCGCCCGTGGTGCTGGGCGCAGTGCTCCGACCAGGACGTCACGGTGAACGTCTCGACGTACCGCTCCGGTCGGGCGGTGTCCCGGTACAGGCCCCAGGTGACGGCGCCGGTCCGGCGCCGGGAGGACTCCACCTTCCGCATCGCCGCGACGAACGCCGGCGCCTTCTCCTCCCGGACCAGGTAGGTCACGGTGACCAGGACCGGCCCGTCCCGCGGCGCCGGTTCGACGGCCAGTCGGGGTTCGGGCCAGGCCTCGGAGAGCGTCGGGTCGGCGCGGCCGCCGAGCAGCGGCAGCCGTCGTAGCGACAGCACCCCGCCGAGGAGGACCGCCGCCGCCAGGGCCATCGCCACGGACACGCCGGCGTGTTGGGCGACCTGCCCCCAGACCAGCGAGCCGAGCGCGTTTCCGCCCTGGAAGACCAGCAGGTAGAAGGCCGAGCCCCGGGCCCGTACCCAGGCCGGCAGGGCGACCTGCAGCGCCGCGTTCAGGGTGGACAGCGCCGTGATCCACGCCGCTCCCGCCGCCACCAGGGCCAGGAGGGCGACCGGCACGCTCGGGCCGACGGCCAGCGCCACCAGCGCGCCCGCGAAGACGGTCCCGGCGAGTGCCAGCGCGCCGTCGCCGCCGACCTGACGCGAGAGCGCCGGCAGCGCCGCCGCTCCCGCGACCGCCCCGACTCCCACGGCGCCGAGCAGCAGGCCGTACCCGGCCGCGCCGAGGCCGAGGGACTGCTGGGCGGAGATCGGCAGCAGTGCCCACAGGGCGCAGGCGCCGGGCACGAACAGGGCGCTGCGCAGCAGGATCCGGCGGATCCGGGGAGCGCTGCGGACGTACCGGCCGCCGGCGCGCAGGGCCGCGAACAGGTGCTCGCGCTCCTGGCCCGGTCGCGGCGCGACCGCCTCGGCGCCGGGGCGCCAGGTCGCCAGCACGGCCAGGATCGCTAGGAAGGAGGCGGCGTTGACGGCGAAGGTCCAGCCGACCCCGAGGGTGGCGACCAGGGCTCCGCCGAGGGCCGGGCCGACGGCGCGCGCCAGGTTCATGTTCACCGCCCCCAGCGCCGCGGCCTGGCGCAGCTCCGCCCGGGGGACGAGCGAGGGCTGCACCGCCTGCCAGGCCGGGCCGTTGAGCGCGTTCCCGCAGCCCAGGAGGAAGGTGAGGGCCAGCAGCGTCCAGGAGCCGAGCCGCCCGGTGAACGCCAGCACGGTGAGCGCCGTGGCCACCAGGGCCATGGCGGCCTGCATCACCAGCAGCAGGCGGCGCCGGTCCACGAGGTCCGCGAGGACCCCGGCCGGCAGGGCGAGGAAGAGCATCGGCAGGCTCGCCGCGAGCTGGACCAGGGACACCTGGGCCGCGCCGTGCCCGACCAGCAGCCACTGGGCGCCGACGGTCTGCATCCAGCTGCCGACGTTCGAGGTGAACTGGGCCAGCCAGAGGTCGCGGAAGACGCGGCGGCGCAGCGGCGACCAGGCCGAACTGCTCGCCCCGCCGACCTGCCCGCCGTCGGTCCCGGTCATCGACGCACCACCTGCTCGCCTCATCGCACGCTGTCGGAGGGACGCCCGACGACGCGACGGTACGGGGGGAAGTCGACGTCGTCGGGCGGTCCCGGAAGGGCCCTCATTCCCTCCCCGGGGAACGCTAGAGCCGGTCCGTGCCGGCGACTTGACCGTCAGCGCCCAGTGCTGTTCCGACCCCGCACGCCATGGACGTGCGGGCCGGACGTGGGTGCTCGCCAAGCGTTCCAGCGGGCCGCGAGCCGCTGGTTCGGCCGGCCTTCCGGGGGCAGCGCGAACCCCTGACCGTCTCCCGGAGCCCGCTGGTACCCGCGGCCGGCACCCCGGCGGCCCTCACGATCGGTCGTGGCCGCGATGTCAGCCGGGTACGGGGGGTTCGTCGCCGGCCGTCCTGGCCTGCTTGCGGTAGGCGCCCGGCGGCGATCCGAAGTGCCGTTTGAAGGCCTTGGCGAAGGCGAACTCCGAGGTGTACCCCGCGCGCTGCGCGATCGTGCCCACCGGGGCCGGCGATCGGTGCAGCAGCCGCGCCGCGGTGGCCATCCGCCAGTTGGTCAGGTACGTCAACGGCGGCTCGCCGACCACCGCGGCGAAGCGGCGGGCGAACGCCGCGCGGGACAGCCCGGCGCGGGTGCCCAGCGACTCCACGGTCCAGGGGTGGCCGGGATCGTCGTGGATCGCCTTCAGCGCCGGGGCCACCGCCGGGTCGGTCAGCGCGGCCGTCCACCCCGTGGTCCGCTCCCTCGGCAGTTCGGCGTACCAGGACCGGAGGATGTACAGCAGCAGCAGATCGATGAGCGCCGTGACGACCGCGTCCGAACCCGGTTGCGGCGCGTGGAACTCGGCGCACAGCTGATCGACCGCCGAGCGCAGCACCGGGTGGCGGCCCGGGACCGCGGGGAGGTGGAGGACCTCCGGCAGGTCGCCGAACAGCGGATGCGGGCGGTCGACGTCGATCGCGTACGCGCCGCACACCAGCACCGTGCGCGGCCCCGGCCCGTCCACCGTGACCCGGCCGATCGGCGAGGAACGGTCCACGCGCTCCGGGACGAAGTCCACCGGCTCGCGGCCCGGCGCGTCGCCCAGGGTGTGTCCGCTGCCGCGCCGCAGGAACACGATGTCGCCGGGGCCGAGCGCGAGCGGCTCGCCGTGCGGTGGCAGCAGGTGGCAGTGCCCTTCCACGACCACGTGGAACCCGGCTCCCGAGACGGGTCGGAACCTCAGGGCCCACGGGGCGTGCGCGTCGGTGCGGGTCACCATCGGGCGCCCTGTGCGCAGGACTTCGAGTGTGTCGCTGAGGATGTCCACGGCGCCACTCTAGTGCCGACCCGGCGAGACGATGAGACAGGGAATCGAGACCTCCAGTCATTCAGCGTCTCACCGAGGAGCCGTACGTTCGTGCCATGGCGGTCGCCGAACCCCGGCACCGCAGCGACGAAGGAGCGGGACCCATGTCTCTGGCCGGCAAGAAGATCGTGATCATCGGTGGCACCTCCGGCATCGGCTTCGAGGTGGCCCGGCAGGCCGTGGCGGCCGGCGCGGACGTGGTGGTCGCCTCCAGCAGCCAGGACCGGGTGGACGCCGCGACGAAGCGGTTGGGCGAGCTTGCCGAGGGCCGCCGCCTGGACGTCGCCGACGGCGCCGCCATCGCCGAATTCTTCGAGCAGGTGGGCGAGTTCGACCACCTCGTCTACACCGCGGGCGAAGCCCTGGTGATCAAGTCGCTGGCCGACACCACCCCGCGGGAGGCCAGGGCCGTCTTCGAGCGCCGGTTCTGGGGAGCGTTCCTCTCCGCCAAGTACGCGGCACCGCGGCTGCGCGACGGCGGCTCGATCACCTTCAGCTCCGGCGTGCTCGCGATCCGCCCGCTGTCCGGAACCGCGCTCACGGCGGGTGTCACCGGCGGCATCGAGGCCCTGTCCCGGGCGCTCGCCGTCGAACTCGCCCCGCTGCGCGTCAACGTGGTCCAGCCCGGAGTGATCCGCACCGAGCTGTGGGACGGCAGCGTCCCGGACCCGGAGGCCTTCCTCCAGGGCGCCGGGGCCGGGCTGCTCACGCGGCGCGTCGGCACCGCCGAGGAGGCCGCGGCGGCCTACCTCTTCGTCCTGTCCAACGCCTACGTCACCGGCACCACCCTCGCGATCGACGGCGGCGCGGCGCTGGTGTGACACCCGGGCGCCCCGAACAGCGCCGCCCAGTCGGCCGCCGTACGTGGCGCCCGGCCCTCCGCGGTGGCGTGCCCGGCCGACCGGCCGGGTGGGCGCCGCCGCGGGGGGCCGGGCGCGGGCCTCGGGCGCTCAGCAGCTCAGGTTGTCGCCCGGTACGGTGCCGAGCAGCTGGGTGAAGCGCTGGTAGGCGTTGACCCGGCTCTGCACCTGCGCGGGGTTGCGGCCGTTGCACTCCAGCGAGCCGTTGATGCTGCGGATGGTCTCGCCGAAGCCGTAGCCGTTGACGATCGCGTTGTGCGGGGTCATGGTGCCCGGCCCGTTCTGGGTGTTCCAGTACCAGAGCGCGGTCTTCCAGGCCACGGCCGGATCGGTCTGCACCAGATTCGGGTTGTGCAGCAGGTCGATGCCGAGGGCGTCCCCGGCGGCCTTGTAGTTGAAGTTCCAGCTCAGCTGGATCGGCCCGCGCCCGTAGTACGCGGCCTGCCCGGCCGGGCAGCCGTACGGCTGCGAAGCGTCGCAGTAGTGGGGGTAGTTGGCGGTGTTCTGCTCGACCACGTAGACCAGCGCCCCGGTCTCGTGGTTGACGTTGGCGAGGAAGGCCGCGGCCTCCTGCTTGCGGACGGTGTCGCTGCCGGTGGCCGCGAAGGCGGGGTAGGCGGCGAGGGCGTCGATCAGGCCCTGGTAGGTGTAGAAGGGGTTCCGGTTCGGGAACATCTGGTCGAACTGGGCCTTGCTGACCGGGAATCCGCTCGGGTTCGGGGTGCCGGTGGACGTCGGCGTGGCGGTCGGGGTCGGGCCGGTGCCGCAGCCGCCCTGGTCGGACCAGACGCCGGAGCCGCCGGTGCTGGGCGGCTCGTTCTGGGTCCACCACTTGGCGAGCCAGTTGTGGCCGTTGTACGAGACGGCGGCGCCGCCCGTGTAGACGGCCGAGGAGTTCCAGGGCGTGGCGCAGACGGCGGCGCTGGCGTTGGCCGCGGGCAGCAGCAGGACCACCGCCAGCGCCGTGACGACGGCGGAGAGCAGTGCGAGCAGGCGTTTCGTGGACACTTGATCACCCCTTGTGCGGTGTGGGGCCGCACGGTCGTGGAGGTAGGGACGTCGGGGCAGGGGGAGCCGGGCCCCGCGGGGTGGGGCACGTCGTGGGGGACGGGCCGACCGGGGTGCGGGCCGGTGCGGGGCTGCCCCAGACTCAAGCGGAGTGGTCTATACCTGTCAAGGGGTTCGGGCGAAAGACGTACCGGGTGGGCCACTCGACCGGGGCTGGCGGTTCCTGCGCGGGGAGGTCGGAGCGGCCCGGTTCACCACTGCCGGGCCTGCGCCCCGCGCCGTCGGCCTGTCACTCGAAGCGGCGATTCCGGCACGGCGGCGCCACGGGTGCGCCGACCGGCGGCCGGGCCGTCGGGAGCGGCCCGAACGCCGGGCCGCCTCCCCGGTCGGGCGGGGACGGATTCACCCGATGGGCTGACCGGGGCCCGGCGACGGGGCCGCACCGACCGGTATACGTGACGTGTTCCATCGTTCGGAGACCACCTGCGAGGGGCCCAATGACCGATCCGGCCGACACGTCGTCAAGGACGGCCGCCGAGAAGCCCCCGGCGGCCTACGCCCCCCGGGTGGCGCTGATCCGGGGTGCCATGGAGGCCGGGGACACCGCCCTCGCGGCCCGCCTGGCCGAGGAACTCCACCACCGCGTCGTCCTGGAACGCGGCGCCCGGGACCCGGAGGCCCTGCGCGCGCAGGAGGTGCGGGCGTACGTCGCGGCGGTCGACGGGGACCCGTGGCGGGCGGCCGAGCTGTTCACCGCGGCCGCCGCCGCGTGGGCGGGCCTGGGGGCGTCGGAGCAGTGGACGGCCTCGCGCAACGCGGAGGTCTGCCGGCGCCGGGCGGAGTCGGCGGCGGCCGCCCCCTCCGCGGTCCCGGCCGCCCGTCGCCCGCCCGCCTGCCCGTCCCCGGTCCGGGCGTTCGGGCGCGGCGCCGTCGTCGCGGTCGTCCTGGCGACGGCGCTGCTCACGGGGGCGGCGGACGCCGGTCCGCGGGCCTACCTCGGGACGGGCCCGCGACCGGCCCCCGACGAGCAGCCGGTCGCCCCCGCCGTGATGGGAGCCCTGCAGCGCTCCGCGCCGTCGGCCTCCCCGGCGCCGGGCCCCGTGCAGCCCGCGCCGGAGCCGACGGTCGCGGAGCCCGCCCCCGCGCCGGACGCCGCACCCGCGGGCGAACCGGAGGACGCGGCCGCCGACCCGGGCGAGGACCCGGGCGAGGACGGGCCCCGGGCGGGGCGCACCCCGGTGCCGTCCCCGGGGCATCGACCGCACCTTCCGGCCGCTGGGCCCCGACCGCGGCCCGCCCCCGACGCCGGCCGACCGCCCGGGGGCCAGGCCGCCGAAGCCGACACGGACCCCTGCGCCACCGCCCGCGCGTACGGCGGCCGGCTCCTCGGCCCCCTCGTCGAGCTGTGCGACCGCGCCGCCGGAGTGTCCGGCGGCCGGACAGCCGCCCCCTGACGCCGACCTGGGGGGTGGGTCAGCCCGACGTGGCGGGAGCGCCGGGGCCGTCGCCCTGACGTGCGACGGTCACCGTCCACTCGGGGAACCGCGCCAGGGCGGTCACGGGCGGGGCGGCGGAGTCGGGGCGCGGCGGTGCCTCGGGGAGGAAGGCGACCTGGCAGCGCCGGCACAGCCAACTCGCCCGCCACACCTGGTGGAGCCGCTGCCACTGGTCGTAGCTCCGCGGCCACTGGTCGGCCGTGTCACCGCGACGGCGTCGGTGGTTGGCGTGGACGGTGAGGCCGATGCCCAGCAGGACCGCGCCGAGGACGAACGCGCCGTAGTGGTAGCCGGCCTGGTACGCGGCGTCGGGGCTGCCGCCGCTGTCGTCCGAGCGCAGCGTGTTCAGTCCCAGCAGGCCGAAGACGGCGGCCAGGACGAAGAGGGCGATCGCGACCCCGCTCGTGCCCCCGGGCTCGGGCGGCATCGACAGCAGGGCCCGCGTCGGAGGGTCGAGGGGCCGGTCGGTGTCCAGCAGGGCCTGTCGCACGGCGACGGTCTCGTCCGTCGAGGTGCAGGTGGGGCAGGTGACGCTCATCGAGGAGTGGCTCCGGAGGTGATGCACGGGCGGGCGGAGGAGCACGTAGTACAGCACAGGGAACCGACCGCCCGTGCGCCCGCCCCCGGCACCGGACCGGGGCCGGCCTTCGGCGAGGAGCGGTGGGGGGAACGGGCCCGGACGGGCGATCAGAGGCCGCGGCGTCAGACGGGCGGCAGCAGATCGCTCTCGCTGACGGTGTACGTCAGCACGGGGTAGGTGAAGTCCGTCTCCTGGTTCTCACGGCGCCGTAGCCGGTAGAACTCGCGGCTCTGCTCCTCGTCGGCCTGTACGAGGCGCGCGCCCTGCGGGAGGTGCGGGTGTCCGTCGTGGAACCGGAGAAGGGTTTTCGACGTGCGGAAGGTGACGCCCAGCCACAGGTTGTCCGCCGCCCGGCCGGGCGCGTCCAGGACGATCCTGTGCCTGAGCCGCCGGTTCGTCCCCACCGAGAACACCACGACACCGTGGTGGGCGAGGGGGATCTCGAACCTCTCGCCGTCGGCCTCCTTGGACTCGAAGACCAGCTTCCTCGGCGGGCTCGCCTCGGGCCGCTGGTAGCAGGAGAAGACGGCGATGGACGACTCGTCGGCCAGATCGAGGGCCTGGTCGGAATGGCCGCCCATGGTCGTGTAGGCGTTCGTGTAGCACTCGACGAGGGCGTTGTCGAAGCCGACCGGCAGTGCCGCACGTTCCTGGACCTGCCGCGCCAGCTGCTCGTGCACCGGCCGGAAGCGCTGCGCCGGGCTGCCGTACCGCGTGGTCGTGCGGACGAGGGGCACGCCACCCGCCTCGTCGGGCCTGGTGAGCACGGCGCCTCGCCGGCCCTTGCCCACGTCCTCCCAGCGGGTCGACGCGGACAGTTCCGCGAAGAGGTCGGCCTCGGTCGGCAGCACGTAGGAGCGGATCTCGTCCGAGAGCCTAGACCCGAGGGGCACGGTAGTCTCCCGTGTTCATGCTGAAGAGGAAGTCGTCGCCGTAGTCGACGAAGGACGAGGACCTGTTCTCCTCGGCGTACAGCCTGCGCAGCTCGTCCATGCCGTCCGGTGTGGGCGGCGCCAACTCGACCGATTCCCCCGCCACCTGGAGGAACGTTCGGCCGTCCCGGTGGACGGCTTCGGTGTTCGAGCAGCGCACCACGTATCCCAGCCGGGTCGGGAGCAGCTCGGCGTCCAGGGCTGAGGGCCGGATCTCGTGCGTGTACAGGCGGTTGGTGGACAGCGGCATGAAGAACACGGAGCCGGGGTAGAGCGTCACGGTGAACTGCGTGGGGAACGCGGTGGCGTCCCGGTCTCCGGCGGACTCCTTGCGGCGGAAGTGGAGTCTGGTCAGCCCGCTGGTGCCCTTCATGCCGTGGTCGAAGGCGTCGTCGGGCAGGGGCCGGAGCTTGTCGAGCCCGTCGTAGAAGCTGCAGAAGGCCATGATGCCGTTGACGGGCATGTCCTTGGTCTTGTCGGCGTGGGACGAGATCCTGGCCTTGGACTGCTTGCGCTCGGCCGTGGCAAGGGTGTTGTGGTAGATCTGCGCGAGGACGTGGTTCAGCGGCGCCTGGTTCCGGAAGACGGTGGCGGCCTCGTGGTTCAGGGCCTCGACGATCCGGGTGTCGGTCGGGCCGAAGTTCTCGGTCGGCCCCGAGAGGTTCGTGGAGCACCGGAGCAGGCGGAAGTGCAGGCCGTCGTCGTGCGGTGTGACGGGCGTCAGGTAGATTCCGCTGCGGTGGGCCGCGCCGGGCTTGGTGGACTCCGTCAGGGACTGGAACTCGTGCTCCGCGCGGATCCGTCCGAAGTGATCGGCGTCGAGTCCGAAGAAGCGGCGGTAGTACACGCCGACGCCGTGGACCCGGACGGGGACGCGGCCGAGGTCGACCAGGGGCCAGGGCTGCTGGTCGACGTCCTCGGGGTAGCCGGGCGAGAGCTCCCGGACGACGAACACCCGGGCGGCCGCACGCAGGTGACGGGTGCTGATCCCGGATATGTCGCCGCACAGGTAGACGGTCTTCCGGGCGAGGTCGGGCGAACCGGTGGCGAGCTCCTCCGGTGACACCGTGGACCCGAAGAATCCTCTGACCAGGTCATCGTTGCGCAGTGTCGCAGGCGCGACCAGGACGTTGTGCGCATCCTCGATGCGGGCTTCGGCCGGCTCTGCCGGCTCTGTCGTGGACAACGGGCTGGACGACGGACTGGACGACGAAGTGGACAACGACCTGTACCTGCCGTTCGCGGATCTCGGTGGATGGCGGATCGCCCGAAGGCGGGGACACGGGCAAGGGCCCGTCTCCCGCCCCCTGCGTGGTGAAGCCTACGGCCGCCAGCGCCCGCCGGAGAGCTCGGCCAGTGCCTCCGCGACGTCCGGGGGCAGGGGGGAGCGGACGACGGTCATCGGCTGCACCAGGTACCACCCGTCCCGCCCCCGGAAGCGCGCCGGGGGGACGGGCGCTCCCGGCCGCAGCCGGACGTGGATGCCGTGGACATGGGTGTCACGGCCGCGGACGTGCACCCGGCGGACGGCCACCTCCTCCACGTCGCGCCACTCGTAGCGGCAGCGGCGGCGGCCCCAGCGGGCGGCGACGAAGGTGTCGGTGATGTGCAGTTCGACGCGCCGCCGGGGCAGCAGGCTGATCAGCATCATCAGCAGGCCGAGGGCGGGCAGTCCGATCATCGGCCTCCAGGAGTCCAGCCGGTCCCAGGTGCCGCCGACCGTGGTCCGGACCAGTTGGAGGCCGAGGAGCGCGCCGATCGGGCCCCAGTGCGCCAGCACGACCCCGCGGATCCGGCCGCTGAGCAGGTATGAGCCGGGGCTGCGCCGCACGGTGAGGCCGCGCCAGCTCGAGGCCGGGCGGACCGGTGGGGCCGGGGGCGGGGCCGGGGGAAGGACCGGGCCGGTGACGGAACCGGCCCCGCCCGCCGCCCTGGCCGCCGCGCCGCCCGTCGCCCCGGCCGCCGCCGCTCCGTCCGGTGCCACCCGGGCCGGCGGGATCCCCGCGGCGCCCGCACCGGCCTTGGCGGCCAGGTGCTGCTGGAGCCGCAGGTTGCGGAAGCGGTACGTCCCGGCGGTCCGCTGGAGCAGGCCGGCCCGGTGGGCGTCCCGGAGGAAGGTCATCAGCGGCCAGGGCAGCCGGCCCACGAGCGCCAGCGAGCACCGCGCCAGCAGCCACCGGCTCCACGGGCTGAGCAGCAGGAAGGTCGCGCCGGTCCCGCACCAGGCCGCCAGCGCGTGGGCCCAGTCCACCTGGTGGCGCTCGTGGCTGTCCCAGGACCAGTCCATCAGCTCGATCCCCGCGGCGAGCAGCGGCGCGATGACGAGCACCGTGACCAGGACGGAGGTCCGCTCCGACCGCAGCAGTGCGTCGGGCGTCGCGGCGTCCACGGTGTCCGAGGGGGCCGCCATCGCGATCATCAGATAGGCGGACAGCAGCAGGGAGGCCACCAGCGCGAGCCCCTCCATCGCGGGTGCCAGGAGCTGGAACACGCCGACGGCGAGGATCGCCGGCGGCCCGCCGACCACCACCGTGAGCCGCCAGGCCCGGCTCAGCCTCCCGGTGCGGCCCGCCGAGCGCAGGGCCCCGGCGAAGCGCAGCGGATTGGCCCGCCGCCGGGGCGTGGCGGTCTCGTCCCCGAACCACGCCTGCCCGGCCCTCCGGACCACACCCGCGAGGACCACGCCGAGGCCGAGCGAACTGCTGAAGCCGAAGGGGTGTCCGGAGCCCTGGACGGCCCCCAGCACCAGGTCGAACAGCAGCGACAGGGCGATCCCCGCCGCGATCAGCGCGGGTGCCGCCAGCGCCCGCGGCAGCGGCGCGCCGAACAGCCGCCACCAGGCCATTTCCGCGCTCTCCTGGCGGTTCATCAGCCGGGCGAGGAAGGACAGCCAGACCCTCGCCCGGTCCGGCTCCCACCGCCGGGGCGGGTGCAGGCGGTCGGGCTCCGGCGGCAGCGGCGGGAACGAGGCGGGCACGATCCGGTCGAGCAGGTGCTGCTCCACCTGCCAGGCGGTCGGGAAGCGCCGGCGGTCCACCAGCTCACCCGGGTCGGCCGGCGCCCGCTCGTAGCCGCGCCGCAGCAGCCACACCATCAGCGGCGTCGACAGTGCCCGGCTCACCGGGCCGTCCGGCGCCGAGCGGAGCTCGGCCAGCAGCGGCACCCAGGCCTCGGCGCGCGAGGGCTGCCGGGCCCGGTGCAGGTAGGAGGCGACGTCGGTGGGGTCGAGCGGCAGCGCCTCGATCGCCGAGTCCACCCGGAGCACGTCCCGCTGGGTGTCCACCAGCTCCCGGTAGGGCTCGGTCCGGCAGATCAGCACCACCCCGCCCTCCTGGCCCAGTTGGCGCCCGAGGGCACCGAGGACGGCGGTCCGCCGGTGCTCGGGCAACTCGTCGAGGCTGTCCAGGACGGGCAGCAGGCGGCGTTCGCTCACCAGTCGGCGGGCGGGATGGAGCCCGTCCACCCGCGGCAGACCGGGGTGTTCCTCCGTGATCCGGCCGATCAGCCAGTCGTAGAAGTTGACCCGCTCGGCGTCCCAGGACTCCAGCGAGAGCAGGACGGGCACCGGGACGTCCTCGCCGCGGGTGAGCCGACGGGCGAGCAACTCCAGGGTGAGCAGCACGGCGAGGGTCGTCTTGCCCGCGCCGGCCCCGCCGAGGATCAGCAGTCGGCGGTGGTCGAGCTCCAGCAGGGCCCCCGCCATCGTGCCGACCCGGTCGCCGCGCCCGCCGAGTTCGGTCCCCGGCCCGAGCGCGGTGCGGCTGTGCACCCAGCGGACGGCCAGCGGTTCGGGGTCGGCCATGTCCCAGGCGTCGGCCTCGGCCCGCCACTGGTACAGCAGGCTGCGGGCGAGCCGCTCCTCGGCGACGCCGAGCGGCGTCTCCGGCGCGGCGCCCCGGGGCGGCACGGTGAGGTGCAGCTCCCCGTTGAGGACGCCGATCTGCACCAGGTAGTGGACCGTACTGTCGGTGACGACGTTGCGGATGTTCGTGGGCCCGTGGCCGAGTTCGAATTCCGTCACTCCCCGGTTCCGCCCTTGCGTCGACTGGATTGACAGCTGCCGCTCAAGTTCCCTTTCTACCAGGGCCGGTCCGGTCCGTTCGACCGGCCTTCGGTTTCCGCGTACGCCCGACGCCGCTGCTCTGTGATGCTGATCAGGTGAATGAGGACCCCACCGCACCGGCGCCCGTCATCCTCGGCATCGACGACCTCCGGCCGCTCCCCAGGGCCACGCGGATCGCCCGCACCAGCCGCGAGGGCGTCCGGCTCCTCCAGGAGCACCGGGACGGCTTCATCGACGAACTCTGGCTCGACCACGATCTCGGCGGCGACGACAGCATCCTGCCCGTGGTGACCCTCCTGGAGGAAGCCGCCTTCGACGGGCGGCCGTTCCGGATCGGAACGGTCTTCGTCCACAGCGCCAACCCCGTCGGCGCCGAGACCGTCGTCCGGTCGCTCACGCGCTGGAACTACCGGGTCCGGCGGGCGACGGCGTAGGGAGTCCCGAACCGACGGGTCCCGGCTCCGGTTCGCCGGGGAGTTCGGCCGGCAGGTGGCCGTAGCCGGACCGGCCGGGCACCGCCCGGGCGAGCGCCCGGAGCAGCGGGGCGGGCGGGGCGGTGAAGACCCCGGGGTAGTCGCGCTCGCCGAACTCCGGCCGGACCGGCCAGGCCAGCCGCTCCCGCTCCAGGTCGTACCGCGTGTCCACGCCCTCCCGGTTGCCCCGGGCGTCCAGCCGGGACCAGCGGCCGTCCAGGTGCACGGCGTTGAGGGCGTGCAGCACGAATCCGCCCTCCCCGTCCTCCAGCCGCTGGTAGCACAGGCCGGCCGGCAGGCCCTGCGCCCGCAGCAGCGCGGCCAGCAGGTGGGACTTGCCGTGGCAGATCGCGTTGCGCGCGGCCAGCACCTCGGAGGCGCGGAACGCCCCGCTGTACGCGCCCGCGTCCGCGGAGTGGGCCACCTGGTCGCGGACGTGGTGGAACGCCGCCTCCGGGGTGGCCAGTTCGGCGGCCAGCCGCCGCAGCTCCGGGTGCTGGTGGTCGATCACCTCGTCCGCCCCGAGGTAGGCGGCGAGGTCGTCGGTCTCCGGTCGTAGGATCATGCCGTCCACGGTGCCGCAAGCCTCGGCCACCGCGGGCGGGATTCCACTCCTCGGACGCTCCCGGCGGGACGGTCCTGCGGGACTCGCGGGCCGACGCCCTGCCGGCGCTCGGCGTCGCGGTGTCCCGCACCGGACGGCCCGCGGAGCCCGTTCGACCGGCCCGTGGCAGGGGCACCGCCGCGGGCCGGTCGAACGGCGTGGTCAGCGGCCCTGCTAGAAGGCGGAGTTGGCGAACCAGAGGTCCAGCAGGCCCTCGTCCCCGGACACGGTGACCGTGGGCGTCGAGCGGTCGAGACGGCCGTAGAGGAGGAGCAGCAGTTCGGCGGCGGTGGCCGAGACGGTGGCGTCGGCGGGCGAGCCGGCGGGCGCGTCGGCGGAGTCCAGGCCGAAGCCGTCGGGGCGCAGTCGCACCAGCCAGTCGCCGTCCCCGTCGGTGCGGGCGAAGCGGATCGTGCGGTCCTCGCCGCGCAGCTCGGCCGTCCGCGGGGCGAAGAAGGCCGCGTACGGCAGGTTGGTCAGGAACTCGGCCACGCCGTCCGCCGCGAGGTCCGGGTCGATCCCGGGCTTCAGGCCCAGGGCGAGTTCGGCGTCGGCGCGGTGCACGAGGGTCTCGAAGAGCATCCGGCGGACCCAGAACCGGGCGTGCTGGTCGGCGCCCCACGCCCACATCGGGGCGTCGAGGTCGGTCTCCGCGAACGCCGCACCCGCCTCCGCGCAGGCCTCGGCGAGCCACGCCGGGTAGTCCTCGACCCGCTCGGGGAGCTTCAGGTCGACCTCCCGGCTGGTGGGCGGCTCCTGGATGCGCCGGCGCAGCAGGAGGGTGAACCAGCGCTGGACGCTGCCGGTGTGGCGGACGAGGTCGGCGAGGGTCCAGCCGGGACAGCCGGGGACGGGGGTGGCCGGGTCGGCGGACCGCACGGCGGCGACGAACCGGGCGGTCTCGGCGGAGACTGCGGCGACGTGCTCGTTCGGGGTCATGGACGGATGCTCCGGGGGGATCGGGGGCAGCGGGCCCGTGGTGTGGCGGGGATCAGGCGAGGGGCTTGTCGACGACGGCCTTGGCGTGGCTGAACGTCTCGATCGAGTACTCGCCGTGGTAGCGGCCCATGCCGCTCTCGCCGACGCCGCCGAACGGCAGGTCGGGCATCGCCAGGTGCGAGACGGGCAGGCCGAAGCTGAGCGCGCCGGAGGAGGTCTCCTCGGCCAGTCGCCGCTTGGTGTCCGCGGACTCGGTGAAGGCGTAGAGGGCGAGCGGCTTGTCGCGCTCGTTGATGAAGGCGATCGCCGCGTCGAGGTCGGGCACCGGCAGGACGGGCAGGATCGGCCCGAAGATCTCGGTCAGCATCACCGGGGCGGTCGCCGGTACGTCGGCGAGGACGGTCGGGGCGAGGTAGCGCGCGGCACGGTCGTGCTCGCCGCCGACGACGGTCCGCCCGGCGCCGAGCAGCGCGGTGAGCCGGTCGAAGTGGCGCTCGTTGACGATCCGCCCGTACTCCGTGCTGGTGGCCGGGTCCTCGCCGAACAACTCCTTCACGGCGTCGGCCAGTTCGCGTTCGAGGCCGCTCGCGGTGTCGCCGACGGCGAGGACGTAGTCGGGGGCGACGCAGGTCTGTCCGGCGTTGAGGAACTTGCCGCGGACGATCCGCCGGGCGGTGACGGCGAGGTCGGCGCCGGGGTCGACCACCACCGGGCTCTTGCCGCCGAGTTCCAGGGTGACCGGGGTCAGGTGCTTGGCGGCGGCGGTCATGACGATCCGGCCGACCGCGCCGTTGCCGGTGTAGAAGATGTGGTCGAAGCGCTGCTCCAGCAGGGCGGTGGTCTCCGGCACGGCCCCTTCGACGACCGCGACCGTCTCCTCGCCGAGGTAGCGCGGCAGCAGCTCGGCGATGGCGGCGGAGGTCGCGGGGGCCAGTTCGCTGGGCTTGACGAGCGCGGTGTTCCCGGCGGCCAGGGCGCCGACCAGCGGGGCCAGGGCCAGCTGCAGCGGGTAGTTCCACGGCGCGATGATCAGCACCACGCCCAGCGGGTCCCGGACGACCCGGGCCTCGGCGGGGCGGAAGAACTCCGGTACGGCGGCCGGCGCCGGTTCCAGCCACTGCGCCAAGTGGGCCACGGTGTGGTCGAGCTCGTTGAGCGTGAAGCCGATCTCGGTCCGGTACGCCTCGGCGGCGCTCTTGCCGAGGTCGGCGTGCAGGGCCTGCTGGAACACCTCGGCCCGCTCGGTGAGCAGGGTGCGCAGGGCGGCCAGCTTGTCCAGGCGCCAGGAGAGCGGCCTGGTCCGGCCGGTCGAGAATTCGGCCCGCAGGCGGGCGACCACGGAGGGGATGGCTTCGGTCATGAGGGGGCTCGCGGTCCTGAGAGGGGGAGGTGGTGCATACGGTGCTTCGGGTAGAAATTTCACTACCTGAAGCAATGCCGAGGCTAGGGGTGAAAGGTTGAGTTTGTCAATCATCTGCCTCGGGTCGCCCCCGGACCGACGTGGTCGAAGGCCTTCGACCCGGCGATGCGAGGAGGCGGCGCGAGTGCCGCGGCGGTGCGGTGCTCGCGCCGGTCAGTCCGCGGGGGGTGCCGGGGGCGGGGTGGTGCAGACGGTGCCGCGGGCGTGGATGACGGCGCAGGCGCGGGCGGCGGTGGGGAGGGGGGCGCGGACCATCTTGGTGTGGGCGTCGTGGCCGTACTGCTGGCGGTACTCCTCCTGCTCGGGCGGGGTGCCGAAGACCTGGACGCGGTCGCCGGGGGAGCCGCCGCTCATCTTGGCCCAGGCGGCGTGGCAGGTCGGGCTGTGCCGCAGTTCGATCAGGACGCCGAAGTCGCGGTTGTGTGCGGTGGTGGCGGCGTCACGGTCGCAGCCGGTGCCGACCGGGTCGACATGCAGGCAGGACGCCCCGTCGCAGGAGGGGCCGGCCGCCGGTGCGGGCAGCGGGTGCCGGGAGGGTGTGGCGGCGGCGTCGGTGCCCGGGCGGGCCGTGGTGTGGAGGAGTGCGCCGACGGCGACCGCCGCCAGGGCCGTGCCCGCGACGGTCCACGCCGCCCACGTCGTTCGGCGCCGCCGCCTGCCGCCGGGCTCCTGGCCGTCCGTCGACGAGGGTTCCGGAACCCGTTCCGGAACGGGCTCCGGAGCAGGTTGCGGACCGGGCTGCGGTTCCGGTGCGTCGGCTGTGCCGCAGTCGATCGCCGCCCTGAGCCCGAGCGCGTGGTCGAGTTCGTCGGCGGCGACCGTGTAGTGCGCCGCCAGGGAGCGGATCGCCGACTCCGGTGCCGGGTACCTGCCGTCGGGGTTCTCGTAGCGGGAGAGCGTCGTCTGGGCGATCGTGGTGCGCCGCGCGACGGTCACCTGGGTGGGGTTGCCGGCCTCCTGGCGCCATCTCCGCAGTGTCCGGGCCAGTTCGGTGCGGGCCGCCGTGGCCGTCGGCCGGTTCTGCGTCATCGGCTCGGTTCCTCTTCCCTCGGCTGCGCATAGGCCCAGCTCAGTGCCATGTGTAGGCCCCCCGCATATGCATGGGTAACCAGGCGTTCACACAGCGTAGGAGTTCGGTGGTCGGGCGTGCAATCGTGGTCATCAGCCGACGGGAACGCCCCGGCGAAACCCCCTCTTCCGCATCCCGGGCGGGCCGTGGCCCGCCCGGGCCGGTGGAGAAGACGCCCAAGGAGAGATCATGAACATGACACGCTCGCGGATGCTCGCCGCCGCCCTCAAGGGGCGCGCCGGACGGACCGCCGCCACCGCCCTGGTGGCGGCCGGGACGCTCGGCGGCCTCGGCAGCGCCGCCACCGCGGCCACCGCCGCCGACACGACCCTCACGGCCGGCGCGCGCACCGTCCAGGCGGCCGCCACGGACACCGCCGCCACGGACACCGCCGCCACGGACACCGTCCCCATGGACACCGCCACCACCGCCGACGCGGCCCGCTCCGCGCTGCGCGAGCGGATCGTCTCCATCGCCCGCGGCCAGATCACCCCGGCCGGCCGGCAGCCCGAGCGGACCGGCGCGTGCGACAAGTACTTCGCCTACTCCAGCAGCCCGAAGGCGAAGTGCGCGAAGACCTCCTGGTGCGCCGCGTTCGTCGACTGGACCTGGCACCAGGCCGGCGTCAAGCCCGCGCCGACCACCCTGCTCGGGCGCGGGGTCGGCAAGTGGGGCCAGGAGCACCACCTCTTCCACAACCGCCTGCCCGCGCGCGGCGAGCGCCCGTACACCCCCGTGCCCGGCGACCTCGTCGTCTACGGTGCTCCGGCGTACGCCACGGGCGGTCACGTCGGGGTCGTCGTCGCCGTCAACCACGACGGAACCCTCGACACCGTCGAGGGCAACTTCGGGGACAAGGTGACGCACCGCCACATCAAGCCCGCCGACGCCCGCGCCGGTGCGAAGAACGTCCACATCTCCGGCTACGTCAGCGTGCCCGGCGCCTGACCGGCCCGCCTCCACCGGCGCCGGGGCCCCGCCGGGCCCGCCGGGCGGGGGCCCGCGGCGGGCCCCTGCGCGGGGGGTTTGAGGGGGGGGGGGGGGGGGCGCCCCACGGCCGTGGGGGCGGTGGTGCCGCCCCGGGGGC
>NZ_JBIAVL010000009.1:274759-307494 GCF_042894165.1 Kitasatospora sp. NPDC001547 | reverse complement strand
GCGAGCGACTTCCTACGCGCCACCTCCGGAGCTCCACCCACGCCCGAGCCCCACGGGCCCCGAAGGCGCGGGAAGTCGGGCCCGCCGACTTCCTGCGCGGCCACCGGAGTTCCACCCGCGAGCAGCGCAGCGGAGAAGAGTCCCTGGGCACACGAGAAGTCGACCCCGCCGACTTCCTGCGCGGCCAACAGGGCTCCGCCCGCGAGCAGCGCAGCGGAGAAGAGCCCCGGGCACACGAGAGGTCGGGCCCGCCGACTATCTGTGCGGCCAGCGGAGTTCCACCCACACCAAGCGGCACGGGCCCCCGAAGGCGCGGGAAGTCGGGCCCGCCGACTTCCTGTGCGGCCGACAGGGCTCCGCGCGCGAGCAGCGCAGCGGGGAAGAGTCCCCGGGCGCGCGAGGAGTCGGGCCCGCCGACTTCCTGTGCCGGCGCGGGGCCGTCCGCAGCCGGGCGCGTGGGGAGTCGGGTCGGCCGGCTTTCTGTGGGGGTGGCCGGCTTCGGGGGTCAGTGTTCTGGGGGGATGGTGATCAGGGGGTGGAAGTGGGCGAGGTCGGGGGGTTCGTCGACGGGTTCGCCGTCGGCTTCGATCCAGGCGTGGGCGCGGAAGGGGGCGGTGCGTACGCCGGTGCGCCAGGTGGGCCAGGTGCCGCGGGTGCGGCACAGCAGGGCTGCGGCGATGGAGCGTTGGAGGCAGCCCTGGCCGGCGCAGCGCATGCTGAGGGCGACCACGGCCTGGCGGGCGGCGAGGGCCTGGGACCGGTCGGCGGGGCGGGCGCCGCGTCGCAGGGCGGTCATCACCCGGCGGATGCGGGCCGGGGGGAGCTTCTCGATCAGCCGTGCCGCGCCGATCGCGGCGAGGGCGGCGGGCCGGTGGTGCCAGGGGGGCCGGCCGGTCCGGGTGGCGTGGGCGTGCAGGCTCATCCGGTGACCAGCCCGGCGGTGCGCAGACTCTCGTGCAGCCGCTGGACGTCCGAGCGCGCCCGGTCGGCGGTGACCGGGTGGCGGGCGGCGAGGCCGGCGGCGATCTCGTCGGCGGTGCGGCCCTGCTGCAGGGCGCGCAGGATGTGCAGCCCGGTGCGGTTGAGCTGGTAGTAGCGGCCGGAGCGTTCGTCCAGGACGACGGCTCCGTCGTCGGTCGGGGTGAGCGTCACGTCGGGGCGCAGTTCGGCGGCCATGTCGGGCTCCTGCGGTCAGGGGTGCGGGTGGGCGCGCAGCCAGTGTTCGCAGGCGAGGGTCGCGTCCAGGGCGGCGTAGGGGGTGTGG
This sequence comes from Kitasatospora sp. NPDC001547, assembly GCF_042894165.1. Classification (NCBI taxonomy): domain Bacteria; kingdom Bacillati; phylum Actinomycetota; class Actinomycetes; order Kitasatosporales; family Streptomycetaceae; genus Kitasatospora; species Kitasatospora sp. NPDC001547. The sequence continues at coordinate 306,230 of NZ_JBIAVL010000009.1, read as the reverse complement.
GGCGGGTAGAGCCCGAGGCAGGCCCGGCGCAGGGCGTCGGGGTCGATCAGGCCGGCGCGGGCCAGGGCGCTGTCCTCGGTGAGGGCGGCGAGTTGGGGGCGGTGGCGGGCGAGTCCCTGGTGGGTGTCGGGGGTGAAGTCGCCCTTGCCGGTGCGGCGTAGGAGGTCGGCGGGCAGGTCGGGGGCGAGGGCCTGGGTGAGCAGGGGTTTGTAGGCGAAGGGGGTGCCGCGGGTGGCGGGGTCGGCGGCGAGGCAGGCGTCGAGGACCTGGTCGTCGAGGTAGGGGGCGGTGAAGGGGACGCCGAAGTGCGCGGTGGCGTCGATGAGTTGGCGCATGGCGGAGGCGCTGTGGCGGAGCATGTGCAGGGCCTGGTGCTGGACGTGCCACGGCGCGAGCGGTGCCGGCGGCGCGAGCGGCGCGAACGGCGCGGACGGTTCGGTGTCGTTGAGGGTTGTGAGCTGTTCGCGGACCAGGTCGGCGGTGTGGGCGGTGGCCCAGGGCGGCAGTCGGGGTTCGGTTCCCCAGCCGAGGAGTTGGGTGGTGGGTGGCGGGGCGGGGTGGGTGAGGCGGTCGGCGGCGTGGGCGAGCCAGGCCGGGTAGGGCCGGGGGTCGGTGAGGGCGGCGAGGGCGGCGGGCAGGGTCCAGCGCAGGCGGGCGCGGTGTCCGCGCAGGTGGCGGGCGGCGGTGGCGGGGTGGCGTGGGAGGAGGGTGCGCAGGTAGGCGGGCAGGGCCTGGAGGATCTCGTCGCCGCCTTCGCCGCTGATGCGCAGTCGGGCGCCGTGGGTGGCGAGGAGTCGGGCGACGGCTTCGTCGCGGGCCCTGGTGCGGGTCCAGGTGAACGGTTCGTCGCCCTGGGGTGCGGGGGTGTCGATGTCGGCGAACATCGCGGGGAGTTCTTCGGCGGGCAGGACGAGTCGTCGGCCGGGCAGGTGGCGGGCGGCCCGGTCGGCCCAGGCGGCGTCGTCGTGGTGGGGGTCGAGGGAGCCGATGGTGACGGTGAGCAGGTCGGCGGGGCCGTTGGCGGCGAGGAAGCACAGGGGGGTGGAGTCGAGGCCGCCGGAGAGGTCGGCGGCGACGAGTCCGCCGTCGCGGGTGCGGGCGGCGACGGCGCGGTGCAGGGCGTGGCGCAGTGCGGTGGCGGCGTCGGGGCGGGGGCGTTCGGGGGCCGGGGGGTGCCAGTGGGCGCGGGTGCGGGCGGGGCGGCCGGGGGCGAGTTCGGCGGTGTGGTGCGGTGGTACGGGGGTGATGCCGGGCCACAGGGGCAGGGTGTCGGCGGGGTGGGGCAGCGGGTGGGCCAGGCGCAGGGCGAGGCGTTCGGTGGAGGGGGTGAGGCCGGCCGCGGCGGCCAGGGTGTCGGCGCGGTCGGACAGGACGGGGACGCCGTCGACGTCGGCCAGGTGGAGGCGGCGCAGTCCGGACAGTGTGCCGCGGGCGGTGACGGTGCCGTGGACGGTGGCGATCAGGTGGAAGCTGCCGGCCAGGTCGGCGGCGAGGGTGTGGGCGTCGTACGGGTCGCGCACGTGTGCGGCGTGGCGGCGCAGGTGGTGGGTGTCGGTGTCGCTGGTGCCGAACACGGCGAGCGCGACCGCTCCGGCCTGGGCGGTGACCGGCTGGTCGTCGGGCCAGTGGCCGAGGATCCAGGGGCGTCCGCTGGGGTGGTGCAGGGCACGGCAGTCGGCCGTGCCCCACACCGCGGCCACCGCGGCTGCGGCTTCGGTGTCCGGCAGGACCACGAACCAGGTCCGTCGGTGACCGCTCACGGCCCGGTCCTCAGGGGACGAGGTAGTAGCCGTGGACGTCGGACTGGTTGCCGAAGTCGAAGCCCCGGGTGAGGTCCGAGAAGTCGCCGAGTTCGATCAGCACCGGGGGCTCGTACACGTCGTCGGTCATCACGATGTCCTCTCGTTGGCAAGGGAGTTGGACACGATCGCCGGCCGGCCCGACCCACTCTTCCCTCTCGGTTCGCCGACGGACAAGCGGGGGCGGGGGCTTCGGCCGGAACCCGACGGGCCCTTCCCGAGTGGCCCGAGGCGCTCGCGGGACGGCTGAGCACCCGGGTAGCCGGGCGGCGGGGGCGGCGGGAGGTGGGGCCGGTTTCGGCCAGCCGTGGACGCAGTGGTGTAGACCTGTAGGGTGCCCGGGTGGGTTTCTCGGGGCGCCTCGGGGCGCCGGGTGGGTGTCTCCCCCACGGGTGTCCCGCCGACGGGTGTCTCGCCTACGGTCGTGCCATGGCTGACGAGGAGTTCGGGGATCCGCGGCTGGCCGCGCTCTACGATCGGCTGGAGCCCGGGCGCGGCGATCTCGACGCGTATCTGCGGATGGCGCAGGAGTTCGGGGCGGGCCGGGTGCTGGACATCGGCTGCGGCACGGGGGTGTTCGCGCTGCTGCCGGCCGCGCGCGGTGTGGAGGTCGTGGGTGTCGATCCGGCGCTCGCCTCGGTGGAGGTCGCGCGCGCCAAGCCGGGTGCCGGGAAGGTGCGGTGGATCCACGGCGACGCCATGGGCCTGCCGCCGCTGCGGGTCGACCTGGCGACGATGACGGCGAACGTGGCCCAGGCGATCACCGGGCCGTGCGCGTGGCGGGGCACGTTGCGGGGCGCCTTCGGGGCGCTGCGGCCGGGCGGGCGGCTGGTCTTCGAGACCCGCGACCCGGCCGCCCGCGCCTGGCAGGGGTGGACGCGCGAGCGCTCCCGCCGGGTGACGCGGGTGCCGGGTGCCGGGTCCGTCGAGAGCTGGGTCGACCTGGTCGCGGTGGACGGGCCGCTGGTGTCGTTGCGGTGGACGTACGTCTTCGCCGCGGACGGGCAGGTGCTGTCCTCGGATTCGACGCTGCGGTTCCGGGGGCGGGAGGAGGTCGGGCGGGACCTGGCCGCCTGCGGCTTCGCGGTGGAGGAGGTGCGCGACGCGCCGGACCGGCCGGGGCGGGAGTTCGTCTTCGTAGCCCGCAGGCCGTGATCCCCTCGCCCCGCGGCCGGGCGGTTTCAGGCGGTCTTCTCGGCGAGGGTGTGGGCGACGAGGGCGTTGGCGTGGCCGTGGCCGAGGCCGTGCTCGGTCTTGAGCCAGGCGACGAGTTCCATGTGCTTGACGAGCGGGGAGGTGCGGATGAGGTCCTTCCACTCCTCGATGGGGCGGCCGTACTTCTTCTCGATGGAGGGGAAGTAGGAGGCCGGGCCGCCCTTGGCGGCGGGGGCGGCGGGGGTGGCGGGGGCGGGGGTGGCGGGGGTGGTCATGAGCGGTTCCTGTCGGTCGGGCACGGCGGAAGCGGTGCGGTCACGGGGGTAGACCGTGACCGCGCCGCGGACTCATCGCCCCCCGGGAGGTGATCCGCGTCACACCACCGCCGCGGCGGGCGACGGCACGAATCGAACGTCATTTCGCGGGTTTTCGATCGCTCCCGCCGGTGAACGGTAATCGCCGGACACCGCGGCGGTGCGACGGGAGAGGCGGTGGCGGGAGTGGCGGGAGTGGTGGACACCGGGGCGCCGGGATCGGCGGCGAGGGGCCCGGACGGGGGCGCGCTGGTCTGGTACGTGGCGTACGGCTCGAACCTGCACGCCGCCCGCCTCGCCTGTTACCTGCGCGGCGGCCGCCCGGACGGCGGAGCGCAGGACCACCCCGGCGGCCGCGACCGGCGCCTGCCGCGCCGGACGGTGGCCACCGCGCTGCCGGGCACGCTCTACTTCGCCGACCTCTCGCTCACCTGGGGCGGCGGCTCGGCGTTCTACGACCCGGCCCCGCCCGGCAACGTGCCCTGCCGCGCCTACCTGTTGACGGCCGGGCAGTTCAGCGACCTGGCCGCCCAGGAGATGCGCCGGCGCCCCGGCGCCGACCTCGACCTCGCCCCGGTGCTCGCCACCGGGCGCGCCGAGCTGGGGCCGGGCCGCTACGAAACCCTGCTGCACGTCGGCGAGTTGGACGGGCACCCGCTGCTGACCTTCACCGCCTCCCGGGGCGTGGCGGGCGCCGAGCTCAACGCCCCCACCCCGCCCTACCTGCGCACCCTGGCCGCCGGCCTGGCCGAGTCGCACGGCTGGGGGCCCTGGCGCGCGGCCGGCTACCTCGCCACCCGCCCGGGCGCGGCCGGGCACTGGACGCTGCGGGCGGTGGCGGCGCTGCTGGGGTGAGCGGCCGGGCCGGCGTACGGGCGCCGACCCTGCCGGGCCGGTCCCGGTACGCCGGCCCGGCCGGCGCCGGGTTCGGCGCCGGGGCGGACCTCAGGTGGTGTACACCTGCTTGATGTGCTGGGCGCACTCCTCCCGGGTGAGGTAGCCGTCGCCGTCGGCGTCGACCCGCCGGAACTCGTCGAGGACTTCGGCCAGGACGATGCCCTTGGCCTGCTGCCAGGTCAGCCACTCTCCGACGGAGATCCTGCCGTCGTCGTCGGTGTCGGCCGCCTCGAGGACGGCGAGCTCGAACGGGACGGCGACCCGGTCGAGGAAGTCGGGACTGCGGTAGGCGGCGACAAACTCCCGGGCGGTGACCTGGTGGTCCCCGCTCTCGTCCACGGCGGCGAGCAGTTCCCGCCACAGCCGGTTGCCCAGGCCCGTCACCCTCCGCCAGGTCTCCGTGCCCGGGGCGCCGGCGCCGGAGCGCTGCAGCATCTCCTGGACCAGCTGGTCGATGTCGACCTGCTCGATCACTCCGTCACCGTCGGCGTCGAGCTTCCTGAACATCGCCTGGAAGTGGTCGCGCTCTGCCTTGGTCACCACGGAACCCACCTGTCCCTTTCCGGTACACGTCTTTGACACGACGGGTGTCCGGCTCACCATGTCGCACGTCCGGTCTGCGGAACGGGTGTCGCGCCGCCGGTCACTCGAAAGAGGCAATCGGGCCCGGGCCGGGCGTCAGGCGTGCGGCGCCCAGAAGGCGACGAGCCGGGCGACGCCGTGCTCGACGGCTTTCCAGCTGCCCGCGAAGGTCAGGACCGCGACGGCGCAGGTCGGGAAGCCGGAGCGGTTCATCCGCGCCGGCAGGTCCCCCTCGGCCTCGCCGGCCAGGGCGTCGGCCAGGGCGTGGACGCCGGGGTTGTGGCCGACCACGACCAGGTCGTGCACCTCGTCGGAGGTCTCGTTGAGGACCGCGATCAGCTCGCCGGGGCTCGCCTCGTACAGGCGGTCCTCGAACACGGCCCGCGGCCCGGCCGGGAGTTCGGAGGCCAGCAGCTTCCAGGTCTCGCGGGTCCGCGCGGCGCTCGAGACGAGCGCGAGGTCGGGCGTGATGCCGGCGCCGGCGAGCCAGCGGCCGGCCACCGGCGCGTCCTTGCGGCCCCGCTCGGCGAGCGGGCGCTCGTGGTCGTCCCCGTCGGACCATTCGGCCTTGGCGTGGCGGACCAGGACGATCCGGCGCGTCGTCTCCTCGGACATGGGGCTTGCCTCTCTCACGGCGTCGGTCGGGCGCGGGGCGCGACGACCGCGATCGTGGCAGCCCGCGCCCGCGCCGAGGTCCCGTTGGCCGGGACGCACCGGCGATGTTCACCCGTACGAGTGATCCACCGAACGGTTCCGGCCGGGGCCGCCCGGTGGTACGGCGCCGCCGCGGGTGCGCAGCCGTACCGCCGGGCGGCCCCGGCCTTGCCCACCGGCCGTGCCCGGCGGGTCAGTTGAGGAAGGGTTCGGGACCGAAGCGCCCCCAGGCCACGAAGGCGGCCAGCAGGATGTAGACCGCGTCGACCGCCACGAGCCGGTACTCCCTGCGGCGCCAGCGCACCGCCGCCGCCCCGGCCATCAGCAGCACCAGGCCGACGGCCGCCAGCGGCACGAACACCGGCGCGATGCCGAGCACGGCGGGCAGCACCAGCCCGACGGCCGCCAGCACCTCGACGGCGCCGATCGCCTTCACCCCGCCGGGGCTGAAGTCCTCCACCCAGTGGCCGCTGGGCCCGGCGGCGGCGATCCGCTCCTTCGGCGCGACCACCTTGAGGGCACCGCCCAGCAGGTAGGCGGCGGCCAGCAGGCAGGCGACGATCCACAGCGCGACGTTCACGGTGCTCCCCTTCCCTCCCTCGGCGTACAGTCCGGCCGGCCCGGTCAGTGCCCGTACATGCCGACCTGGTAGCCGCCGCCGGGCTGGCGGATCATCACGTTGGCCCGGTTGAAGGCGTTGATCAGCGAGATCAGGCTGACCAGCGCCGCCATCTGCTCCTCGTCGTAGTGCTTGGCAGCGTTCTCCCACACCTCGTCGCTGACCCCGCCGGCCGCGTCGGCGAGCCGGGTGCCCTCCTCGGCGAGCTCCAGCGCGGCGCGCTCGGCGTCGGTGAACACGTCGGTCTCGCGCCAGGCGGCGACCAGGGCCAGGCGCACCGGGTCCTCCCCCGCGTGGACGGCCTCCTTGTAGTGCATGTCCAGGCAGGCGCCGCAGCCGTTGATCTGGCTGGCGCGCATCCGCACCAGCTCCTGGACGGCGTAGGGCAGGGTCGAGTCGGCGATGGGCTTGTTGGCCGCGATGAGGTGCTTGAAGACCTTGCCGATGAGCGGGCTGGCGAAGGGGTCGAGGCGGGGTTCCATGGTGTGCTCCTCGGTCGTGTGTGCCGTTGCTGCCCTTGAAGACAGGACAGCCCGCCGCTTTGTGACGGCTCCCGCCGCCCCCGACCCCGTGACCTGCGTCACACCACCCGCGCACGGGCGGCGCCGGGCCTCGGATAGCCTGCTGGGCACGCTCGGAAAGGGGGATTCCATGACGGGACCGACGGCGGGAACGGCGGCGGGAACGGCGGCGGGGACGGCGGTGTCGGCGGCCGCCGGGTACCGGCCGCTGCTGTTCTCCATCGCCTACGGGATGACGGGTTCGGTCGGCGACGCCGAGGACCTCGTCCAGGACACCTTCCTCAACCTGACCCGCGCCGAGCAGGCCGGCACCGCGGTCACCGACCCCAAGGCGTACCTGACGACGACCGTCACCCGACTGGGCATCAACCACCTGAAGTCCGCCCGGGTGCGCCGCGAGACCTACGTCGGCCAGTGGCTGCCCGAGCCGGTCGTCACCACCGCCGAGCGTCCCGGCCCGGCCGAGCACGCCGAGCTGGCGGACACCCTGTCGATGGCGTTCCTGGTGCTGATGGAGGCCCTGTCCCCGGTCGAGCGGGCGGTGTTCACGCTGCGCGAGGCGTTCGGGTACGACTACCCGCAGGTCGCGCGGATGGTGGGCAGGAGCGAGGCGAACTGCCGTCAGATCCTCACCCGCGCCAGGAAGCGCCTGGCCGCGCCCGAGGACGGCGCGCTCGCCGCCGCCCCGGCGCGGCGCGCGCAGGGCGAGGAGCTGGCCCGGCGCTTCTTCGAGGTCGCCGAGGGCGGGGACCTGGACGACCTGCTCGCCATGCTCGCCCCCGACGTGGTGTTCCAGGGCGACGGCGGCGGCAAGGCCCGCGCGCTCGCCCAGTGCGTCACCGACCCGCGCCGCGTCGCCCAACTGCTGGTCGGCGGGCTGCGCCGCATCCGCCGCCTGGGCGTGCGCCTGGTCCCCGCGCGGGTCAACGGCCGCCCGGGCGCGGTGCTGTACGACGCCGAGCAGCGGGTGGCCAGCGTCATCGAGCTGGACATCGACGCCGGCGGCGCGGTGCGGGCGGTCCACGCCGTGTCCAACCCCGACAAGCTCGCCCACCTCGGGCCGGTCTCGGACGTGGGGCTGCTGCCGTCACCGAAGTGACCGGCGGTGACCGCGGCGAACGGGACGCGGGACGCCGGCCCGGGACGCGGGACGACCCGGGCCCGACAGCCGGGCCCGGGTCGTTCGGCGTGCGCGTCCCGCGGGTCAGGGGATGGTGCAGATGGCGGTCGCCGAGATGGTCTCGGTCGCGGTGCCGGTGTTGGTGCCGCGCACGACCCAGGAGTTGCCGGAGCTCGGGTAGGAGTCGGTGAAGAAGATCCGGAAGGCGCTGGTCTGGCCGCCACCGCCGGTGGGCACCTGGCCGGAGGGACAGGTCACGGTGGCGATCCCGTTGGCGCCCGGGGCCACGCTGACCGGGGTGCCGGAGACCGGGGTGTGCGCGGCCAGCAGCGAGGGGCCGACGGGGGGCTGGTCGTCGGGGACGACGACGGCCGGCTTGTCGACGGGCTTCCCGGCGGGCTTGTCGTCGGCGACGGCGGCCGCCGTGCTCGCGGCCAGGACGGCGACGGCGGCGAGGGCGGTCAGGACCAGGGGCTTGGTGCGGGCCATGGAGGCCTCCTGATGGTTCAAGGGTTCTCGGGGTCCGTCGACGGGATCTGATCCCCCGTCGGCATACACCGATGCGTACCCGAACCACCGGGCCGGCCTCCCGGGCGGGTAGCCGGTTACCCGGGCAGCGGAACACCGCTGCCCGGCCGGGCTAACGCGCGGGGCGCGGCGCCGGCGCCGGCGCCGGCCACTGCCACTGCCACTGCCACTGCCACTGCGGCGGCGGGGAACCGGGCGCCGCCCGCTCACGCCGGCGCGGGGGCCCGCCGGGTGCGGGTGAACCAGCAGGCCAGCGCCAGGTTGGGCACCCAGCACAGCCAGGCGATGGCGGTGTAGGAGGCGCGGAAGTCCAGGCCGGCCGTCGTCGCGGCGAGCAGCATCAGCCGCAGGGTGACGGCGGCGAAGGTGAGCGCGAAGCTGCGGATCATCCAGCGGCGGTGGTCGGCCACCCGGCCGTCGAGGACCGCCCGTAGCCCGGCGCCGCCGGTCACCAGCCAGGCCGCGGCCAGGCCCGCGAAGCCGGCCCCCGAGAGCGCGCCCCCGTACGCGACGGGCGCCAGCAGCAGCGCCCCCACCCCGCCGACCAGGCAGGCGAGCAGGTAGGCGACGCCGATGCGGCGGTGCCAGCGCGGGAGGCGTTCGCGCAGGCGCCCGGAGAACTGCCACGGCCCGACCGCCAGCGCCGTGACGGCGCCGAATACGTGGACGGCGAGCGGGACTTGGTGGCTCAGGTAGGTGGCGCGCTGGTGTGCGAAGTACGCCGCCGGGTCGAAGCTGAAGTACTTGGCGGAGCTGACGACGATGAAGGTGGAGAGCACCGTCATGACGGCCCAACCGGCCCGTGTGATGCGCATGGGTCGAGTCTCGGGCCTGCCGGGCCCCGAGGGGTATCCGGGTGGACCCTGAGAAGCACCCTCAAAGAACCCTCGTCCGCCGTACGGGGGAAGGCAGATGCCCCCACCCGACGGCCGGAGCCGGTGACCGGGAAGATCACCGGGCGGCGGGAGGCGGGCGGCCCGCGCGGAAAATCTTTTCGGGGATCGCCGGGGCGCCCCTACTGTGGCGTGGTGATGACTGAAGTGATCGTTCTCAACGGTGGTTCCAGCGCGGGGAAGTCCGGGATCGCCCGGTGCCTGCAGGCGGTCCTGCCGGATCCGTGGCTGGTCCTCGGGGTCGACACGCTGCTCGACGCGGCACCGGCGTCCCTGCAGGCGTCGGACGCGGGGATCGAATTCGCGCCGGACGGGGAGGTGGTCGTCGGGCCGGAACTGCGGGCACTGGAGGCGGCGTGGATCGAGGGGATCGCCGCGATGGCCCGTGCGGGCGCCCGGGTCGTCGTCGACGAGGTGTTCCTGAGCGGAGCGCACTCGCAGCAGCGGTGGCACAAGGCCCTGCACGGTCTGCGGGTGCTGTGGGTCGGCGTCCGGTGCGACAGTGCGGTGGCCGCGGACCGCGAGGTCGCACGGGGCGACCGGATCATCGGGATGGCCGCGTCCCAGGCGGATGCGGTCCACCGGGGCGTGGTCTACGACCTGGAGGTGGACACCACACACGCCGAGGCGATGGAGTGCGCACGGGCCATCGCCGCGCAGGTGACGTCCTCCCGGCCCTGAAGGCTCGGCACGCCCACGGCGCGGCGCACACACCCCCGGCCCGGCGCGGAACTTCCGCGCCGGGCCGGGGCAGGTCGGGGCAGGTCGGGTCAGGCGGCGCGCTGGCCGTGGAGGAGGACGGGCAGGGAGCGGTTGACGAGGGCCTCGGCCGCGCGGGCGGCCTGGGAGGGCGCCATGAAGTCCGGCAGGGCGACGGCGGGCACGAAGCGGGCGCCCAGCAGACCGCTCCTGCGCTGCGCCGGGACGGTGATCCGGGTGCTGTCGGGGACGGTGCCGCCGTCGAAGACGAGGTTGAGGCGTTGCAGGTAGCGGTCGGCCGGGGTGAAGTCGACGGCGAGGACGTCGGTCAGACGCGCGATCAGCCCGGTGTCGGCGTGCAGGTGGCGGGCGGCGGCCAGGTGCGGGGGCTCGTTGGGGCGGGCGGAGCCGCCCGGGAGGATCATGCCGTCCATGTAGTCCGGGTCGACCAGCAGGACGTCGCCGCGCTGGTTGCGGACGAGGACGAGGCAGCCGAGCCGGCAGACGGGGGGCTTGGCGAGCAGGCGGGGGTCTTGCACGGGGGCAGGTCACTTTCTCGACACGGCGGGGGAGTTCAGTCGTCCCAGGTCAGACGCTCGTAGCGCAGGCCCTTGCGGAGCAGGTCGACCATGCGCAGCAGGTCGAGCGGGCGGGCGGTGAGGTGGAGCAGGTAGCTGCACGTCAGCCGGCCGGTGTCCCAGTCGACTTCCAGCGTGGGGAGCCGGACGCCGCCGAGGGCGAGGACGGTGGTGAGGTCGTCGAGGACCTCGGCGGCCTGCCGGCGCTGCTCGGCGGTCGCGCGGGAGAGGGTGGAGGACACGGTGGTCACTCCCCCGGCCGCTTGTGGACCTCGAAGGCGCGCCAGGCGCTGTAGGCGTCCCCGAAGAAGGTGAAGGAGGCGAGTTCACCGGTGGGTTGGCGCAGCCACTCACCGGTGAGCTCGTTGCGGACCCGGTAGCGGTCGGCCTGCGGGTCCCAGCGGACGCCGTAGCCGTGGAGGCGGGGGAGTTGGTCGTGGGGCATGGGGAACTCTCTGCGATCGGAGTTTCACGTTCTGTGCACATGCTGGCGCAAGGTCACCTAGCATGGGAAGCGGCCTGCTACTTGCCAGTGGGCCGCACGGAAGTTGAGGGCTGCCATGAACAAGAAGAAGATCGACCCGGAGTCCAGCCCCTGGGCCCCCTTCGGAATCCAACTCCGCGCTTTCCGAGAGGCCAAGGACCTGCTCCAAGAGGAGCTGGCCCCGCTCATCGGGTGCTCCCCCTCGCACCTGTCCTACATCGAACTTGCGCACCGGCCCCCGAGTCGCAAGCTTGCCGAGCTGTCCGACATCGCGCTCGACACCGGCGGCACCATGCTGCTGATGTGGTACCAGCTGAAGAACGCCGCGATCCTGGAGGGGTTCCCGGAGTACGCCCGGTACGAGGCCCTCGCGGAACAGATCCGAATCATCGAGATCAACATCGTCAACGGGCTTCTCCAGACCCGGGCCTACGCAACAGCCATCGAAATGGGCTACGCCAGGCAAACCGACACGAGCGAGAAGCTCGCCGAGGAACGTATCGAATTCCGGCTCGCCCGCCAGAAGATCTTGGAGCGGCCCCAGCCGCCACTCCTGCATGTGGTGCTGGACGAGAGCTGCCTCAGGCGGATCGTCGGCGGACGTGACGTCATGGTCGAACAGCTCCTCCATCTTGAGCAGTTGACCACCCGCGGCAACGTGGTCATCCAGGTGGCACCGTATTCCCTGGGCGAACACCGGCCGTTCACGCACATGGCGACTCTCCTTACCATGCCTAACCGCAAAGTTCTTGCTTATGGCGAGGTTGAGCAACGCGGGTACATTGATCGCGATACCAAGTCGGTTGGCGCGCTAGTCAAGAGCTACGATCGGCTGGCGATCGAGGCCCTCGGTCAGGCCGAATCGCTGGCTTTCATCCGTGCGACGAGGAGGGACCTGGAGTGGATGTCGACCTGACGGAGGCTTCCTGGCGGAAGAGTTCGTACAGTGGCGGAGGCGGTGGGCAGTGCATCGAGGTCGCCGACGGCTTCGCCGGCGTCATGCCGGTACGCGACTCCAAGGACCCCTCCGGTCCGGCCCTCCTCTTCTCCTCCCCCGCCTGGCAGGCCTTCGTCACCGCCGTCCGCACCGGCGAGTTCGACGTCTGATGAGCGGTCCGGGCCGGCCTTCGGCACCGGACCGCTCACCGCGTGCTGCTCCTCCTCAGGCGGCGTGGTCCGCCGGCAGGAAGTTGATGCGTTCACGGATGACGGGGAAGCCCGCTTTGGCGAAGTGCGCGGCCATGGGGTAGTTGCCCCGGTCCGTCGCCCCGCCGATGAACTCCGCGCCCTGTTCGGCGAGGAGGTGGGTGCACTCCGCGAGGAGGTCGTAGGCGTAGCCGCGGCCGCGCTGTTCCGGGACGACTCCGATGAAGCCGATGGTCGGGCCGGAGGGGTTGTGGGCCGGGATGTGGATGCCGGCCAGTTCGCCTTCCGGCGTGCGGGCGGTCTGCCACCACTCGCGCGGGGAGGGGCACCAGTGGAAGAAGTCGAGTTCCTCCTGGGCGGCCTGGTCGAGGCCGCCCTCCTCGATGGCCCTGAGCGCGTGGGCGTCCAGGGTGACGGAGTGGATGCGGCGCAACGCGTCGAAGAACACGGCGTCGTCGGGTTCCGCGCCGAAGCGCAGGCGTCCGGGCCGCTCGGGCAGGCCCCGCTGCGGGGTCCAGCGGTACAGGAGGCGTTCCACCAGGAGTTCGTAGCCCGCGGCTCGTGCGGCGGCGAAGCGGGCCTCGGCGCCGGCGCGCAGGTCGGCCTGCTCCCGCCAGCCGCCGGGCAGGTTGATCTCGAGTTCGACCTTCCAGGGAGCGGAGCGCAGGAGTTCGGCTCCGGCCTCCTCCTCGCCCTCGGCGACGTCGAACCAGTTGATGTTGACGGGCTCCGAGTCGTCGGGGCCGCCCCACCACGCGCCGCGTGCGACGACCTCGCCGTCGCGCAGGGCCACGCGCTTCCAGTCGGGGCGGAAGCGGGTACGCCGATGGCCTTCACGGGCGCCCAGGGGGTCGGGCAGTGCGTCGAAGAGATGAGCGTCGCTCGCGCAGAGCGCGCGGATGACCAGGTCGGTCATGGATTCCTCCGGGATACGGGCCTGCTTGGGGCGCTCCCGGTCAGAACTGACGAACCACGCCGGGACAGTGGACGAGGGAGCGCTGGAATGGTGTGAACTGCACGGCACTCGCCTCCTTCCGTCCGTCTCAGGGCGTGATCCACACACGATAGGTGATCTTCGGCGGGTCCGTCCACGGATTCCCGCGCTTCTCGACCGGCGGGGATCGCGAGGGAACGGGAGGCGTCCGTCCGGCTGCCCCGCCCGCCCCGTGCGCGGCCGGGCGGGGCGGGCGGGGATGCTCCTGCGACCGGATCCGACAGCCGTCGAGGAGCCCTCATGCCCTCCCTCCACCGCCGCCGCACCGTCGCGGCCGGCCTCGCCCTCGCGGCGGGCCTGACCGTGGCCGCCGCCGCGCCGCCCGCGTCCCCCGCCCCCGCGCCGCGGCTCGGCCGCTACTATCACCAGCGCCTCGGCCGGCACAGCTGCCTCCAGGGCCCCGACGACCCGGTGGGCGCCGCACTGCGGCAGGCCGGCGCCCGCTGCGCGGACGTCACCGTGCCGCTCGACTACGCCGACCCCCGTGGCCGCACCCTCACGCCGGCGCTCTCCCGGATCGCGGCCACCGACACCCGCCACCGGATCGGCACGCCGCCGCTCGACGACGGCGGCCCCGCCGCCCCCACGCTCGGCGCGCCCCTGCGGGTGCGCGCCGCGCTCAAGGACACCGCCGGCCGCTACGACATCGTCGGCCCGGACCCGCGTTTCGCCGGCCGCAGCACCCCGCTGGACTGCGGCCGGCCCGTCGGCGGCCTCTTCTGCGCCGGGACCGGCCGCGCCTCCTTCGAGCGCCAGGTCGCCCTCCACCGGGACCTCGCGGCCAGGTGCCGTTCGGCGGCCGGCGACCTGCTGCCCTACGCGGGCACCGTCCCCACGGCCCGGGACATGGACATGGGCCCGCGGCGCGCTCGGCGAGCGCAGGATCTCCTTCCTCGGCCTGTCCTACGGCACCTGCCTCGGCACGGTGTACACGCAGCTGTTCCCCGGCCGCCTCGACCGGGTGGTCCTGGACGGCGCCACCGTCCCGCGCCACACCGGGCCCGCGCTGCTGCCCGACACGGTGGCGGAGAACGAGCACGCCTTCGCCCACTGGGCCGACCGGGCGGCGGCCCGGCACGACCGCTACGGGCTCGGCCGCACCCGCGAGGAGGTGAGCGCCGGGATCCTGCGCACGGTCGAGGCGGCCGCGGCCCGCCCACTCCTGGTCGGCAGCGGCGCCGACGCCTTCGAACTCGACGACACCCGCGTCCCGGTGCTGCTGTTCATCGCGCTCGCGGACGACACCGACCCGCAACGCGCGGCCCTCGCCGAGCAGATGGCGCAGCCGGCCCAGGCCGCGGCGGGCCGGCCGGTCACGCCCTCGGCCGCGACCACCGCCCTGCTGCGCCTGCTGTTCACCGCGCAGGGGTCCTCGCCGGCCGGCAGTGCCCGGGCCGTGCTGTGCGCGGACGGCCCGGCCGCCCGCGACCCGCAGGAGTACTGGCGCCGGATCGAGCGAGGCCGCGCCGAGCACCCGCTGTTCGCACCGCTGCTCGACGACATCAGCCCCTGCGCGTTCCGGGACTTGCCGGGCGGTCCCCCCGTCGAGGTGCGCCGCGATGCCCGGGTGCTGATCCTCGCCGCCACCGGGGACCCGCGCACCCCCTACCGGGACGGCGTCGCGCCGCACTCGATGCTGCCCGGCTCGCGGCTGCTCACCCTGCGGGGCGCCGACCGGCACGGGCTCTACGGGCTCTACGGCAACGCGTGCGTGGACGAAGCGGTCAACGCCTACCTGGCCGGCGGACGCCTGCCGCAGACCGACCCGACCTGCACCCGGCCGTAGCCGGGGCGCGTGTGCCGCCGTGGTCGACCCGCCGGGTGGGCGCGGGGACGGGCCGGCTCCGGTGATCGACTGTTTTCTGCCAAATTGGTCTCTACCATTGCCTCGAATCCGGGGTTCCGGAAGGCTCTGCGCCGAACGCCGGGAAGCGGACTGCGGCGTTCTCCCCGGAGCGAGGAAGACACCGACATGGCACTTCGCACAGCGGTTTCCAGCATGGCCCTGGCCGCACTGCTCACGGTCGCGGGCGGCCTCGCGGCCGCCCCCGCCGCCCAGGCGTCCACCACCAGGACGACCGGCTACACCTACGTCGGCATGTATCCCAGCGGCGCGGCGTGCGACGCCGCCGGGCAGGCCTACGTGGCCCGCGGGCAGGCGGTCGGCTACTTCTGCGACGTCGCCCCGAGCACGGCCCGGCTCTCCGTCTGGTTCTTCTAGGACGTTGCGGGGAGCGGGAAGCCGGCCCGGCCGGCTTCTCGCCCAACTCGGCTCCGGCCGGGCCCGGTTGACGGCCCCGCCGCCCCGCCACGGGGGCGGCGGGGCCCTGCCGCCACCCGATCGGGTGATCTTCCGCGACCCTCCTTGCGTGATCGTCCGGCCACGCGGTGTGCCGGCCGCCCCGGGGCCGGACGGCGGCCCCGCCGAGGGGAGCCACACCGCATGAAGACTCCGGTCACCACCGACATCAAGGTCAGGGACAAGTCCGCCTGGATCCGCTGGCTGCCGAACGCCCTGCCGGCCGCGGGCTACATCACGCTCGACAACTCCGCCGACAAGCGCTACGAGATCACCAGGATCAAGAGCCCGGACTACCGGAACATCACGATCTACCAGACCGTCACCGACGCGGAGAGCTCGAAGACGGTCAAGCTCGACAAGGTGACCCTCTCCGCCAAGGGCGGGTTCGCCTTCGCGCCGGGCCAGTACCACCTCATGCTGGAGAAGCCGACCCGCCTGATCACCCCCGGGGACAACGCCCGCGTCATCTTCTTCCTCGACGACGGCACCGTCCTCAAGGTCAGGATCCCCGTGCGCACCTCCCCCGAGCTGTACTGACCCCGCCGCCCGCGCCACCTGGAGATCCGGACATGACCACGTACCACCTCGACCTCGGCGACGACCGGGCCGAAGCACTCGGCTCCGTCACCAAGCTCACCCTCGTCGGCTCCGAACTCGACCTCGACGCCCTCCTGACCACCGGCGTCAAGGCCCCGGTCCCGCTGTGGGGCGACGTACTGCTCACCCGTGGCGAGGAGCGCCACGAGGCCACCACCACCTGGGTCGAGGACGTCGAGAACACCAGCACCCACCAGGACGTCGTCCTGATCGCCGGGGACCCCGCCGACCCCACCTCCCGCCGCGTCCGCCTCGCCGACGCCTGGGCCAGCACCACCTACCACCTGGACGAGGACGACGACCCGGACGCCTTCGTCATCAGCTTCAAGGACATCACCATCGAGAAGTAGGCCGCCCCCGCCGCCCATCCGCGAACGGCGCCCCGGCGTGGGAAGTCGGCCCAGCCGACTTCCCACTCCTCACGCCCGGGCGGGGAGCCGGGCGGCGCCGCCCCGCGGCGCAGCGCGAGGCGTGGGGCGGGGCACCGGGCCGGCGGGGCAAGGGTGCCGATCGGGGCCGTGGTCGAGGCGAGCTTCCTGCCGATGCTCAGGGGGGGCGTCCTCCTGGATGGAGGTCGCGGGCCCGTTGGCCGCGATCGCCACGCGGCCTGGCGGAGTTGCCGAGCCGAGACTGTCCCTCGGGCACCGGACCCCGTCCCTGCCAGCGCTCCGCGTCCTGGACGGCGCGGGGCGACACTTGCGTGACAACAGGTCGACATTCGCCGGTCGTGAGGGCCGGGCCCGGGCCCGCTCCCCCGAGGGGGCGGGCAGTGGTGGGGGCGGCGGGGGCCCGTTCGCCGCGATCGCCACGCGGTCCGGCGGAGTTGCCGAACCGAGGCTGTTCCTCGGGCGGCAGCAGGAGTGCGACGGGTACCAGGCCCGCCACTTGACGGCAGGCCGACGTTCCCCTGCCGTGCGGGCCGGACCCAGGCCGGTTCCCGAGGGGGCCCGGCCAGTTTCGCCGCGATCGCCGTGCGGCCTGGCGGAGTTGCCGAGCCGAGGCTGCCCCTCGGCGGGTGGCGGGGATGCGACGGGTGTCGGGGCCGCCGCCTGCCGCCGCTGACGGCAGGCCGACGTTCCCCTGTCGTCCGGGCCGGTTCCCGAGGGGCGGGCAGTGGTGGTGGCGGGGCCCGTTGGCCGCGATCGCCGCACGGCCCGGCGGAGTTGCGAGCAGAGGCTGCTCCTCGGCGGGCAGCGGGGCTGCGACGGGTGCCGGGCTCGCCGCCTGCCGCCGCTGACGGCAGGCCGACGTTCCCCTGCCGTCCGAGCCCGGCCCAGGCCCCGCTCCTGAGGGGCGGCCAGTGGTGGCGGCGGGCCCGTTGGTCGCAATCGCCGCGCGGCCTGGCGAAGCTGCCGAGCACAGGCTGTTCCTCGGATGTCGGCTCCCGTCCCTGCCAGTGCTCCGCGTCCTGGGCTGCGCGGGGCGACACTTGCGTGACCACAGGTCGAGATTCGCCGGTCGTGGGGGTCGGGCCGAGCCGGTTCCTGAGGGGCGGCCAGTGGTGGCGGCCGGGGCCGTTGGACGCGATCGCCCTGCGGCCTGACGGAGTTGCCGAGCCGAGGCTGTCCCTCGGGTGACGGCGAGGGCTGCGACGGGTGCCGGGCCCGCCGCCAGCCGCCGCTGACGGCAGGCCGACGTTCCCCCGTCGACCGGGCCGGTTCCCGAGAGTCGGGCAGTAGTGCTGGGGCCCGTTGGCCGCGCGGCCTGGCGGAGTTGCCGAGCCGAGACTGTTCCTCGGGTGACGGCGAGGGCTGCGACGGGTGCCGGGCCCGCCGCCTGCCGCCGCTGGACGGCAGGCCGACGTTCCCCCGCCGTCCGGGCCGGTTCCCGAGAGTCGGGCAGTGGTGCTGGGGCCCGTTGGCCGCGCGGCCTGGCGGAGTTGCCGAGCCGAGACTGTTCCTCGGATGACGGCGAGGGCTGCGACGGGTGCCGGGCCCGCCGCCTGCCGCCGCTGGACGGCAGGCCGACGTTCCCCCTCGTCCGGGCGGGGCCCGGGGCCGGCTGCCAGGGGCGGGCGCCGGCGGCGCGGCCGAAAACCGGCTTGCCGGGGGGTGGCGGTGGTGGGTGCAATGGGCCCGCATGATCGCGCAGGTGCGCTCGCGGTGGGCGGGATGCGACGGGTGCGGGCCGCCGGTTCGGCGGGTCCGGCCGCCCGCGCGGCCTGCACGGGTCCGCGCGGTCTGCGCCGACCGGGTCGTCACGCGGGGGAGCCAGCGCATGAGTACGTCACCGTCGCCGTCGCCGTCGGCCACCGGAGCGCGGCGGGGCGAGGGTCCGTCGGTGCGCATCGGTGCCCTCGTTCCGCTGTCCCGGCCGGGCTGGGTCGAGGCGGGGCGGCACGTGCTCGCCGGTTTGGAGCTGGCCGTGGGCGAGGTCAACGAGGCCGGGGGGATCGGCGGGCGGCCGCTGGAGCTGCTGGTGCGGGACACCGCGGCCGATCCGCGCAGGGCCGCCGAGGCGGTGGAGGAGCTGGCCGGCCTGGGGGTGGCGGCTCTGGCCGGGGAGTACCACAGCGTCGTGGCGCGGGCGGTCGCCGCCGGGGCCGATGCCGTGGGCCTGCCGTACCTGTGCACGTCGGCGGTGCTCGACGCGCTCACCGACCGGCCGACGCCGTGGGTGGCGCGGCTGTGCCCGGCGCAGTCGCACAGCTGGCGGGTGTTCGCGCAGTTCCTGCTCGGCGCGGGCCACCGCCGGGTCGCGGTGGTGACCCAGCCGAGCGTCTACTGGGCGTCGGGGGCGCGCGTCCTGCGCGAGTGCCTGGCCCCGCACGGCGGCGCCGTCGTCGAAGTCGACGCGGCCGTGCTCTGCCCCGCCGCGGTGTGCGAGGAGCTGGTGCGGCGGGAGGCGACGGCCGTGCTGCTGCTGGTCGGCCACCCGGAGCCGGCGGTGTCCCTCATCAGGGCGGTGCGCGGCGACGGGCGGCTGGCGGGGGTGCTGGTCGGCGCGCCGGCGGGGCAGCCGGAGTTCGCCGAGTGGGCGGCGCTGCTGGGCGCTGACGGCGCGGGTGTGCCGTTCCTGCGCTACCTGCCGGAGCGGCTGGGCCCGCTCGGTGCCCGGGTGGGGGCGGCGCTGCGGGAACGGCTGGGCGAGGAGCCGTCGTTCGTCGCCTTCGAGGGGTACGACACGGTCGCGGTGCTGGCCGAGGTGCTGCGTTCGCAGGGGCCCCACCGGGAGCGGATCGCGGCGTCCTGGCCGCATCTGGCGGTGGAGGGCACCCGCGGCAGGATCCGGTTCTCCCGGGAGCCGGGCGGCAGTGTGTGGCAGTGGGCGTGGCCGCCGGTGCAGGTCGTCGACCGGGATCCGGCGGCGCCCGGGCGCTTGCGGGTGCTGCACACCGGCTGAGGGCACCGGGCCCGGTGCGGGAGGTCGGCGGGGCAGGCCGGCCGCGCGCTGCGCCCGCCCGCGCCGGGAAAAATGCGGTGCGCACGCCGCGGCGGCTGGGTAGGGTGCACCGCCATGGCTTCGGAACTGGAACGGCCCCCGCTCCTGGCGGACGAACGCACCGCGATCGTCGGCTGGTTGGAGCTGCAGCGCAAGATCCTGCGGTGGAAGTGCGAGGGGCTGAGCGACGAGGACGCGCACCGCTGCGTCCTGCCGACCTCGCCCGCGATGACGATGGCCGGCCTGGTGTCCCACATGCGCTGGACGGAGCACCTGTGGCTGGAGGTGCTGTTCCTGGGCGGCGACAAGACGCAGCACCCGGTGTTCGACGGGTCGGGTGAGGACGCGGACTGGCACACCGGCGGGCGTCCGCTGGCCGAGCTGCTCGCGGAGTACGAGGCCCAGTGCGCGCGCAGTGACGAGATCGTCGCGGCGGCCTGCCTGGACGACGTCGGCCGCCACCCCGACTTCCGTACCGGTGGCGCCAACCTGCGCTGGATGCTGATCCACCTGGTGGAGGAGACGGGCCGGCACGCGGGGCACGCCGACATCGTCCGGGAGCTGCTGGACGGCTCCAAGGGGTACTACTGATGGCTGACGGCCCGTCCGGTGACCCGATGCTGGAGCTGCTGTCGGCGAACGGGCCGGATCCGGAGCACGCGCAGGCGCTGATGCTCTACGGCCGGCTGGTCGGCACGTGGGAGATCCGCAACCGGTACCTGTTCCCCGACGGCCGGTGGCGCACCGCGGCGGGCGAGTGGCGCTTCGGCTGGGCGCTGGGCGGCCGGGTGGTGCAGGACGTGCTCTGGTGCCCGGACTTCCACGGCCGCTTCCCGGGCACGACCTTGCGCATGTACGACGTCACGACCGGGTTGTGGCGGATCACGTGGATCTCGCCGAAGCTTCCCTCGTACTTCTCCCAGGTCGGCCGTGGCGACGGGGCCGGCGGGATGGTCCAGGAGGGCACCGACGCCCAGGGGCGGCGCTCGCGGTGGACGTTCACCGAGGTCACGCCGACCTCCTTCCGCTGGCAGGGCTTCAGCGCCTCCCCCCTCTCCCCCGGCTCCCCCGACGCTCCCCTCTCCCTCGACGCCCCCCTCTCCCCCGGCTCCCCCGACGCTCCCCTCTTCCCCGGCTCCCCCGGCTCCCCGGGCGCTGCGGGCGCTGTGGGCGCTGTGGATTCGCCGGGTTCCCCGGAGGGCGGGTTCGAGCTGTTCCAGGAGATGTACGCGACGCGCACCGGCTAGGGGGCGCTAGCTGCGGGTGAAGGTGCCCAGGCCGTCGTGGTCGAACTGCTCGACGACGACCTTGGCGGCCTTGCCGTCGTCGCCCGCGGTGAAGGTCACGCCGGACAGGCCGACGGCGTTCTCCCCGCGGGTGCGGAAGCTGAACACGTCGCCGGCGTAGTGCTGGAGCGGGAACTGGAGGTTGTCCGGGCCCAGGCTCATCACCAGGGCGCCGCCGTTGCCGGTGGTCACGGTCAGCGGGCCGTAGTAGCCGTTGGTGTAGGTGCCGACGTAGGCGGCGTCGGGTTTGGCGCCGGGGGCGCCGGCCGGGGGCTTGGTGTAGTCGGTGGGCGAGGTGCCGGCCACCAGGGCGGCGGGGATGACCTTGCCGAGGAAGCCGAGCCAGTCGACGGTCTCGTGGCCCTCCTGGGCGAGGTCGTAGAACTCCTCGGCCACCGCCTCGGGCAGGCCGGTGGGCTGGCCGTTGGTCAGCACCACGATGCCCAGCTGCTCGGCGGGCAGCAGGGTGACGACGGTGGCGGCGCCCAGGAGGAAGCCGCCGGAGTGGTTGAGCCGCAGCCGGCCGCGGGTGTCGCGGCCGACGTTCCAGCCCAGGCCGTACTGGCCGGGGTTGCCGGCGGGCGCGGCGGGCGGGTTGGAGAGGCTGTGCGGGAGCCAGGTCTGGCTCAGGGCGGCCGTGTCGAGGACCTGCCGGCCCTCGAAGGAGCCGCCGGCGAGCTGCAGGCGCATCCAGCGGGCGAGGTCCTGGACGGTGGAGCTGACGCCGCCGGCCGGGGACTGGGCGTCGGCGTTCTCGGTGGTGCTCACCTGCCAGCCACCACTGCCACTGCCACCGCTGCTGCCACTGCTGCTGCTGCTGCTGTTGTCGTCGCCGGTGCGTACGTGCGGCACGGCCTTGTTGGCGGCGTGGTCGTAGGCGGAGCGCAGGGAGCTGGTGGCGGTCATGCCGAGCGGCTTGTAGAGGGCGTCGGCGCACAGGTCCTCCCAGGCGGTGCCCTTGGCCTTGGCGACGGCCACGGCCGCTTCGGTGAGGCCGTAGTTGGTGTAGGCGTAGTGGGCGCGGAAGGGGGCCAGGGGCTGGTCGCGCAGGTGCTGGAGGATGTAGTCGCGCGGGTAGCCGAGGTCCTGGAGGAGGTCTGCGGCGTGGTCGGGCAGGCCGCTGCGGTGGGAGAACAGGTCGGCGATCGTCACGTGGCCGCCGGTCCAGGGGTCGGCGAGGGTGAAGCCGGGGTCGTGGGCGGAGACGGGGTCGTCCCAGGTGGCCGCCTTCTGTCCGACGGCCGCGGCGACGACGGTGGAGGCGATCGGCTTGGAGACGGAGGCGAGTTGGAAGACGGTGTCGGGGGTGACGGTGTCGGGCTTGCCGAGTTCGCGGACGCCGTAGCCCTTGGCGTGGACGACCTTGTCCTTGTGGACGACGGCCAGGGCCAGGCCCGGGACGCCGGTCTTGCGCATCGCGTCCTGGACGTAGGCGTCGATCCGGTCGACGGCGGTGGCCACCTGCTGGTCGGTCAGCTGCGGCGAGGGCGCCGGCGGCGCGGTCGCCGGGGCGCTGGAGGCGCCGGGGCCGCCCGAGGGGCTGGGGGCGGCGGCGGGGTCGGTGGCGGCGGCGGAGGTGCACCCGGTGAGCAGCAGGGCGGCCAGCAGGGGTGCGGCGGTGCGGTGTCCCGGCCTGGCGGCGGTGCGGCGGTGCATGGGGGTCCTCCCTGGTCCCGGGTGGCGCGGCCGTGCGCCTCGTCGGGTGAGTATTGGACGGGCCGGGGCGGGGGCGCGGGGCGCCGCGCACCGGGGCGGGCGCAATCACCCGTCCGGCGGGTCGGGGTGCGCGGGGGCCAGGGGGCGGGTCGGGGCCGGGGGTGCGCGGGGGTGCGCGGCGGCCGGCGGGCCGGGAGGCGGGCGGGCCGGGGC
Organism: Kitasatospora sp. NPDC001547; assembly: GCF_042894165.1. Classification (NCBI taxonomy): domain Bacteria; kingdom Bacillati; phylum Actinomycetota; class Actinomycetes; order Kitasatosporales; family Streptomycetaceae; genus Kitasatospora; species Kitasatospora sp. NPDC001547. Next base: position 283,812 of record NZ_JBIAVL010000009.1, on the reverse strand, counting down.
CGGGAGGGGGCGGACGGGCCGGCGGGTGGGCGGGCCGGGGTGGGGGTGGTGGGGCGCGCGGCGGCCGGGGGCGGGGGGGGGGGGGGGGGGGGGGGGGGGGGCCGCCCCCGCCCCCCCCCCCCCCCCCCCCCGGCCGCTGCCCGGGCGCTACTCGACGATCTCGGCCTTCTCGATGACCACGTCGTCCTTGGGGACGTCCTGGTGGCCGGACTTGGAGCCGGTGGGCACGGCCTTGATGGCGTCGACGACGTCCTGGCCCTCGACGACCTCGCCGAAGACGGCGTAGCCCCAGCCCTGGGGGTTCTTGCCGCTGTGGTTGAGGAAGTCGTTGTCGGCGACGTTGACGAAGAACTGGGCGGTGGCGGAGTGCGGGTCGCCGGTGCGGGCCATCGCCACGGTGTACTCGGTGTTCTTCAGGCCGTTGTCGGCCTCGTTCTGGATGGGGGCGCGGGTCTTCTTCTGGCGCATGCCGGGCTCCATGCCGCCGCCCTGGATCATGAAGTTGTTGATGACCCGGTGGAAGAGCGTCCCGTCGTAGAAGCCGTCCCGGACGTACTGGAGGAAGTTCTCCACGGTGGCGGGGGCCTTGTGCGCGTCGAGCCGGAGAACGATGTCGCCGTGGTTGGTGCTCAGTTTGACTTTCGACATGACTACCTCACTGTCTGCGTGGTGGCGGCTACGAAGCGTTCACGCGCATTGTGACAGCAGGGGTGGCCGGGCACGGTTGAGGCGCTTCAGTTGGCGAGGCTGAAGTCGCCGCCGACGGGGGCGGCGAGCTTGTCGATGCCGGTGAGGGCGGTGAGGGTGGGCACCGGGGTGCTGCTGTCGGTGGTGGTGCCGTCGCCGAGCTGGCCGGAGCCGTTGCTGCCCCAGGAATGCACGGTGCTGGTGCCGGACAGGGCCACGGTGTGCTCGCGGCCGCCGGCCACCAGCCGTACGCCGGTCAGGCCCGGGACGGTGACGGGCAGGACGCGGAAGACGGTGGTGCCGTCGCCGAGTTGGCCGGCGGTGTTCTGGCCCCAGGCCTTGAGGCGGTGGTCGCTGTCGACCACGGCCATGCTGTGGTTGCAGCCGGCCGCGATCTGGGTGACGCCGCCGCTCCAGGTCGCCTGGGTGGTGACCGGGGTGAAGCGGTTGATGGTGGTGTTGTCGCCGAGCTGGCCGGTGGCGTTGTAGCCCCAGGCGCGGACGGTGGCGCCGGGGCCCGGTGCGCCGACCAGGGCGAGGTTGTGGCCGGCGCCGGCGGCGATGCGGCTGACCGCGCTCAGGCCGGTGACCGGGGCGGGGACGGCGCGGTTGGAGCAGGTGCCGTCGCCGAGCTGGCCGTTGAAGTTGTAGCCCCAGGCCCACACGGTGCCGTCCTCGCGCAGGGCCAGGCTGTGGTGCAGGCCGGCGGCGATGGCGACGATCCTGGTCAGGCCCTCGACGCGGGTGGGCATGCTGGTGTCGGCGCCGGTGCCGTTGCCGAGCTGGCCGTGCTTGTTCTGGCCCCAGGCCATCACGGTGCCGTCGCCGAGCAGGGCGAGGCTGTGGGCGCCGCCGGCGGCGATCTCGACGGCGTCGGTGAGGTTGACGACCTGGCCGGGCGCGTTGTGGCTGAACACCGTGCCGTCGCCGAGCTGGCCGGCGCCGTTGACGCCCCAGGACTGCACCGTGCGGTCCGTCAGCAGGGCCAGGCCGTGGCCGGCGGCGGGGCCGAACCCGCCGGCGGCGATCTTCACCACTTCGCTGCTGGTGAGCCCGAGCACGGTGGTGGCCGTGGTGCGGAGGTCGGCCCAGGTGCCGTCCCCGAGCTGGCCGGAGCGGTTGTTGCCCCAGGACTTCAGGCGCTTCTCTGCCATGCGACGATGCCTCTTTACCTCTATGACAATAAGTCAAATCGTCGGTGCGTCACGCCGGTTGACGACTCCACGATCATGGCCCGACGCTACCCACGTGCCCGGCACGGCACGGGCAACGGCCGTGCCCGCCACCCGATCGGGTGACGCCGGGCCCCTGTCCCCGCTCCGTGCGCATTGCGCACGCCCCTGCCGTTGTGTGTCCGGCCCGTCACCCCTAGTGTCGGCGGTCTGCGGTGCGCGGGCAGCGCACCGCGGTCCGTTTCGCCGTTGAGGAGGCAAGCCCGTGGCCGACACCTTCGTGCCCGTGGAACCGAGCGCGTACGTCACGCAGCGGAACCTGGCCGGCGCCAAGGAACTCCCCGCCTCCCCCGCCGACTTGGAGGGCGCCCGGCGCGGGCTGCTCGCGGCCCCGCCCTACCGCGCGCTGCCGTCCCGAGACGGCCGGGAGGCGGTCTGGCACTTCGGCGCCTTCGGCTTCCTGGCCGGCGACGCCCCCGCCACGGTGGCGGCGCCGCTGTGGCACCAGGGCCGGCTGGCCCTGCCCTGCGGCCTGTTCGAGGTCGCCGACGGCCTGTACCAGGTACGCGGCTACGACCTCGCCAACCTGACCGTCGCCACCGGCCGCGACGCCCTGCTGGTGATCGACCCGCTCGGCTCCTACGAGACCGCCCGCGCGGCCCTGGCCCTCTACCGCTGCGCCACCGGGGACGCGCGGCCGGTGCGGGCCGTGGTCCACACCCAGAGCGGGGTGGACCACTTCGGGGGCGTGCGCGGCCTGTTCGCCGGCGCCCGCGCCGGCCTGCCCGCCGACCTCGCGGTGTACGCGCCCGAGGGGTTCCTCGCCGACGCGGTGCACCGGCAGGTCACCGCCGGCGCCCACACCGCCCGACTCCTCGACTACGCCTACGGCACCCGGCTGGAGGTCGGCCCGCGCGGCCTGGTCGGCTGCGAACTGGGGCGCACCGTCTCCACCGGCCGGCCCGACTTCCTCGCCCCCACCGACACCGTCGGCGGCCCGCTGTCCGTCCCCACCCCCCGGGCCCACTGGCCCGCCTGGGCCTCGGCGGCCGGCGTGCCCTGGCAGGAGGGCCTGTACGCCGTCGAGGCGGCCGGGGTGCGGATGGTCCTGCAGCCCGCGGGCGGCCACGCCTGCCCCGCCGAACTGAACCTCTACCTGCCCGACCACCGGGCCCTGCACCTGGCCGGCGCCGGACTGCTCGGCGCCCCCGGCCCAAGCCGCGCCGGCCTCCTGGACGCCACCGCCACCGCGTTCGGCGCCGCCGCCGCCCTGGGCACCTGCGCCTACGGCGCCCCGGTGTGGGGCGCCGCGCAGGTCCGCGGATGGCTCACCGCCCACCGCACCGCCGCCCGCACCGTCCCCGACCCCGGCCCCGCCGCCCCGCTGCTCGCCCACCCCGGCTACCTGGACACCCCCTCCCGCACCGTGCGCGAGGTCTGGGCCCGGCTGACCGGCACCGCCCTGGCCCCGGCCCGCCCGGCCGTCACCGCCCGGACCGAGCTGTCCGCCCCGGACGGCGCCCGACGGGCGGTGGACGCGGCGCAGCGCGCGTACGAAGGCACGGGCGGCGGCGGGGGCGTTGGTGCGGGCGGCGGCGCGGGCGTTGGCGCGGGCGGGGGCGGGGCGGGCGGCGGCTGGGGCTCGGGTGCGGGCGCGGGCGTTGGTGCGGGCGGCGGCGGGGGCGTCGGTGCGGGGCCGGACTACGCGCGGGCGGTGCTGCTGCTGGACCCGGTGGTCTCGGCGTGCGCCGTCCCGGCGGCCGTGCCCGGGACGGTGGAACAGCGGGCGCGGGAGCTGCAGTCACGGGCACTCACCCAACTCGGCTACCTCACGGCCCACGGGCAGCTGCGCAACGCACTGCTGACCGCGGCCCGGGACGTACTGCAACCGGCTGCGGCGCCGACGCGCTTCGCGGGGACGGTGGCGGACCTCGCGGTGTGCGCCGACCCACTGGCGATCTGAGCCGCGGACCCGGCAGGCAGACGCCCCGGGCACGGTAGGCGGACGCCCCGGGCACGGTAGGCGGACGCCCCGGGCACGGCGGTCTCGGCGGGCGCGGGAGCTACAGTCGCGGGCGCTCACCCAACTCGGCTACCTCACGGCCCACGGGCGGCTGCGCAACGCGCTGCTGACGGCGGCCCGGGACGTACTGCAACCGGGTACGGCGCCGACGCGCTTCGCGGGGACGGTGGCGGACCTCGCAGTGTGCGCCGACCCGCTGGCGATCTGAGGCGCGAGCCCGGCGGGCAGACGCCCGGACCCGACGGGCGGGCGCCCCGGGCCCGACGGGCGGGCGCCCCGGGCACGGTAGGCGGACGCCCCGGGCCCGGCGGGCGGGCGGCCCGGGACGTACTGGAACCGGCTGCGGCGCCGACGCGGTTCACGGCGACGGTGGCGGACCTGGCAGTGTGCGCCGACCCGCTGGCGATCTGAGGCGCGAGCCCGGCGGGCAGACGCCCGGACCCGGCGGGCGGACGTTCCGGACCCGGCGGGCGGGCGCCCCGGACCCGGCGGTCTCGGCATGCGCCGTCCCGGGGCCGGCGGGCGGCGGTGTCCTGTCAGGCGATGCGGTGGGCCAGGCCGGGGTAGTCGGCGACCAGGCCGTCGGTGTCCAGCAGCAGGTCCGCCCGGTAGTCGCCGCTGGCGTAGCGGACGGTGGCGCGGCCGTCCGGGTGGCGGCGCAGGTGGGTGTAGGTCTGGCGGGAGGGCACGACCACCAGGTCGGGCACGCGGATCCAGGCCATCAGGAAGTGGTGCTCGCCGGGCCGCTGGTGGAGGGCGTGGCGCAGGACGGGCGGGGTGTTGGTGAGCGGGGACAGGCCGAGGTCGCAGTCGAGGGCGCCGGTCAGGTCGGGGCGCTCGGTGCCGTCGACGCTCCACCGGCCGGTGTGCTCGTCGCGGCGCAGGTCCAGGGTGCGGGTGGTGTCCGGGGTGCGGGCGGTGACGTGCATGCGGCGGGTGGTGAAGCCGTCACCGGTCTCCAGGCGGTAGTCGAGCCAGTAGGGGGCGGGTTCGGCGGCGGCGGCGCGGCCGTGGGCGGTCAGGGCGTGGGGGCCGAGGTCGATCCAGGAGGTCTCCAGGCCGGCGGTCTCGGTGACGCGCCAGGTGGGTACGGCGCTGCGGGTGCGGGCGGTGGGGCTGGTCATTCGTGCACGGTAGTACGGGCCGCCGACAGCGGCCCGGCCCGCGCCCGCGCCCGCTCGCCCGGGTGGTGCAGCGGGGCGGGCCGGGGCCGCCCGGGTGATGCAGCGGGGCAGGCCGGGGCCGCCCGGGTGATGCAGCGGGGCAGGCCGGGGCCGCCCGGGCGTGTTAGCAATGACCGCAGGGGGGCGGGGGTGCCCATGCGTAAGCACTCCGAGCACGCCAAGCGTGTGAAGCACGTGAAGCACGCCGAGCACGTGGAGCGTGTGGGGCGTGTGGAGCACTCGACCCACTCGACGCACTCGAATGCCGGAGGCCGCCTTGTCGCACCACCTCAGCGGACCGAACCTGCGCTCACCCGAGGGTGACGCGCGCCTGGACCTGACCGACCTGTTCGCCTTCGCCGCGCCGGAGCCGGGCCGCACGGTGCTGATCATGAACGTGAACCCGGTCGCGCCGTCCGGCGGACAGGCCTTCCACCCGCAGGCGGTGTACCGGATCGACATCGACACCGACGGGGACCGGCGGGCCGACCTCGCCTACAGCTTCACGTTCTGCGAGCCGCAGGACGGGGAGCAGACCATGACGGTGCGGCGCGCCACCGGTGCCGGGGCGCGCGGGCTGGAGGCGACCGGCGAGGTCCTGGTGTCCGGGGCGCCGGTGAGCTTCACGGACACGCCCGCAGTGGTGGAGGCGGGAGCGTACCGGGTGAGCGCGGGGCTGCGCAGCGACCCGTTCTTCGCGGACCTGGACGGGATCGTGAAGGACTTCCAGTGGACGGGGGTGGACTGGGGCGCGGACAAGAACGTGTTCGGGATCGTGCTGGAGGCACCGGACGCGGCGTTCGGGCAGGCGCCGCAGATCGGGGTGTGGGCGCGGGTGAGCGTGCGCAAGGACGGGCGGCTGGTGTCGGTGGACCGCGGCGCGCACCCCTCGCTGACGGCGTACTTCAACGAGGAGGACGTGAAGGACGCGTACAACGCCGGGGAGCCGGTGGACGACTGGGACACCTACCGGGATCCGTGGACGGCGAAGCTGCAGCACTTCGGCGGGTACACCGCGCAGGCGGCGCAGGCGCAGCTGCGGCTCGTGCTGCCGGACATCCTGCGCTACGACCGCGCCCGTCCGGCGGGCTGTCCGAACGGGCGCACGCTGACGGACGACGTGACCTCGGCGCGGCTGACGATGCTCACCGACGGGAAGGTGTCCGGCGACCACATCGGCCCGCACACCGACCTGTTGCCACACTTCCCGTACCTGGGCCACCCCCACTGACCGCCGGAGGCCACGCACTCGCACTCTCCTCGACCGACCCCCGCACCGGGCCCACCTGACCACGCGCCGGGGCCGCCGGCTCTGGGACGGGGGCCACCCGCTCCAGGGCCGGGGCCGCCAGCTCTGGGCGGGGGCCGCCCGCACTGACCGCCGAGTGCCGCGCGCTCGCGCTCTCCTCGACCGGCCCCCGCGCCGGCCCCGAACATCCCCCGCACCGGGCCCACCTGACCCCGCGCCGGGGCCATCTGCCCCGCGCCGGGGCCGACAGGCCCCTGGGCCGGGGCCGACAGGCTCCTGGGCCGGGGACGCCGGCTCCTGGGCGGGGGCCGCGTAGGGTGGCGGCATGTCCGTTCCCGTGGAGCTGGTGGTCTTCGACTGCGACGGTGTGCTGCTCGACAGCGAGCGGTTGGCCGTGCGGGTGGACGAGCGGGTGGTCGCCGAGGCGGGCTGGCCGCTGTCGCGCGAGGAGCTCGTGGAGCGGTTCCTGGGCCGCTCGCACGCGTTCATGACGGCCGAGATCGAGGCGCACGCGAGGGTGGCGCTGGAGCCGGGCTGGGACAGGCGTCTGCAGCGCCTGTACGACGAGGTGTTCGCCGCCGAACTGGCCCCGGTGGAGGGAGTGGTGGCGGCGTTGGCCGCGCTGCGGGAGGCCGGGGTGGCGGACTGCGTGGCGTCCTCCAGCACCCACGCGCGGCTGCGCTCGACGCTCGGACTGACCGGGCTGCTGCCGCGTTTCGCCGGACGGATCTTCAGCTCGCAGGACGTGGAGCGCGGCAAGCCCGCACCGGACCTGTTCCTGCACGCGGCGGCCGCGATGGGAGTGCGGCCGGCGGCGTGCCTGGTCGTCGAGGACAGCAGGTACGGGGTGGCCGCCGCGCGGGCGGCGGGGATGCGGTCGCTGGGCTTCCACGGCGGGCTGACGCCGCGGGCGTGGCTGCAGGGGCCGGGCACCCGTACGTTCGCGGACATGCGGGAGCTGCCGGCACTGGTCGCCGGGGCCGGGTCGCTGCCCCTGCCGTAGCCCCGCCCGCAGCCCCGGCGGCGAGGCGGCAGTTTCTAGCGGTCGTTGCAACACGTGGTCGGTGTTCAGGCCGCGATGAGTTTATGGAGGCGCTCGGCTGGGGTTTCCCAGCCGAGCGTTTTGCGTGGGCGGCCGTTGAGCTGGACGGCCACCGCTGCGAGGTGTTCCGGGCCGTGGGCGGACAGGTCGGTTCCCTTGGGAAAGTACTGCCGTAGCAGGCCGTTGGTGTTCTCGTTGGAGCCGCGCTGCCAGGGGCTGGCCGGGTCGCAGAAGTAGACCGGGACGCCGGTGGCGACGGTGAAGCTCTTGTGGGCGGCCATCTCGGAGCCCTGGTCCCAGGTCAGCGACCGGACCAGGTGGGAGGGCAGGGTCCGCACGGTCTCCGTGAGGGCGCCGCGCACGTGCTCGGCGGTTCGGCCGTTGGGCAGATGCGGGAGCATCACGTAGCGGGTGGCCCGCTCGACCAGGGTGCCGATGGCGCAGGCGCCGTCCTTGCCGATGATCAGATCGCCCTCCCAGTGCCCGGGAACCGCCCGGTCCTCCACCTCGGCAGGGCGTTCGCTGATCATGACCATCGGGTCGGTGAAACGTGGCTGGCGGCAGTTGGCCTGGCGCGGGGCCTGCGGCGGGCGCGGCCGGTGCGCAAGGCGCCGCGAGTTCGCGCCGCAGCTCGCCGCGGCCCTGGACGTAGAGGGCCTGGTAGATCGTTTCGTGGGCCGCGTGCATCTCCGGCCGCTCGGGAAAGGTGTCCCGCAGAGCGTGGCAGATCTGCTCCGGACTCCACCGCTGGTCCAGGCCGGCCTGGATCGCGGCCCTCAGCTCCGCGTTGAGGGCGATCATTCCCGGCTTGGGGCGCGGACGCCGCCCGTCCGCACGGGCCTGCGCGGCATGAGGTCGGTAACTGCCGTTGCCAGGATGGCGGTTGCGCCGAATCTCCCGACTGACCGTCGAAGGGCTCCGGCCGAGCTCAGTCGCGATCGTACGGATGGTGGCTTTCTCCCGCAGCCGGTCGGCGATGTGGATCCTCTCGTCCTCGCGCAGGTACCGGGACGGTCCGAACGCGCCGGTGGGCGCCCGCTCGAATCGAGCGGGCGCCCGGAACCTGTTCGGGTCCGTCCGGCCGTTGCGCCACTCGCGTCCGGTCCGCTCGTGGACGCCCACCAGCCGGGACGCCTTCTTGTTGCTGTAGCCCTGTCGCACGAGCCGGAAGTATTCCGCCCGCTCGGCACGAAGCTTCCTGACCCCTTGGGGGTTTCCGCTCCCCTCGGATCTCGAAGTCCATCGCATTCCCTCAGCTCGGGTGTTGCGACGACCACTAGAACCCAAGGGCCCGGCGGCGGGGCCTGTCGGGCCCGCGGGGCCTGTTGCGCTCGCGGGACCTTGCGCTCGCGGGGCCTGTCGGGCCCGCGGGCAAGCAGGCGCGCCCCTGTCAGATGTCAGGGACCGCCGCGGGCACCGGGTTCCTAGGCTGACGGGCACCGGGCGGATCGACCGTCCGGTGCCCGTACCAGCCAAGGGAGAACCCCCATGCGCAGGATCACCCGTGCCGTCACCGTCCTGGCCCTGGCCGCCGCCGCCCTGACCACGACGGGGGCCGGCGGCGCCGGCGCCGCGGACGGCGAGTGGGCGGGCTGCCCGTCGGGCGCGGTCTGCGTCTACCCGCAGGACCAGGACCCGGCCGTCAGCCCCAGCGCCGTCTACTGGAGCTACGGCGCGCACAACCTCAGCGGCCAGTACGGCCACCACTGGGTACTTA
>NZ_JBIAVL010000009.1:0-274665 GCF_042894165.1 Kitasatospora sp. NPDC001547 | reverse complement strand
TAAGGGCGTGTACTACGACCTGGGGCCGATCAACTCGGTCACGCTCGACCGCCCCTGACACCCGGCCGGACGCCGGCCCGGCCGTGCCCGCCACACGAGGGGAGCGGCGGGCACGGCCGCCTCCGCGCGCCCACCCCCAGCCCCGGGACCCCCCACCCCGGCCCCGGGACCCCCGGCCCCCACCCCCGCCCCGGGACCCCCGCCCCGGGACCCCCGCCCCGGCCACGGGGCCCCGGCCACGGCCCGGGCCCGGTTGTGCCCGCCGCTCCGGCCCCGCCGGCCGCAGGCGTGTTCACGAAGATAACGAGTGGTGGTGGATCGCGGGCAGTCTGGTTTTACTTATTGACGTCATGTACGCGCTCAGGTTTAACTCCCCCCACCCCGCCGCGACGCCGCGGCGACCCCAGGGAGAGGCACCCGTATGAATGCCGTACTGCGTCGCGCCCTCGTCTCCACCGTGGGCCTCGCACTGACCCTGTCCATGACCGCCGCCTGCGGGAAGGCCGGCGGCGCCAAGGCCGAGGCCTCCGCCTCCGGCAGCCCGGACACCATCGGCCTGCTGCTGCCCGAGAACGCCTCCTCGGTGCGCTACGAGTCCTTCGACCGGCCGTTCATCGAGGCCAAGGTCAAGGCCCTGTGCGCGCAGTGCAAGGTGCTGTACAACAACGCCGAGGGCAGCGCCGCCAAGCAGAAGCAGCAGTTCGACACCCTCCTCGCCCAGGGCGTCAAGGTGATCATCCTGGACCCCTACAACGCCAAGTCCACCCAGGGCTGGGTCCAGGAGGCCGCCGCCAAGGGCGTCAAGGTCATCGCCTACGACCGCCTGGCCGGCGGCCCGGTCGCCGCCTACACCTCCTTCGACAACGAGAAGGTCGGCGAACTCCAGGGCCAGGCCCTGCTGGCCGCGCTCGGCCCGCGGGCCGCCGAGGCCGACATCGTCATGATCAACGGCGACGAGGCCGACCCCAACGCCGCCCAGTTCAAGACCGGCGCGCACAGGGCCCTGGACGGCAAGGTCAGGAAAGTCGTCTACGAGCAGTCCGGACAGTGGGAACCCACCGTCGCCGGCCAGAAGATCTCCGCCGCCGTCACCGAGTTCGGCAAGAACGGCTTCCAGGCCGTCTACTCCGCCAACGACGGCATGGCCGCCGCCATCATCACCCAACTCAAGGGCGCCGGCATCACCGTCCCCGTCGGCGGCCAGGACGCCGGCCTGGACGCGATCCAGCGCATCGTCAACGGCGACCAGGCCTACACCATCTACAAGGCCTACCGCCCACAGGCCGAAGCCGCCGCCGAACTGGCCGTCGCCCTCCTCCACGGCAAGGACGTCAAGGCGATCGCCGACACGAGCGTCGACAGCGCCACCGACAAGAACATCCCCGCCAAGCTCCTCGACGCCAAGATCGTCACCAAGGACAACATCGCCACCACCGTCCTGGCCGACGGCCTCTACAAGGTCTCCGACATCTGCACCACCGACTACGCCGCCGCCTGCGCCGCCGCCGGCCTCAAGTAACCCCGCCCCGACACCACCCCCGCACCGCCCCGCACGGCCCCGGCACCGCCCGGCACCGCCCCGCACGGCCCCGGAACCGCCCGGCACCGCCCCGGATTCGCCCCGGCACCGGCAGTGCTCCGGAATCTTCCGGCACCACCCGGCACCGCCCGGCAGTGCTCCGGAATCTCCCGGCACCGCCCAGGCATCTCCCGGCACCACCCGGCACCGCCCGTACCGCCCCGGATTCGCTCCGGATTCGCTCCAGTACCGCCCGCACCGCCCGCACCGCCCGTACCGCCGGTACCGCCGGTACCGCCCCAAGTAGCCGCTCCCCCAAGGTGGTTGTTCCCGTGACAGGCGCACCCGTCCTCCAGCTGCGCTCGGTCTCCAAGCGCTTCGGTGCCGTCCAGGCCCTCACCGACGTCGACCTCACCGTCCACGCCGGAGAGGTCCTCGCCCTCGTCGGCGACAACGGCGCCGGCAAGTCCACCCTCGTCAAGACCATCGCCGGCGTCCACCCCGTGGACGACGGCACCCTCACCTGGCACGGCGACCCCGTACGCCTGGCCCGCCCCCAGGACGCCACCGCCCTCGGCATCGCGACCGTCTACCAGGACCTCGCGCTGTGCGACAACCTCGACGTCATCGCCAACCTCTTCCTCGGCCACGAGAAACGCCGCCGCGGCCTGCTCGACGAAGTCGCCATGGAACAGCACGCCCGCCGGCTGCTGGACACCCTCGCCATCCGCATCCCCGACGTGCGCACCCCGGTGGCCGCACTGTCCGGCGGACAGCGCCAGGTCGTGGCCATCGCCCGCGCACTGGTCGGCGAACCGGCCCTGGTGATCCTGGACGAACCCACCGCAGCCCTCGGCGTCGAACAGACCGCCCAAGTCCTGGACCTCGTGGAACGACTACGCGAACAGGGCCTGGCAGTCGTACTGGTCAGCCACAACATGGCCGACGTACGGGCGGTCGCCGACACCGTCGCCGTGCTACGCCTGGGCCGCAACAACGGCGTGTTCCCGGTCGCGGACACCACCCAGGAACAGATCATCGCCGCCATCACCGGCGCCACCGACAACGCCCACGCCCGCCGCCGGGCCCGCCGCACCCAGAAGGCCGACGCCGAATGAACACCCCCGAAACACCCACCCCCACCAACGGCACCACCGTCCCCACCGACGGCACCACCGTCCCCTCCGGCGGTGCCGATGCCACCGGCGGCGCTGCCGTCCCGGCCAGCGGTGCCACTGTCCCCTCCAACGGTGCCGATGCCACCGACATCCCCTCCGGCGGTGCCGGTGCCGCCGACGGCGCCGCTCCCGTCCCCTCCAACGGTGCCGATGCCGCCGACGTCCCCGCTGCCGCCCCCTCCGGCGGTGCCACCGTCCCCTCCAGCGGTGCCGCTGCCGCCGACATCCCCTCCGGCGGTGCCGGTGCCACCGGCGGCGCTGCCGCCCCGGCCAGCGGTACTGATGCCGCCGGCGGTGCCGTCCCGGCCGTCGACCCGCGGCTGCACCAGCCCCCGCGGGGCTGGGCCGCCCACGCCACCGCCGCCCGCCACCGCCTGGCCCGCGGCGAGCTCGGCTCACTGCCGGTCGTCGTCGGCCTGATCGTCATCGCGGCCGTCTTCCAGTCCGTCACCCACCACTTCCTGCAAGCCGACAACCTCACCAACATCACCCGCTTCATCGCCGGGCCCGGACTGATCGCGGTCGGCGTCGTCTTCGTACTGATCCTCGGCGAGATCGACCTCTCCCTCGGCTCGGTGGCCGGCGCCAGCGCCGCGCTCGCCGCCGTCCTCGCCGTACGCCAGGACCTGCCCGAGTGGCTCGCCATCCTCACCGCCCTCGGCGCGGCCTGCGCCATGGGCCTGCTGCACGGCTTCTTCTTCGCCCGCGTCGGCGTACCCGCCTTCGTCGTCACCCTCGCCGGCATGCTCGCCTGGAACGGCCTACAGGAATGGGTCCTGGGCGACGCCGGCACCGTCAACAACCGCCACCACGGCATCATCGCGAGCCTGGACACCACCTTCCTCGGCGACGGCGACATCGCCTACGCCTGGACCCTGGCCGCCCTCGCCCCCGCCCTCTACCTCACCGCCCGCCTGCGCACCGCCCGCCGCCGCCGCGCCGCCGGCCTCACCGCACCCCCCACCACCGACAGCGCCATACGCGCCGGCGCCCTCGCCGCCCTCACCCTCACCACCGCCTACACCCTCAACCAGGACCGCGGCCTGCCCCTGTCCCTGGTCGTCCTACTCACCGCCGTCCTGACCACCGACTTCGTCCTGCGCCGCACCCGCTACGGCCGACAGGTCCTCGCCATCGGCGGCAACGTCGAAGCCGCCCGCCGCGCAGGCATCAACATCACCCGAACACGGACCACCGTCTTCATCCTCGCCGCTTTCCTCGCCGCCCTCGGCGGCCTGTTCTACGCCTCCCAACAAGGCTCCGCCGACAAACAACTCGGCAGCGGCAACGTCCTCATGAGCGCGATCGCCGCCGCCGTCATCGGCGGCACCAGCCTCTTCGGCGGACGCGGCAACACCCGCACCGCCCTCCTCGGCATCCTCGTCATCCAAACCATCACCACCGGCCTCGACATGATCCACGCCACCCAAGCCATCCAATACATGATCACCGGCACCGTCCTCCTCACCGCCGTCACCCTCGACTCCCTCACCCGCCACACCCACACCCACACCACCACCCACACATAACCCAACCCCCCACACCCCCACGCACGGCAAACCGCCCCCACGCACCAAACACCCCAACCCCCACCAGAAGTCAGCAGAGCCGACCTCCTACACAGGACGGCCGGACCCGCCCCAACCACCCCCACCCACAGCAAGCCGACGGAACCGACTTCCCGCGCACGAAACACCCAGCCCCGACGGCAAGGCGACGCAGCCGCCCACGCGCAGAATCAACACGACCGACCTCCCCCACCAGCCGGCCAGGAGACCCCAACCACCCGACCACCCCCGCACGCACGAGAAGTCGGCGGCATCGACTTCCCCCGCGTGAAACACCCAGCCCCGACGGCAAGGCGACGCGGCCACCCGCGCGCAAAGCCGAAACCACCGACCTCCCCCACCGGACGGTCCCCACCACCCGACCACCACCAGGACGCGCGAGAAGTCGGCAAAATCGACTTCTCGTGCGCGAGAACAGCCGACCTCGAAGGCGAGGCGGCACCGCCCGCGTGCAAAGCCGGCACGACCAACGCCCCCCCGGATTGGCCGGGCGCAGGCACCACTCACCCGAGCCACCCCCACGCACAGGAAGTCGGCGGAATCGACTTCCCACGCACGAGACATCCCAGCACCGACGGCAAATCGACGCGGCCGCCCGCGCGCAAAGGCGGCACGACCGACCTCCCACCAGACGGCTGGGAGACCCCGACCACCCGACCGCCACCAGGACGCACCAGAAGTCGGCCGCATCGACTTCCCCTGCACGAAACAGCCAGCCCCGAAGGCGAGGCGGCACCACCCGCGCGCAAAGCCGAAACCTCCAACCTCCCCCACAGGCAACCGGACACCAGTCGCCCGACCATCCCAACGCCGGACCACCACGAGCACGCACGAAAGGCCGACAGAACCTCCTACACAGGACGGCCAGACCTGCCCCAACCCACCAGCACACGCAGGAAGTCGGCGGAATCGACTTCCCACGCACGAAACACCCAGCCCCGACGGCAAGGCGACGCAGCCACCCGCACGCAAAGCCGAAACCACCAACCTCCCCCACAGGACGGCCGGTAACCCCCACCACCTGCCCCCGGCACGCGCGAGAAGTCGGCGACATCGACTTCCCCCGCAGAAAGCAGCCAGCCCAAAGGCAAGATGACACGGCCGCCCGCGCGCAGCGCCGATACGGCCGGCCTCCCGCACAGGACGGCCGGTAACCCCCACCACCCGACCAGCACGCGCGAGAAGCCAACTTCCTAACACGGGGCCACTGGCCCCCAAACCCCAACCCGCTCCCTCGCACGCGCGGGAAGTCGGCGGCATCGACTTCCTGTGCGCGGCAGTTGGACGGCCGCAGCGGGCGGCGCGTGTGCCTCTCCCGCCACAAGGGCGCGGCTCGGCATGGTGGCGTGCCCGCCGTGTCTCCTCCCGAAGCAGTCCGAGCCTGTCACCGCGCGGCGTGGGAGAGTCGGGATCCCAACGGTGGGGCGTGTGAGGGAGGTTACCGGTGGAGTGGAAGGTGTTCGGGCGTCGGCAGGTGTTCGGGAGCCCGTGGGTCGAGGTGTGGCTGGACGACGTCGACATCCCCGGTGTCGGCCGGATCGACCACCACGTCGTCCGCTACCCCCGCACCTCGACCACCGCCGTCGTCACCAACGAGGCCGGCGAGTTCCTCCTCCTCTACCGGCACCGGTTCATCACCGGCCGCTGGGGCTGGGAGGTCCCGGCGGGCTGGGCCGAGCCCGGCGAGGAGCCGACGGCGGCCGTCGCCCGCGAGGTCGAGGAGGAGACCGGCTGGCGCCCCGGCCGGGTCGAGCCGTTGACCGCGTACGACGCCATGGCCGGCATCAGCGACGCCCGCTTCCACGCCTACCACGCCACCGGCTGCACCCGGATCGGCGAACCCGAGGACGTGTCCGAGGCGACCCGCGCGGAGTGGGTGGCCGAAGCCGAGGTGGTACGGCGGCTGACGAACGGCGACATCGCTGACGGCCCGTCACACGCCGCCCTGTCCTACTACCTCGGCCCGCACCGACTCGCCCGGCGCCCCTGACCCGGCCCGGCAGCGGAGGCCGTGCACCGCACCCGGGCACGGCCACGACGACACCCCCGACACCCCGATACCCCCGCCGTGCCCCCGCCGACGGCGACGGCGAGGACACGGCCGGGGCGGGGCCGCCCGGCGGCAGCCGCCGGGGGCGCGAGGTCAGCAGTACGTCTCGATGAAGAGCAGAACGCGGCCGTCGTCCGCGGTGAACTCGTACGCCTCATGGATCGGCAGGTCGTCGACGCCGAACCGGGCGCGCGCTTCGAGCCACGCGGCCGGTCGTTCCGCCGCCGTCAGGAAACGCGGAAGCCACCGCCCGACCCGCTCGTCGTAGCAGGTGCCCATCGACATCATGTCGGCCTCGACCGACAGCCGCCTGGCCCTGCGGGGATCCAGCGGCCCGCGGGCGAGCCGCCAGCAACAGCCGTCGGCGTCCGTGAAGCCACCGGCCCTCACGGGCGGACCGACATGCGCACCACCCGGCTTCCCCGCCACCGGCGACGGCAGCGCCGCCACTATCTGCGCCAAGGTCACGGCGCGCTTGTGCTTCCTCGACACCCGCACAGCATGCCAGACCCCCACGACCACCGGGCAAGACCACAGGACAAACGAGCCAGACCAGCCGCCACGCGACACCCCCCGCACGCGGGAAACCGGACCCGCCGACTCCCCACGCACCGCCGACGAGGCCTTCCGCCCCACGTGAGCGCCCAGACCCGGCCCTACCGGCCGCGCAGGACCACCGGCCGTCTCCGCGCCGGGCCACGGCACCCCGTCAACGGCCACGGCGGGCCACTCCACAACGGAGCACAGGCCCCGAACACGACGGCCCGCGCCCCCGGCGCGGCCCAGCAGGGTGACCCGTAAGACAACCCGAGCAGCGATGCCATGGCTCCGGACGACAGCCGCTGCCCCGGTCCTGAACACGTCCGGGCAGGCCCTGCACCAGCAGGGCGCGCAACTGCACCGCGCCGGGCCCGCCGTGCGGGTCGAACTCCCCGGCGCCATCATCGCCTGGTCCGTACCCGCGCCTCGGTGATCCGCGCATCTCACGCGATCCGCGCAAGCACTGGCCCGCCCCGGCCTCGGTGCCCCAGGGGTGGCCGATGGGGCCGCCGGCCCCCCAACAGAACTTCTTCGACCTCCACGGCGAGGAACACCGCTTCACACGACGGCGGATGGCGCCCTCGTTCTCACCCCGCCGGGTGTCCACGCTGCGCCCCCGGATCGAAGCGACGACCGCCGCCCTGGTAGGCGCGTTGCGCACGCTCGGCCCCGGCGAGGCCGTGGACCTGCGCCGCGCCCTGTCGCTGCCGCTGACCATGACGGTGACCTGCGACCTGTTCGGCGGCCCCGCCGGCCTGCGGCCGCGGATCGGCCAGGCGATGGACACCCAGTGACGACAACGGCCACCGTCGAGCAGACGACGGCGGCTCATGGTGTTCTCCTCCGGGCGGGTTGACGAGCGTCAACCGAAGGCGTCGACGGCGCGCCGCGGGTGCGCCGTCCTGTCACACCTGTGGACCGGACAGCGGCCCGATCTGTGACAGTCGCACCCGGGCCCCGGGTCACCGGGTCTGCGGGACGCGGGACGCGGGACGCGGGCGAAAAATTTGTGGAATCGGCCGTCCTCGGGGGTGGGTGAAACGGCCCCGTGCGGGGCTCGGACGGTGGCCCGGCCGCGCGGCGGCGCCGGCCCCGCAGTGCCGGGCTCGGGCGCCTCGGGCCGGGCGCCCATGCGGCCGTCCACGCCTTTGGCGCATGGGGATTGACCTGGCGTTATGCGGAAATTCGCCTAGGCTGTGGAGCTCTGCCCGGCCGCCTTCGGAGGAGAAGCCCGTGAGCCAGGACACCAACCCGTACACCGCCGCCCGCATCCAGGTGCTGGAGGGCGGGGAGGCCGTTCGCAAGCGGCCCGGCATGTACATCGGATCGACCGGTGAACACGGCCTGGCGCAGATGGTGTTCGAGGTCGCCGACCGGGCGGTGAACGAGGTCCTGGCGGGCCGGGCCGGGCGCGTCGAGATCACCCTGACGGCCGACGGCGCGGTGCGCGTCGCCGACGACGGCCCGGGCGAGGGGGACGTGGAGGCCCTGCTGACCCAAATGCGCTCCGAGGCGGGGCCCCGCGGCCGCCACCACGTGACGCTCGACTACGTGGGTGTGGGGCCCTTCGTCGTCAACGCCCTGTCGACCCGGATGACGGCCGAGGTGCGGCGCGCGGGGGTGTGCCGGGTGCAGGAGTACGCGCGCGGCGCCGCGCTGGGCCCGCTCACCGCCATGGGGCCGGCGGCCGGCAGCGGGACCGTCATCGCCTTCTGGCCGGACCCCGACATCTTCGCCGGCGCGCGGCTGCCGTTCGACGAGTTGGCCGACCGCTTTCGGGAACTGGCCCTGTTGAACCGGGACTTGGACGTCTCACTGACCGACGAACGCCAACCGGGCGGCGGGCGCGCGGCCCGGTTCCGCTTCCCCGGCGGGGTGCGGGACCTCCTCGACCTCCTCGACGGACCGCACGAGGCTCCCGCCGTCACGGACGTCATCGGTTTCGAGGGCGAGGATCCGCGGATGGCGGGGACGGTGGAGGTGGCCCTGCGGTGGCGCGGCGGCGGCGAGGAACAGGTGCGCAGCTTCGCCAACAGTCGGCCCACCCCCCGCGGCGGCAGCCACGAACTCGGGCTGCGCGACGGGCTGGCGGCCGCCATCGACGCCTACGTCCGCCGCCGCCCCCTGCCCGCCACCGAGCCGGGCGCCGGGCTGGTCGGCGGCCTGGACACCGGCCCGGGCGCCGGGCTGGGCGGGGCGGGCCTGACGGCGGTGGTGTCGGTGAAGCTCGACGAGCCCGAGTTCCTCGGCTCCACCCGCGACGTGCTCGGCAACGCCGCGGTGCGCGACTGCGTCGCCGAGGCGGTGCGGGAGCACGTGGGCGCGTGGCTGGAGGCGCACCCGCGGCAGGCTGCGGCCGTCGTCGGCCGGGTCCTCGGGGACGACTGAACGCCCGGTCCCGCCGCCTCCCTCGTGGCGGCGGGACCGGGCCTCGGCGGTGGACAGGGTGGCGCCGGGGCGGGAGTCAGGCGGGGCGGATGCCCGGGTTGCCGGCCTCGGTGGCGAAGGAGGCGGCGGTGGACAGGGTGCCGCCCGGGCGGGTGATGTGGGAGACCACCCGGTAGTCGGCGCGGGCGCGGTGGCGGTCCAGGGTGAGGACGGTGTAGCCGCGGCGCCCGTCGTAGAACTTCAGGTGCGGGTTGGCGGCCATGAGGGTGGCCCAGTTGGACGGCCTCTGCTCGCCGTCGCCGTCGCTGCTGATCGAGGTGCCGACGAACTCCACGCCCACCGTGCGGGAGTTCGGGTCGTCGAAGTCGCGCTTGACGTCCAGGGCGTAGGCCACGTGCACGTCGCCGGTGAGCAGGACGAGGTTCTCGACGCCGGCCTGGTCGACGGCCGTCAGGAAGCGCTCGCGGGCGGCGGGGTAGCCGTCCCAGGCGTCCATGGAGAGTTTGGAGCGCTCGGCGGTGGTGTTCTTGCGGCGGGAGAAGACGACCTGCTGGGGCACGACGTTCCAGGTGGCCTTGGAGTGGCGCAGGCCGTCGGCGAACCAGCGTTCCTGGGTGGCGCCCATCAGGGTGCGCCCGGTGGCCTGGGAGTCGGGGGTGGGGTACTGCCAGCCGTCGCCGTTGGCCTGGTCGTCGCGGTACTGGCGGGTGTCGAGGATGTCGAACTGCGCGAGGCGGCCGAAGTGGACGCGCCGGTAGAGGGTGAGGTCGGTGCCGCGCGGCTGGGGCATGCGCAGCGGCTGGTTCTCCCAGTAGGCGCGGTAGGCGGCGGCGCGGCGGGCGACGAAGGGGGCGGGGTCCTGGTTCTTCTCCGGGACGGCGGCAGCGTAGTTGTTCTCGACCTCGTGGTCGTCCCAGGTGACGTACCAGGGGTGGGCGGCGTGGGCGGCCTGGAGGTCGGGGTCGTTCTTGTAGAGGCTGTACCGCAGCCGGTAGTCCTCCAGGGTGGTGGTCTCGTGGTTGAAGTGGGGGGCCAGGGTGCGGTCGGTGTACTTGCGGTCGCCGCCGGCGGCGTCGATGGCGTACTCGTAGATGTAGTCGCCGACGTGGAAGACGGCGTCGACGTCCTCGCCGGCGAGGTGGCGGTAGGCGGTGAAGTAGCCGTCCTCGTAGGCCTGGCAGGAGACGAGGGCGATGCGGGCGCTGTCGGTCTTGCGGCCGCGCGGCGGCAGGGTGCGGGTGCGGCCGGTGGGGCTGGTCCAGGGGCCGAGGGTGAAGCGGTACCAGTACTCGCGGCCGGCGTCGAGGCCGTCGGCGTCCACGTGGAGGGCGTAGGCGAACTCGGCGTGGGCGCGGGCGGTGCCGCGGCGTTCGACGCGGCGGAACCTCTCGTCGCGGGCGATCTCCCAGCCGACCGTGACGGAGCCGGTGGGCGGCAGGCCGGCGCCGGGTTCCAGGGGGCGCGGGGCCAGGCGGGTCCACAGGACGACGGCTTCGCTGGTGGCGTCGCCGGAGGCCACGCCGAGGGTGAAGGGGTCGGCGCCGACGGCGCGTGGGGCGATGTCGGCGTCGGCGGCGTGGGCGGTGGGCAGGTCGACGCTGAAGGCGAGCGCGGCGGCGGCCGAGGTGACGGTGAGGAAGCGGCGGCGGTCCAGGCGGGCGGCGGCCTCGCGCAGCATCCGGTCGGCGGTGGGGCGGGTCATGGGGTGGTGGCCTTTCGCAGCTCGGGGGTGTGCGAAGGGAATTGGAGTGGACCACCCCGTACGGCGGGGGTCGGGACCACGGCGGCGCGGTGATCATCTGGTGAGGGGCCCGTGAAGGTCCGGCACGTGCCCCCGGGTGGGGACGGATCGGTCTCAGACGACTTCCAGGTTGGCCATCATGCCCATGTCCTCGTGTTCGGCGTTGTGGCAGTGGAAGAGGTAGCGGCCGCGGTAGCCGTCGAAGCGGGTGATGATCTCCGCGGACTCTCCCGGGCGCAGTGAGACGGTGTCCTTGAGGCCGGCGTCGTGGGGCAGCGGGGGTCGGCCGCCGCGGGTGAGGACGCGAAAGCCCACCAGGTGGAGGTGGACGGGGTGGTGGACGTCGGCGATCAGGCGCCAGATCTCGGTGTCGCCGAGGGGGACGGTGACGTCGGTGCGGGCGGGGTCGAAGGGCCGGCCCCCGATGAGCCAGCCGTGGCCGTTGTTCGTGCGGCCGGCGCGGAAGGCGAAGTCGCGGGTGCGTACGGCGTCCTCGCGGCGCCAGCGGGGCAGGTCGGTGGACAGGACGGGTGGGACGCGGCTGTCGTCGGCGGCCGCGCGGCGGGCGATGCGGAAGGCCATGACGTCGCGGGTGCGGCCGGTGCCGAGGCGGTTGACGAGGCGGACCAGGGAGCCGACCGGGGCGGCGGCGAAGTCGACGACGAGGTCGTAGCGTTCGGCGGGGGCGATCGGCAGGCTGCGGTGGGTGACGGGGGCGGCGAGCAGGCCCTGGTCGGCGCCGATCTGGACCAGGTCCAGGCGCCGGCCGTCCTCGGTGAGGGCCTCGATCTCGTAGTGGCGGGCGTTGGAGGCGTTGAGCAGGCGCAGGCGGTGGCGGGCGGCGTCGGTCTCGTGGACGGGCCAGGGGGCGCCGTTGACGAGGACGACGTCGCCCAGGACGCCGGCGAGATGGGGTCCGGTGACACCGGGGCGCTCACGCAGACCGGGGTCGAGAGCGGGGTAGACGAGGGAGCCGTCGGCGGCGAACGCGCGGTCGGTGATCACGAGAGGGACCTCGCGGGCGCCGGCGGGCAGGCCGAGGGCGTCCTCGGCGTCGTCGCGCACGATGTGCAGGCCCGCCAGGCCACGCCAGATGGCGGGGGCGGTGAAGTCCATGCGGTGGTCGTGGTACCAGAGCATGGCGGGACGCTGGTCGTTGGGGAAGGTGTAGTCGCGGCTGAGACGGCTGGTGACGGCACGCGGGTCGACCATCGCGTGACCACCCCCGTGACCGTCCGCGCCGCCCCCGCCGTCGGCGTGGCCGCCCGCGTGGCCGCCCGTGTGGCCCTGGCCGGGCATGGTGTGCGGGGTCTGGGGCCAGGCGGCGGGCAGGACGAGGTCAGTGGGATAGCCGTCATGGTGGGCGGGGGTACGGCCGCCGTGGAGGTGGACGACCGTGGGCACCGGCAGTTCGTTGCGGTGGGTGACGGTGACGGGCCGTCCGCGGCGGGCCTCGACAGTGGGACCGGGGAAGGTGCCGTCGTAGGTCCACAGCCGGGTGGTGAGGCCGGGCAGGATCTCGGCGGCGCTCTCACGCTGGACGATCTCGTAACGGTCGGTACCGCCGTCGGTGGACACGGGCCTGGCCACGGCGGGCAGCGGCAGCGCCACCCGGTAGGGCGGCGGCAACGCGGCGGTGCTGCGCAACTGGGCACCGGTGGCGGCGGGACGGCGGGCCAGAGCGGCGGCGGTGGCGAGCGAGGCCGTGGTGAGCAAGCCGAACGCGCCACCGACACCCAGGACCTGACGACGCGTCAGACCCAGCGGACGGGGACCGCCACCGGGGCGGTCGCGGTCGCCCGACTCGGAACGGCCGCCGGACCCGGGACGGCCGTAAGGCTCGGGGCGGTCGCCGGGGCCGGGGTGGTCGTGGGGCGGCTCGGGACGGTCGTGGGGCGGCTCGGGACGGTCGTGGGATTCAGGCACGGTCGTCCTCCCGGCGGGCGGGTCGGCGCGGGGGCAGCGGGGTGCGCCACAGGGCGATGGTGAGCACGACGGTGGCCGCGATGGTCGCCACGCCCAGCGGCAGGTGCAGCCACAGGGCGCCGCCCAGGCCGGCGAAGTACTGGACGCTCTCGGCCACGGCCACGGCGAAGGCGCCGGCCAGCGGCCAGGAACGGCGCAGCCGGATGCGGCACACGAGGGCGGCGACCAGCTGGAGGTAGCCGAGGGAGGTGACGGTGTCGGCGCCGGCGGCGTGCCAGCCCAGGGCGTCGTAGTCGCCGCTGAGGTAGACGCCGGCGAAGACGGGCTGGCCGAAGAGGGCGACGGTGTGGGCGGCGGCCAAGGCGCGCAGGGTCCGTCCGGCGGGCCCGGTCCGCTCCCCCGCGGCGGACCGGGCCGCATTCTCGGGTGGGGTCCTGTGGGCGGCGATGGCCATGGGCGTCCTTCCTCACGCTGACATCGGGCCGCGGTCGGGGCGGTGCGCGGCGCCGCTCCTGACGTTATGACGGCACGGCTATCGTGTCTAAGATCGGTATTGCTATGGCGTTATGACCGTGAAGGCATGGGGGCCCGGGTTGGACCTGAACACGCTCACGCAGTTCCTGGCGGTGGCACGGCTGGAGCACCTGAGCCGGGCGGCCGAGGAACTGCGCGTCGCGCAGCCGTCGTTGAGCCGCTCCGTCGCCCGGCTGGAGGCCGAGCTGGGCACACCGCTGTTCGAGAGGGGCGGGCGGCTGCGGCTGAACGCGGCCGGACGGCTGTTCCGCGGCTACGTGGAGCGCTCGCTGGGCGAACTCGAGGCAGGCCGGCGGGCGGTGGCCCAGGCGGCCGGACAGGGGCTGGGCACGGTACGGCTGGCCTCGGAGACCTTCCTGGCCTTCAGCGGACCGCTGGCGGCGTTCAAGCGCGACCACCCCGGGGTGGAGGTCGAACTGCACCAGCTGTCCGCCCAGGAGATGGCCCGACGGCTACGGGCCCAGGACATCGACCTCGCCGTGGCCTCCCAACCCGTGACCGCCGAAGGCCTGGAATCACTCCTGCTGCTCGACGAAGAGGTCGGACTGGCCGTGCCGGTGGACGACCCGCTGGCCCACCACGCCACGACCGGCCGGCCGGTAGGCGTCGAGGAGCTCGCCGGGCGGCCGTTCATCGCCGCGCCCCCCGGACACTGGCAACGGCGCCTGCTGGAGGGACTGTTCGCCGCCCACGGCCTGGAACCGCGAATCGTCTGCGAAAGCGACGAAGCCGCCGCCATCGCCGAACTGATCAGCGCCGGCCTGGGCATCGCCCTGGTACCCGGCCTCGCCCGACACGCCTCCACCCGCCTACCGCTCGTATGGATCGACATCGACAACCCCCACTGCCGACGCCGCCTGACCCTCCTCTGGAACAAGCAGGCACGCCTACCCGACTCCGCCCACCGACTACGCGAAACAATCACCACCTGGAACTGGCAGGCCGGCAGCCCCAAGGCCGTGCGGACAGGAGCGGTCCGGCCCACAATAGAAGAAGAGAACACGACGACAGTGACACAGAGTTGACACGACCGGCACACGGCTCCCCGCCCCACGGCCTGGAACCTCGTGACGTGCGGCATGCCGCAGGAGCACTGACAGGCCGACGGTGCGGCGCCCGCGTCCCCCGCGCACACCCACCCCCGCGGGGCGCGCACCCCGCACGCGCCCCGCGTCGGGCGCGTACGCTGCGCAACCGTCGCCGACGCGCAAGACGGCGACCGCTCCAGTAGCACCCGAGGTTGACATGGCCGACAAGGACTCCGGACCCGATGGGACCGGCGGCATCGGCGACCGCCCCCAGGACGACTTCGTCGCGAGGAACCTGCCCGGTCCCTCCGAACGGCCGGCCAGGACGCTGACCCTCAGCGGCCTGCTCGGCGACAGCGACCGCGCCGGCTTCCGGCGCCTGTACTTCAACAAACAGCTCGACTACTACGCCGAGTTCGCCTCCGCGGACGTCCTGTCCGCGGACACCGTCGCAGGCGACCGGCCGCCGTTCGTCGGCCACGACGCCACCACCGTCACCCTGCGTCGCGACGCCACCGTCCACTTCACGCGGGTCCAGACGGCCACTCCCGTGGACGAGTTCGACCTCGACCTGCGCCTGGCGCAGCCGCGCCGGGCCGGTACGGTGCCCACGACGCAGCCCGCCGACCCGCAGACCTGGGAGGCCGAGTGCCCCGGGCCGACGTTCGGCGACTGCGTCACCGAGTTCGCCTGCTTCACCGACGTCGACTGTCCGACGGGGTTCACCGTCTGCAAGCCGCGCACGTGCGGGTTCACCGAGAACGGCACGTGCGCCACCTGTGCGGGCGCCACCTGCGAGGGCACCTGCTTCCGGCAGACCTGCGCCACCTGCGGCGAGAACACCTGCGTCACGTGCGTCGAGGCGACCTGCCACACCTGCGACCGGGCCGCCACCTGCGTGACCTGCTTCACCTGCGCCACCTGCCGGGGGGCCACCTGCGTCACCTGCGGTGAGAACACCTGCGTGACCTGCGGCGAGAACACCTGCGACACGTGCGACCAGGGCACCTGCATCACCTGCGACACCTGCAATCCGCACGTGTTCACCTGCGGACCGTTCACGCGGTGCCGGTTCTGACGACATCCCGCACACCAGGGGGAAGCGGCGGGAACCGCTCCAGTAGCACCCGAGGTTGACATGGCCGACAAGGACTCCGGACCCGATGGGCCCGGCGGCATCGGCGACCGCCCCCAGGACGACTTCGTCGCGAGGAACCTGCCCGGTCCCTCCGAACGGCCGGCCAGGACGCTGACCCTCAGCGGCCTGCTCGGCGACAGCGACCGCGCCGGCTTCCGGCGCCTGTACTTCAACAAACAGCTCGACTACTACGCCGAGTTCGCCTCCGCCGACGTCCTGTCCGCAGACACCGTCGCAGGCGACCGGCCGCCGTTCGTCGGACACGACGCCACCACCGTCACCCTGCGTCGCGACGCCACCGTCCACTTCACCCGGGTCCAGACGGCCGCCCCCGTGGACGAGTTCGACCTCGACCTACGCCTGGAGCGACCGCGCCGGGCCGGGGCGGGGGCACCCGGGCCGGTCACCCTGCCGGGGCCGACCTTCGACGGCTGCCGCACCCGGCGCCTGTGCGTCACCGACGTCGACTGCCCGACGGACTTCGGCGCCGGCTGCACGGCGGACACCTTCCGGTGCACCGCGCAGGAGGGATGCGCGACCTTCGACGCCACCTGCCGGTGCACGGTCGGCGTGTGCGGCACCGTCCCCACGTTCCACTGCACCGCGGGCCCGCTGTGCGACCCCCTCGACACCCTGCGCTGCACCGCGGGCCCGGGGTGCGCCACCTTCGACGCCACCTGCCGGCGCATGGCCGGCCCGGTACCCGCCACCGCGGACACCCTGCGCCGCACCGCGGGCCCGGGGTGCGGCGCCTCCCCCGGCGTCCCCGGCGGCACGCGCAGGTTCGCCACGGGCGATCCCTGCCGCACCGAGTTCGCCGCCACGTGCCAGACCTGCCCCGGCGACACCTGCCGCACCTGCGAGGACGCCACCTGCGACACCTGCCGCGGGGCCACCTGCCGCACCTGCGACACCTGCAACCCGCACGTGTTCACCTGCGGGCCGAACCCGCGGTGCGGGCCTTGACGACACCCGGCACGACGCCGTCGGCCGGGCCGTGCGGGTCCGAGCGGGCCGACCGACAATGGGAGGAGACACAGGACCGGGAGTGACGCACAGTCACGAAAAGCAGGACGTGGTTCCAGGACGCCGTAGCAGAACGGGACCCACCAGTAGCACCCGAGGTTGACATGGCCGGCAAGAACTCCGAACCCGATGGGACCGGCGGCATCGGCGACCGCCCCCAGGACGACTTCGTCGCGAGGAACCTGTCGGATCCCTCCGAACGGCCGGCCAGGACGCTGACGCTCAGCGGCCTGCTCGGCGACAGCGACCGCGCCGGGTTCCGGCGCCTGTACTTCAACACACAGCTCGACTACTACGCCGAGTTCGCCTCCGCCGACGTCCTGTCCGCGGACACCGTCCCGGGCGAGCGGCCGCCGTTCGTCGGACACGACGCCACCACCGTCACGCTGCGTCGCGACGCCACCGTCCACTTCACCCGGGTGCAGACGGCCGCCCCCGTGGACGAGTTCGACCTCGACCTGCGGCTGGGGCAGGGCCGCCCGCAGGGGGCGCTGCCCGTCGGACCGGACACCGTGCCGACCTGGGGCACCCTGCCGAGGACCTTCGGCGGCTGCGCCACCGACTTCCTGACCCGCATCGCCTGCGTCACCGACTTCGACTGTCCCACGCAGCTCAACACCCTGTGCGCACCGCGCACGTGCGTGGAGGACACGGTGCCCTTCGTCCGCTGCGCGGGCCCGTTCGAGACCCGCCACGGCTGCTTCACCCACGGCGGACAGACCTGCATCACCTGCGCGACCTGTGACACCTGCCTGACCTGCCGCGCGACCGCGTGCCCGGTGTGCGAACCCGACCCGGGGGAGTTCCACACCCGGGTGTGCCTGACCACCGGGTGCCCGGCATGACGGCACCGGGCACGACGCCGCCGCTCACGACGGCCACGGCAGCGGCAGGGGCGGCGGTCGACGGGGCCTGGAGGCCCCGGCTGGGACCGGCGGCCGCGGCGCGCGCCCTCGACGCCGCCCGGCTGATCGCCGACCGGGCCACCAGCCCCCCTCGGGTCCGGGCGGCGGTCGAACTCGCCGCCCGGCAGAGCGCGTTCCCCGGCTCGGTGCACTGGGACCCGGTGTCGCTGGCCCAGGGCGACACCGGCCAGGCACTGCTCTGCGCCCAGCTGCACCGCTGCTTTCCCGACGAGGGCTGGGAACGCACCGGGCACGCCCACCTGGCCAGCGCGGTGGCCGCGCTGGAGCAGCGCGGCGGCGCCGGGCCGAGCCTGTTCGGCGGGCTGAGCGGGGTCGCGTTCTGCGCCACCGTCCTGGGCGAGGGGCGCGGCTACCGGCGCCTGCGCCAGGTACTCGACGCCCCGATCGCGGCCGCGTGCCTGTCCGGGGCCGCGGCACTGCGCCGGCCAGGCGGCGTACCGGTGTCGGCGTTCGACCTGATCTCGGGCCTCAGCGGCATCGCCGCTCCCCTGCTGGCGGCCGGGCCGCACCGCCCCGCGCACCCGGCACTGGCGCCGGTGCTGCGCGCGCTCGTCGGCCTGGCCCGCCCCGGCGGCCCCGGCGGGAGCGTACCGCCCTGGTACACCCCGGTGGCGCTGCTGCACGACGAGGAGCAGGCCCGCGCGTATCCGTTCGGCAACCTCAACTGCGGTCTGGCGCACGGCATCCCCGGTCCGCTGGCGCTGCTGGCGCTGGCCGCCCGCGCCCGGGGCGCCGGGGACGGCGCAGGTGAGGGCGGCGGGGACGGCGCGGGCGTCGGGGACGGGGTGGAGGGTCTGGAGGCGGCCGTGCGGGAGCTAGCCCGGTGGCTGCTGGCGCACCGGGCGGACGACGCGGCCGGGCCGAACTGGCCGGCCGCCGTGCCGCTGGTGGACGGCGGGCCGCTCGTGGACGGCGGGCCACATCTGCGCGAGGGCCGGGCGGTCTTCGCCACCCGCAGTGCGTGGTGCTACGGCAGCCCGGGTGTGGCCAGGGCGCTGTGGCTGGCGGGCAGCGCGCTGGGCGACGAGGAGCTGTGCCACCTGGCGGTACGGGCCATGGAGGCGGTCTACCGCCGGCCCGTCGCCGAGCGCCGCATCGACTCCCCGACGTTCTGCCACGGCGTCGCGGGTCTGCTGCAGGTGACGCTGCGCTTCGCCCACGACACCGGGCTGCCCGTGTTCACCCGGGCCGCCGCCGACCTCACCGAGCAGGTCCTGGCGCACGTCGATCCGGCGCGGCCGATGGGGATCGCGGCGGTGGAGCCGGCGGGCAACCTGGTCGACCAGCCCGGCTTCCTCGACGGAGCGGGCGGGGTCGCCCTCGTCCTGCTGGCGGCCGCCACCGACCAGGAGCCGGTGTGGGACCGCGCGGTGGCACTGTCATGACGAACCCGAACCCGGCCGCACCAGGCCCCGCCCCGGCCGCCCCGCCCCCCGCCCCCGCCCCCGCCCCCGCCCCGGGTGCGGCGGCGCCGCGACACCGCGGGCGCGGGCGCGGGCGTGGCCCGTTGTACGAGCCGGCGCCCTGGCTGATCGTGCGCACCCCCCTGCTGCCCGTCCGCGGGCCGGGCGCCGCGACGGGCGAGCCGCGCGCCGCCCTCGCCGACCCGCGCGTGAGCCGGGCCCTGGCCGTGGGCAGCCCCGACCTGCTCGACGCCCTGCAGCGACCCGGGGCGAGCGCGCGCGACGCCGCGCGGGCCGAGCTGAAACTGGCCCGCTACCTGATCCGGATGAGCACCCGCCCCACCCCGTACGGGGCGTTCGCCGCGGTGTCCCTGGCAGGCTGGGGCGAACGCACCACGCTGTCGGTACGCAACGACGCCGACCACCTGCGCACCCGCCCCGACATGGGCTGGCTGACCGAGCTCTGCCTGGCCCTGGACGAGGACCACGCCGCGCGCGCCGACAGCCTGTGGACGGCCGCCGCCCTCGCCGTCGAGCGCCACGGACGGCTCACCCTGGCCGACGGCCCCGGCGCCGACACCGGTTCGGTGCGCCTGACCACCGCCGTCCGCGAGGCGCTGCGCGCCGCCCGCCGGCCCGTCCCGTACGGGGTGCTGCGCCGGCACCTGCTGGAGCACACCGGCGGCAGCGCCGAGCAGGTGGAGCGGCTGCTGGAGGAGCTGTGGCGCCAGCGGCTGCTGGTCACCGACCTGCGGGCTGCGCTCACCTGCGCCGACCCGGCCCAGGAGCTGCGCGGCCGGCTCGCCGGACGCCCGGCCTGCGCCCCGAGCGCCGCCGCGCTCGGCGCGCTGCTCGCCGAGATGGCCGACCTCGACGGCGCCCCGGCGCAGGAGGCGCCCCAGCGGGTACGGGCCCTGGCCAGGCACGCCGAGGCCGTGCACCCGGCACGGGGGCCGGCCCTGCAGAGCGACCTGGCGAGGCCGGTGGGCGGCGAGCGGCTGGCCGCCGGGGTCGGCGAGGAGTGCGCCCGGGCGGTGGAACTGCTGCTGCGCCTGTCACCGCAGCCGCTGGGCGGCCCCGAACTGGCGGCCCACCGCGCCGCGTTCGTCCAACGCTACGGCGACGACCGGCAGGTACCGCTGCTGGAGCTACTGGACGAGCGCACCGGGATCGGCCCGCTGGCCCACGCGCACGGCGCCCGCCCCGCGCCGACGCCCGAGGCGGCCGCCCGGCGCGCGAACACGCTCACCGACCTGGCCCTGGGCGCCCTGCGGGACGGGCGGCGGGTGGTCGAACTGACCGACGCCCTGCTCGCCGACCTCCAGAGCCTCGACGCCGCGGCAGCGCCGGGATGCGCGCCGCTGTCGCTGGAGCTGTCCGCCTTCGTCGCCGCCGCCTCCCGCCGGGCCGTCGACCGCGGGGACTTCCTGCTCGTCGTCGGCCCCAACCTGGGCGCCAGCAGCGCCGGCCGCTCGCTGGGCCGCTTCGCCGACCTCCTCGCCCCCCAGGGCCCTGCGGCACTGCGCGCCCTGACCGAGGCCGAGGACCGGGCACGCCCCGGGACCGCGCCGGCCGCCGAGGTCGTCTACCTACCCGCCAGCCACCGGATGGCGAACGTGGTCGTACGCCCGGCCGTCACCGGCCACGAGATCGTCCTCGACGTACCCGCCGGAGTGAACGCCGAACACACCCTGACGCCGGACGACATCCTGGTGAGCGTCCACGACGACCGCTACCGGCTACGGTCCCGGCGCCTGGGCACCGAGCTGCGCCCCACCACGCGCCACATGCTCAACCCCCACCAGGCACCCGCGGTGTGCCGGTTCCTGGACGAGGTGGCCCGCGACGGCTCGCCCGAATTCGCGCCCTTCGACTGGGGCCCGGCAGCCGGTTTCCCGTTCCTGCCCCGGGTCCAGTACGGCCGCATCGTCCTCGCCCCCGCACGGTGGCTGCTGCGCCCCACCCCCGACGACGGCGCCAACAGCAACAGCAACGGGGACGGGGGCAGGGCGTTCGCCGCCCGGGTGGCCGCCTGGCGCGCCGCCTGGCACGTCCCGGCACGCCTGTACCTGACCATGGCCGACAACCGGCTGCTGCTCGACCTCGACGACCCCGGCCACGTCGAGCAGCTGCGTGCCGAGGCCCGCGGCAGCCGCGGAGCCGTACTCCTGCTCCAAGAGGCACTGCCCGACACCGCCCACGCCTGGGTGCCCGGCGCCGACGGCGTGTTCATGAGCGAACTCGTCGTCCCACTCGTCCTACGCCCGCAACCCACGCCGCGGCAGCCCGCGCAGCAGGCGCCCGTGGCGGAGCCCGCACCCGCACCGGCGCCCGTGCCGGTGGCGGTGCCGGTGGCGGTGGGCGGTGACGGCCTTCCGGTGCCGGTCCGCGAGCGGGTGCGCCTGCCGGGCAGCGACTGGCTGTTCGCCAAGTTCTACGGCGAACGCGACCAGGAGGACGCCCTGCTGGCGGGGCCGTTGAGGCGGCTGTGCGAGATGGCGGAGGTCTCCGGGCTGGCCCGGCAGTGGTTCTTCATCCGGTACGCGGACCCCGACCCGCACCTGCGCCTGCGCTTCCAGGGCGAGCCGGAGGCCCTGACCCGGTACCTGCTGCCGGAGGTCGCCCGCCTGGCCGCCGAACTCACCGACCAGGGCCTGGTCTCCCGGCTGGTCCTCGACACCTACGAGCGCGAACTCGAGCGCTACGGCGGGCCGGAAGGGACCGACGTCAGCGAGGAGGTCTTCTGCGCCGACAGCCGGGCCGTGATGCGGCTGCTCGCCGAAGCCGCAGCGCACCACCCCACCTCCCCGGGCTCCCCGGTGGACGGTGATCTGACCGAGCTGGCCGCTGTGAGCACCGACGACCTGCTGGCCGGGCTCGGCCTGGACGCCGCCCAGCGCCTGCGCTGGTACACCGAGCAGGCCCGACACTTCCCCGAGGTGGCCCGCCGCCAGGCCGGCGACGACTACCGGGTGCGCCAACGGCGCCTGCGCGACCTGCTCGGCACCCCACAGGGATCAGACCTGCTGGGCGGCGCGGTCGGGCAAATCCTCGCGCAGCGGCGGGCCGCGCTCGCCGGGGCCGCGGAGCGGCTGCGCGCGCTGGAGGACGCGGGGCACCTGTCCACCGGGCGCGAGCGGCTGCTGGACAGCTACGTGCACATGCACTGCAACCGGCTGCTGGCCCAGCGGCGCCCGGCCGAGGGACTGCTGGTCCAGCTGCTCCAACGCACCCACAAGGGCCTGAGCATGGAGCCCGTCCCCGCCCGCTCCGGCGGCCGCTCCTGACCGCAGACCCCGGAGCCGAGCCGGGGTTCTGGAGCGTGGCGGCGCAGAGGGTGTCGCACCGGGCGAGGCCGCCAGTGCGGCAGCCGGTGGTGAACCAGGCCTTGCGCCGCACTCGCCGGGGCCGTGGGTCCAGGCCTCGCGGTCGAACCGCCCGGTGGCCTGCTGCTGGATACGGTCGTCGCCGACGGCGGCGGCCGTGTCCAGGCCCTGGGCGATGTCCTGGTCGGTGAGCGAGGCGGTCAACGGACGGCCGGTGGAAACCTGAGCGGTGGTGGTCGCGTGGTCCGCCCACATCCCCGCGTAGCAAGTCGGCCTGCAGTTCCACGCGCACCGCGCCGCTGATGGCGCCCTGTCTCAACAGCGGCTGTACTGCATCGTCCACTGCCTCGGCGCGTTCCACCCTCGAAGCCGCCTCATGTCCGCAGCCGGGCGTGGAACGGCTGTGGATCGTCGACGGCGCCCTGCGCCCGGTCCGCGACCGAACCGTGGGGGCCTCCAACCGCAACTTCCACGTCCGGCAAGCGGAGCCAGACTTCGGAGAAAGCCAGGCCGTGGTCATCGGTCACCACCCCGCACGGGCAGCCCAACGTGATCGAACGCCAATCGCACCCGACCGTCCACGGGCCGTCCGTCTCCCCGCAGCCCGGGCATGCGGCGGTCGTCGCCGTCCGCACCCCGGCGGCGGGCTTGCCGTAGTGGCGGAAGCGGCCCGCGTACCGAACCCGCCAGGACGGGACCGGCGGTGCGGACGGAAGAACCCCGGCCGGGCACGTCGTGGTGGCCAGGGTCGTGAACAGCGCGGTCAGGGCGGGGAGCAGCGCCTCACCGGCGTCGGTCGGTGCTGCCCCTGCGTCCGACAGCTGCGGTGCGGCGGTCCCGTACCTGGGGGCTGGTGCCGCACCCGGCGGGTTCGGATAGGCGTGCCACGGCAGTAGGGCGCGGGCGACGCCGGCCAGGAGCGCCACGGTAGGCGGGCTGACGGCGCCCGCGTCGAGGTGGTGCAGCGTGGTGCGCAGGATGCGCTGCAGGCGCCGGTCCCGGTCCTCGGCCCGCGTCAGCGCGTTGCCGCCCCACCGGGTGGGGAGCGGCGCGCTCAATCGGGCCAGGACGGCCGACGCTGCCTCGGCGTCCGCCGGGGCGGGATACCACCGGCCGGCGGTCAGGAGCCGCTGGGCCCGCCCGGTCTCCCGCACGAGGGCCCGCGTCGGCAGGACGCCCGCGCTGGTCCCGGGGCCGAAGGCAGGAACCACCGTGCGGGTGTCGTCTCCGCTCCTCACAGCGCCCCCTGTCCCCGTGCCCCGCCGTACAGGAGGATTCCATCACGCGGGCGCGGTGACGGACGCCCCCGAGCTGCTGCGGCACTTCCCGACGCGCGAGGCGCTCCTGGAGGGCCTGCTCCACGCGAGCTTCGGCGACCTGACGACCAGAGCGAGCGAGCTCGAGGCAGCGCACATGGCCGAGGACGCTCTCGTCTCCTGGGTGCGCGACTGCGTCGCCTGGACGACCGAGTACCGAGGGGTGACCGTACTGATGGCGGCAGCCATCGAGGACCCCGAATCCGCCCTGCACGCCTCGTGCGTCACCCTGCGTGCGGCCGGTGCCCGGCTCCTCACCCAGGCCCAGGCCGCCGGCGCGGCCCGGAACGACATCGACGGCGATGACCTCTTCGCCTTTATAGCCATGCTCGCGTGGGTCGGTGACCAACCCGCGCTCGCACCGCGCGCCAACCGCCTCGTCGACCTCGTCACCAGCGCTGTTCTGGCGCGCGCGGACGGGCTGCGGCGGGTGCGAACGAAGGGACTCCTCGAACGCCGCCGGATTCTGGACCCAGGTCCGCATCCGCGGAGAGCGGGAGGTCCTGGCGCGTCACCGCCCTTCCCTCATCCCGGGCCAGGGCCATCGCGGTGACCCCGCCGGCCGCAACCAGAACCCCACCCAACGCCAACAGGACCGTCCCCGCACGCCCCACGGCCATCCTGGACTCCCTCCTCCCACTCAGGCAGTGGCCCTCGGGTTCCCGGCTTGTCACCGATCAGCGGCACACTGCACGCATGAGTACCGATCCGCATGACGTCCGGATGTCCCTCGATCTGACCTGGGTCGAATCCATGGGTGGTCCGATGGTCGTCGTCCCGCTGTCCGCACTGCAGCACTGGGGTGGCTGTACCGAGGGCGACGTGGTCATCGGTGACAGCGACCAGCCCGACGACTACGACCGGGCCTGCGAGGTCGAGGGCCTGGCCGAGGCGATCGGCCTGCGCGGTCACAGCGACGCCTCCGTGCTGGTGCTGGGCGACGAACCCGCCACCACCTGCTACCTGCCAGGGCCGAGGGTCTTCATGCGCTGGCTCGCCGCCGACTCCGACGCCGAGCTGCTCGCCGCCACCGAAGCCGCGCTGGACGACCCGGCGACACCGTGGGAGGAGTGCGGCCTCTGGGAGACCGACGGGCCGGCGGTCCTCATGGACTCGGCCGAGGCCGGCAGGAACCTCGGCATGCTCTACCCGGACGGCAGCGGCGAGCCGGAACAAGTCCCCGTCCCCCTGCCCGCGGGACGCTGGAGAGTCCGCGCGTTCCAGAAGACCGGCGCCGACTCCCCCTGGATCAGCGTGGTCCAACTCCTGCCGCAGGCCGACGGTCTGTCGACGACAACTCCTTGACCCGAACACCAGGCGCGCACCCGCAACCCGGGGAAGGACGGTCACGGACGGCTGGACGGTTCGGCGTGGCCCCCGGCGCCTGTCGCCACCGGCCGGCCGGCCGGCCGGTGGCGACAGGCGAGCGGGAAAAATCGCTGTCCGATCGCCGGAGCGCGGTGATAGACATCCGGCGTGGAAAAGAATCTTGAGTTCCCCGACCTGCTGCGACTGATCGATGAGCGGTCGACCGCCTTCCGCGCCGTGGTGGCCGCCGCGCCCGGTCTCGACGCGGAGGTGCCGAGCTGCCCCGGGTGGACGCTGTTCGATCTGGTGAAGCACCTGGGTGGGGGAGACCGGTTCTGGGCCGCCATCGTCGGCGCGGGGCCGGCCGACGCTCCCCCGGCCGAGGCCGCCGCCGCGCGCGCCGCGCTGGAGCTGCCGCGGGAGCGTGAGGCCCTGCTGGCCTGGCTGGACGCGTCGACGCAGCTCCTGCTGGGCGCCCTGCGCGAGGCGGGACCGGAGAGCGGTTGCTGGACGTGGTGGCCCGCGTCGCAGTCACCGCGGACCGCCGGCGGAGTCGCCCGGCACCGCGTCCAGGAGACCGCGGTGCACACCTACGACGCCCAGCTCGCCGGGGGCGCCCCGCAGCCGCTGCCGGTCGAGCCGGCACTCGACGGTGTGGAGGAGTTCCTGTTCACCGTCTGCGCGACGCCGAGCGCCTGGCCGCACAAGCCGACGGCCTTCGACTTCCACGCCGCCGAGGGCCGCTCCTGGCGCCTCACCGTCGACGGCGACGGTGCACGCGTCACCCGCGTCCCCGCGCCCACCGCCGGCGAGGACTCGGAGGCGGCCGGCGCCGCCGTCCACGGCACGGCCAGTGAGCTGGTCCTCTACCTGTACGACCGGATCCAGGCCGAGTCCTTGCACGTTGACGGCGACGCAGGGCTGCTCGACCTGCTCCGTGCCTGGGAGCCGGAGGAGAAGTAGGACGTAGCGGGGGCGGCCGGCCGCGCCTCGACCCGGTAGGACGCGGCTCCTCGCCTGGTTCGTCCGGCGCGGCACCGGGTTCAGACGGTTCCGCGTCGAGGCCGGCCTCGGCCGGGGCCGCGCTCCCGTCCCACGAATCCGTCCTACACCCCGTCACGGTGGTTGCGGTGCCGTCCTCAGGCTGCCCGGTCGATGACGGCCCGGCCGGCCCGCTGCAGTGCCTCGTCGTCCTCGACGCTCCCGAAGAAGCCGCCGCTTCGGCGGGCGAGGGCGAGTTCGGCGTGGATCCGTGGCAGGGCGGGTGCGGCGGCGGGGCCCATCCGCTGCAGGCAGTCCATGACCGGGCCTGCGGTGGAGTCGTTCTCCTCCCATGCCTCCAGCAGCACGGCCAGGACGGCCGCGGCCTCGGCCGGGCCGCCGATGTCGTGGATCGCGGCGGCGGCGTGCACCCGCGTCCGGACGTGGCCGGCTTCGGACAGCTGCCGCAGCCGGGGCAGTGCCGGGGCCGCCGGCCCTCCGATCCGGCCGAGGGCGTCGGCGGCGTCGCGGTCCTTGCCGGTGTCGAGCAGGGCGGTGAGCCGCGGCACGGCATCGGTGGGGTCGCACTCGATGTCCCACAACGCCTTCACGGCTGCGAAGCACAGGTCCGGGTCCTCGGCTTCGGCGAGCGGCCGGACCGTCTCCAGCGCCGGCGTGGCGCCGGTGCCGAGGGAGCCGAGCGCCCGGAGGGCCGCGCCGGCGGTCTGCCACTGCTCCCGCTCGACGGCGGTGGCCAGGGCCGTGGTGAGCGCGGGTACGGCCGCCGGGTCGCCGAGCCCGTTGAGGGCGGCCATCAGCGCGGTGGCGGATCCCCAGGGCCAGGAGAAGTCCGCGTCGGCCAGGCGCCGGGTCACCCTCGGCACCAGTTCCCCGGCGGCCTGCGGGAGGTGGCCGACGACCTGCAGGGCGCGCCAGTCGTCGGTGCCGGTGTCGAGCGCCGACAGCAGGCTGGGCAGGGCCCGCTCGTCGCCGAGGCCGGCCAGCGCCGTCACCGCCTGCTGGTGGGCCCGGCGCAGCAGCGGGTGCCGTGCGGCCCAGACGTCCGGGCCGTGGGTGGTGCGGTGTGCTTCGACGAGTGCGGCGAGGGCTTCGCGCGCGGGTTCGGCGAGGGCGGCGGGGAGCTTGCCGAGGGTTTCGGCGGCTTCGGCGGCGGTGTACGGGTCGTCGGGGAGCAGGCAGTCGGCGAGCAGGCGGACGAGGCCGGTGTGGTCGCCGCGCCAGGAGCGGATCAGGTCCCAGGTCATGGCGATGGCGTCGTAGCGCACGGCCGCGTCGGGGGTGCGGAGTTGGGCGGTGAGCAGGGCGGTGCGCTCGGGCACCCGGGCGTCCAGGACCCGGTGGAGGGTGGTCAGCAGTTCGGTGGTGGGGGCGTGGACGCGGCCGTGGCGGTCGAGGTCGGCGAAGACGGCGGCTATCTGCGGCGGGACTCCGGGATCCGGCGCCGGCTCGGTGGCGATGTCCGCGCAGGCGCACTGCCCGCAGTCCGCCGGTCGGGCCTCGTCCCGGTCCTCGTCCCGGTCCTCGGGCTCGGGATCGGGATCGGGCCCGGAAGCGGCCGCGTCCCCGTCCTCGGGTGCCGGTTCGAGCGTGAGCTGCTGGAGCAGACCCGTCGCCGTCGGGACGAGGCCGTCGTCGACCGCCTCCGGCGTGCAGGCGGCCCGGTGGACGAGGGCGGCGAGCCGGATGTCGGCGTCCGGCGCGGGGTCGGCCGTCAGGGAGGTGAGCCAGGTCGTCACCGGGCCGAGCGCGGCCGGCAGTCGTCGGGCCAGCGTCGCGGCCGCCTCGATGACCAGGAGCCGCTCCACGGTGCCGGTCTCGGCCGCCAGCCGTTCGCGCAGCAGGGCGAACGCCCGGTCGGCGTCGTCGAGGAACAGCCCCAGGGCCGGGACGGCGGCCTGCCGCACCTGCGGCTCCGGATCCGCCGCGTACCGGGCGAAGTCCTGGATGCGATCGCGCAGTTGAGGCACGACATCCGCGTAGGGCGTCGACGCGTGACCGGACGGGCCGTAGTAGACGCCGTCGGGGTCGCAGTCCAGCGCCGCGCGTCCGATGCTGAGCAGGAGCCGCAGGACAGCCGCGCGGTCGGGCACCTGGGGGTCGCCGGCGAGCGCGAAGAGGAACGGCAGGCTCGCTGCCGTGCAGGAGTAGACGTCGCCCTGGTGGTGCACCGAGCTGGAGAAGCTGCTGAACGCCCGCTCCCGGACGTCGGCGTCCGGCGAGGCCATCTGCTCCAGCCACAGCGGGACTTCGTCCGCCGGGCCGTAGGCGTGCCCCATGGACGACCAGTCGACGCGGTCGAGGCCCTCAAGTCTGTCGATCACGGATCGCACAGTGGCACGAGGCACTGACACTGCCGGGACACCGCCACCAGCGCACAGCGGGTCGGATCGGCGATTCCCCACACCACCCGTCCCGCGCGTCCGCCGGTCTGACAGCATGTCGGCGTGATCGGAGAGGTGCACAACCACAGCGAGGGATCGCCGGGGAACGTGGTCCAGGCGGGGAGCATCGGCGCCGTCTACCTCGGCTCCGCCGCCGCTCCTCGGCAGGGAGAGCCGGTCCCCGCCGACGCCGGGGAAGCCGCCCTGGACGGGCTGGCCCGCGAGGTCCTGGAGCAGTGGCGGGACGAGGCCAACGTCCGCGGGCTGCGGGAGCGGGTGCCGATGGCGGTCCCGTGGGAGCTGGAGCCGGCCCATGGGAGCGACTCGACCTCGGCGCTGCCCGAACAGCTCGCGTTCGAGGACGTGGTCGCTCGCCTCCGGGCACTCACACCGCACCAGTTGGTGGTGACCGGACCGGGCGGGGCGGGGAAGTCCTCCCTCGTCGTGCTGATCGTGGTCGAGCTGTTGGAAGCCAGAGCCGCGGTCCCCGGCTCACGGGACAGCGTCCCGGTCATCCTGTCGATGTCGGACTGGGAGCCGGGGACCAGCATCCAGGACTGGGTCGTCCGGCGTATCGGCGAGGACTACGGGCAGCTCGTGGCGGGCCTGGATCGGCCCACCGTCGAGTCCCTGGTGCGAGGCCGTCGGATCGTTCCCGTGCTCGACGGCTTCGACGAGCTGCTGCCGCTGGCCCGTGGCAACGCGGTCGAGGCGCTGAAGCGCGCGCTCGGCACGACGGACCCCCTGGTCCTGACCTCCCGCCCGGAGGCGTACCGGCACGCCGTGGACGACTCACCGGTGCTGCGCGGTGTGCCCGTTCTGCGCGCCCTCCCCGTCCCGCCGCAGGCCGGCAGGGCCTACCTCGCCCAGATGTGCCACCGGGAGCGCCTCGGCGCCTGGCAGGCGCTCTTCGACGCGATGGAGAGCGACCCCGAGGGTCCGGTCGCCACCGCCCTGTCCTCTCCGCTGATGCTCTGGCTCGCGGCGACGGTGTACGCCCCGAAGGCCTCCGATCCCCGGGACCTGCTCGATGCGACGCGGCTGCCCGCACGGGCGGACATCGAGGGCCACCTCCTGGACGGGCTGATCCCGGCCGTCTGCGCACAGGGGCCGCGACCGTCCTACCTTCCCGGGCCGGTACACCGCTGGAGGTCCGACCGCGCGCCCGCGTACTTCCGCTTCCTGGCCGACGACCTGCACCGCCGACGCACCCACGACATCGCCTGGTGGCAGCTGCGGAGCCTGCTGACCGAGCCGGGCGTCTGGGGCTCCGTCGTCCTCGTCGTGGTGGCCGCCTGCGGCACCGCGGCCGGCTACGCGATCGCGGGACTGGCCGCCCTCCTCGGCGCCGCTCCCCCGCGACCCGGGATCGGGATCCCGGAGGTGGGCCAGGCGCTCGGGGCCGTCACGGCGATGGCCGTCATCGCCACGGCGCTCGGACGGGTCTTCACCCGGCACCTGTTCAGCGGCTTCGACAACCGCCCACGACGGCTGGCCACCGGAGCCGGCGGACGGCTCCTGCTGGCCGCGTCGGCCGCTGCCACGACGGCCGTCGGCGCGGCCCTGCCCGGCACCACGTCGGCGACCCTGTGCGTCTTCCTCCTCCCCGTCCTCTCCGGCGTCCTCCTGACCCGCTCGACCGAGTTCGACATGGCCGCCAGGCCGAGGCAGCTGCTGCACGACGAGCGCAGGATCGCCCTGGACGAGGCCGCCCTGGTCGCCCCCGCCGTCGCGGGCACCTCGCTGGCGTTCTTCCACTGGCTCAACGGCGATCCGCTGCTCATCGGCGGCGCCCTCGTCGTCAGCTGGTCGTGCTCGGCCGCGGTGCTGATCGCCCTCAGCCGGTGGGGCCGCTGGACCGCCACGCGCCTCGTCCTGGCGGGGAGGCGACGTCTGCCCCGGGACGTACTGGGCTTCCTGGAGGACGGCCGCCGGTCGGGCGTGCTGCGGCGGGTCGGCGGGGTCTACCAGTTCCGGCACGCCGAGCTGCGGTCGCGGCTCACCGGCGGGGCACCGGGCGGGGCGCCCGACGACGGGGCGGGGCCGCGCGAGGTGGTGCTCAGGAGCAGCGTGCGGAGTCTCGGGGCCCTGCGGGCGCTGGCGTTCGATCTGCTGGTGCCGGTCGTCGTGTTCCTCCTGGTGGTCTCCCCGATGTCCTCGGGATCGGGTTTCCGGGGCGACTGGCACCGGACCTGGCTGCTGCTCGTACGCCACTGGTCCGCCCTGCTCGGCGTGCTCTGCGTCCTCGTCCTCGGGGCGCTGGCCCTGCGGGCGGTCGCGACGCGACTGCGGATCGACGACGAGGGCGTGGAGCTCGACGGTGGCCGCAGGCTGCGGCTGCGCTGGGACGACGTGGCGGAGGTACGGGTGCTCAGGATCCGGTCCCACCGGAACAGGGACACCGGCTCCCTCGTACTGATCAGCTCGTACTACCTCGTGATGAAGCCGGTGCCCGGACGGGAGCCGCCGCGCTCCCGTACGACCTCGGACGGCTGGGTCCGGGTGTGGGAGCTGGGCCCGACCGAGGTGGTGCCGCTCGACCTGGACATCGCGCTGACCCGGTTCGCCGGCGACCGCTGGCGCCGCGACGCCTGAGACCTGGCGCCTTCGTCGGTGAGGCGGCGGCCTATCCTCGCCCCGCCACCGCCGTCCGCAGGCCGGCGGTGGCGGTGACGGGGGCGGGGAGGCGGCGGCACGGCTCAGGCCGCGACCGCCTCGACCACCGACAGGACCGTCGGCGTGGGGAGGATGCGGGACAGCCGCAGGCCGGCTGCGGAGAAGAGCTGGGCGAAGTCCGTCTCCGTGCGTTCGCGGCCGGTGAGGGAGGCCATCATCATCAGGTCCAGGGCCTTGGACTGGTGGGGGCCGTTGCCCCGGGGGACGACGGCGTCCAGGACCAGGACCCGCCCGCCGGGGCGCAGGGCGCGGCGGCAGTGGCCCAGGATCGTCGCGCACGCGTCGTCGTCCCAGTCGTGGGTGATCCGCTTGAGCAGGTACGCGTCGCCGGGCGGGACGGCGGTGAAGAAGTCGCCCTCCGCCAGGGACCAGCGCCCCGCGAGCTCCTTGTCCGCGTCCAGCCGGTGGCCCGCCAGGACGTGGGCGCGGTCGTACAGGACGCCCTCCAGCCCGGGGTTGCGGCGCAGGACCTCCGCCAGGAGGCCGCCGTGACCGCCGCCGACGTCCACGACCGTTCCCGTTCCGGGGAGTTCGCACACGGCCGCGATCGGCGCGTTCTCCGGGTCCGACATCGCCGCCATGCCGACGTGGAAGACGGCGGCGGTCCGCTCGTCCTGGGCGAAGTGCTCGAAGAACGGCATCCCGAAGATGGCGTCGAACGCCGTGGTCCCGTCGGTGAGGCAGCGGGACAGTTCGCCCGCCGGGCGCCACATGGTGCGGTCGGTGAGCATCTGGACGGCCGTGCG
Source organism: Kitasatospora sp. NPDC001547 (assembly GCF_042894165.1). Classification (NCBI taxonomy): domain Bacteria; kingdom Bacillati; phylum Actinomycetota; class Actinomycetes; order Kitasatosporales; family Streptomycetaceae; genus Kitasatospora; species Kitasatospora sp. NPDC001547. The sequence continues at coordinate 242,945 of NZ_JBIAVL010000009.1, read as the reverse complement.
CGCGGAGTACGGGACGTCGCTGCGCAGGGCCTGTCCGGCGTCGGTCAGCGTGAACCGCCCGTCCTCGTCCTCCGCGACCACGCCCCTGGTGGCGAGCAGGCGCAGCACCCGGTGGAGGCTCTGGGCGTGGGTGCCGGTCACGGCGGCGAGTTCGGCCGGCGTGGCGGGGCCGTTCCCGAGGTGGTCGGCCACGCCCACGTCGGCGGCGGCGCGCAGGGCCGCAGGGAAGAGGAAGCCGAGGGCCTCGTCGACGAGGAAGACGCTGGAACGGCGGAGCCGGGCGTCCTGGGCGCTGCCGGCGGACGCCTCGTCAGCACCGGCGGCGCCGTTGCCGCCGGCCTCGTTCTTCTCCTGGCGCATTCCGATTCCCTTCTCGAATCCGTGGTTGCGCTTGGGACCGTGCCCGGACACGGCCACCGCGAAGCCTGGTTTCACCCGCTGCCCCGTTCCCTCCCCCGGCGCCGTGTCCGGGGACAATCCGGGTTGTCCGCTGCTCACCTGGGCCGCGACCGCTCTCGCGGCCGGACAATCCCGTGTTCCTCCACAGTGGGAAGTCCACCGGGTCCTCGGACGAGGATCTCGCCGCGATCAGGAGGCACCTCGCGCCACCAGCGCGAGCGAGCCCCGCCGGGCCGCCCGGTTCAACCGGCAGTACACACCACTTCGGAAGGGAATCCGTCCGTGATTCGTCTACGCACCCGCCTCGCGACCGTGACCGCAGTCCTCGCGCTGGGCGCCGGCGCCGTCGTGGCGGCCGCGCCCGCCGCCAGCGCCAAGTCGAGGTGCTGGGAGGACATCGTCACGGCGATGGACTACACCGGCCAGGCGATCTCCGTCTCCAACCAGGGGAATCTGAACGGCGCCTGGGACCTCTCCGGCTACGCCCTGAACTACCTCAGCACCGGGAGCTGTGAGGCCTCCCCGGTCATCGTGGACGTCGACGACGCCAGGTACAGCCTCCGTCGCGGCCAGGACGAACTGTCCTGGGGGGACGGGGAGAGCGCCACCATCAAGTTCCGGGCCGCGTACGCCTCGTTGGAACAGGCGAGTCACACCGCCTGAGCAGGTCGGCAGGGGAAGGTCGACAGGGGGCAGGGCCGACGGTTTCCATTCCGTCCCCACCGGGCGAGCAGGCTCTCCTCCGGCCCCGGCCCCGGCCGCCCGCGTCGCACACCCGGTGCCACTGCTGGAACCACCGCCTGCCCGGCGGCGGGAAGCCCCACGACGAAGGGTCTGAACTCCCGTGCAAAGCAAGCGAATCATCTCAGCGCTGACGGTCTCCGCAGCGCTGGCCGGCCTCGTCGTCGGCACCGCCGGCGAAGCCGGCGCCTACCCTCAGGTGAACCTCTGCGGCAGCTCGTACGGCTCACTGAAGCAGTACCCGATCGTCGACGACCACAACGGCCGCCGCGTGGGGTGGATCGACACCTACTACAGCAGCAGTACCGGCAAGAACTGCGCCATCGCCCGAGGCGACGACACGCAGGCGAAGGACTTCTCGAAGATCACCGTCTCCATCAAGACCACCAGTCAATCCGGCTGGGCGCAGGAGGACGGCGAACTGCAGTACTACACCAAGTACGCGGGGCCGGTGTACGTCTACGCCCCGGGCAGCACGTGCATCGATGTGTACGGCTTCTTCTTCTACCGGAACGGCGACGACGAGGTTCTGAGTCGCGCCAACGGTGGCGGCACCGGGCTGCGCTGCTGAGGGCGACGTCAGGGGAGTCCTGACCGGGTGCCGTCCGGTCGGGTTCGCCGGTCGCCGGCCCTGACGTCGCACCGGATGAGTCGATCGAGGACCTCGCCGCCGAGGGGCCCCGGCTGTCAGCGCCGGGGCCCCTGCGGGCGGTGCGGTCACCTGTCGACGGCGTCGGTCACGTGGTTCCAGTCGTCCAGGTCCGCGGTGCGGGCCTCCAGGGCGGTGCGGATGCCGGTGGCGCCGGAGGTGCCGAGGGCCAGGCGCAGCGGGGGGTTGGGGCTGTCGACCGCGGTTCGGATGCCCTCGGCGATCCGGGCGGCGGAGGAGAACGCGGACGCGGGCAGTTCGCCGATGCCCTTCTGGACCTCGCGGACGGTCCGGTCGTAGTCGTCGAGGCCGGCCGCGACGTCGAGCTTGGACAGGAAGGGGGTGGCGGTCATCCCGGGCTGGATGATCGTGACCCTGATGCCGAGCGGCGCGACCTCGGCCGCCAGCGCGTCCGACAGGCCCTCGACCGCATACTTGGTCGCGGCCAGCAGCCCCACGCCGGGGTGGGCGGACTGCCCGTAGACCGACGAGCCCTGGAGGACGTGCCCGGACCGCTGGGCGCGGAGCACCGGCAGCGTCGCGCGGAGCACGTTGAGCACTCCGAAGACGTTGGTGTCGAACACGGCGCGGGCCTGCGGGTCGGAGGCTTCCTCGACGGCTCCGAACAGTCCGTAGCCCGCGTTGTTGGCCACCACGTCGATGCGGCCGAACCGCGTGAGCGTGTGCTCCACCGCTTCCCGTACGGCCCGCTCGTCACGCACGTCCGTGGGGATCAGGAGCAGGCGGTCGCGGTGCGCCTCGGTCAGTTCGTCCAGGGCGGTGGTGTCGCGGGCGAGCGCCGAGACGGCCTCGCCGTTCTCCAGCGCCTGGAGGGTCAGTTCACGGCCGATGCCGGACGTCGCGCCCGTGATGAGCCATGTGCGGGGCTGGGCCTGCTGGTTCGATGTTCCGTTCATGTTGCGACCGTAAGCCGTTAGCTCATAACGCGTCAAGCGACCTGGCGCCGAGCGTTGCCCGTTAGTCCGCTTAGCGCCTCTTCCGGCTCCTGTAGGATGGGGCGATGAGCAGTGCTGCGGCCGGATCCGCGAAACCCAGCCCGCGCACCGTCGTGCCGACGGTGGAGACCGTGCTCGCGTTCGTGAACACGCGCGCGGACGGGGCCGGACGGCGGGAGCTGTTCGGCGACGGGGACGCGTTCGCGGCATGGCTCGCGGAGCACCCCGAGTTCGGCGACGAGACCGTGGCGACCGATGCCGACGCCGCAGCCGCCCGCGAGCTGCGCGACGCCCTGGTGACCCTGCTGCTCGCGCACTCCGGCGACGAGGAGAGCCTCGGCGAGCCGCTGCAGCACGCCGAGCGGCACCTGCGGCGCGCGGGCGCGCTCTACCCGCTGGCGACGGTGGTCACGGCCGGTGGCGTCGCGCTGGCGTCACCGCAGGCAGGGGTGCCGCGCGTGTTCGGGACCGTACTGGCCGCGGTGACGACCTTCGCGCAGACCGGCGACTGGGGACGCATCAAGGCGTGCCGCAACCCGCCGTGCCATTTCGGCTTCTTCGACCGCACCCGCAACGGGGCGGGGCTGTACTGCAGTACCGGCTGCGGTTCCCAGGTATCCATGCGCAACTACCGCCGCCGGCAGCGCCGGGAGGGCGACGCGCCGCCCGAGGCGTGAGGCGCGACTCCCCGGTCGGCCCACCGCGCGCCCCGGGTTCCGCCTGGCGGAGACGAAGGGCATTGACGCACCAATCCTGTTGTCCGAAACGGTATTTCGTGCCCTTCGCCGCAGGCCGGTACGGTCCGACGCATGGAGTGGAGCTTTCAGACGGCCGAACGACTCGCGGCCGCTTTGCGTGCTGGTGAAGTGACCTCGGCGGAACTGACCGACGAGGCGATCGCCCGGATCGAGCGGGACGACGAGGCGATCAACGCGATCTGCGTGCCGGACTTCGACCGTGCCCGGGCCGCCGCGCGCGGGGCCGACCAGGCGCGCGCCCGCGGTGAGGACCGGCCGCTGCTCGGCATACCGGTGACGGTCAAGGAGTCCTACGACGTCGCCGGGCTGCCCACGACCTGGGGCATGGCGCCGCACCGGGACCACCTGCCCGCCGAGGACGCGGTGCAGGTGTCACGGCTCAAGGCGGCGGGCGCGGTGGTGCTCGGCAAGACCAACGTGCCCGTAGGGCTGCAGGACATACAGAGCTTCAACGAGATCTACGGCACCACCAACAACCCGTGGGACCACCGTCGTACGTCGGGCGGGTCCTCCGGCGGTTCGGCGGCGGCCCTGGCGTCCGGGTTCGGCGCGCTGTCCATCGGCTCCGACCTCGCGGGTTCGTTGCGCACCCCCGCGCACTTCTGCGGCGTCTACGCCCACAAGCCGACGCTCGGGCTGGCGGCGAGCCGCGGCATGGTCCCGCCGCCCGGGCCGGCCCTGCCGGTCGAGCACGACCTGGCGGTCGTCGGTCCGATGGCGCGCAGTGCGCGCGACCTCACGCTCCTGCTCGACGTCATGGCCGGACCGGACCCGCTGACGCACGGTGTGGCGTACCGCCTGACGCTGCCGCCCGCGCGCCACGAACGGCTGCGCGACTTCCGGGTCCTGGTCCTCGAGGAGCATCCGGTCATTCCGACCGGGTCGGCCGTGCGGGCGGGTGTGAACCGGGTGGCCGACGCGCTCGTGGACGGCGGTGCCCGCGTCGACCAGGGCAGTCCGCTGCTGCCCGATCTGACCGAATCCGCGCTGCTCTACACGAAGTTCCTGTTCTCGGGCTCCGTCGCGCGCTTTCCCGTCGAGGCGTACGAGCAGGTGCAGGCCGGCGCTGCCGAGCTGAGCGCGGACGACCAGAGTCTCGAGGCGAGGCTGCTGCGCGGCATGGTGCTCAGCCACCGCGACTGGATCGAGGCGAACACGCGCCGCGAGCTGCACCGCCACGGCTGGCGGCAGCTGTTCGCCGAGTACGACGCCGTGGTGTGCCCCATCACGCCCACTCCCGCGTTCCCGCACGACCACGACCCCGATCCGAGGGAGCGCCGGCTCGACATCGACGGCGTCGCGTACCCGTACTTCGACCAGCTCGTCTGGGCCGGTCTGGCCACCATGCCCGGCCTGCCCTCCACCGCCGTACCAGCGGGCCGGTCCCCCGAGGGCCTGCCGGTGGGAGTGCAGATCATCGGTCCGATGTTCGAGGACCGCACCCCGCTGCGGCTGGCCGAACTGCTCGAGCAGAGGATCGGCGGCTTCCGGGCACCGAGGTAGCGGCGTCCCACCGGTTTCCTCGCTGCCGGGGCCGCCCATCGGTGGCAAAGCGCAGGCAAAGTACGATCAGCGGGCTCGCGTGCCCGACCCTGTGAGGAGTAATCCGGATGGTGTTCAAGCGGCTTCTCGGCGCCCTGGGCGTCGGCGGACCCAGCGTCGACACAGTGCTGTCCACCCCGACCGTCTACCCCGGCGGCGCCGTGCACGGCCAGGTCAACCTGGTCGGCGGCGACCGCGACGCCGACATCAACGGCATCACGCTCCACCTGACCGCCCGGGTCGAGGTCGAGCACGAGGACAGCGAGAGCCACACCGTCAAGGAGTTCGCCCAGCTGGTCGTCTGCGGCCCGCTGCGGCTGGCCGCCGGGCAGCAGGTCGCCGTCCCGTTCGCCTTCCCCGTGCCGTGGGAGACGCCGCTGACCGCGATCGGGAGCCACCACCTGACGGGCATGGCGCTCGGGGTCCGCACCGATGTGGACATCGCGGGCCAGCTGGACCGCGGGGACAACGACCCGCTCACGGTGCAGCCGCTGCCGGTGCAGCAGCGGGTGCTGGAGGCGCTGGCGGCGCTCGGCTTCCACTTCCACCGGGCCGACCTCGAGGCCGGCCGGATCCACGGCACGGGCCAGACACTGCCGTTCTACCAGGAGATCGAGTACAAGGCTGCGCCGCAGTTCGCCCAGCGCTGCAACGAGATCGAGCTGTCCTTCGTCACCGACCCGCACCGGGTCGAGGTGGTGCTGGAGTTCGACAAGCGCGGCATGTTCCACGGCGGCGACTCGGTGCGTACGTTCCTGCTGGACCACGCGGCCGGGCAGCACGACCTCACCGGCACGGTGGACGGCTGGATCCGCGGCGTGCTGGGCCACTGACCGACCGCGCACCGGCGTGAACACCCGGCGGCGGGCCGCCGGGTGTTCACGCCTCGGCCCTCTCGACGAACCAAGGGCTGGAGCCAGGGGTCAAACCCGGCGGTCGGGCCCGCCGGAGGACCCTCACCCGCCGGAGGGGCCCTCACCCCGGACCGACCGGGCCGCTGCCACGGCCTGAGTCCGGGCCTCCTGGGCGGCCCTGGCCGCGAGCGGGTTGACGTCGGCACGGCCCGGCGGGCGGGTCGTCGCTCAATGATTGTCAGGTTCTCGACATGGGAAGGGGGCAAGCCACAGACCGCCGACCGGGAGGACCCTCCGTGCACCGCACCGCCGCCAGAACCGCCACCGCCCTGCTCGCCGCCGTACTCGCCGGGACGGCGCTGGGGGCCGCGCCGGCCTGGGGCCGCCCCGCAGACGGGGCGCCGACGACGCGCCAGGTGGAGGTGTTCGCCGAGGACGGCGGCATCTCCCGCGCCCAGGCTCCGGCCGCCTCCCCGTACCTCGCCGACCGCCCCCAGGGCGTGGCGCCGGTGCGGGGCGACGGCGACGTGACGGCGCTGGTGCGCAACGGCGAGCCGGCCACCAAGCTGGACGTGGTGGTGATCGGCGACGGGTACACCGCGCAGGAGCAGGAGAAGTTCCGCACGGACGCGACCCAGAAGTGGCAGGAGCTGACGTCCGTCGAGCCCTACGCCGCCTACCGGGGGCTGTTCAACGTCTGGGCGGTGTCCGCCGTCTCCCCCGAGTCCGGGGTGACCGGGGATCCGGACCAGGCGACGGTGCGGCACACCGCGCTGGGCTCGTACTTCTGGTGCGACGGCGTGGAGCGGCTGCTCTGCGTGGACGAGAAGGCCGTGGAGTCGTACGCGGCGAAGGCCCCGCAGGCGGACCTGGTGCTCGTGGTGGCCAACACAGCGAAGTACGGCGGCGCCGGCTACAACGACGTCAAGTCCCCGGTCGGCTACGAGGGCATCGCCACCGTGGCCGGCGGCAACGCGAAGTCCGGGCAGATCGCGGTGCACGAGATCGGGCACTCGCTGGGCAAGCTGGCCGACGAGTACGTGTACGAGGGCCAGGGCACGTACCACGGCGACGAGCCCGCCGAGGCAAACATCAGCACCCTGACCGCCGACCGGATGCGCCGGCAGGGCACCAAGTGGTCGCGCTGGCTGGGCCAGGCCTCGCCGGACGGCGGCACGGTCGGCACCTACGAGGGCGGCGGCTACTACCCCACCGGGCTCTACCGGCCGACCGAGAACTCGATCATGCGCTCGCTCGGACGCGAGTTCAACCTGCCCGGGCGGGAGGCGATGATCGCCGGCTTCTACCGCCACGCCACGCCGCTCACCAGCCCCACCGCCGAGGGAAGTTGGCTCACCGCCACGGACCGCCTCACCGTCGACCTGCCGGTCGCCGGCACCCGGCTGCGCTGGTACCTGGACGGGCGGGAGCTGCCCCGGCTGGCCGACCGCACCGCGCTGGACCTGGCCGAACTCAAGCTGACCGGGCCACGCTCGCGCCCGCACCTGCTCACCGCCGTCGCCACCGACCCGACCCCGGCCGTCGCGGACCCGGCGCTGCGCACGAGGCTGACCGCGAGCCTGTCCTGGCTGGTGACGCGGTAGGGCGCGGAGGGGGCCCGGGCCTCGGCCGCGAGGTGGCCCCAACCTCCTCGCGGCCGTCGGTACACACCTAAGGAGAACGCACGCCGGCCCCGTCCTCGCCGTCCTCGCCGTCCGCCGTGCCACCGCGGCCCGTCCTGGCGGCGAGCCGGGCGGCCCACTCCCGTTCGGCGAGGGCGAGGCCGCGCTCCAACGTCTCCAGGAGCACTGCCCGGCTCACCGGCACCACCGTCGGCTCATGCCCGGAATCGGCGCCCGGGGCGGCACCGTCGCCATCACGTATCCGACAGGCGAGGTGCACCCGGTCGCCGTCGGGGAACGCGAAGGCCGTCACCTGGTCGGTGCACTCCCCCCATTCCAGGAACGCGTACCGCGCGAACGCCTCCTCGGCCTCCGCCGCGGCCCCTGTCCCCGTCCCCGTACCGGCGTCGTCGTACATCCAGCTCTCGACCATCAGGAAGTACTCGGACGGCGAGGTGAACCCCACCGGCGGCGCGGTCGGCGGGCGGAGGCGACCGAGCTCGTCCTTGAGCTTCTTGACCAGCAGCGGCGGGTAGAACGCGTTGTCCCACGGGTTCACCTGGAGCCCGCCGACGAAGACGTCGACGCACAGCAGCCCCGGGTCCCGTTCGGTGTGGAACTCCAAGCCGAATCCGCTCCGTGACCCGACCAACACAACGGCCTCCCCACCCCCGGCGCGACAACCCGTCACGGCCCCACCCTACTGAGCCGCTCCCGGCTCACGGCCAGGACCGCGGCAGCGGACGTACGGCCGTCGCCGTTGGAGCGGGCGCGACCCTCACCGGGGGAAGCAGGGCCCGGCCGACGCCAGGGGCGTAGGGGTCAGTCCTCGCCGCCGTCGAGCAGGGCGAGCCGGGCCGTCGCGTCGTCGGTGAAGCGGGCGAGGAGGCGGAGGAGGTCGTCGCGGTCCTGGGCGGGCCAGTCGGCGAGGGTGTCGCCGAACCAGCCGAGCAGGAAGGCGAGATAGCGGTTGGCGGCCTCGGCGCCGGCCTCGGTGGGTTCGATGAGGCGGGCGCGGGCGTCGTGCGGGTCGGGGATGCGGCGGACGAGGTCGCGCTTCTCCAGGGCCTGGACCTGGCGGGTGATGTGCGGACCCACGACCTGCATGCGGTCCGCGATCTCGCCGATCCGCAGGGGCTTTCCGGCGGTGCGCAGGGTGACGAGCACACCCACCGCGGGCCGGTCACGCCCCAGGCCCGCCGCCTCCGTCGCGCGTTCGACCAGGCGGCCCCGGGTCATGGCGGCGCCGAGCCGGGAGATCCGGGTCAGCGCGGCGAGCAGATCGGGGCGCGGCTCCCTCGGTTCGCGGGCCTCGGTGGACTCGGCGGACATGAGTGCCTCCATTTGCATACCTAAGTTAGGTATCTGTACGGTGTGGGGGTGGGCCGCCGCCCCCGGGGGTGGCGTGCGGCCTCCATAAAGATACCTGAGGTACGCATCTCTGCTCGTCCGCTGCGTATCCGTGTCCCACCGACGTGCCGGCGGGAGAGCCCGCCGGGAAAGTGAGAGGCCATGAACACCGTGTCACGCCCCGCCCGTCGAGTCCTGGTCTCCGGAGCGAGCATCGCGGGCCCCGCGCTCGCGTACTGGCTCGACCGGTACGGCTTCGAGGTGACCGTGGTCGAGAAGGCCGCCGCCGTGCGCGGGGGCGGCTACGCCGTCGACATCCGCGGTACCGCCCGCGAGGTCGTGGAGCGCATGGGGCTGCTGCCGCGCCTGCGCGCCGCCCACGTCGACAGCCGGCGGATCACCTTCGTCGACCCCGCCGGACGGACCGTCGGCTCGCTGCGCCCGGAGCAGCTGACCGGCAGCGAGGCCGGTCTCGACCTGGAGGTCCGGCGCGGCGATCTGGCCGACGCCCTCCAGGAGGCGCTGGGCGACCGGGTCGAGTTCCTCTTCGGCGACTCGATCGCCGCGCTGGACGACGACGGGGACGCCGTCCACGTGGTGTTCGACAGCGGCGTCCGCCGCGACTTCGACCTGGTGGTCGGCGCGGACGGGCTGCACTCGAACACCCGTCGGCTGGTGCTCGGCCCCGAGGAGAGGTTCCACCGCTACCTCGGGCACGTCTTCGCCGGCTTCACCCTCCCGAACGAGTTCGGCCTCTCCCACGAGGGCGTGATCTGGAACGACGTCGGGCGCGGCGCGGTCCTCTACGCGCACGAGCCCGCCGACCGGGTGCACGGCTTCCTCACCTTCACCCGCGACGTCCCGCCCTTCGAGTCCTTCCGCGATCCGCGGGCCCAGCGCGAGCTGGTCGCCGCGCACTTCCCGGAGCGGGTCTGGCACCTGCCCCGCCTGGTGGCGGCGATGCGGGACGCCGACGACCTCTTCTTCGACATCGTCAGCCAGATCCAGCTGCCGGGCTGGTCGCGCGGGCGGGTGGTCCTCGCGGGCGACGCCGCGCACGCCACCTCGTTCCTGTCCGGCCAGGGGTCGAGCGTCGCCCTGGTCGGCGCGTACGTCCTGGCCGGCGAGCTGGCCGCGCACGCCGACCACACCGCCGCCTTCGCGGCCTACGAGCGCCGGATGCGTCCCTTCGCGGAACGCAACCAGGCGCTGGCCACCGGCGGCGGCACGGTGGTGACACCGACGACCCGCGAACAACTGGAGGCCCGCAACGCCCTGTTGCGCGACCCGGCGGCCGTCGCCGAGGAGCTGGCGACGGCGGGCGCGCAGGCGGGCCGGGCCGCGCACTCGGACCTGCTGCTGCCGGACTACGCCCCGGGCCGGTGACGCCCGCGCACTGACCGCCCGGCACCGACCGCCCGGGCAGGACCGGCCCGGCACCGACCGCCCGGGCACGGTGACGCCCGGGCGGTCGGTGCCGGTGGGACGACAGGTGCCGCTACGGCAGCGGGATGCGCACCACCTGCGGGTCGTGGTCGCTGAGCTGAGTGCGGAACTCGCTGTTGATGTGCACGATGTCGTAGCCGTACGCCGTGGCGGCCAGCGAGCCGGAGATCAGGATGTGGTCCAGCACCTGCGAGTTGCCCTCGTACACGTAGGTGTAGCGCTCGGCCGGCGGCAGGGTGCGCGGCAGGTCGGTGAGCGAACCGCCGGCGGTGAGGATGTCGGTGGTCCCGGAGAACTCGAAGTCGTTGAGGTCGCCGAGCACGATGACCGACGCGTTCGGGTCCACGGCCAGGATCTGGTCGGTGAAGCCCTTCACCACGGCGGCCTGGTCGTGGCGCTGGCTCTCCGAGGGGTGTGCCGGCGGCTGGTAGCGGCCGAAGAGGGGCTGGTCGCCGCCCTTGGAGTTGAAGTGGTTGGCGATCACGAAGACCGGCTTGCCGTTCCAGCGGAACTCACCGGCGAGCGGCTTGCGGCTGGAGTTGAACGCCGCGTTGGCCGGGTCGATCCGCCCGGGCGAGTAGGCCAGCTGCGGCGTGCCGCCCGCGTTCACCACGGAGTCGGCGGTGGTCGGTCCGGCGCCGGGGCGGTCGGTGAAGGAGAGGCCGCGGTCGGTGCGGAACAGGAAGACCTGGCGGATGTTGCCGCCGGGCTGCCCGCCGTCCTGGCCGTCCACCGGGTCGACCTCCCGATAGGAGTAGGAAGGGCCGCCGGCCGCGGTGATGGCCGCGGTGAGCTTGGCCAGGGTCTGGGTCGCGCTCACGGTGCCGTCGCTGGTGGCACCGCTGTTGTCCTGGATCTCCTCCAGGGCGACCAGGTCGGGCGAGCGCAGGTTGGTGACGATGCCCGCCGCGAGGCCGTCGAACTTGCTCTGCGGGTCGGACGGGGCGAGGTTCTCCACGTTGAACGTGGCCACGGCGAGCTGGCCGGCCGTCGGCGCGGCGGTGACCTCGGGGGCGGTGCCGCCGGGGGTGACCGTCGGGGTCGCCGTGACCTGGAGGGTGAAGTTGCCGAAGGCGTAGTCGAGCACGCCGACGGTGGCGCCGGTCAGGGTGTCGCCGACGTTCGCGGTCGGGGTGGGCGCGAGCGCCTTCCCGAGGACGACCCGCTCCGGGTTGCCGTCGTTCGGTTGCAGCAGGATGCCGCCCCGGTTGGTGCGGGTGCCGCTGCCCTGCGGGACGACGGGGACCTCGCCGAACTTGTTGGTCGGGCCGACCACGGCCGCGTTGTCGAGCTCGACCCGCGTGCCCTCCAGGGACTCCCAGAAGTCCAGGCCGTCGGTGGCGGGCTGGAAGTTCCCCGCGGTCTCGACGTCGCCGGAGGTGACGCCGGAGATGACCGCGGACGGGGGTATCCGCCCGCCCTGGCCGACCACGGTGGCGGCGGGCAGCGGCGTGTTGTGGGCGACCACCGTGACGGTGGGCGCGGTCAGTTCGGTGATCGACAGGTTGGTGGTGCCGCCGGTGCCGCCCGGGCGGTACTGGCTGACGGTGGCACCGACCGTGACCGAGTCGCCGACCGCGACCGAGGGCGCGCCGGCGGTGTAGACGTAGACGCCCTCGCTGGTGCCGGGGTCGTTGTCGGGCTGCGGGTCCTGGAACCAGAAGCCGTTGGGGCCGACGGCCGTCACCACGCCGGGCACCGCGCTGACCGCACTGCCGGCCAGCGGAGAGGTGCGGGCGGCGCCCTGGATGTCGTGGATCCGGGTGCCGCCGGTGTTGCCGCCCCCGCCGGTGGAGGAGTTGCGCGGCGCGGGCGCGCCGATCGCGAAGTCCGCCGCGTTGTCGTCGGTGTCGGTGGTGCCGCCGCCCTTGCGCAGGGCCGCCGTGGTGTTCGACAGGTTGCCGGTCGGCGAGCCCTCGGCGGAGCCGGCGCTGCTGCCGTAGCCGACGAAGTCCTTCACCCCGGGCTGGCTCGCGCAGCCCGAGGCGCAGGTCAGCGCCGTGCCGTTGGTGACGAGGGCGACCTTGCCGGACGTCGCGGACAAGGCGATCGTGCCGGTCGCGTCCGGCGTCGGCAGCGCGGCGCCCGCCCCGGCCCCGGCGGCCTCCTGGACCAGGAGGTAGTGGCCGGGCGCGATCGTCCCGGAGAGGGTGGTCCGCGACCAGCTGGAGCCGCCGGCCGACGCGTACTGCACCGTCCAGCCGGTGACGGACACCGGGGTGGTGCCGCGATTGTACAGCTCGACGAAGTCGTTGGCGTACGGGGCACCGGAGTTGCCGCCACCGCCGTACACCTGGCTGATCACGATGTCGGGCGATGCCGCCTGCGCCACGCCGCCGGGCAGCGCCACCAGCGCCGCCACCACGACCGCGGCGGAGGCCACCGCCGGGATTCGGCGCCGAACTCGCGGCGTTCTCCGGGTGGTCCGGGGATTCGAGGTGCTCCCGGGATTCGAGGTGCTCGGCATGAGGCTGACTCCTGACCACCGTCCGGGCTCGTGGCCCGGCGGTGTGACCACGGATGGGAAAGGTCGGGCGCTGCGGTTCTAGCAGCGCCACCAGATCCCTACCGGTCGTGGCGGGCAACGGCCAGACGTACGGCGGAAGAACGTTTCCGCGCGCGACAAGTGGGATGCCGCCCTCCGGACCGCTGGGCCCGACTTCCACGCCCGCAGAGCTGCTGACCCGACCGGAACCGCACCGGTCCGGGTCCGGCAGCTCCCCCGCCACCGGACCCGGGCCGGTGGACGCCTCCCGCCGGGCTCAGCCCGGACGGTGCCGCGTCGGCACCGTCCGGGGCGGGCGACGGCGCAGCGGCGCCAGCTCGCGTTCCAGGGCTCGCACGTCCAGCGCTATCCGGGACGCGATCTCGCGCGGCCCGGTGCCGACGGGCACCCGGCGCGACCAGGAGCGGGGCTTGGCCGGGCCGTCCTGGACCATGTGGAAGTTGAGCCTCACCGTGTCGGCGACGTCGACCAGGCTCACCAGGATCCTGGTGTCCGCGAGGTCGATGCTGACTTCGTTCCCGACGCACGAGCAGGCCACCAGGCCCTCGATGTCCTCCTCCGCCAGGTACCTGGCCAGGGGTACCGCCTTCCCCCGGACCAGAAACGGACGTTCCGCAGTCACCGGACCGCCTCCTCCCCAGCAGCTGTACGGCGCCTCGGCCGCGGCGCAGGCGCACCGCAACGGACCGGGCCCGGCCTATGCTCCACCACATCCGGTCGGATCGCCAACTCGCTGTCTCACCACGCGAATTGAGTGAACGCACCGACCCGGCGCACCGGCGCACGCCTCGGCGCACTCCGCCTGCCCGCCGGGCCGCCGGACGCCCCGCACCGCACCTGCCCGCCGGGCGGCCGGACGTCCCACCGCGCACCGGGTCGCGGGCGATCGGTTACCGCGCGGCCGGCAGCCGGCCTCCGATCGGCCAGCGCGGACCGTCCTGCGGATCGCCCTGCCACGCCCACTGGGCATCAGGGGTGACGGTGACGCCGTAGTCGTACGGGCCCGGGCGGCCCAGACCGTCCCACTGGGCCCAGGCGAGCATCAGCTCGTCGCCGAGCCGGCGTGGCCCGCCCTGCCGCAGCACCGGTCGCCCGTCCGCTCCCGGGCCGACCTCGGCCCACGAGCGGTCGCCGTCGTGGACCAGGACGACCGGTCCGTCCGCGCCCTGCTCGGTGGAGAGCACGGCGTCCGGGGCGGCGACGCGCAGCGCGAACCGCAGGTTCCAGTCCTCCAGCGCGGCCGGGTCGCGGTCGAGGACCCTGCTGGTCTCGGGCTCGGCGTCGCCGCGGACCGCGGCGTAGGCCGGGCGCCCGGCGCCCGCCTGCGCCGGACCGGTGCGGTCGCCCATGAACTGCGCCAGGCCGTGCACCCAGCCGTGCGCGACGCAACCGCCGTCGCCGACGGTGAGCGCGACGTACCCCAGCCGTCCCCAGGGGTAGACGATCCGCCCGCCCGGCCGCACCGCCGCCACCCATGACCACGGCACCGCCTCGACCGCGTAGGTCGCGTGCAGCCGGTCGACCCGGCCGCCGCCCGGCGGTCCGCCGGCGGTACCGTCACCGACCACCACCTCGACGTCGAGCCCGGCGGCCGCGAGCCGGCCGCGGGCGAAGGCGGCCAGCCGCTCATCGACCTCGGTGGAGACGACCAGGCCCGGTCCGGCCCGCCACGCGGCCAGGGCCGCCGTCCAGCCCTGCCCGGTGCCGACGTCCCACACCCGGTGCCCCGGCTCCAGCCTCAGGCTGTCCAGCATGTCCGCCACCACGGACGGCGCGGACAGCGACGACGACGGCAGGCCACCGGAGAGCTGGGTGACGGCCGGCGCGTGAGGGCCGGCGTACAGCTCGGCCAGCCACCCGTCCGGGTCGCCCGACGAGTCCACCGGCACGTAGGCCCAGCCGTCCCACCGCCACAGCCGGCCCGGTGCGAACCGCTCGCGCGGCAGCGCGGTGAAGGCCTCCCGCAGCCACGGCGAATCCTCCGGCCACGCCCCGGCCCGCTCCATCTCCGCATCCAGGGCCGGCCGGCCACCGGGCCCCGCGTCGTCGCCCACGGTCACTTCTTCTTGTGCTTGCCGTTGCTCGGCGGCGGCGTGGTCACCTTGCCGTCGGCGTTGCCCGGCGGCGGCGTCCCCTGGCCGGGGTCCTTCGCCGGCTTCGAGTGCTCTCCCACGCTGCCTCCTCCTGCAGACCACGGACACGACCAGCTGACCATCCTGGCGCACCCCCACCCGGGGCGCTAAGGCGCGCGGGGGCAGCCGGGGCGCGGACAGTGTCGGCGCACGCCGGTTCCGGTGACCCAGCGGGGAGAACGACACATCGGAGATCGTCGGATGCCCGCGCCCGGAAAGGGCCGGAAGGGCAGTGCGCGGAGCGGCGGAGGAAGCGGTCCCGAGAGCTCGGTTCATGACACCCGAACCACCGGGTCAGGCGGGGCGGCCGGGATCAATCGAATTCCTGAACGCAGAAATCTGAATGATCATCAGACTTGTTGCTCATTAGGGAGATTGTCCGTGCACGTGCTCCCGATCCATGGATAGCATCTGAATTCCATTCTGTTCGAGCGCTAATCGCCTGGGAGGGGCGGCGCCGGGCAGACCGACAGGAGACTTCATGCGCGTGTCCAAGCACGTCCACCCCGTCAGCAACCGCCCGACCGCGGCCGACGTCGCCCTGCCACCGGCGCTGCCCTATCCCGACGGCTGGTCCGCACTCGCCTTCTCCGCCGAGCTCAAGCCCGGCACCGTCCTCACCCGCCAGCTCGCGGGCGAGGACGTCGTGCTGTACCGGCTGCGCAACGGCCGCCTGCGCGCGATCCGCCCGTACTGCCCGCACCTGGGCGCCCACCTCGGCCTGGCCGCGGTCGAGGGCGACGACCTGGTCTGCCCCTTCCACCGGTTCGCCTTCGACGCCGAGGGCCGCTGCGTGCGCACCGGGTACGGCACCACCCCGCCCAAGGCCGCGCTCACCCAGTTGCCGGTGCGCGAGGTGAACGAGGCTGTCTTCGTCTGGCGCCACCACGACGGCCGGGAGCCGGACTGGGAGATCCCCGCCTGGCACCGGCTCGGGGACGGTCGGCAGCCGCTGCGGTACGCCTCCTTCGAGATGCCCGGCTACGCCCAGGACGTCATGGAGAACTCCTTCGACCTGGGCCACTTCGTCACCCTGCACGGCTGGCCGCAGGGCGAGTTGGCGGCGCCGGTCGAGTTCGACGGCACCAGCTTCCACATCTCGATGCTCGTCCGGGAGACCTTCCCGCTGCTCGGGATGCGCGAGGTCCACGTCGACGTGGACGGGTACGGCCTCACCGCGTTGCACACCGACGTGCACACGCCCTCGCTCGGTCTGGAGATCTGCTCACTGGTCATGGCCACCCAGGTCGCCCCCGGCCGGATGCAGCTGCGGCAGGCCAGCCGCTTCGTGATGTCGGAGCCGTCCGGGCTGCCGCCGACCGTCGCCCGGGTGGTCAGCCGGACGGTCACCCGGCTGCTGTCCGGCCCGATGTTCAAGCGCAATCTCGAGTTCACCTCGGCGGACTTCCCGATCTGGTCCACCAAGCGGTACGTGTCGCCGCCCCGGCTCGCCCCGGGTGACGGGCCGATCGGCGCGATGCGGCACTGGGCCCGGCAGTTCTACCCGCCGGACCACCAGGCGAACCTGCCGGCGCCGGCCGCGCTCGCCGACCGGAACGGCCACGGCCCAGGCGGGCACGGCTCGGCCGGGAACGGCACGGACGGAAGCGGCGCGGGCGGAAGCGGTGCGGAGGGGCACGGCGCAGCCGTCGGCGAGACCACCGCGGGCCCGGCCCGGACGGAGGCGTCCGGCAAGGCGTCCAGTGGAGCCTCCCGGAGCTGAGCCGCCCTCGTCCTCCCCGCCGCCCCCACCTCCTGATCCGTGCCACCGGCCCGAACCGGAACCGAGCGTCCCGGCGGTACCGTCTGGCGTGGAGGACGGACGGGCGCGGCGAGGGGAGAGTCGGCGTGGAGGCGTTGGGGGACGGGGATCCGCGGCAGGTGGGCGAGTACCGCCTGCTGCGGAGACTCGGCGCGGGCGGGATGGGCCGGGTCTACCTGGGCCGCACGGCGGGCGGCCGCACGGTGGCGGTCAAGCTGGTGCACCAACAGTACGCGGCGGACCGGGAGTTCCGGGTGCGGTTCCGCAACGAGGTGGCCGCCGCCCGGCGGGTCGGCGGCCGGTGGACGGCCCCGGTGCTGGACGCGGACACCGAGGGCGCCCAGCCCTGGGTGGCCACCGGGTACGTCGCCGGGCCCTCGCTGGGCACCGCCGTACGGGACTTCGGCCCGCTGCCCGTCGCCGCCGTCCGGTCGCTCGGGGTGGGGCTCGCCGAGGCGCTGGAGGCCGTGCACGCCCAAGGGCTGGTGCACCGGGACGTCAAGCCCTCCAACGTGCTGCTGGCGCTGGACGGTCCGCGCCTGATCGACTTCGGGATCACCCGGGCGCTGGACGCGGCGACCGCGCTGACCCGGTCCGGCTTCGTGGTCGGCTCCCCCGGTTACCTCTCCCCCGAGCAGGCCGAGGGCCGCAACGCCGGGCCCGCCTCGGACGTCTTCTCGCTGGGCGCCGTGCTCGCCCACTCCGCCACCGGCACCGCGCCGTTCGGCTCGGGGGTGAGCGCGGCGGTACTGCTCTACCGGGTGATCCACGACGAGCCCGAACTCGACATCGCCGACCGGGAGTTGCGCACCCTGGTGGCGGACTGCCTGGCCAAGGACCCGGCCCGCCGCCCCACCCCGGCGCAGCTGCGCGAGCGGCTGGCGGCCACCGACCCGACGGCGGGCGAGCGGCTGGGGCGCCGGGACTGGCTGCCGCCCGCGATCGCCGCCGCACTGGCCTCGCTCGCCGTCGAGCTGCTGGACCTGGACGGCGACTCCACCGTCCAACCTGTCGGCCCCGCCGGGAAGTTCGGCCCGGCGGAGCCGTGGCCCGACGGCCCGCCGAGCTCGCCCACGCCGAACCCACCCGCGCCGACCCCGCCCACGCCGAACCCGGCCACGCCGACGCCGTACTCGCCGACACAGCCCCCGCCCTACCACCCCCCGTACCCGTACGCGCCCCGGCCCGCCCGCCGCCGACCCGGCCCCGGCGCGCTGCTGGTCGCCGCCGTCCTCACGCTCGCCCTGGCGGGCACCTCGGTGTTCCTGGCCATGCGCGACAAGGGCACCGGCACCCCGACCACGGGCGACGGGAGCACCTCACCCCCGCCCGTCGCCACCTCCGGCACCCCGACGCCGGACGGCGAGATCCCGGCCGCCTTCCTCGGCTCCTGGCAGGGCACCCTGGGCAGCCCGCAGACCCTGGTCCAGCCGGACTTCGCGATCACCATCACCCAGGGCCGGGCCGGCGATCCGGTCGCCCAGATCCACAACAACGAGGGCGCCGGCACCCGTTACTGCGACGCGACCGCCAACCTCGTCCAGGTCACGGCGGACCGGGTGGTCCTGCGCACCGCGCCGATGAACGCGCTCAGCGGCTGCGCCGCCGTTCCGTACGACCAGGTGTACACCCGCAATCCGGACGGCAGCCTGCACCTGCTGGTCGGCGGATTCTCGGGCGACCTGCGGAAGAAGTAGCTGCGCGACCGGTCGGCGGGTTCCTCCAGCAGCCCAAGGGCCCCCTCGTCGTGGGTGACGACGACGTGACGGCGGTGATCCGGTCGGGAGGACCTGGTGCGCCGAGTGGCGGCGTCGGGAGGGTCGTCCAGGCGCCGAGGGTGTCGGCGTCGCTAGGGTGGCTGCTGTGGCCCACTTCGTCCTGATCCGCCGTACGCCGCTGCCGGCCGCCGAGTGCTGGGAGCGGCTGACGGCCTGGTCCCGGCACGGGGACCGGGTGCCGTTCACCCGGGTGTCGGTGGTGCGCGGCACCGGGCGGGCGGCGGGTGACGTCGTCCTGGCCCGGACGGGCCTGGGGCCGCTGCGCTTCGACGATCCGATGGAACTCACCGAGCTGGTCGCCCCCGCCCCCGGCCGGGACGGGCGGTGCCGGCTGGTCAAGCGCGGCCACCCGGTGCACGGCTGGGCCGAGCTGCGGGTCCGGGCGGTCGGCGGCGGCAGTGCGGCGGTCTGGACGGAGGAGCTGACGGTCGCCGGCCCGCCCCGGCCCATCGGCCCGCTGCTCGATCCCGTCCTCGCCCGGGCGGGGCGCCTGGTCTTCGGCCGGGTGCTGGACCACCTGCTGGAGTCGTAGCCCGTCGCACCGGGCACCCGCGAGGCCGGGGCGACGGAAGGGCGGCGGTCCGGACGGAGGGGCTGGCGGTCGCCGGCCCGCCCCGGGCGGTCGGCCCGCTGCTCGATCCCGTCCTCCCCAGGAGAACGCCGGAGCGCCGTCCGGTCAGTCGTCGCCCGGGTCGCCGTAGTGCCGGCGCCACTCGCGGGCGCGGGCGTTGTGCCACTCCACGCCCTCCACCGCCTGCTGCTCGGAGAGGCCGGTCAGACGGGCCACCACGCTCAGCGGGACGGGGTCCTCGTAGTCGGCGAGGGCCCGGCAGACCTTCCCCGCCCACTGTTCCTCGGGGACGAAGGGGCGGTGGCGGTAGTCCGCGATCAGGGCGGCCAGGTGGTCCGCGCAGCAGGCCACCACGAGCCGCTTGCCGTCCAGCGCGGACTGGGTGGAGTGCAGGGCCGAGGAGTCCGGCACCAGGGCACCGAGCAGCTCCGCGGTGGCGACGGCCCGCCCGCAGTGGTCGCAGAGGTCGAGTGCTTCCGTGTCGTCGGCGGCGGAATCGTCCGCCGCGGGTCCGATGTCCTCCATGCCGCACGCCTACCCCGCGACGTCGGCGCAAACCCGGGCCGGATCAGGGGCATGCCAGGGGCGTGTCAGGGCGTGTCGGCGGCGGACCCGGGCCTCCGGCGAGCGCCCCGGGGACCCAGCCCGGCCGGAGGGGAGTTTGGCGGCGCCCGTCCCGGAAAGCCGCTCCGGGTAAGGCTCGTCGACGGAACCGAGGCTGCCATGACCGAGTTCGGCTACTTCCTGTCCTGCGAGGAGTTCACCCCCGCCCAGCTGGTCGAGCAGGCCCGGCTGGCGGAGCGGGCCGGTTTCACCCGGCTGGCGATCTCCGACCACTACCATCCGTGGAACGACGCCCAGGGCAACAGCCCGTTCGTCTGGGGCGTGATCGGCGCGCTGTCGCAGGTCGTCCGGCTGCCGGTGACCACCCTGGTCACCTGCCCGACCGTCCGGCTGCACCCCGCCGTGACGGCGCAGGCGGCGGCCACCGCGGACGTGCAGTTGGCGGGCGGGTTCCGGCTGGGGGTCGGCACCGGCGAGGCGCTCAACGAGCACGTGCTGGGCGACCGCTGGCCGCCGTTCGCGGTGCGGGCGGACATGCTGGAGGAGGCCGTCGAGGTGATGCGGAAGCTGTTCACCGGTGACCTGGTGTCCCACCGCGGCACCCACTACACGGTGGAGAACGCCCGGCTCTACACGCCCCCGAAGGGGGCCCGGCTGCCGGTGTACGTCTCGGCCTTCGGCCCCAGGGCGGCCGAGCGGGCGGCGGAGTTCGCGGACGGCCTGGTCACCATGAGCCCGGACACCGAGCTGGTCGGCCGCTACCGGGCGGCGGGCGGCACCGGCCCGGTGATCGGCGGGGCGAAAGTGTGCTGGTCCGAGGACCGCGAGCGGGCGGTCAAGACCGTCCACCGGCTGTGGCCGAGCGAGCTGCTGCCCGGCGAACTCCCCCAGGTGCTGCCCACGCCCCGCCACTTCGAGCAGGCCACCGAGCTGGTGACCGAGGAGATGGTGGCCCGGTCGGTGGTCTGCGGCGACGATCCGCAGGCGCACGCCGATCAGCTGCGCGCCTACGTCGGCGCCGGCTTCGACGAGGTGTACGTGGGGCAGATCGGCCAGGAGCAGGAGGGGTTCTTCGACTTCTACCGCGAGCAGATCCTGCCGCAGGTCGCCTGAGCGCCGGGGTCGCGCCGTGGAGGCCTTCCCGCCCTACCCGCCCTGGAGCCTGCGCGAGTACGCCCTCCTCGCCGACGGCGAACGCGGCGCCCTGGTGGGCCCGTTCGGCGAGGTGGCATGGCTGTGCGCGCCCCGCTGGGACTCCGAGCCGCTGTTCGCCGGCCTGATCGGCGGCAGCGGCGTGTACGCGGTGACACCCGTCGGCCGGTTCGTGCCGGGCGGCTACTACGAGGACGGCGGGCTGGTCCGCCGCAGCCGGTGGATCGCCGGGGACGGCATCCTGGAGTGCCGGGAGGCGCTGGCCATGCCGGCGGACCCGCACCGGCTCGTGCTGCTGCGCCGGTTGACCGCCGAGTACGCCCCGGTGCGCTTCCGGACCGTCCTGGAGCCGGGATCGGGCTTCGGGCCCCGGCGCGACCGCGAACCCCGCCGGACGGCGGACGGCTGGTCGCTGCGCACCGGCCCGCTGCGGCTGCGCTGGACGGGTGCCGGATCGGCCCGTCCCGACCGGGACGGCCGGCTCACCGCCGAGACCGTCCTGCACCCGGGCGAACGGCTGGACCTCGTCCTGGAGGCCGCCGACCGCCCCCTCGACGGCCCCCCGCCGGACCCGGAGAAGGCCTGGCGGGCCACCGAACGCGCCTGGCGGGCGGCCGTGCCCGGCCTCGGGCACACCCTCGACGGCCGCGACGCCCGGTTCTCCTACGCCGTGCTGCGCGGGCTCACCTCCCCCGGGGGCGGCGGCATGGTCGCCGCCGCGACCACCAGCCTGCCCGAGCGCGCCGAGGCCGGCCGCAACTACGACTACCGCTACGTCTGGATCCGCGACCAGTGCCTGGCCGGCCAGGCGGTGGCCGCCTGCGGGTCGTACGAACTCCTGGACGAAGCGGTGCGGTTCACCACCGCGCGGCTCGACGAGCACGGCCCCCGGCTGGCCCCGGCCTACACCGTGACCGGCGGACCGGTGCCCGACCAGCGGACGGTCGACCTGCCCGGCTACCCGGGCGGCCATGACCGGATCGGCAACCGGATCACCCGGCAGTTCCAGCTGGACGTCTTCGGCGAGACGCTGCTGCTCTACGCGGCGGCCGCCCGGCACGACCGGCTGGACCCGTCCGCCCGGGCCGCGGTGCGCACCGCCGCCACCACGATCGCCCAGCGGTGGCGCGAACCGGACGCCGGGATCTGGGAGTTGGAGGAGCGCGCCTGGACGCACAGCCGGCTGATCTGCGCCGCCGGGCTGCGCGCGATCGCCCGCCCGCGCGCGGCCGGCCCGGCCGGGGTGCCGGACGGGCTCGCCGCCGAGTGGAGCGCGCTGGCCGACCGGATCCTCGCCCACACGTCACGGCGCGCCCGGCACCCGTCGGGCCGCTGGCAGCGCTCCCCCGGCGATCCGGCGCCCGACCTCGCGCTGCTGCTCCCGCCCTACCGCGGTACCCCGGCCGCCGACGACCCGCGTACGGTCGCCACGCTGCGCGCCTGCCGCCGCGAACTCACCGACGGGCACTACGCCTACCGGTTCCGGCACGACGGACGCCCGCTCGCCGAGGCGGAGGGCGCGTTCGTCCTGTGCGGCTTCCTGATGGCCCTCGCCGAGCACCAGCAGGGCGACACCGTCGAGGCGGCCCGCTGGTTCGAGGCCACCCGCGGGCTGTGCGGCTCGGCGGGCCTGTTCTCGGAGGAGTACGACATCGCCCAGCGCCAGCAACGGGGCAACCTGCCCCAGGCGTTCGTGCACGCCATGCTGCTGGAGTGCGCGGCCCGCCTGGCCCGGCCGCCCGGCGCCTGACGGGAAGCCGGCCTGAAGGGTGGCCGGCCGCCCGGCTCCGCGGGGTCAGCCCGCCGGGCGGGCGAGCACGCTGCGGTCGAGGTCGGCCAGCAGTTCGGCGGTGTCCCGGTGGACCTCGGCGGCGCCCGCGCCGAGGAGTTCCTGCGCGGCGAAGCCGCCGCTCTCCACCGTGACGCACGCCACGCCCGCCCGGGCCGCCGCGGTGACGTCCCAGACGGTGTCGCCGATGAACACGGCGTGCTCGGGCGAGGCGTCCACCCGGTCCAGGGCGATCCGGAGCAGGTCGGGGGCGGGCTTGGTGGCGCTCACGTCGTCGGCGGAGGTGGCCGCGGCGATCACGTCGTCGGCGTCGAGCGCGCGGCGCAGCACCGTGAGTTCCCGTTCGGACGCGGAGCTGGCGAGGACGACCTGCCAGCCCCGGTCGGCGCAGGCGCGCAGCAGCTCGGCGGCGCGCGGCAGCGGCTGGATCAACGGCCAGAACCGGGCGTACAGGGCGTCGTGGGCGGCGGTGATCGCGTCGTCGTCGCCGTGGTCGCGCTCCTCGCCGAGCAGGTGGCCGAGGAGCTGGTCGGAGCCCATGCCGACGGCCCGGTGGACCCGGGCGGTGGGCACCGTGCGATCGTGCTGCCGTAGGGCCTCCCACCAGGCGAGGGCGTGGAAGTACACGGTGTCGAGCAGGGTGCCGTCGACATCGAAGAGTGCAGCTGGGGCCTTGGTCACCGTTTTCTCCTTCGGTCGTTCGCCGACGTCCGCTCGTTCGCCGACTCCGGTTGATCGTTGACTCCGGTTGTTCGTTGACGTCCGCTCGTTCGCCGACTTGCGGATGTCCGCCGGGACGCTCGCGCGGTCAGCCCACCCGGTACCCGTCGGCCCGGGCGGGCGCCAGGCGCAGCCCGTGGCCGGGCGCGCCGTCGGCACCGGGGGTGACGGTGCCGCCGCCGGGGTCGAGGGTGCCGTCGAAGAGCAGCCGCTCGATCCGGACGTGGTCGTGGAACCACTCCAGGTGGCGGCAGTTGGGGACGGCCGCGGCGGCGTGGGCGTGCAGGTGGGGGGCGCAGTGGGCGGAGACGTCCAGGCCGTGGGCCTCGGCGAGGGCGGCGGCGCGCAGCCAGCCGGTGAGGCCGCCGCAGCGGGTGGCGTCGGCCTGGAGGCAGTCCACGGTGGGGACCATCCGGGCGAAGTAGGCGAGGTCGTAGCCGTACTCCCCGGCGGTGACGTCGGGGGTGACGGCGTCGCGGACGATGCGCAGGCCGGTGAGGTCGTCGGAGGAGACCGGTTCCTCGAACCAGCTGACGCCCTCGTCGGCGAGCGCGCCGCCGATCCGGACGGCCTGTTTGCGCCGGTAGCCGCCGTTGGCGTCGGTGTACAGCTCGGTCCGGTCGCCGATGGCCGCGCGCGCGGCGCGGACCCGTTCGAGGTCGCGCCGTTCCCGGGTGCCCCGGGACTCGCCGATCTTGATCTTGACCCGGGGGATGCCCTGCTCCTCGGTCCAGTGCCGCAGTTGGCGTTCCTGCTGCCCGGCGGAGTAGGTGGTGAAGCCGCCGCTGCCGTAGACGGCCACCGGGCGGGCGGCGCCGCCGAGCAGTCGGGCGAGCGGCAGGCCGAGCAGGTGGCCGCGCAGGTCCCACAGGGCGAGGTCGACGGCCGAGATCGCGCCCGCGACCAGGCCGGGGCGGCCGGTGTTGCGCACCGCGCGGTTCATCGCCTCGTGGGCGCCGCTGGTGTCGTGCGGGTCGCGGCCGGTGACCAGCGGGGCGAGTTCCGCGCTGATCACGGCGGCGGTGGCGGGTGCGCCGTAGGTCCAGCCGAGGCCGGTGTGCGGGCCGGCGACGGCTTGGGCGAGGACGAGGGTGGTGCTGTCCCAGGCGAGGGTGCCGTCCGCCTCCGGGGCGTCGGTGGGGACGGTGTAGACCTGGACGCCGATGCGTTCGACGGCGGTCATGCCGGCGCTCGCAGTCCGGACCGCTGCCCCGCCGCGAGCAGGCCGGCGGCGCGGTCGACCAGGGCCATGATGGTCAGCGCCGGGTTGGCGCTGCCCTGGGTGGGGAGCACGCTGCCGTCGGTGATCAGCAGGTTGGGCACGGCGAAGGTGCGCAGCCGGTGGTCCACCACGCCGCCGAGGTGGTCGGCGGCCATCCGGCAGCCGCCGACCAGGTGGGCGTAGCGGTCGATGGTGATGACCTCGTCGGCCCCGGCGGCGCGCAGGATCGACTCCATCACTTCACGGGCGGCCCGGATGAGCATCCGGTCGTTCTCGCACTGGGAGAAGGTGAACCGCGCGACGGGCAGGCCCCGGCGGTCGGTCTCCTCGGCGAGGGTGACCCGGTTGTCCCGCCGGGGCAGCAGTTCGGCGATGGCGCCGAGGGTGGCCCAGTGCACGTAGTCGGACAGGTACGCGCGCAGGTCGGCGCCCCAGTGGCCCTGGGCGACGACGTGCTCGGCCCAGGTGATGGGGAGCGGGGAGATGTTCTGGATGCTGAAGCCCCGCCGGTACGGCTTGCGCGGGTCGGTCTCGTAGTACTGCTCGGTGGTGACCTCGGGCGGCGGGGCCTTGTAGGCGCGGATCTCCTCCTCGAAGCGGCCGGAGGTCTGCGGGGCGCCCTGCACCATGACGTAGCGGCCGACCAGGTCGTGGTCGTTGCACAGGCCGTCGGGGAAGCGCGGGCAGGCGGAGTTGAGCAGCAGGCGCGGGGTCTCGATGGCGTACCCGGCGACGGCGACGGTGCGGGCGCGCTGGAGGTGTTCGCGACCGTGGTGGAAGTACCGGACGCCGCGGGCGAGTCCGTCGTGGTCGAGTTCGACGGCGGCGGCCATGCAGTCGGCGCGGATCTCGGCGCCGTGCGCGAGGGCGTCGGGGACGTGGGTGATCAGCGGGGAGGCCTTGGCGTTGACCTTGCAGCCCTGGAGGCAGAAGCCCCGGTAGACGCAGTGCGGTCGGCGGCCGAAGCGGCCGTTGGTGATGGCGACGGGGCCGACCCGGGCCTGGATGCCGAGGGCGGCGGCGCCGCGCAGGAACACCTCGCCGTTGCCGCCGACGGGGTGCGGCGCGTGCGGGTAGGGGTGGGGCTCGCCCCAGGGCCAGTACCGGCCGGCGACGGGCAGTTCGTGCTCCAGCCGGCGGTAGGACTCCCGCAGGTCGGCGTAGTCGATCGGCCAGTCGGCGCCGACGCCGTCGACCATGTGGGTATGGAAGTCGGACGGGTGGAAGCGCGGCGTGTACCCGGCGAAGTGGACCATCGAACCGCCCACGCCGCGGCCGGAGTTGTTGGATCCCAGCGGCACCGGGTCGGTGCCGTCGATGACCCGGGGTTCGGTCCAGTACAGCTGGTGGGAGGCCGCCTCGTCGCTGACCCAGTCGGCGAGCGGGTCCCAGAACGGCCCGGCCTCCAGGACGACCACGCTCCAGCCCCGGCGGGCCATCCGCTGGGCGAGGGTGGCGCCGCCCGCGCCGCAGCCGACGATCAGCAGGTCGACCTCGTCCGCGTCCCGGTGGCGCCGCATGTTCCGTACCAGGGAGTGGTCGAAGCCGCGGCCGTCGGACGGCAGCAGCCAGGCGGAGGCGTTGCGCCGGCGGACCTCGCCCTCGGCGGCGGCGTTGGCCCGTACGGTCGCGGCGGCGGCGCGCAGCCGGGAGTGCCGGCCGGGGTCGGTGGCGGGCGGGACGGGGCGCGGCGGCTCGTGGTCGGGCGGGCGCGGCGGGCGGGAGTGGGCGTCGGCGACCTCCCAGGGCTCCCGCAGCCCGGCGCCCAGGCGCAGGTAGCCGCGGGGGTGGGCGGGGCCGCCGAAGCCGATCTCGTTCCAGGCGGTGGGGGTGGAGTAGTAGGCGGTGCAGGCGTAGCGGGTCCACAGGCTCCACACGTGCTGCGCGGGCAGGCCGTGCCAGCGCTCGCCCGCCAGTTCCTGCACCCGGCCGAGCACCGCCCGCTGCTGGACCTCGGTGAGGTCGGCGAAGCAGCCGTCGGCGTCCTCGTCCAGGGCGCGCAGGCTGCGCCGCCAGGCCTCGTCGTCCTCGGGCAGGTCGGCGAAGTGCCAGCCGTCGGTCTGCCGCTCGGCGAGGCGGGCGTCGATCATCGCGAGCAGCGGGGGCTGCGGGTGGTCGAGCAGCTGGTCGAGCAGGGCGCGGGCGGTGGCCTCCTCGGCGGGGGTGAAGAAGCGCAGCGGCGGCTGCGGGCCGGTCCGGGAGAGCACCGCGGCGACGGTCTCGCGGTCCCAGTGGCGGACCTGGCCGAGCACGTCGTAGCCGGGGAAGCGGGGTTCAGGCATCGCGCGACTCCCGGCGCAGCACGGCGGCGACCAGGCCCATCCCTCCGACCAGGCTCATCAGCAGCGGGGCGAACAGCGGTGGGCCCATCTCGATGTTGTAGCGGGCCATCGTCCAGCCGCCGGGCTTCTCGGCGATGCCCCGGACGTGCAGGTAGGTGCCCTGCAGGCCGTTGGCGGTGATCGCGGCGGAGGCGACCGGGAGCAGCGTGTGCGCCGCGCGCGGGCTGCACGCCCCGGCGATCCCGGCGGCCGCGCCGACGGGGCCCAGCCACACCGGCCACCACATGACGCGGTTGCCGAAGCCGGCCCGGTCGTGCTCCAGGTAGATCTCGGCGGCGGTGATCACCGAGCCGCCGGCGGTGGCCAGGGCCAGCGAGCGCTGGAAGCGGCCGGTGCGGATGTTGCGCAGGGCGAGGTCAGTGATGCCCATGCCGGCCTCCGAAGGAGGGCAGGAGTTCCTGGAGCTTGGCCTTGAGGCCCTGACGGACCACCGCGACGCGGTCGGCGTCGCCGCGCAGCACGGACTCGGCGGCGGCCTGGATCTGGTCCCAGGTGGCGTGCGGCGGGATCGGCGGGACGGCCGGGTCGGTGACCAGCTCCAGCACGTAGGGCCGGTCGGCGGCCAGGGCGCGCGACCAGCCGTCGGTCACCTGCGCGGGGTGGTCGGCGCGCTCGGCGCCCAGGCCCAGGCTACGGGCGAAGCCCGCGTAGTCGACGTCGGGGAGCTGCTGGGAGGGCAGGAAGCTGGGTGCGCCCTGCATCGCCCGCATCTCCCAGGTGACCTGGTTGAGGTCGCGGTTGTTGAGCACCGCCACCACCAGGCGCGGGTCGTCCCACTCCTGCCAGTACTTGGCGATGGTGATCAGTTCGGCGAGGCCGTTCATCTGCATCGCGCCGTCGCCGACGATGGCGATCGCCGGGCGGTCGGGGTGGGCGAACTTGGCGCCGATCGCGTACGGCACGCCGGGGCCCATGGTGGCCAGGGTGCCGGACAGCGAGCCGCGCATCCGGCCGCGGAAGCGCAGGTGGCGGGCGTACCAGTTGGCGGCGGAGCCGGAGTCGGCGGTGACCATGGCGTCGTCGGGCAGCAGGTGGTCCAGGGCGTGGACGGCGTACTCGGGGTTGATCGGGTTCGCCTCGACCCCGGCCCGCCGCTCCATCACGTCGCGCCAGCGTTCGACGTTGTCGCAGACCGTGCGCTGCCAGTCGCGGTCCTCCTTGCGGGCCAGCCGCGGCAGCAGGGCGTCCAGGGTGCGGGCGGCGTCGCCGACGAGATTGACCTCGTAGGGGTAGCGCAGCCCGACCATGAACGGGTCGAGGTCGATCTGTACGGCCCGGGCCTTCCCGAACTCGGGCAGGAACTGGCTGTAGGGGAAGCTGGAGCCGACGGTGAGCAGGGTGTCGCAGTCCCGCATCAGCTCGTAGGAGGGGCGGGTGCCGAGCAGACCGATCGACCCGGTGACGTACGGCAGGGTGTCGGGCAACACGTCCTTGCCGAGCAGGGCCTTGGCCACGCCGGCGCCGAGCACCTCGGCGACCTGCTCCACCTGTCCGCGGGCGTGGGCGGCTCCCTGGCCGACCAGCATGGCGACCTTGCGGCCGGCATTGAGCACCTCGGCGGCGCGGCGCAGCTCGTCCTCCTTCGGCACGATCGTCCACTGCGGGCTGCCCAGGCTGGAGGGCACCATCTTGAAGGCGTGCTCGGGCGGGCTGTAGTCCAGTTCCTGGACGTCGGCGGGCACGATGACGGCGGTGACCGTGCGGCGGGCGGCGGCGGTGCGCATCGCCCGGTCCAGCACGTTGGGCAGCTGCTCGGGGACGGTGACCATCTGGCAGTACTCGGCGGCGACGTCCTTGTACAGGCTCAGCAGGTCGACCTCCTGCTGGTAGGAGCCGCCCATCGCGCTGCGGTCGGTCTGCCCGACGATGGCGACCACCGGCACGTGGTCCAGCTTGGCGTCGTACAGCCCGTTGAGCAGGTGGATCGCGCCCGGGCCCGAGGTCGCCGCGCACACGCCGGTGCGCCCGGAGAACTTGGCGTAGCCGACGGCCTCGAACGCGGCCATCTCCTCGTGCCGCGCCTGGATGAAGACGGGGTCGTTGTCGGCCCGGCCCCAGGCCGCGAGCAGCCCGTTGATGCCGTCGCCGGGGTAGCCGAAGACGTACTGCACGTCCCAGTCACGCAGTCGTTCGAGGATCTGGTCGGAAACCTTCGGGGACACGGTGCTCCTCCTTCGGCCTTCACGGCGACGGCCCCCCGCAGCGCGGTTATCCGCTACGGGGGTCCGGAAACGCCTTCCGGCCGTAAAGATCGGCGGGGCGGGCCGGCCGCGGGCGGGGTGTGCCCGGCGCGGCCGGGCTTGCCGGGCGCGGGCCGGGTTTGCCGGGCCCGGCTGCGGCTAGACGCACCGGCGACAAGGAGGCGGAGGCGATCGTCATGGCGGCACCGGACACCGGCCGGGTGAGGCGCGCCCACCGCCACTGGACGGGACGGCGGGAGACGCCCGAGGAGCGGGCCGACCGGCGCTGGACGGACCTGCTCCAGGAGGTGCGGGTCGCCCAGACGGGCTCGCAGGTGCTGTTCGGCTTCCTGCTGAGCGTCGTCTTCATGCCGCGCTTCACCCAGCTCGGCGACTTCGACCGGGGGCTGTACGTGACCACGGTCGTCCTCGGGGCGCTGGCCACCGGCGCGCTGGCGGCCCCGGTGGCCTACCACCGGATCTTCGCCGGCCACCGCCTGAAGCCCGAACTGGTCGACGCGGCGGCCCGGCTGGTGGCCGTCGGCCTGCTGCTGCTGGCGCTGACCATCGGCTCCGCCCTGCTGCTCCTGCTGCGCACGGCGACGGGCTCGGCGGCGTCCGGCTGGATCACCGGGGCCGTCATGCTCTGGTTCGCGTCCTGCTGGCTGCTGATCCCGGTGCGGCACCTGCGCCGGCACGACTCGCGGAGCACCCGGCCTCCGGGCGACGCCGGCGGCCCGGACCGACCCGCGCCGGGTTCCGCCGGGGACGGCGGGGACGGCGGGGACGGCGGGGACGGCGGGGACGGCGGGGACGGCGGGGACGGCGGGGCTGGGCGCCCGCCGGGTTTCGGGAAGGACGGCGGGGCAAGACGCGTGCCATGAGCATCCGTACG
This sequence comes from Kitasatospora sp. NPDC001547, assembly GCF_042894165.1. Classification (NCBI taxonomy): domain Bacteria; kingdom Bacillati; phylum Actinomycetota; class Actinomycetes; order Kitasatosporales; family Streptomycetaceae; genus Kitasatospora; species Kitasatospora sp. NPDC001547. Next base: position 213,015 of record NZ_JBIAVL010000009.1, on the reverse strand, counting down.
CGTTCGAAACCGCGCACCGTGGTCATCACCGGTGCCTCCGCCGGCGTCGGCCGGGCCTGCGTCCGCGCCTTCGCCACCGGCGGCGACCGGCTCGTGCTGGTCGCCCGGGGCCTGGCCGGGCTGCGCGCCGCCTCGGCCGAGGCCGAGGCGGCCGGCTCGCCGGTGCGCACCGTCCTGGCCGACGTGGCCGACCCGGAGGCCTGCGAGGCCGTCGCCGACCGCGCCGAGGCCGAGTTCGGCCCGATCGACGTCTGGGTCAACGACGCCTTCGCCTCGGTCTTCGCGCCCTTCACGGAGATCAGCCCGGAGGAGTTCCGCCGCGTCACCGAGGTCACCTACCTGGGGTACGTCAACGCCACCCGCGCCGCGCTGCGCCGGATGCTGCCGCGCGACCACGGCACGATCGTCCAGGTCGGCTCGGCGATCGCCTACCGGGGCATCCCGCTGCAGACCGCCTACAGCGGCGCCAAGCACGCCATCCAGGGCTGGCACGAGGCGCTGCGCTGCGAACTGCTCGCCGAGGGTTCGGCGGTGCGCGTGACGATGGTCCAGCTGCCGGCCGTCAACACCCCGCAGTTCGACTGGGTGCTCAACCGGCTGCGCGGCCGGGCCCGCCCTGTGCCGCCCGTCCACCAGCCCGAACTTGCCGCCCGCGCCGTACGGTACGCGGCCGACCACCCCGGGCGGCGGGAGTACTGGGTGGGTGCCAGCACGGCCGCCACCCTGGTCGCCAACGCCCTCGCGCCCGGCCTGCTCGACCGCTACCTCGCCCGCACCGGCATCGACGCCCAGCAGGAGGACGGGCCCCGGCCGGCGGACGACCGCTGCAACCTCTGGACGCCCGTGGACGCCTCCGACGACCACGGCGCGCACGGCCGCTTCGACTCCGAGGCCCGTGAGCGCAGCGCCCAGTTGTGGGCCTCCCAGCACCACGGCCTGCTCGCCGTCGGCGGGGCCGCGCTGCTCGGGGCCGCGGCGAGGGCGCTGGTACGGCGGTCGTGACCCGGACGGCCGGCGCCTGAGCGGAGCCGAGAGCGGAGAGCGCGGAGCCGGGCCGATCATCGGACGTTCCGGCCTCGCGCTCCGGCGAACGGGTGGTCGGGCACGCCGATCCCGCGCGCGTCGGCGTTGCGCACGGGACGCCGTCACCGGCCGGACGGTACACCTGGGGCCGCTCGCCGCGACGGCGACGCTGCCAGGACGGCCGGTACAGGGGGTGACTCGATGCGGACGGTGGCCGAACTCCTGCTCTGGTGGGGGATGTTGCTGCTGCTGAACGTCGTGCTGATCAGCTCGGTGACACCGCTGGAGGTGGCGGTGGGCGGCGGCGTCGCCCTGCTCGGGGCACTCGGCGCGCTCGCCGCCCGGCGTGGCTCCGGCGCCACCCCGGGCGGAGCGGCCCGCCTCGCCCCGGCGCTGCGGGCCTTCCCGCGGACCCTGCTGGCCGACACCGGCCGGCTGGTCCTCGCCGTGCTCTCCCCCCGCCGCCGCCGGTCCGGCTTCCGCGCCGTGCGGCTCGCCCCCGGCACCGGCCCCGCCTGGGCGGCCGCGCTGCTCTCCTCGACCCCCGGCGCGTACGTGGTGGACGTCGACGGCCAGAGCCTGCTGGTGCACGCGCTCGGCCGGGAAGCCTCCGCCCTGGAGCGCGCGTTGACGGAGGCGGCCGAGTGAACGCCTGGCTGCTGGCGGCGGCCGTGCTGGCCGTCGGCGGGATCGCCCCGTGCCTGCTGCTCGGGCTGTCCGGCGAGGCGCGGCGGCGCCTGGCCGGGCTGAACCTCGCCGCGCTGGTGACCGCCGTCGTGCTGCTGCTGCTCGCCCAGGGCTTCGGCCGGCCGTCGTACACCGACCTGGCGCTCGACCTGGCCGTCCTGGCCCCCGCCGGGACCCTGGTGTTCACCCGCTTCCTGGCCGGCGAGGAGCGCTGATGGGGCGGCACGCCGTGGCCCTGGTGCTGCTCTGCGCGGGCACGGCCGCGCTGCTGCTCTCCGCCCTCGCGCTCGCCGTGCTCCCCGGCCGCCACCTGCGCCTGCACGCCCTCTCGCCCGCCGCCGTGCTCGGCGCCCCGCTGGTCGCGCTCGCCCTCGCCGTGGACACCGGGCCGGGCCGGGCGGCGGTCAAGCTGCTGGTCGTCGGCGGGCTGCTGGCGGCGGGCGGCACCGTCACCACCATGGCCGTGGGCCGGGCGGCGGCACGGCCGTGACCGACGCCCTGATCGTGATCGCCCTGCTGCTCACCGCCGTCACCGCCACCGCGGCGGCGCTCACCCGCGACCCGGTCCGGCAGGCCGCCGTGCTGGCCCTGCTCGGACTGAGTCTCGCCCTGCTCTTCACCGTGCTCCAGGCGCCCGACGTCGCGCTCTCCCAGCTCGGCGTCGGCAGCGCGATCACCCCGCTGCTGATCCTGCTGACCGTCCGCCGGGTGCACCGCGAGGAGCACACCGACGAACGCCGCCCGGACGGCTCCGAGTGAACCGGACCGCCCGGCTCGGGCTCTTCCTCCTCGCGGCCTCCGTGCTGGCCGCCGCGCTGGTCGCCGCCGCCGGTGAGCTGCCCGGCTTCGGCGGCGAGCGGCACCCGTACGGCGAGCGGGCGGTGGCGGCCGGGCTGGCGCGGCGGACGGCCAACACCGTCTCCTCCGTCAACTTCGACCAGCGGGCCTTCGACACCCTCGGCGAGGAGTCGATCCTGTTCGGCTCCGTGCTCGGCGCGGGCATCCTGCTGCGGCTGGCCCGGGACGAGCGCAAGCGCCGGCCCGCCGCCGAGCCCGTCCTGCCCACCACCCGGCTGTTCGGCGCCGCGCTGCTGCCGGTCACCGTCCTGACCGGCGGCTACCTCGTCGCGCACGGCGCGCTGAGCCCGGGCGGCGGCTTCCAGGGCGGCGTCGCGCTGGCCACCGCCCTGCACCTGGCGTACGTCGCGGCCGACTACCGGGTGCTCAAGCGGATCCGTCCGCTCGCCGCGCTGGACGTCGCGGACGCGCTGGCCGCCGGCGCCTTCGCCGCGCTCGGCCTGATCGGCCTCGCCCAGGGCGCCGGCTACCTCGCCAACACCCTGCCGCTCGGGACCTTCAACCAGCTGTCCTCCAGCGGGCTGGTGGCCGTCGTCAACGCCGTCGTCGGGGTCGAGGTCGCCTCCGGCGTGGTGGTGCTGCTCGCCCACTTCCTGGACCAGGCCGTCGAGGTCGCCCCCCGGGGGGAGGAGGCATGAGCCTGCTGCCCTACCTGGTGGCCGGGTGGATCCTGCTGGCCGGCCTGTACGGCCTGGTGACCAGCCGCAACCTGGTGCAGGCGGTCGGCTGCCTGGCCGTCGCCCAGTCCTCGACCTACGTCCTGCTGCTCGCGGTCGGGTACCGCCGCGACGCCACCGCCCCGGTCTTCTCCGACCTGCCGACCGACGCGCCGGTGGTGGACCCGGTGGTCCAGGCACTGACGCTCACCGACATCGTGGTCGGCGCGACCGTCACCGCGCTGCTCCTCTCCCTCGTGATCCAACTGCGCAAGCGCCACGGCACGGTGGACCCGGAGGAACTGACCGGGCTGCGGGGGTGACGGCCGGTGCGCACCGCCGACCTGCTGCCGCTGGCCGTCGCCGTCCCGCTGCTGGGCGCGGCCGTCACCGCCGTCGCCGGCCGCTGGCTGCCCCGCCTCGGCCGCGACGTGCTGGCCACGGCCCTGGCCGCCACCGACGTCGTCTGCCTCGCCCTGCTGTGGGCCCGGACCGGCCCGGACGGCCGGGCGGTCTCCTGGCTGGGCGGCTGGACCCCGAGCGACGGGCACAGCGTGGGCATCGTGCTGGTCGCCGACCGCCTCGGCAGCGGCCTCGCCCTGCTCGCGGCCGTCCTCGTGCTCGCCGTGCTCTGCTACGCCTGGCGCTACTTCGACGAGCCCACCGGCGAACGCGGCGGACTCTTCCCCGCGCTGCTGCTGCTCTTCGAGGCCGGGATGTGCGGCTTCGCGCTCACCGGCGACCTCTTCGACGCCTTCGTCTTCTTCGAGCTGATGGGCGCCGTCGCGTACGCGCTGACCGGCTTCCGGATCGAGGACCCGCGCCCGCTGCACGGCGCGCTGGCCTTCGGGCTGGTCAACTCGGCCGCCGCCTACCTCTCGCTGCTCGGCATCGGCCTGCTCTACGCCCGCACCGGCGAACTCGGCCTGGCCCAGATCGGCGCCGAGCTGGACCGGCTCGCCGCGCCCGGACGCGGCCCGGACGCCCTGCTGGTCGTGGCCTTCGTACTGGTCCTGGCCGGTCCGCTGGTGAAGGCCGCCGCGGCGCCCTTCCACTTCTGGCTGCCGGACGCGCACGCCGTCGCCCCGAGCCCGGTGTGCATGCTGCTGTCCGGGGTGATGGTCGAACTCGGGGTGTACGGCGTGGCCCGGATCCACCGGGTGATCTTCGCCGGGGCGGGCGGACTGCCGGACGCCGTCGTGCGGGACACCCTGCTGGCCGCCGGGGTGCTCACGGCGCTGGTCGGCGCCGTGATGTGCTGGCAGCAGCGGCACCTGAAGCGGCTGCTGGCGTTCTCCACGGTCGGGCACGTCGGACTGTTCCTGATCGGCGCGGCCCTGCTCACCCCGGCCGGGCTGGCCGGCACCGCGGTGTACGTGGCCGGCCACGCCGGAGCCAAGGCCGCGCTGTTCGGCCTCACCGGCGTGCTGCTCGACCGGTTCGGCTCGGTGGACGAGCACGGGCTGCACGGCCGGGCCCGCGAACTGCGCGTCACCGGGCTGCTGTTCGTCCTGGGGGCACTGGCCCTGGCCGGGCTCCCGCCGTTCGGCACCGGGCTCGGCAAGGCCGTCGCCGAGGAGGCCGCCGGGCACGAACTGGCCTGGCTGCCCGCGGTGTTCGTCCTGGTGTCGGCGCTGACCGGCGGCGCCGTGCTGCGGGCGGCCCTGCGGGTCTTCGGCGGGGCCGGCGCACCGCCGAGGGAGCACCCGGAGGTGGCCGCGACCACCGGCGAGGGCGAGGAGCCCGAGATCCGCCCGCCCGACCGGCGGCTGCCCCCGCCGATGGTCCTGGCCCCCGCGCTGCTGCTGGCCGGCTGCCTGGCCGTCGGCGTCCTGCCCGGCGTCGGCCGGGCCCTCGCGGCGGGCGCGGCCGCCTTCACCGGCCGCGAGGCCTACCTCGCCGACACCCTCGGGCGCCCGCCCGTACCGGCGGCCGCCGCGCCGGAGGCCTGGTGGACGGCCTCCGGCCTCGGGCTCGGCCTGCTCTCCGCGCTGCTGGCCGTCGGCTTCGCCACCGCCGCCGTCCGCCGGCGCCCCGGGCGCGGCACGAGCGGCCTGCACCGCGCCGCCGTCCTGCCGCTGCGCCGCCTCCACTCCGGCCTGCTGGGGGACTACGTCGCCTGGCTGGCCGTGGGAATCGCCGCCCTGCTGGTCGCCCTCACCGCCCAGCTGTAACGTCACCGCTCGGCCCGTGACGGTCACGTACGGCCCGGCCGGCCGGCGCGGCCCGGTTGCCGGCTCCCGGGACTCCGGCGGTCAGCGTCCCCGGCCGTTCCGCGGCTCGGCGGAGGTCCGGGACCAGTCCAGGTACTGCCGGCGGACGTACGCCCGGGCGTCGTCGCCGTCGGCGGTGGCGCCGTCGTGCTCGGTCAGGTACCCGGCCGCGATCCGGGCCCACGCCACCTGCTCGACGTCCGCGTCCCCGCCGGCCAGCGCCACGCGGTCGGCCCGCGCGGCGATCCGCAGCAGGTACTCGCGCCGCCTGCGGGGCGGGCTCTTGACGGTGCTCCGGCAGGCCGCGAGGTCCCGCCGCTCCTCCTCCACGCCCGGGGCGTCCGCGTAGGCCTCCGCCGGCGTTGGCACCGGCCCGACCGGCACGGTCCGCACCGGCCGGGGCGGCAGCCGGGGCAGCCCGTGGAGGGAGAGCACCGCGTCGGCGAACTCCGGCCGGTCGACGGGCAGTCCGTGCCGGCCGAACAGGGCGAACAGCTCGGCCAGGGCGCGCGGTTCGACGCCGCGCGGCCGGTCCTCGTCGGTGACGGTGAACTGGCCGAACAGCGGGCCCCAGAAGCGGCCCGGCGGGTCCACCAGGCGCAGCCGCAGGGTGATCCGGCGGACGCCGGTCTCGTCCTCCTCGTCGAACTCCATGAGCAGCCCGCGGATCTCCGACCAGGCGTAGCGCCGGGCGACCAGCAGCCGGACCACGGTGAGGCCGTCCACCTCCTCCCGCAGCCAGCAGGTGTACGGCGTCCCGACCGCCACCGCGGCGGCGACCAGGGCCGCGATCAGCACACCCGTCGCCGGGGCGGTGGCACCGGACTCCGTCAGCGCGATCAGCGTGGCCAGGCCCAGCAGACAGCCGGCTCCCAGGCTCTCGCCCCGCAGCCGCGTATACCGCAGCCGTATCGTCCGCATCCCGTCCCGCCCCCCGGTCCGCCCGTCGCGTGCGGCTCCACGCTCCCGGGGGCCGCCCGGCCCGGGCAAGCCCCGGCGGGGAGCTGTGACGGCCCCGTGACGAACCGCCGCGCCGCCCGTCCCCGGCCCTACCGTCCGCGCAGCCGCCGGACGAGGTCGCGGGCGGCCTGCGGCCAGGCCGGGTGGTCGAAGGTGAAGCCCGCGTCGAGCAGTCGGGTCGGGACGACACGCCGGCTCTTCAGCAGCAGCTCGGTGTCGGAGCGCAGCGCGAAGGCGCCCAGCTCGGCCATCCAGCGGGTGGCGGGGAGGGCCAGCGGCATGCCCCAGGCACTGCGCAGCTCGCGCATGAACTCGCGCTGGGGCAGCGGGTGGGGGGCGGCCAGGTTGACCGGGCCGGTGAGGTCCTCGCGGGCGACCAGGAACTCGACGGCACGGACGAAGTCCCGCTCGTGGATCCAGGAGACGTACTGGGCGCCGCCCGCGACCGGGCCGCCGGCGCCGAGCCGGGCCAGCCAGGAGAGCGCGTCCAGGGAGCCGCCGCGCTCGGGGCCCAGGACGGCGGCGGTGCGCAGCGCGACCCGGCGGGTGTGCGGGGTGTCGGCCTCCGCCTGGGTGCGCTCCCAGGCCAGGGCGACGTCGATGCTGTGCCGCCAGGCGGGCGGGGCGTCGGGTTCGCCGCCGCCGATCAGGCCGTCCCGCTCGTCGTTGGGGGCGTCGTGGCGGTGGGCGTAGACGGTGGCGGTGCTCATCTGGAGCCAGGCGGCGGGCGGCCGGCGGGCGGCCGCGACGGCCTCGCCGACGACCCGGGTCGAGTGCACCCGCGAGTCCATCATCTCCTGCCGGTTGGCCTCGGTGTAGCGGCAGTTGACGCTGCGCCCGGCGAGGTTGAGCACGACGTCGGCGCCGTCGACCTCGGCCGCCCAGGCGCCGAGGGTCCGGGCGTCCCAGCCGATCTGCCGGGGCCCGGCGGGCCTGCGGCTGAGGACGACGACCTGGTGTCCGGCGGCGGTCAGGCTCCGGTCGAGCAGCCTTCCGAGCGCGCCGGATCCGCCGGGAATGACGACCTTCATGGCTCCCCCTCGTACCTCGGTTCCCCGGTTCCCCGGGCGCCTCGGGGCCAGCCTAGCCCAGGCTTCTGAACGTGTTCAATTCCACCGCTCCCCCGGGCGGCCCGGGGGGCTGAAACCGCGTTGAAACCGCGTTGAAGGCGGGCCCCGGCAAGCTCCGGCCATCGGAAAGCGCCGACCGGGCCCGCCACGCGGCGGCCCCGCAGCGGCAGAGCCACAGAAGGAGCACCCGGCATGACCAGCAGCCCCGTCCAGCTCACCCCCGAGGACATCGAGAACCCCGTCGGCGCCTACGCCCGGTTCCGCGGGCAGGCCGAACTGCCCCTGGTCGCGCTGCCCGGCCTGGACACCCCGGTCCGGCTGGTCACCCGCTACACCGACGTCAAGGCCGCCCTCACCGACCCCCGGCTGGTCCGGGACCGGACCGGCGTCGCCGACCCGGCCGGTTCCGGATCCGACCCGCAGGACGAACTCCTGGCCGCCGCCTGCGAGGGCCTCCCGGCCGAGTACGCCAAGTACCTCGCCGGCCACCTGTCGCTGTTCGACGGGGAGGAGCACGCCCACCGCCGCGCGCCGCTCACCCGCGCCTTCAGCGCCCGCCGGATCGCCGCCCTGCGCGGCTTCGTCGAGCGCGCCGCCGCCGAACTGCTGGCCGGCCTCGCCGACCGGGACCAACCGGCCGACCTGCTGGGCGAGTTCGCCTACCCGCTGGCCACCCAGGTGATCTGCGAGCTGGTCGGCGTCGAGGAGGCGGACCGGCCCCGGGTCTGCGGCTGGATCCGCGACTTCGCGTACGGCGACGGCACCCGGACGGTCGAGGGCCTGGTCGGCATCGTCGACCACGTCAAGGAGCTGATCGACCGCCGCCGCGCCGAGCCCACCGAGGACCTCGTCTCCACCCTGGTGCACGACACCCGCGAGGGCGAGCAGCCGCTGGACGAGGACTACCTGGTCTCGGCCGTCTTCCTGCTGATCAACACCGGCATCACCCCGCCCGCGCTGTTCCTCGCCCACGGGCTGCTCGCCCTGTTCGACCACCCCGAGCAGCTGGCCCGGCTGCGCGCCGAGCCGCAACTGCTGGAGCGGGCCGTGCCCGAGCTGCTGCGCTACGTCACCCTGGTGCGGATCGGTGCGACCCTGTACGCGGCCCAGGACTTCGAGTTCGCCGGGACGGCGCTGCGCGCCGGAGACCCGGTCACCGTCGCCCTGCTGGCCGCCGACCACGACCCGCGGGAGTACGGCGAGGCGCCCGAACGCCTCGACGTCACCCGGGAGTTCGGGCGCGGCGACGGCCACCTGGCGTTCGGCCACGGCGTGCACTACTGCCTGGGCGCGGCGCTCGGCCGGCTGGTCACCTCGGTGGTGCTGGACCAGGTGGTGATCCGGCGGCCGGAGGCGGCGCTCGGAGTCGCCCGGGAGGACCTGGAGTTCGGGCACTGGCCGGCCGACGGCTTCCACCTGCTGCGGCTGCCGGTGCGGCTCTGAACGGCCGCGGCCCTGAACGGTTCTGACGCGCCGCGCCCTCGGCCGTACGGAGCCCGGGGTCAGACGCCCAGAAGCCGGCGCGCCTCGGCCGCCAGCGCCGACCGGTCCGGCGCCGCGCACCCGGTCACCGAACCCCCGGTCGCCGCGATCCCGGCCGCCCCGTATTCGGCGACCGCCCGCCGGTACTCCTCCCGGTCGGCCCGTTCGGCCTCGCCCCGGGCCGCCGCCGAGCCCATGGTGGGCTGGAAGTTGCGCAGGCAGCGGAACCGCTCGGCCAGCACGACCAGCCGCACGCCGGCCCTGGTCCGCTCGGGGTCGCCGTCGCGGGCGCCCCGGTCCAGTGCGACCAGGCCGAGCGCCAGCAGCAGCGTCCCGGCGAGCGGCCCCTCCACCAACGCGGCCGGACGACTGAGCAGTTCGGCCAGCCGCCCGGGGAGGGCGGCGGCCGGCGCGGCCACCCGGTCCAGCTCGCCGTGCCGGGCGTGGGCGGCCACACAGACGGCCACCAGCTCCAACGCCCAGGACCGGTCGGCGGGTGACCCGGCGGACAGCCCTCCGGCCGGCTCACCGGACGCCACCCCGGACGGCACCGCCAGCAGCTCGGCGGACCGCCGCCACAGCGCCAGCCCGGCCGCCACCTCGCCCCGGGCCAGGGCGAGTTCGGCCCGGACGCCCAGCTCCGGGGTGAGCAGGTCGACGGCCTCGGCCGGCCGGTGCCGCACCGCCAGCTCCAGCCAGTGCTCGGCACCGTCCGGGTCCCCGGCCTGCAGGCTGCCGATCACCATGCCCCAGCGCAGGCCCAGCATGTCGGTCCAGTCGCCGAGCCGGTCCAGCTCCGCCATCGCGGCGCGCAGCAGCGGCAGCGCCTCGGCGCCCCGCTCGCCCTGCAGGTGCAGCTCGCCGAGCCGCGCCAGCGCGAGCACCCGCAGCCAGGGCACCGGCAGCGCCTCGACGGCCGCCAGTGTCCGCCGCGCCGAGGCGGTCGCCCGCTCCAACTGCTGCGCGCCCTCCCAGCGGTAGCCGGCCACCGCCTCGGCGACACCGGCGAGCAGCGGTTCGGGCGCGGCGCACAGGGCCGCCAGCGGGCCTTCGTCCGGGCTGCCGTCCCGCGCGGAGCCCAGCACCTCGGGGACGGCCGCCATGACGGTGGCGATCGCCCGGACCGGGCTGTCCGGCGCAGCCGGCGGCAGCCGCCGCAGGGCGGCGAGCAGGCGCAGCGCGCCCGTGCCGGTGCCGAGTCCGCCGCCCGCGGCGAGCAGGGTGTTGACGGTGCTCAGCGCGGTGAGGGTGCGTACCGGCTCCAGCAGCCCGGGCCCGGGGCGCAGCCGGGAGACCGCGCCGCCGGTGTCCTCGGCGAGGGCGAGCAGCCGGACGTAGTTGCCCTCGGTGGTCCACAGCCCGGCGAGTACGGCGGCGACGGCGGCCACCGTCGGTGCGTCCCCGGCAGCGAGGGCCAGGCGCAGCGCGTGGACCAGGTTGTCCTGTTCGGCGCGGGCCAGCCGCCACTGCGCCACGGCCGCCGGGCCGAACGGGCCGTCGTGGTGGGCGAGCCCGAACTCCCGTGCCCAGGCGCGGAACCGGGCGGCGACGGCCTCGTCCTCGGCCGCCTTCGTGCGCTCGGCCGCGCCGAACTCGCGGACGGTCTCCAGCATCCGGAACCGCCCGCCGCTCGGGGTGTCGACCAGCCGCAGCAGGGACTGGTCGACCAGGTCCTCCAGCACGGCCAGGACGTCGGCGCCGTCGTCGTCGAGCAGCCGCCCGGCGGCCTCGGCGGTGAAGCCGCCGGGGAAGACGGAGAGCGCGCGCAGGGCGGCCCGGCCCGACGGGTCGAGCAGGTTCCAGCTCCAGTCGACCACGGCCTGCAGGGTGCGGTGGCGGCGCGGCGCGTCCCTCGGCCCGCCGCGCAACAGGGCGAAGCGGTCGGCCAGCCGGTCGGCGATCTCGGTCACCGCCAGCACCCGCACCCGGGCCGCCGCCAGCTCCAGCGCCAGCGGCAGCCCGTCCAGCCGGGCGCACAGCCCGGCGACCGGGCCCGCGGGCAGCTGGACGTCGAGGCGGGCGGCGCGGGCCCGCTGGGTGAACAGCTCGACGGCGGCCTCCCGGTCCAACTCCGGGAGCAGGTACAGCGATTCGGCGGAGATCCCGAGCGGGGTGCGGCTGGTGGTGAGCACCCGCAGGTCCGGGCGGGCGGCCACCAGCGCGTGCACCAGGTCGGCGACGCCGCGCACCACCTGCTCGCAGTTGTCCAGCACCAGCAGCACCGGCCCGGGGCCCAGTGCGCCGGCGATCGCCGCCTGGTCCCCCGTGCCGAGCGCGGCCGCCACCGCTCCGGCCACGTCCTGGTCGGCGGCCACTCCGGCGAGCGGCACCAGGTGCACCGCCCGCTGCGCCGCCCGGCGCGCCACGGCGGCGGCCAGCCGGGTCTTGCCGAGCCCGCCGGGGCCGACCACCGACACCACGCGGGCGGCGTCCAGCAGTTCCGCGACGGCGGCGAGGTCGGCCTCCCGGCCCACCAGGGCGTTCGGCTCGTGCGGTACCCCGCGCCGCACCGGAGCCTCTTCACCGCGCAGCAACTCCTGGTGCAGCGACCGCAGTTCGGGGCCGGGGTCGGCGCCCAGAGCCTCCCGCAGGCCGCGGCGGTAGCGGTCGTAGCGGCCGAGCGCGGCGGCCGCCCCGGCCGTCCGGGCCTCGCTGCGCAGCAGTTCCAGCAGCACCTCCTCGTCCCGCGGCTGCCCGGCGGCCTCCTCGGCGAGCGCCTCGACGGCTTCCGGGTGCCGCCCGGTGCGCGCGAGCGCGAGCGCCCGGGCGCGCCGCAACGCCCGCCGGGTACGGGCCCGTTCGGCGCGCAGCGCGGACACCGGGTCCGCTCCCCCGTCCTGCGCGGGATCGCTCTGCCCGCCCCACAGTTCCAGCCCCGCCTCGGCCTCGGCGAGCGCCCCGGCGTGGTCCCCGGCCCGCGACTTCTCGGCGCACGCGGCGGCGTGCAGCAGCACCGCGGAGGCGTCCACCCGCTCCTCCCCGAGCCCCAGCCGGTACCCGGTCGGCGTGCTGACGATCAGCTCCGCCCCGAACTTCGCCCGGGCCCGGGACACCAGCACCTGCAGCGCCTTCTCCGGCCGCTCGGGCCCCTCCTCCGGCCACAGCCCGTCCACCAGCCGCCCCCGGCCGCGGCCGGCCCGCACCTCCCCCGCCAACAGCGCGAGCAGCCCCCGCAGTCCGGGGGCGGTGACCTCCTCGCCGTGGCAGGAGACGGTGGACAGCACGCGCAGCTCGATCGTCACCGCGTCAGCGTAACCAGCGGCCCCCGGCGCTGATCACCGGTCAGCGGAAGCGGACCCTTGTGCGGGAGCCCGCCGGTACCTAGGGTCACGATGTATCGGTTCGATACATCGAACCGATAGCTCTGGCCGTCCGGGTCAGGTCGACCCCGGACGGCCACCGCGCGCTGCGCACCCGGCGCGGACCGCCGACCGGATGGAGCCACGATGACGGGGACCGACCGCACCACCGAGCACCACCGGGACGACGCACGCCGCCCCGCGCCCACCGGGCGGGCTTCGGCCCAGGACGAACGGCGGCTGCACGGTTCGTCGTTCGGCCGGGCGGCGGCCGCCTACGCCGAGCACCGCCCGGACTACGCGCGGGCCGCGGTGCGGTGGGCCCTGGAAGCCGCGCCCGGCCGGCGGGTGCTCGACCTCGGCGCGGGAACGGGCAAGCTCACCGCCACGCTGGCCGCGCTGGGCCACGACGTGGTCTCGGTCGAACCCGACCCGGCGATGCTGGCCGAACTGCGCGGATCGCTCCCGGCCGTCCGCGCGCTGCCGGGCAGCGCCGAGGCGATCCCGCTCCCGGACGGCGCCGTCGACGCCGTGGTGTCCGGCAACGCCATGCACTGGTTCGACATGGACCTCGCGGGGCCGGAGATCGCCCGGGTGCTTGCGCCCTGCGGCGTCCTGGCCGGCCTGTGGAACGTCTTCGACGACGGGGTCGACTGGGTGGCCGGCCTCGCCCGGGTCACCGGCCCGGCCGCCATCGGCCCGCGCGACCTGCCCGCCGGCTGGCGCACCGAGACGGCGCGGATGCACCTCCCCCGGTCCGGCGGGGAGGCCTGGTTCGACTCCGCGGAGCAGGCCGAGTTCCCGCACCGACAGCGCCGGACGGCGGACTCCCTCGTCGCGACCCTCGGCACGAAGGCGGGCGTCCTGGTCATGCCGGAGCAGGAGCGCGAGGCCCTGCTGGACGAGTCCCGCGCCTACCTCGCCGCCCGCCCGGAGACCGGCGCCGGCGAGTTCACCCTCCCGATGCTGACCGGCGTCCTGCGCGTGCGCCGGAGGTGACCCCCGCCGTCCGGCCGTCCCGGCGGTGACCGGCCCTCACCCGCTATTCGGCCCGCAGCGGCGGGGATTCACCGTCCCGGTGCTCCCCCGGGGTTTCCGGGTCCGGCTTCCCGGGGCGGCTCCGCTCGGCCCAGGCGGCCACCGGAGGTCCGGCGGCGCCCAGGGCCGCGAAGAACACACCGAGGAGCAGCCATCCCGGGTGCCCGAGCGCGAGGACCCCTCCGGTCAGGACCACCGGGGCGAGGGCCTGGCCGGCGTTGAAGCCGATGCCGAGCAGGCCCTGGTACTGCCCCTGGGCGTGGTCGGGTGCGAGACCGAGGCCGAGCGCGTAGCCGGCCGAGGACTCCCACACCTCCCCGATGCTGTGGACGGACACGGCGAGGACGACGAGCACCGGCGCGACCCACACGGGGACGTCGGCGGCCAGTGCCATCAACGGACAGCTGACGAGGAACAGCAGCCCGGCGAGGCGGAAGGCGCGGCCGCCCTGCCGGGGGGTCTCCACCCTGGAGCCCAGCCTGCTCTGGAGCAGCACGCAGACACCGCTGTTGACCGCGTAGACCGCGGCCACGGTCCAGCGCGGCGCGTCGGTGTGGGCGCTGAGCCACACCGGCAGCAGGAGGGAGACGGTCTGGTACTGCAGCCCCATGGCGCTGTAGAGCGCGACGAAGGACACGTAGGGCCGGTCGGCCAGGACGGACCACTGCCGGTGCTCCTCGGGCCGGGGCAGCGGCGGGTAGTTCGGCAGGCCCAGGAGCGCGATCAGGCCGGCGCCGGCGAAGCTGGCGGCGTTCGCGAGGATCAGCGCGGTGTAGGCGGCGCGGGTGTCGACCTGGATGGCGAGGGCCGCGCCCAGGGTGCCCAGGACGACACCGAGGTTGGTGAAGGTGCGCAGCCGGGCCCGGAAGGCGGCGGGCCGTTCGCCGCCGGCCCTGGCGATGAGTGCGCCGCCCGAGGCGCCGCCCGCCGCGGCGGCCAGCCGGTCCAGGGTGGCGATGAGCGTGAACGCGGGCCAGCTGTCGATGAGGACGAAGGCCGCCATGGTGACGGCCTGCAGGGCGAGGGAGGTCAGCCAGACCGTGCGCGGCCCGTACCGGTCGGCGAGGTTGCCCGCCGGTATGCCGACCGCCAGGCCGCAGAGACCGGCGATCGTCAGGCCCGCCCCCACCTGCGCGGCGGGCAGGTGCACCACGAGGGTGAAGTAGAGGACGGCGGCGGTGTTGAAGAGACCGTTGCCCACCCTGCTGACGAAACTGGCGGCGATCAGGGCTCGTTGCGCACCGGAAGCCGGCTCGCCGGATGAACGCCGTCCGGACCCCCTCATGATCATGCCAGTCAGGCTAACACGGGCGTTTGCCGGCACCGGAGTTGCCGGGGCCGCCGGTGCGGACGGCCGGTCGGCCGGTCGGCCGGTCGCCGAGGTGGACGGCTTCGCCACCCCGGGCCGCGTCACCGGCGGCCCCGGGCGTCACCCGGCCCGCTCCTCCAGCGCGTGCAGGACCTTGTCCAGCGTGATCGGCAGGTGCCGGACCCGTACCCCGCAGGCGTGCCACACCGCGTTCGAGACCGCGGCGGCCGTCCCGACGATGCCGATCTCCCCGATGCCCTTGGTCCCCATGGCGTTGACGTGGGGATCGTGCTCGTCGAGCCAGTGCGCCTCGATCCGGTCGACGTCCGCGTTCGCCGCGATGTGGTACTCGGCCAGGTCGTGGTTGACCACGTGGCCGGTCCGCGGATCGAGTACCCCGCTCTCGTGCAGGGCCATGGACAGCCCCATCGTCATCCCGCCGACGAACTGCGAGCGCGCCGTACGGGGGTTGATGATCCGGCCCGCGGCGAACACGCCCAGCAGCCGCGCCACCCGTACCTCGCCGGTGTCCGCGTGGACGTGCGCCTCGGCGAACTGCGCCCCGAAGGCGTGCATCGCGTAGCGCTCGTCCGCCGGCCCGACGCTCCCGGAGGCCTGCGCCCCGTCCGGCGGCTCGGCCCCGTACCGGGCACGCAGCGCACGCGCGGCCTCGACCACGGCCGAACCCCACGTCGTCATGCCGGAGGAACCCCCGGCCACCGACGCGACCGGGTGGTCGGTGTCGCCGATCCGCACCTCCACCCGCTCCACCGGCACGCCGAGCGCGTCCGCGGCGATCTGCGCCAGGGTGGTCCAGGTCCCGGTGCCGAGGTCGGCCGCACCGATCTCGGCCACGTAGCCCCCGCCCTCCCGCCGGATCGTCGCCGTCGACGTCGGCATCCGGCTGACGGGGTAGGTCGAGGCCGCCACCCCCGTGCCGACCAGCCAGTCGCCCCGGCGGCGCACGCCCGGCCGCGGGTCGCGCCGGGCCCAGTCGAACCGGGCCGCGCCCTCCCGCAGGCAGCCGACCAGGCCGCGGCTGGAGAACGGCTTGCCCGAGCCGGGTTCGACGGCGGGCTCGTTGCGGATCCGCAGCTCGACCGGGTCCAGGCCGAGACGCTCGGCCAGCTCGTCCATCGCCACCTCGGGACCGAACATCCCGGGGCACTCGCCCGGGGCGCGCATCCAGGACGGCACCGGCACGTCGAGGGCGGCCAGCCGGTGGGTGGTGCGCCGGTTCGGCGCGGCGTACATCATCCGCGCGGGGACGCCGGTCTGCTCCGCGAACTCCTTGATGCGCGAGGTCTGTTCGACGACGTCGACGGCGACCGCGGACAGCGTGCCGTCCCGCCCGGCCGCGAGGCGGCAGCGCTGGATGGTGGGGGTGCGGTAGCCGGTCAGGTCGAACATCTGTCGGCGGGTCAGCGCCAGCCGCACCGGCCGGCCGGGGACCGCCCTGGCGGCCATCGCGGCGAGCACCACGTTGACGTGCGGCCGTCCCTTGGAGCCGAACCCGCCCCCGACGTACGGGCAGACGACCCGCACCCGCTCCTCGTCGAGACCGAACACCTCCGCCAGGGCGGACCGCGTCGAGTGGACGCCCTGGGTGGAGTCCCACAGGGTGAGGAAGCCCTCGCCCGCCGGGTCCCACCGGGCCACCGTGGCGTGCGGTTCCATCGGGTTGTTGTGGTTCCGCGCGGTGCTGTACGTCTCCTCGACGGTCACCTCCGCCGCCGCCAGCGCGGCGTCCACGTCGCCCTCGGCGGTGTCCGTGGGGAAGTCCGGGTTCACCGTCTCCGGCGCGTACAGGTCCTCGCGGTCGGCCCGCAGTTCGGTGTCGTGCGCCTGCTGCGCGTAGCCGACCCGGACGAGGCCGGCCGCGTGCCGCGCCACCTCGGAGGTCTCGGCGACGACCACCGCGACGACCTGGCCGCGGAAGGCGACCTCCGCGTCCTGGAGCACCGCCAGCTCGCGGTCCTCGACGGACGCCAGCCGCTCCGCCCGGTCGTGGGTGAGCACGGTGACCACCCCGTCGAGTGCCTCGGCCGCCGCGGTGTCCAGTTCCGTGACGCGCCCCCGGGCGACGGTGGCCTGCACGACGTACAGGTGGGCGGCGTCCGCCAGCGGGGTCTCGTGGGCGTAGGTGGCGGTGCCCAGGACCTTGACGGTGCCGTCCCGGCGGGGCAGGTCGCGGCCGACGGCGGCCGGCTCGTCGGGGAGCGTCACGGGGTGTCCTTCCCGGTCAGGCCGCGCAGGGTGGCGGCGAGGGTGCGGCGCAGCAGGGGGATCTTGAACGCGTTGCCGCCGTCCAAGCCCCCGGCCGGCCGGGCGGCGGCGAGTTCCGCGTCCGCGGCGGCCCGGAAGCCGGCCTCCGTGGCGGGAGCGCCCCGCAGGGCCTCCTCGGCCCGGTACGCGCGCCACGGAGCGTGCGCCACGCCTCCGAACGCGATCCGCGCGTCCGCCACCACCCCGTCCCGGACGTCGACCGCCGCGGCCACGCTGACCAGGGCGAACGCGTACGAGGCCCGGTCCCGCACCTTGCGGTAGGCCGAGCGGCGGGCGATCGGCTCTCCCGGCAGGTCGATCGCGGTGATCAGCTCGCCGTGTTCGAGCACCGTGTCGCGCTCGGGCTCGTCGCCGGGCAGCCGGTGCAGACCGACGAACGGGATCGTGCGCTCGCCGGCCGGGCCGAGCACCCGCACGTGCGCGCCGAGCGCGGCCAGGGCCACCGCCATGTCCGAGGGGTGGACCGCGATGCAGTGCTCGGAGGCGCCGAGGATCGCGTGGTTGCGGGTCCATCCCCCGACCGCCGAACAGCCCGAGCCCGGCTCGCGCTTGTTGCACGGGGTCGTGACGTCCTGGAAGTAGACGCAGCGGGTGCGCTGCAGCGGGTTGCCGCCGGTGGTGGCCATGTTGCGCAGCTGCCCGGACGCCCCCGACAGGAGGGCCTGTGACAGCACCGGGAACCACTCGCGCACCCGGGGGTGCGCGGCGAGCGCGCTGTTGCTGACCCCCGCGCCGATCCGCAGGGCGCCGCCGCCGAGTTCCTCGACCCCGGTCGGCAGGGCGCCGGAGACGTCGACGACCAGCGCGGGCCGCGCGACGCCCAGCTTGAGGTGGTCCACCAGGTTCGTCCCGCCGCCGAGGAAGACCGCGTCCGGACGGCCGGCGACGCTGCGCACGGCGGCCGCGGCGTCGGCGGGGCGGTGGTAGTCGAACGGTCTCACCGGGACACCTCCGGGTCGGTGGCGGGCCGGCCCGCCGCCTGCAGCACGGCGGTGACGATGTTGACGTAGGCCCCGCAGCGGCACAGGTTGCCGCTCATCCGCTCGGCCACCTCGGCGCGTCCCGGCTCCGGTGCGCCCGGGCCCCGGGTGACGGCGCTCGGCCAGCCCTGCGCGAACTCGTCGAGCACCCCGACGGCGGAGACGACCTGCCCGGGGGTGCAGTACCCGCACTGGAGCGCGTCGCAGTCGACGAAGGCCTGCTGCACCGGGTGGAGCCCGTCGGCGGCGAGCCCCTGGGCGGTGACGACCTCGGCGCCGTCCTGGGTGACGGCGAGCGTGAGGCAGGCCAGCACGCGGCGGCCGCCGGACAGCACCGTGCAGGCGCCGCACTGTCCGTGGTCGCAACCCTTCTTGGGGCTCGTCACTCCGAGCCGTTCGCGCAGCGCGTCAAGCAGTGTCGTGCGCGTGTCGACGGTCAGCCGACGCGCGGTGCCGTCGACCCGTACGGTGATCTCCCTCTCCATCGCACCAGGTTTCCCTGCCCCGGCGGCGCCCACACGGCGCACGGCGCCCCGTCACACCCCTGGCGGCAGCGGCCGGAACCCGGGCCCGCGCGCTGGTGCGCCCGGCCGGTGGGCCCTCCTGGTGCGTACGACGTCCGTTTGCGGGCAGACGCCGGGAACGTCAAGGGTGCCTTGAGGCCCAACGACCGAGAGAGGGAGGAGCCGTCGTGGCACTGTTCCTGTTCATCCTGCTCATCGCCGTGGTGTTCGGCTTCGTCGGCGCACTGGTGAAGGGCCTGCTGTGGCTGTTGGTCATCGGCGCGGTGCTCTTCGTCGTCGCCCTGGTCCTGGGAGGCGTGCGCCTGGGGCGGCGCAGATGAGCGAGACGGGCCCGGCGAGCCGTCGCGGCGCACCGTGACGGCCCGCCGTGCCCGGTCCTGCGGGTCGGCCGCTCCGGCGGGGGCGGTGAAAGGCGAGGTGCAAGGCGAGGTGCACGGCGAGGAGGCGGAGATCATGGACGGACGCGAGCAGCGGGCGCCGGCGCCGGGCCGGGGCGGGCCCGTCCCGTCGGCCGGTCCACGGCGGCCCGCGCCACGCGGGCCGCTGTCGGCGGCGGTGCTCGACCTCGTGACGGCCGGGCCGCCGCCCGGTACGGCCCGGGGCCCCGTGCCGGGCGGCCCCTTCCCCGACCCCTGGGGCGAGGACCACCAGCTGGCGCTGCACCTCTGCTACGAGCTGCACGACCGCGGGCTGCCGGGCGTCCACCCCGGCTGGGAGTGGGACCCCGTCCTGCTCACCCTGCGGCGCGGGCTGGAGGACGCCTTCCTGGCCGCGGTACGCGCCGGGACGGAACCGGTGCCGCCCCTCCCGGAGCTGCTGGAGCAGCTGCTGACGGAGCCGACCGACGGCAGCGGCCCCTCGCACTTCCTGCTGGCCGAGGGGGAACGGCGGCACGCCCAGGAGTACCTGGTGCACCGCTCCGTCTACCACCTCAAGGAGGCGGACCCGCAGCTGTGGGTCCTGCCGCGGATCCACGGCCCCGCCCAGGCGGTGCTGATGGCGGTCGCCTACGACGAGTACGGCGCCGGCCGCCCGGACCGCGCCCACTGCCTGCTCTACGCCCGGATGATGGCCGCCTTCGGCCTCGACCCGGCGTACGGGCACTACCGGGACCTTGTGCCCGCCCCGATGCTCGCCGTGGTGAACCTCATGACCCTCTTCGGACTGCACCGCGCGCTCCGCGGCGCGGCGGTGGGGCAGTTCGCGGCCATCGAGATCACCTCCTCGCCCGGCTCGGCCCGGCTCGCCCGGGCCCTGGAACGGCTGGGCGGCGGCGCGGACGGCACCCTGTTCTACCGCGAGCACGTCGAGGCCGACGCCGTCCACGAGCAGCTGGTGCGCCGCGGCGTCATCGAGGAACTGCTCGCCACGGAACCGGAACTGGCGCCGGACATCGCCTTCGGCATCGCCGCCGCCACCCTGGTCGGCGACCGGTTCGCGGAGCACCTGCTCGCGTCCTGGCGAGCCGGACGGACGTCCCTACGCGCGCCCCTCGCGCCCCTCGCCCATGTCGCGGGCTGACTCCGGGGCCCCGGCCCGGCACCGCGCACACCGGTCGCCGGTCCCGGGCGGCCCCGCCGACCGGGAGCGGACGGGTCGGCCGCCCGGCTCGGAGCACGTACCGGATGACGGCGGGCCCCGTGCGGGCGACCCTGGTCACGTGAGCGACGACACGGCACGAGGCGGCCGGGAGCCGGATTCCGCACCGGGCGCCGAGCCGGAACGCGGGTCGGCACCGACGGTCGGGGTCGAGGAGGAGTACTTCCTCGTCGACGCCGAGAGCCGCGCCGCCGTACCGGCCGGACCACGGCTGGCGGCGCGGGCGGGCCGGGTGCTGGGCGACCTGGTGTCCGGGGAGTTCACGGACCTCCAGATCGAGGCGCGGACCCCGCCGTGCGCCACGATGGCCGAACTGTCCACCCGGCTGACGCGGCTGCGCCGCGAGCTCGCCGCGTGCGCCGCGGCCGAGGGGGTGGCGGTGTGCCCGAGCGCGACGCCCGTGCTCGGCGGCGGTGGCGTGGTGCCGGTGGGCGAGCACCCCCGGTACCGCGACGGGGTGGAGCTGTTCCGGACCCTGATGGACGACTTCGCCGTCTGCGCCCTCCACGTCCACGTGTGCCTGCCCGACCGCGAGGTGGCGGCCCTGGCCGGCAACCACCTGCGCCCCTGGCTGCCGCTGCTGGTGGAGATGAGCGCCAACTCGCCCTTCCACGCCGGCCAGGACACCGGGTACGCGAGCTGGCGCTCGGTGCTGCGGCTGCGCTTCCCCTCCCTCGGTCCGCCGCCGCGGGTCGAGTCCTTCGACGACTACCGGCGCGTCGCCGCGGCGATGGCGGAGGTCGGCGGGAGCTCCTTCGCCGAGCTGCCGTTCTGGGACACCCGGCCCCACCCGCGGTTCCCGACGCTGGAGGTGCGGTGCATGGACGTCCCGGCCGAGGTCGCCGACACGGTGGCGCTGGCCGCCGTCGTCCGGGGGCTGGTGGTGACCTCCGCCCGGCTCGTGGAGGCGGGCGATCCGGGCCCGGCCCCGAGCGGTGAACTCCTGCGGGGCGCGTACTGGTACGCCACCCGCGACGGCTGGCCGGGGCCGGGAGCGGACGCGCTGAGCGGGCGGATGCTGCCCGCGCCCGAGCGGGCCCGGCGGCTGTTGGAGCACATCGGCGCCGCGCTGGAGGACCTGGGGGACCTGGAACGGGCGGCGGACTTCGTCGACCGGCTGGCCGCCCGGGGCAGCGGTGCCCACCGCCAGCGCGCCGTGCACCGGCGGGGCGGCCTGCGCGCGGTCGTGGACGACCTGGCGGGCTGCATGATCCCGGCCGGAGCCGCCGAGCCGCAGCCGCCGCGGGCCCGCACTCATCCGCACGGCGGACGCCCCGGCGGTGTGACCGCCCGGGGCGTGCCAGCGTGGAGGGGTGCGACCGGACACGGGCGGGGAATCGGACCCGTGCCGGAGGACGACCGGAAGCGTAGGGAGCAGCAGCCGATGGAAGACCTCGTGAGCATGCCCGGCCGGGTGGCCGGGGCCCCGGCCGAGGAAGGGGCGGTCCGGGTCCGCCGGGACGGCTACGCCCGCCTGGGCGCCGCGGACCTCGGCATCAACCTCCAGGCGATGGCGGCGGACTTCGCCGAGCTGGCCGGAGCGTACAAGGACCTGCCCGCGGACCCGTACGCGCGGGAGACCCACCGGTTCCGCCGCTACTCGCACGCCGTCCACCTGCCCTGGACCGGGGAGCTGTCGTACACCCCCGGAGCGCCCGACGAGGAGTTCGGCACCGTCACCGAGTACTGGCAGGACGAGCACAACCCGGAGTACCCGCGGGTGCTCCGCCGGCTGCCCGACATCCCGCCGGCCCTGCAGGACAACCGGCTGCTCGACGCCCTGATCCGCGCCGACCTGGGCCACGCGCTGTGGCTGGAGGACCTGCACCGCGTCCCCGTCTACGTCGGCGTCCACCTGATCTCGCTCGGTGTGCACGGCCGCGAGCAGGTCGCCGTCTCCTCGCCCAACTGCCTGCACCAGGACGGCGGTTCACCGGCCACCTTCACCTTCGCCCACCTGATCGGCCGACGGAACGTCGAGGGCGGCGAGAACGTCATCGCCACTCCCGGGAGCGCCGGCCGCCAACCCGACGCGCTGCCGCCCGAGGACGTCCTCGACCGCTTCGTCCTCACCGAGCCGCTGGACGGCTACGGCGTGCACGACTGCCGCGTCAGCCACTACGTCGGGCCCGTCCGCCTCGGCGACGACGGCGACGACGGCCGGCGCGACATCCTGATCATCGGCATCGCCCCCTACACCCCCGGACTGTAGCCCTGCGTCGGCGCCGGTGCGCCCGGCCACGGCCCCGCGCACCGGCGCCGGCCTCCGGAGCCGATCGGGTGAGCGGCGCACGACTCGCCCGAGTGCCGGGCCCGGGACGGGGATCACTGCCCTCCGGACCGGGACGGACCCGGCCGCGAGGAGAGGCGGGAACACGATGGGGCACGGCGGGAACGTGATCGCGGAGCTGGAGGCCGACCACCGGGAGGTGGAGGAGATGTTCGCCCGGCTCCGGGCGATGACCGGGCGCGGGCAGGAGCTGCGGGACCTGGTGGACCAGGTCACCATCGAGCTGGTGCGGCACTCGGTGGCCGAGGAGCAGTACCTCTACCCGGCGGTGCGCGAGCACGTCCCGGGCGGGGACGCGCTCGCGGACAAGGAGATCGGGGACCACGCCCGGGTCGAGGAGATCCTCAAGAAGCTGGAGCGGATGGACACGGCCGACACGCAGATGAGCCCCATGCTGCGGGAGCTCATGGACGAGGTGACCAGCCACGTCCAGGACGAGGAGAACAACCTGTTCCCCAGGCTGGCCCAAGCCTGTACGCCCGAGCAGCTGGACGACCTCGGGGACAAGATCCGCCGCGCGAAGTCGATGGCCCCCACCCGCCCGCACCCGGCCGCCCCGAGCAGCCCCGGGGCCAGCAAGCTGCTCGCCCCCGGCGCGGGGCTGGTCGACCGCGCACGCGACTTCGTCACCGGCCGCGGCAGGTCCTGAACCACCCTGCCCGCGCGAACCGGCCCTGGGCCGGCCCGTTCCAGGGCCGGCCCCGGGCCGGTGCGTTCCGGCCGGTGCGTTCCGGCCTGTACCTTCGGGCCGCTGTGCTCCGGCCGGCCGTGACGCAGGTCATGCCGTCCGCCGTGCCCACCCGCCTACACTGGTCGGCCAGCAGCAGGGCAGCGAAGCCCCGCAGACGAGCAGCTCGCCCGGCCCCGCCCCACGGACACCGGCGAGCCCGCCCATGAGGGACCGATCGCCGTGTCCACCGACCTCACCCCCGTCATAGCCGCCTCCGCCCGCTGGCTGCTGGCCGCCTACCCGCCGCCGGCGGGCGCGCTCAACGCCGCGCTGGCCGAGGCCCAGGCCCGCCAGGCCGCGACCCTCGCGGCCCACCTGCGCTACCCGGGCGACCTCGACGTGCAGCTGCTGCACCTGCTCGGCCCCGGCGGGTCGGCCCGGCTGGACTGGCTGACCGGCAGCGAGGCCGAGCCCGCGGACGCCGCCTGGCGCACCTGGGTGGACGAGACCGTCGTCAGCTGGGCCGCGTGCTTCCTGGCCGACCCGGCCGTCACCGCGCGCGCCCACCGGTTGCCGGCCGCGGCCGGGCTCCCCGCCGAGGCCCGGGCCCCCGGCCTGCGGCGCCTGGCCCGGCCCGGCGCCCGCGACAGCGAAGCCGCCGTGCTGCTGCGCCACCCCGATCTGCTCGAACCCGTCATGGCCCTGCACCGGGCCTCGCTCACCGAGCTGCTGGACACCGAGGGCTGCGCCGCGGCGTAGCCCGGGAGGCCGCCACCGGTGCGGTCCGGTGGCGGCCTCCTGGCGGCGGGCCGACGTGCGCGTCAGCCGGCCCGGAGCCCCACCGCCAGGGTCAGTTCGAGGACCCGGTGCGGTGATGCGAGGTCCGGGAACAGCTCCCGCAGCTGCGACATCCGGTAGCGGACCGTCTGGGGGTGGACGAACAGCGCCGCCGCCACCTCGTCCCGCCGGCCCTGGTGCAGCAGCCACGCCCGCAGCGTCTCCTCCAGCCGCCGCGCGGTCGTGTCGGGCAGGGTCCGCAACGGCGCGAGCGCTCGGGCCCGCAGGTCCGCGAACGCGTCCGCGTCGGCGCTCAGCACCAGCTCGGGCAGGTGGTCCTCGGTGTCGCGGATGTCAGGGGAGAGGGAGCGCGCGCGTACGGCCCGCGCGTACGAGGCGGACGCACGGTTCCACGGCCGGGCCGGGCCGACCACGGCGGTGCGGTGCGTCAGCTGCCGCAGGAGGTGCGGGCGGTCGGCATCGGGGACGAGCAGCACGCCGGTGGCGTCCGGCAGGTCGTCGAGGACGAGCGTGCGCGGGTCGAGCGAGCGGTAGGCGGGCCGGGCCTGGGCGGCGGGCAGCAGGACGGCGGTCAGCGAGACCGGGGGCTGCCACCCGGCCCGTTGGACGGAGGCCAGCAGCACCTCCGGGCTCACGTCGGCGAGGAGGTCGCGGGCCAGGTGCTCCAGGTGGCGCTCGTGGGCCCGGCCCTGGGCGGCCAGTTCGTCGGCATGGCCCGCGGCGCTCGCGGCGGAGAGCTCGTCGATGTAGGCGAAGGTCAGCTCGGCGAACTTGGCGACCTCGGCGGCGGGCAGGCCCGCGGGTACGGCACCCGCGGCCAGGCACCGCCAGGCCACCCGGGCGCCGACGCGGTAGGCGCTGAGCAGGGCGTCCATCGAACGGCCGTCGCGCACCTCGCCGCGGCCCAGGTCGTAGGCCGCGTCACCGGCGTCGCCACCCGTGGCGTTCCCGCTCGCCAGGTCCAGGTAGTGCCCCAGGGCGGTGCGGACGGCTCGCCGGATGGTGGCGCCCATACTTCCCGAGAGGGCGTTGGCGTAGGGAGGGACCTCGTCGATGATCGCCTCGACGACCTCGTCGGCGGTGGCCGTCAGCGCGGCCCGAAGCGCGGCGACCGTCCTCTCGTCCAGGACCAGCTCGCTGGCCCTCCGGATCGCATGGCTCACGTTTTTGTTTCCCACGAACAATTCAGTCGTCCAGATTCACGTCCTACGGTCAGGACTTTACGCCCCGAGACGCAGCAAGCTGGAGCCATGACGAGTGCAGCCCTCCGCGGCAGGGCATGGAAACTGCTGGAGATGGTCACGACGCCGCTGCTGCCGTCGGACTACCTCGACCTGGTCAGCCCGCTGCGGGCGGGTGCCGACCTGCGGGGGCGCATCGAGGCCGTGCACCGCGAGACGGGCGACGCCGCGACCGTCGTGATCAGGCCGGGCCGGAGCTGGCGCGGCCACACGGCCGGTCAGTACGTGCGGATCGGGGTCGACGTCGACGGGAGGCGCCTGTGGCGCGCCTACTCCCTCACCTCGCCGACCGACCGCCCGGACGGCCGCATCACGATCACCGTGAAGACGGTCCCGGACGGCAAGGTCAGCAACCACCTGGTCCACAGGGTGGCACCGGGCACGCTGGTCCGGCTCGACCAGCCGACGGGTGACTTCGTGCTGCCGCGGGCCAGGCCCGCCAAGGTGCTCTACCTGACGGCCGGCAGCGGCATCACGCCCGTGATGGGCATGCTGCGCGACACCGAGGTCGACGACGCCGTCATGGTCCACTGCGCGCCGCGGCCGCAGGACGTGATCTTCCGCGACGAACTGCACGGCCTGGCCGCGGCCGGGAAGCTGCGCCTCAGCGAGGTGCACACCGACACGGACGGCCGGCTCGACGTCGCCCGGCTCGGCGACCTCGTGCCCGACTGGACCGAGCGCGAGACCTGGGCCTGCGGGCCCGCGGGCCTGCTCGACGCCGTGGAGGAGCACTGGGCCGGGCACGGAGTCCGGGAGCGCCTGCACACCGAGCGCTTCCGCCCCCGCGTCGTCGCCGGCTCCGGCGACGACGACGGCGGCGAGGTCACCTTCAGCACCACCGGCAGGATCGTCGCCGCGGACGGCGCCACGCCGCTGCTGGACGTCGGCGAGGAGGCCGGCGTGCTCATGCCCTCCGGGTGCCGCATGGGCATCTGCTTCGGCTGCGTCACGCCGCTCAGGGCGGGCGCCGTCCGCGACCTGCGCACCGGCGAGATCACCGAGGCCGAGCCGGGCGTCCTCATCCAGACCTGCGTGTCCGCCGCGGCGGGCCCCTGCGACATCGAACGGTAGAAGCGCCTTGACCGCCATCGACCCCACCGCCCACCTGACCGCGGAGCAGATCGAGGAGCTCGGCCGCGAGCTGGACGCGATCCGCGACGAGGTGATCGCCGACCGCGGCGAGAAGGACGCCGCCTACATCCGCAGGGTGATCTCGGCGCAGCGCACGCTCGAACTGGCCAGCAGGGGCGTGCTGCTGTTCTCGGCCTTCCGGCCCGCGTGGCTGCTCGGCACCGCCGGCCTCTCCGTCGCGAAGATCATCGACAACATGGAGATCGGCCACAACGTCCTGCACGGCCAGTGGGACTGGATGCGGGACCCGAAGATCCACTCCACCACCTGGGAGTGGGACCACGTCTCGCCCGCCGAGCAGTGGAAGCACTCGCACAACGAGCTGCACCACGCGTACACCAACGTGATCGGCAAGGACAACGACCTCGGCTACGGCATCATGCGCGTCGACGAGGACCAGAAGTGGCACCCGGTCCACCTCGGCCAGCCGCTGTGGAACCTCGTCAACGCCTGCTTCTTCGAGTACGGCATCGCCGCGTACGACCTGGAGCTCGGCAAGAACCTGCGCAAGGGCCGCCGCGGGGACCCGGAGTTCCGGGCGCGGGCGAGGGCCGTGGGCCGCAAGATCCGCAAGCAGGTGCTCAAGGACTACGTGATCCACCCGCTGCTGTCGGGCCCGTCGTTCCCCGCCACGCTCGCCGCCACGTTCACCGCGAACGTGGTCCGCAACGTCTGGTCCCACTCGGTGATCATGTGCGGGCACTTCCCGGAGGGCGTCCAGGTCTTCGAGCGCCGGTCGGTCGAGGGCGAGACGCGCGGCCAGTGGTACCTGCGCCAGATGATGGGCTCGGCGAACATCGGCGGCAGCAGGGCCATGCACTTCATGACCGGCAACCTGTCGCACCAGATCGAGCACCACCTGTTCCCGGACCTGCCGAGCAACCGGTACGCCGAGGTCGCGGTGAAGGTGCGCGCACTGTTCGAGAAGTACGAGCTGGCGTACGTCACCGGGCCGCTGCCCAAACAGGTGTTCTCCGCCTGGCACAAGGTCTTCCGGCTCTCGCTGCCGAACAGGAAGCCCGAGGCCAGGAGGCCTGGGCGCGCCAGGGTCGCGGCCCGGGGCCTCCGCCACGGCGCGTCGACCGCGCCGACCCGCTAGCCTGGGCCGCTTCCCGTACCGAGAACCGTCCGAGGAGCCCAGCGCCGTGTCCGACAGCTTCGCGCACCTGCACGTCCACACCGAGTACTCGATGCTCGACGGGGCCGCGAAGAACGGCAAGCTGTTCGCCGAGGCGGAGAGACAGGGCATGCCCGCCATCGCGATGAGCGACCACGGCAACATGTTCGGCGCGTACGAGTTCTTCCACGCCGCCGCGAAGACCGCCGTGAAGCCGATCATCGGCATCGAGGCGTACGTGGCGCCCGGGTCCCGCTTCCACAAGAAGCAGGTGTTCTGGTCCCCCGGCGGCCAGCGCCCGGCCAGCAGCGACGGCGAGGGCGGCAAGGACGTCTCGGGCGGCGGCCGCTACACCCACATGACGATGTGGGCGCAGAACGCGACCGGTCTGCGGAACCTGTTCAAGCTCTCCTCCCTCGCGTCGATGGAGGGCTACTACATGAAGCCCCGCATGGACCGCGAGCTGATCGCGGCCAACGCCGGCGGCATCATCGCCACGACCGGCTGCCCCTCGGGCGAGGTGCAGACCCGGCTGCGGCTGGGCCAGTACGACGAGGCGGTGAAGGCGGCCGGCGCTTACCAGGACATCTTCGGCAAGGAGAACTACTTCCTGGAGCTGATGGACCACGGCCTGTCCATCGAGCAGGACGTCCGGGCGGACCTGCTGCGCCTGGCCAAGCACCTGGACATCCCGCTGCTGGCCACCAACGACTCGCACTACGTGACCGCCGACCAGGCCGACGCCCACGACAGCCTGCTCTGCGTCGGCGTGGGCAAGAACAAGGACGACCCGAACCGGTTCAAGTTCCAGGGCACCGGCTACTACGTGAAGACCGCCGACGAGATGCGCGAGCTCTTCCGCGAGCTGCCGGAGGCCTGCGACAACACGCTGGCGATCGCCGAGCGCGTCGAGTCGTACGAGGAGGTCTTCACCTACGTCGACCGGATGCCCCAGTTCGACGTGCCCGAGGGCGAGACCCAGGCCTCGTACCTGCGCAAGAAGATCGAGATCGGCCTCCAGCACCGCTACGGCGACAACCCGGGCCAGGAGGTGCTGGACCGGATCGAGCTGGAGATGGGCGTCATCACCCCGATGGGGTTCGACGCCTACTTCCTCGTGGTCGCCGACATCTGCCAGTACGGGCGCGACAACGGCATCCCCGTCGGCCCGGGCCGCGGCTCGGCGGCCGGCTCGATGGTCGCCTACCTGACCGGCATCACCCAGCTGGACCCGCTGGAGCACGACCTGCTCTTCGAGCGCTTCCTCAACCCCGAGCGCATCAACCCCCCGGACGTCGACATCGACTTCGACGACCGCCAGCGCGACCAGATGGTCCGCTACGTCACCGAGAAGTACGGCGCCGCCTACACGGCCCAGGTGAACACCTTCGGCACCATCAAGGCCAAGGCCGCCGTGAAGGACGCCAACCGCATCCTCGGCTACCCCTTCTCGATGGGCGACCGCATCACCAAGGCGATGCCCCCGGACGTCATGGGCAAGGGCGTGCCGCTGGCCGACCTGTTCGACGAGAAGCACCCCCGCTACAACGAGGGCACCGAGATCCGGGCGCTGTACGAGAACGAGCCGGACGTCAAGAAGATCATCGACACCGGCCGGGGCATCGAGGGCCTGATCCGCGGCACCGGCGTGCACGCGGCCGCCGTCATCCTCTCCTCGACCCCGCTGCTCGACCTCATCCCGCTGCACATGCGGGACAAGGACGGCACGATCATCACCGGCTTCGACTACCCGTCCTGCGAAGCCATGGGCCTGATCAAGATGGACTTCCTCGGGCTGCGGAACCTGGGCATCATCGATCACTGCCTCAAGATCGTGAAGGCCAACCGGGGCGTCGACGTCGACATCGAGAAGATCCCGATCGACGACCCCACCACCTACCAGCTGCTCGCCCGCGGCGACACCCTCGGCGTGTTCCAGCTCGACGGCGGGCCCATGCGCGCCCTGCTGCGGCTGATGAAGCCCACCGAGTTCGCCGACATCTCCGCCGTCTCCGCGCTGTACCGCCCCGGCCCGATGGGCATGAACTCGCACACCAACTACGCGCTGCGCAAGAACGGGCAGCAGGAGATCATCCCGATCCACCCCGAGCTGGAGGAGCCGCTCAAGGACGTCCTCGGCCCCACCTACGGCCTGATCGTCTACCAGGAGCAGGTGCAGCGAGCCGCCCAGGTGCTGGCCGGCTACTCGCTCGGCCAAGCCGACCTGCTGCGCCGCGCGATGGGCAAGAAGAAGAAGGAGGTGCTGGAGAAGGAGTTCGTGCCCTTCCACGCGGGCTGCAAGGAGCGCGGCTACTCCGACGAGGCCATCCAGGCGGTCTGGGACGTCCTGGTCCCCTTCGCCGGCTACGCGTTCAACAAGTCGCACTCCGCCGCGTACGGCCTGGTCTCGTACCAGACCGCCTACCTCAAGGCCAACTACCCGGCCGAGTACATGGCCGCGCTGCTCACCTCGGTCGCCGACGACAAGGACAAGATGGCGGTCTACCTGGCCGAGTGCCGGCAGATGGGCATCAAGATCCTCTCCCCCGACGTCAACGAGTCGGTGGTCGACTTCACCGCCGTCGGCAGCGACGTCCGCTTCGGCCTCAAGGCCGTGCGCAACGTCGGCGTGCCCGTGATCGAGTCCCTGGTGCGCACCCGCGAGGAGAAGGGCAAGTACACCTCCTTCGCCGACTTCCTGGACAAGGTCGAGCTGGTGGTCTGCAACAAGCGCACCGTCGACTCGCTCGTCAAGGCGGGCGCCTTCGACTCCCTCGGCCACACCCGGCTGTCCCTGAGCACCGTGCACGAGAGCGCCATCGACGCGGTGACGGGCGTCAAGAAGCAGCAGGCGATCGGCCAGGACGACCTGTTCGGCAGCCTGGGCGGCGACGACACCCCGGCCATCGGCCTGGACTTCGACCTGCCCGACCGCGAGTGGCCGCGCAGGCAACTCCTCAGCCTGGAGCGGGAGATGCTCGGCCTCTACGTCTCCAGCCACCCGCTGGACGGCGCCGAGCACATCCTCTCCCGCAACCGCGACATCACCATCGCCGAACTCCTCGGCTCCGGCCGCACCGAGGGCGAGGTCCGCCTCGCCGGCCTGGTCACCAACGTCGACCGGCGCATCAACAAGGCGGGCAACGCCTGGGCGATCATCACCCTCACCGACCGCGACGCCTCCGTCGAGGTCCTGTTCTTCCCCGCCACCTACAACCTGATGTCCGCCCAGATGATCGAGGACAACGTCATCTCGGCGCGCGGCCGGCTCAACGAACGCGACGGCTCGCTGAGCATCTTCGGCCAGGAGATCACCACCCTGGACATGTCCTCCGCCGAACTCGGCACCAAGCCGCCCGTCCAGATCACCGTCCCCGCCGCGCGCATCACCCCCGAAACGGTGACCGAGCTGAAGCTCGCCCTCCGGGCGCACCCCGGCGACGTACCCGTCCGGCTGCTGACCACCAACTGGGACAAGGACACCCTGTACGAGCTCGGCTACCTGGTGAACCCCGACAACGGCCTCGCCTCGGACGTGAAGACCCTGCTCGGCACCCACTCCTGGCAGGGAACGGCGTAGCGCCCGGGCACCTTTCGCCGCCGTCCGTAGCAGGTCCGTCCGGCCGACGGGACCTCTGTGTTCAGAGGTCCCGCTCGGGCCGCGGCTTCTCTACGGCCGGGCGCTGTTTAGAGCGCTCGGCCGGCCGTCCGGCGGGTGCGGGTACGGAGCGCCCGGTGGAGCCGGCCGCTACCGCGTCAGCAGCTCCTCCAGGACGTCCGCCCCCTTCGCCGCGCCGCCCGCCCCGCGCACGACCCGGCCCAGGGCCGCCGCCCGGGGGCGGCAGGCCCGGACGTCCCGGACGGCGTCGCGCAGGGCCCGTACGGTCGGCTCGGCGAGCGTCCGGCCGACCCCCAGTTCCTCCGCCCGCCGGGCGATCGCCCGCTGTTCCGGGATCTGCGGCACCGCCACGAAGGGCACCCCGTGGTAGAGGGACTCCATCACCGAGTTCATCCCGGCGTGGCTCAGGAACACCTCGGCGTGGCGCAGCACCGCGACCTGCGGCACGTGGGCGTGCACCTCGACGTTCGCCGGGACCGGGCCCAGCGACTCCCGGTCCAGCCCGCCCACCGCCATGACGACCTGCCAGTCGCCGCCCCCGAACGCCTCGACGCACGTCCGGTAGAACTCGGGCCGGTCGTTGAAGACGGTTCCCAGCGAGATCAGCAGGACCGGGGCCGGCGACCGCGGGCTCCACTCCTCGGCGGTCTGCCGGTCGCTCAGCGACGGCCCGACGAAGTGGAAGCGCTCGTCGAAGGTGTCCCCCGACATCTGGAACTCGCGGGGGACGAACACCAGGCTGGTCGGGGCCACGTGGCCGAACATCAGGTTCGGGTCGTCGAGGAAGGCGTGGCCCTGCGCGAACTTCCCCATGTCCTGGACCGCGGCCAGCAGCCGGGGGTTCGCGTGGTCGAAGTCGGCCGGCAGGTACACCTGCGCCGCCGAGAAGGACTCGTTCTCCGCGAAGGTCGGCACCAGGGAGACCTCCCGCACCCCGAGCAGGTTCGCCAGCATCCTCCCGGTGAAGGTCACCGAGTCGTAGCACACCGCGTCCGGCGGGTCGGCCGAGAAGTGCCCGGCCAGAACGGGGAAGGAGGCACGCGCGTCGTCGAGGTAGTACTCCATCGTCACGGCGAGCTGTTCCGCCGTGAACCCGCCCCGCGCCGCCATGTCGGGCGGCAGCTGGGAGGGCAGGACCACCGGCGACGCCCCGGCGGCGACGGCCCCGCCGATGGTGGCCGGTCCCGTGGCGTAGCTGACCCGGTGACCGCGCCGGACCAGCTCCTCGACCAGCGGCAGGGTCGGGTTCACGTGCCCGGACGCGGGCGCGCTCACGAAGGCGAAGTGGGCCATCAGCTCTCCTCCAGGATGACCGGCAGGGTCTTGTGTCCGTTGGTGAAGAAGGAACCCAGCGGCTCGAGTTCGGACGACGGGACGGCCAGCCGCAGCCCCGGGAACCGGGAGAACAACGCGGACAGCGCCGTCGTCGCCTCCAGCTTCGCCAGCGGGGTGCCGAGGCAGTAGTGCACGCCGTGCCCGAAGGTGAGGTGGTCGGCCCGCGACGGCCGGGTGACGGAGAAGGCCTCCGCGTCGGCCCCGTGCCGCGCCGGGTCGCGGCCGGCCGCGCCGTAGGACAGCAGGATCGCCTCGCCCTTGCGGATCCGCACGCCGTCCACGGAGATGTCCTCCACGGCGTACCGCAGCGGCAGGTTCGGCACCGGCGCCTGCCAGCGCAGGGTCTCGTCCACCACGTCCTCCCACGTGCTGGTCCCGGACCTGACCAGGGCGAGCTGGGACGGGTGCGTGGCCAGCGCGTGGACGGCGTGGTCGAGCAGGTTGACCGTCGTCTCGAAGCCGGCGGAGATGGTCAGCAGCAGGGTGTCCAGCAGCTCCCGCTCGGACAGCCGGGTGCCGTCCGCCTCCTGCGCGGCGATCAGGTCGCTGGTCATGTCGTCGCCGGGATCGCGCCGTTTGGCGGCCACGAGGTCCTTGAGCAGCATGTACAGCTCGCCGGAGGCGGCCTGCACGCCCGCCGGGTCCGCGTCGAGGCTGAACACCGCGTCCACCAGCCGCCGCAGGTCCGCGCCCGTCCGCGCGGTCACCCCGAACAGTCCGGTGATCACCTGGATCGGCAGCGGGAACGCGAACCGGGCGCGCAGGTCGACCGCCTGCCCCGGCGGCACCGCGGCCAGGTCGGCGATCAGGCCGGCCGTGATCTCCTCGACGCGCGGCCGCGTCGCCTCGACGCGGCGCGGGGTGAACGCCTTGGCCACCAGGCTGCGCAGCCGGGTGTGGTCGGCCCCGTAGGCGGTGAACATGTTCTGCATCGCGACCCACATGATCAGCGGCCAGTCCGGCGGGATGTCGCCGTCGCGCCACATGGGCCAGTGCTTGTTCGCGTCCTTGGAGACCCTCGGGTCGAGCAGCAGCCTCTTCGCCAGGTCGTGCCCGGTGACGGCCCAGGCCGACACGCCGCCGGGCAGTTCGACGCGCGTGGCCGGGCCGCGCTCGCGCAGGGCGGCGGCCTCGCCGAAGATGTCGCCGCCCGAGGGGTCGATGACGTACGCGTCGGCGGGCGGGGCCTGCGCGCGCACCGGCTCGGTGAAGACGGTGGCCGTACGGGGCCTGGGCGGCTCGGTGACCTCCAGCAGGGACGCGGTGAACCGCGAGCCCATGCCGAGGCCGATCGACATGATGGTGTCGCCGGGCTTCAGGGTCTCGTCGTGCAGCAGGTGGTCGATGCCGAGCAGTTGGTCGCACGGCCCGACGTGGCCGAGCTCGCGCAGCATCGGCCAGGTGGTGCGGGCCAGGTCGATGCCGAGCGGCTCCAGCACGACGACCTCCAGTTGGGCCAGGCCCAGACCGGTGACGACGAACCTGGTGACGTCGGCGACGCCGACACCGCCCTCCTTGGCGGCCTGCTCGACCGCGGTGACCAGTGCCCCGCTCATCAGCGTCAGATAGGGGGCCAGGCCGGTGACCTCGATCGGCGTACGGTTCCGGTGGCCCTCGGGGTCCGGGATCGTCGGGGTGGCGAGGACCTCCATCTGGGTCGCGGAGCTGTTGGCGGTCGCGACCAGCCGCGCCCGGCCGCCCTCGCGGTTGAGCACGGCCGCGACCGCCCCGTCGGCCAGGAAGATCCCGATGCTGGGCTGCCAGCGTTCCCACCGCGGCGGCAGGAACCGGGAGGTGGCCGTGACCAGGGTCGCGGTCGCGGCCGGGTCGGCCACCAGGTGCGCGGCGGCGGACTGCAGCGCGGCCGAGCCGCCGTTGCTGGTCGCCTCGACCTCGTAGACCAGGGCGTGGCCGAGGCCGAGGACGCGCTGGAGGTGGCAGGAGGACGCCATGTGGTCCTGGTGGTCCATCTGGGCGTAGGCGGCCATGGAGATGTCGGCGCCGCTGAGGCCGGACTCGCGCAGGGCTCCGATCGCCGCGTGCACGGCCATCGCGTGCTCGGTGACGTCGTCGGAGCGGGTGAACGACACGAAGTCCGACAGCGCGAGCAGCCGCCGCATGGTCTCGGTGTCCGGCACGGCCTGCGTCGCGGGCGTGCGGGGCGGCAGGTACCGCCCCGTTCCGCCGATGTAGACGTCGTCCCAGATCATGCTTGGTCCTTTCCCCTGAGTGCGGACAAGCCGGCCCCGTATCCGCTGAAGTCGAGGAGCCACGTGCTGACGGCCAGCGCCGTGGCAGCGGAGTGCTCCTCCAGTACGGTGAAGTGGTCGCCCGGGACGGTGAGCACTTCCTGGACGGTGGTGGACAGCCGGGGCCACGAGCGCTTCCCGGTGCCCACCAGCAGCACCGGCGCGGTGACGGGCTCCGGGGCGCCGGCCAGATCGAGGTAGCGGCCCATGGCCAGCAGCCGGTCGTCGTCGACCGGCCGGGCCTGGTGGCCGGCGTCGAGCATGCCGGTGAGCACGCCCGGCACGTCGTCGGGGTAGCCGTCGACGAGCACCACGGCGCTGGGCCGGGCCCCCCGCCGTTCCAGTTCCCCGGCGGTCGCCAGCGCCAGCCACGCGCCCATCGAACGGCCGACCAGCACCGGCGCGGCGACGGCCGACGCGGCGTCGGCGAGCGCCTGGACCAGGACGTCGGCGTCCGCGGGCAGCGGGTCGCCGGCGAAGCCCGGCAGGGTGAGCGCCGTGACGTCGCGGGCGGCCTCCAGCGCCGCGGCGAACCGCCCGTACTCCTCGATGCCGCCGGACGCCAGCGCGGACGGCAGGCAGACCAGCGACGGCTGGAGGAAGCCGGCCGCGAGGGCCACCGCCTCGACCTTGGGGGCGTCGGTGGCCGGGCCCAGCCGCGACGCCGTGGCGAGCAGGTCGAGGCCGTCCTGCGCGCGGCCGACGTCGACGGCCTTGCGCAGCAGGCGCTCCATCGGCCCGGCGACCCGGTTCTCCGGCGAGCACAGCTGCCCGTAGAGGTGGTTGACGAGTTGTTCGGGCGTCGGGAAGTCGAAGGCGAGGGTCGCCGGGAGCTGCAGCCCGGTGGCCGCGTTGAGCCGGTTGCGCAGCTCGATGGCGGTCAGCGAGTCGACGCCGTGGTCGCGGAACAGCCGGCGCGGGTCGTCGATCGCGCCGGGGGCCGTCCCGAGGATGCTCGCGCTGTGCGTGACGACCAGGTCGAGCAGCAGGGCGCGCTGCCCGGGCTCGGGCAGGGCTTCGAGCCTGGCCCGCAGGTCGCCGGGGACGGCCGCCGGGGCGGGCGCGCGCCGCGGCCGGGCGAGTCCGCGCAGCAGCGCGGGCGGGGTGTCGATCGCCGCGAGGTCGAGGCGGACCGGCACCAGCACCGGGCGTTCGCCGGCCACGGCGGTGTCGAACAGGTCGAGGGCCTGCTCGGTGGCCAGCGGCAGCATCCCGGTCCTCGCCAGCCGGCGGTGGTCGGCCGCGGTCAGGTTCCCGGTGATGCCGCTGGACTCGGCCCACTGGCCCCAGGCCAGGGAGGTGGCCGGCAGACCGCGCGCGTGCCGGTGCTCGGCGAGCGCGTCGAGGAACGCGTTCGCGGCGGCGTAGTTGGCCTGCCCGGGGGCGCCGAACACCCCGGACGCCGAGGAGAACAGCACGAACGCCCGCAGGTCCAGGTGCTCGGTGGCCTCGTGCAGGTGCCACGCGGCATCGGCCTTCGAGCGCAGGACCGTGCCGAGCTGCTCCGGTGTCATCGATCCCACCAGGGCGTCGTCGACGACGCCGGCGGCGTGCACGACGACCCGCAGGTCGGGGATCGAGGCGACGAGGTCCCGCAGTGCCCCGCGGTCCCCGGCGTCGCAGGCGACCACGGTGAGGGCGGCGCCCAGCTCCTGCCGGAGCCCGGGCGGCTCGACGCCGCGGCGGCCGGCGAGCACCACGTGCGGGGCGCCGTGCCGGGCGACCAGGTGCCGGGCGACCAGGGTGCCGAGGGTGCCGGTGCCGCCGGTGATCAGCACGGTGCCGTCCAGCGGCGCGCCGACCAGGGGCATGCCGTCCAGGGGCAGGCCGTCCAGCGGCGCAGCCGGGGCGGCCGGGGCGGCCCGCACCAGTCTCGGTACCAGGGCGGCTCCGTCGCGCAACCGGATCTCGGGCTCGCCGTCGCCCAGGGCGGCGCGCACCGCGGCGGGGACCGCCCGTCGTGAGGCGGCCGTGCCGTCGTGCCGGACGGTCAGGATCCGCCCGGGGTTCTCGCTGTGCGCGCTGCGCAGGAAGCCGGCGGCGGCGGTCGAGGCCAGGTCGTCGCCGACGAGGACCACGAGCCGGGCCGGCGTGTCGGTGGCCAGGAACTCCCGGACCGTGCCGAGCAGTTCCCGGGTCACCGCGTGGGCGGCCGCGACCGGTTCGCCCCCGCCGACGACCTCGTGGAGGACCGTCTCGGTGTCCGGGCCGTCCGGTGCCGTCATCGGCGTCCAGTCGACGGCGAACAGCGTGTTCGGCCGGCGCCCGGCGCCGTGAGCCGCCGGTTCGGCGGGCCGCAGGACGATCTCGTCGATGCTCACGACCGGTGTCCCGGCGGTGTCGGTGATCCGCACCGCGCAGGTGTCCGGCCCGGTCGGGTGCAGCACCACGCGGACCGCCGCGGCCGACCCGGTGACCGACACCCCGGAGAACGAGAAGGGCAGCCGCGCCGGGCCGCCGTCGGCGCCGCCGTCCTCGGCCGCGGCGCCCGCGGCGCCGGCGAGCAGGGTCAGCGGCTGGATGGCGGCGTCCAGGAGCGCGGGGTGGACGCGGAAACCGGTGAGCTGCGCGGGGTCCGCCGGGAAGCTCACCTCGGCGTGCAGGTCCTCGCCGTGCCGCCGGATGCCGGTGAGCCCCTGGAAGGTGGGCCCGTAGTCGTAGCCGGCTTCGGCGAGCCGGTCGTAGAACGAGTCGATGTCGATCGGCGCGGCCGGGCCGTCGTCCGTCCCTGGCCCGGCCGTCCGGTCGGCCGGTGCCGCCCGGTCCGCCGGCGGGCTGAGCACCCCGGTGGCGTGGCGGGTCCACTCGTCGGGCTCGGCGGAGGTGCGGGAGTGGACGGTGACGGGCCGGCGTCCGGTGTCGTCGGGCGCGCCGACGGTCACCTGCACGTGCGAACCGTCGCGCTCGGACAGCACCAGCGGCGCCTCCAGGACCAGTTCGGACAGGACGGGGCTGGCCGTGTGCTCGCCGGCGTGGACGACCATGTCCACGAACGCCATCGCGGGCAGCAGCGTCGATCCGAGCACGGTGTGCTCGGCCAGCCACGGGTGGACGGACGCGGAGAGCTTCCCGGTCAGCACCACGCCCTGGCCGTCGGGGAGCCTCACCAGGGACCGCAGCAGCGGATGGTCGGGCGTGTCGAGGCCCTCGGACGGGGTGGTGGGGTGGAGCCAGTAGTGCTGGTGCTGGAACGGGTACGAGGGCACGTGCGCCTCCGACGCCCCCGGCGGCGTGGTCACGGGCGGCGTCCAGCGCACGGCGCCGTCCGCCCACAACCGCCCCAGCCCGGCGAACAACCGCTCCGGGGAGTCACCGCCACGGCGCATCAAGCCGGTTGGCACCAGATGCGGATGCGGGCCCACCTCCACGAACCCCGTCACGCCCCGGTCCGTCAGCCATTCCATGGCGTCGGCGAACCGGACGGGCTCGCGCACCTGCCGCACCCAGTACCCGGCCTCGCCCAGGTCCACCGGACGCCCGGCCACCGTGGAGACCACCGGGATCACCGGCTCGCCGAACGACAGACCGGCCGCCACCTCACCGAGGTCCTCCAGCACCGGATCCATCCGCGCCGAATGGAACGCGTGACTCACCGCCAGCCGCCGCACCCGCCGCCCACGGCCGCGCCACACCTCGGCGACGGCCGCCACCGCGGCCTCGTCGCCCGACACCACCACCGCGTCCACCGCGTTGACCGCCGCCACCTCGGCCCCCGGCAGCAGCGACCCCTCCACCTCCTCCAGCGAGGCCTGGAGCGAGACCATCGCCCCACCCCCGGGCAGCCCCTGCATCAACCGGCCACGCGCCCCCACCAGGACACACGCGTCCTCCAGGCCCAGCACCCCGGCCACATGCGCCGCCGCCACCTCACCGACGGAATGCCCGACCACGAAGTCCGGCCGCACACCCAGCCACTCCACCAGCCGGAACAGCGCCACCTCCAGCGCGAACACCGCGCCCTGGGTGAACCGGGTCTCACCGAGCACGCCCTCCGCGTCCTCGAACAACACCTCCACCGGCAACCCCAGCAGCCCGCACACCTCGTCCAACGCCCGCGCGAACACCGGGAACTCCCGATACAAACCCAGCCCCATCCCCGCCCACTGACCCCCCTGACCGGAGAACACGAACGCCGACTTCCCGGAGTCGCGGGCCTCGCCGGTCACCAGCCCGGGATGCGCCTCCCCGCGCAACAGGGCCGCCAGTGCCTCCGGTCCGGTCACCACGGCCCGGTGGGCGAACCGGGCCCGCGCGGCGAGCGCGTCGGCGATTCCGTCCTGGTCGGGGGCCTCGGCCGCGTACGTCAGCAGTCTGCGGGCCTGGGCCCGGAGCGCCTGCTCGGACTTCGCCGACAGCAGCCACGGCACCGGCACGACGGCCGCAGGGGCGGGCACGTCAGCGGGATCGTAAGCAGGGGACTCCTCGGCCGGTGCCTCCAGGATCACGTGCGCGTTGGTGCCGCTGATGCCGAACGCGGACACGCCGGCACGGCGGGGACGTCCCGTCTCCGGCCAGGGCCGGGCCTCGGTCAGCAGGGAGACCTGGCCCTCCGACCAGTCGACGTGGGAGGTCGGCGCGTCGACGTGCAGCGTCGGCGGCAGTTGCCCGTGCCGCATCGCCATCACCATCTTGATCACACCCGCCACGCCGGCGGCGGCTTGCGTGTGGCCGATGTTCGACTTCACCGACCCCAGCCACAACGGCTCCGTCCGGTCCCGGCCGTAGGTCGCCAGCAGCGCCTGCGCCTCGATGGGGTCACCGAGCGTCGTCCCCGTCCCGTGCGCCTCCACCGCGTCCACCTCGGACGCCGCCAACCCGGCACTGGCGAGGGCCTGACGGATCACCCGCTCCTGCGACGGGCCGTTCGGCGCGGTGAGGCCGTTGGACGCCCCGTCCTGGTTCACCGCGCTTCCCGCGACGACCGCCAGCACCCGGTGGCCGTTGCGCCGCGCGTCCGACAACCGCTCCAGCAGTACCAATCCGGCGCCCTCACCCCACGCCGTGCCGTCGGCCGCCTCGGCGAACGCCTTCACCCGGCCATCGGCCGCAAGCCCCCGCTGCCGGGAGAAGTCGATGAAGGCGGCGGGTGTCGCCATGACGGTCACCCCGCCGGCCAGGGCCATCGAGCACTCCCCTGCCCGCAAGGCCTGCGCCGCCAGGTGGATCGCCACCAGCGACGACGAGCACGCCGTGTCCACCGACACCGCCGGCCCCTCCAACCCCAGCAGGTAGGACACCCGCCCGGAGCTCACACTCGTCGCCGTGCCGGTGGCCACATAGCCGTCCGCGTCGCGCGAGATCTGCTCCACTCCGCCCGCGTAACCGGACGCCCAGATGCCGGTGAAGACGCCCGTCCGGCTGCCCCGCAACGACGTCGGATCGATCCCCGCGTCCTCGAACGTCTCCCACGCCGTCTCCAGCAGCACCCGCTGCTGCGGATCCATCGCCAACGCCTCACGCGGCGAGATCCCGAAGAACCCGGCGTCGAACCCCGCCGCGTCCACGAGAAAACCACCCGACCGCGTGTACGACCTCCCCGGACCACCCGCCGGATCGTAGAGCCGACCCACGTCCCACCCACGATCCGCCGGGAACTCCCCCACCGCGTCCACCCCACCGGACACCAGATCCCACAACTCCCGGGCCGACCCCACCCCACCCGGATACCGGGCCCCCAGCCCCACCACGACCACCGGATCACCCGACACCGGAACCCCCACCGCCACGGGCACGGCCGTCCGGCGCTCCTTGCCGAGGACCACGTCACGCAGGTACTCGGCCAGCCGGGCCGGGGTCGGGTGGTCGAAGACCATCGTCGCCGGCAGCCGTGCCCCGACCACCGTGGAGAGCCGGTT
Organism: Kitasatospora sp. NPDC001547; assembly: GCF_042894165.1. NCBI lineage: Bacteria > Bacillati > Actinomycetota > Actinomycetes > Kitasatosporales > Streptomycetaceae > Kitasatospora > Kitasatospora sp. NPDC001547. The sequence goes on along the minus strand of NZ_JBIAVL010000009.1, from coordinate 172,723 downwards.
GCGCAGTTCGACCGCGGTGAGCGAGTCGAAGCCCAGGTCCTTGAAGGCCAGGTCGCCGCCGATCTCGTCGCCGCGGCCCAGCACGGCCGAGGCGTGGGTGCTGACCAGGTCGAGCAGGATCTCGCGTTGCCGGGCCTCGGGCAGCGATCCCAGTTCGCCCGCCAATGCGGTGGTCCGCACCGGTTTGCGGGCGCGCGCCAGCGCGCGCAGCACCGGCCGGTCGCCCAGGGCGGACACCTTGAACCGGGCGGCGACCACCGCCGGTTCCGCGGTCTCCAGGCCCCCGTCGAACAGCCCGAGTCCGTAGTCGGTCGCCATCGGCAGCAGCCCCGAGCGGGCGAGGCGTTCACCGTCGGCCTCGGACATCCGCCCGGTCAGCCCGCTGGCCTCGGCCCAGTAGCCCCAGGCCAGCGACACGGCCGGCAGTCCGAGGGCATGCCGGTGCGCGGCCAGGCCGTCGAGATAGGCGTTCGCCGCCGCGTAGTTGGCCTGCCCTGCCGCACCGAGCGTGCCGGCGGCCGAGGAGAAGAGGACGAAGGCCGTGAGGTCCAGCCCACGGGTGAGGTCGTGGAGGTTCCACGCCGCCCGTGCCTTGGGCTCCCAGACCACGGCGAGCCGTTCGGGCGACAACGACTCCACGACCCCGTCGTCGAGCGCACCGGCCGCGTGCACGACCGCGGTCAGCGGACGCTCGGCCGGGATCGCGTCCAGTACGGCCGCCAGCGCCTGCCGGTCGGCGACGTCGCAGGCCGCCACCGTCACCTCCGCGCCCAGCCCGGCCAGCTCCTCGCACAACGCCGCCCCGCCCCCGCTACGGCTGACCAGCACCAGGTGCCGCACACCCCGCTCGGCCACCAGGTGCCGGGCCACCCGGCCACCCAGCGTCCCCGTACCACCCGTGATCAGCACCGTGCCGTGGGGGTCGACCGGCTGGGGGACGGTGAGGACGATCTTCCCCACGTGAGCGGCCCGGCTCATGAACCGGAACGCGTCCCGCGCGCGGCGGACGTCCCAGGTGGTGAGTGGCGGCAGACGCAGCTCGCCCGCCCCGAGCAGCCGGACGGCCTCGGCCAGGATCTCCCCCAGCCGCTCCGGCCCCGCATCGGCCAGGTCGAAGGCCATCACGCCGGGCCGGACGTCGGCCTTGCCCATCTCCACGAACCGCCCGCCGGGCGCGAGCAGCCGCAGCGAGGCGTCCAGGAACTCGCCGGACAGCGAGTTCAGCACCACGTCCACGGGCGGGAACCTCCGCTCGAACTCCAGGGTGCGCGACGAGGCGATGTGGTCCTCGTCCAGCCCCAGGGCGCGCAGCGCCTCCCACTTGCCCGGGCCGGCGGTGGCGAACACCTCCGCCCCGAGCCGCCGGGCCAGTTGGACCGCCGCCATGCCCACGCCGCCGGTGCCGGCGTGGATCAGCACCCGGTCACCGGCCTTCAGCCCGCCCAGGTCGCGCAGCCCGTACCAGGCGGTCAGGAACGCGATCGGCACGGTGGCGGCCTGGGCGAACGTCCACTCGTCGGGGATGCGCACCAGCACCCTGTGGTCGGCGACGGCCACCCGGCCGAACGCGCCGGGCAGCAGCCCGGCGACCCGGTCGCCCGGCCGCAGTCCGGTGACCTCGGTGCCGACCTCGGTGACGACACCCGCGCCCTCGCTGCCGAGCAGCGCCGGGTCCGGGTAGACGCCGAGGGCGATCAGCACGTCCCGGAAGTTCAGTCCGGCCGCCCGCACGGCGACGCGGACCTCCCGGGGCCCGGGCGGGCCCTGCTCGTACGGCAGGAAGGCGAGGTCGTCCAGGCTGCCCGTGCCCGTCTGCGTCAGCCGTCCGTCGAACTCCTCCGGTGCGGAGCGCACCAGCCGGGGCACGTAGACGGCGCCACCGCGCACCGCCACCTGGTCCTCGTCGCCGACCGACAGGCCGTCGGGCAGCTCGTCGGCGTCCACGAGCACGAACCGGCCTGGATGCTCGGACTGCGCGGACCGGACCAGGCCCCAGACGGCCGAGGCTTCCGGGTCGTTCACCCCGTCACCGGGGACGACGGCGACCGCGCCCCGCGTGCGCACCACGAGCCGTTCGCCGGGCCCGGCCAGGAAGTCCTGGACGGCCGTCAGCGCCTCGGCGACCGAGCCGGGCGAGACGACGGCGTCACCGAGCGCGCCTTCGCCGAGCGCGCCGTCGCCGGGGGTCAGCGGAATCCAGTCGAGGGCGTACAGCGGGCCGCGTCCGGCCATCGGACGGGTGGTCAGCGCCTCGACGGTCGCGACGGGCTCGCCGGACCGGTCCGCCAGGTGGACGGCGTACGTGCCGGGGCGCACCACCGTCAGCCGCACGCGCGCGGAGGTCACGCCCGTGCGGTGGACCGCGATCCCGTTCAGCGAGAACGGCAGCCGTACGTCGCCTTCGGTGCCGGACAGCAGCGCCAGCGGTTGCAGGGCGGCGTCCAGCAGGGCCGGATGGACGGAGAACCGGGCCGCGTCCGGCACGGTGACCTCGGCGAACACCTCGTCGCCGCGGCGCCACACCGCCTGCACGGCCTGGAAGGCCGGCCCGTACTCGTAGCCCGCCGCGGCGAGCGTGTCGTAGAGCCCGGTGACCGGTTCCGCGCCGGCCGGCGGCCACTGCGTCAGCTCCCGCCCGGCCGCGGGTTCCCCGCCCACCGTGCCGGTGGCGTGCCGCACCCAGCCGTCCGTACGGGACCGGACGTCGACCGTGCGGCGGCCGGTCCCGTCCGGCTCGCCCACGACGACCTGCACGTCCACCGCGCCGTCCGCGGGCACCACCAGCGGCGCCTCCAGGACCAGTTCCTCCACTGCCGCCCCGGCCGCCTGCACCACCAGTTCGACGAACGCCGTCGCGGGCAGCAGCACCGTCCCCAGGACGGAGTGGTCCGCGAGCCAGGGGTGGGTGGCCAGGGAGAGCCGACCCGTCAGGACCCGCTGCTCGCCCACCTCGACGGCGGCGCCGAGCAGCGGGTGGTCCACCGGGTCGAGCCCGGCCGCGGAGACGTCGCCCGCGCCCCCGGCGAGCCAGAACCGCGTCCGCTGGAAGGGGTAGGTGGGCAGCGTCACCGGCTCCCGTTCGGGGAACGGCCACCGCACCGGCACGCCCGCGACGAACAGCCGCGCCGCGGCGGCCAGGAACTCGGCCGGGGTGCCGTGGTCGCGGCGCAGCGTCCCGGTCACCACACCTGCCTCGTGCTCCTCCAGCGCGGGCGTGAGCACCGGGTGCGGGCTGATCTCGAGGAAGACGGGGTCGCTGTCCGAGGCGAGCAGCAGCCGGGTGGTCTGGTCGAACAGCACCGGTTCGCGGAGGTTGCGGTACCAGTAGCCGGCGTCGAGGGCGGAGGTGTCGACCGGCTCGCCGGTCACCGTGGAGTAGAACGGCACCGCCGCCGACTGCGGTGTGATGTCGGCCAGTTCGGTGAGCAGTCGCTCGCGGATCGCCTCGACCTGGGCGGAGTGGGCGGCGTAGTCCACCGGCAGGCGGCGGGCGCGGATGCCGTCGGCCTCACAGGCCGCCAGCAACTCGTCCAGCGCGCCCAGATCGCCCGAAACCACCACGCTGCCCGCCGAGTTGACCACCGCCACCGTCAGTCGACCGTCCCAGCGGGCCACCAACTCGGCGGCCTGCTCGTGCCCGAGGCCGACCGACACCATCCCGCCCTGACCCGCCAGAGCGACCAGCGCCCTGCTGCGCAGGGCGACCACCTTGGCGGCGTCGTCCAGGGACAGCGCTCCGGCCACGTAGGCGGCCGCGATCTCGCCCTGCGAATGCCCGACGACGGCATCCGGCTCCACCCCGTGGGCACGCCACAGCTCCGCCAGCGCCACCATCACCGCGAACAGGGCGGGCTGCACGACATCGACCCGCTCCAGCGAGCCGCCACCGGTCAGCACCTCCACCAACGACCAGTCCGTGAACGCCGCCAACGCGGCATCACACGCCTCGATCACCTCCCGGAACACCGGCTCCGAGCCGTACAACTCCCCACCCATGCCGACCCACTGCGCACCCTGCCCCGGGAACACGAACACCGACCGGCCCAGCGGACGCGCGGTCCCGGTGACCAGACCCGGCGCCGACCGGCCCTCCGCCAGGGCCTCCAGCGCCTCCACACCGCTCAGCACCGCCCGGTGCTTGAACACGGTACGGGCGGCCAGAGCGCCCCCGACCGCCGCCGGGCTCACCTCGGGATGCACGGCGGCGAAGGCACCCAGCCGACGCGCCTGCTCCCGCAACGCCACCTCGGACCTGGCCGACAACATCCACGGCACCACCCCGCCCGCGGACCCGGTCGAAACCCCGGCCGGCTCCTCGGCAGCCGCCTCGATCACCACATGCGCGTTCGTCCCGCTGATGCCGAAGGCCGAGATGCCCGCGCGGCGCGGGTGGCCGCTGTCGGGCCAGGGCCGGGCCTCGGTGAGCAGCCGGATGTTTCCGGAATCCCAGTCGACGTGCGAGGTCGGCGCGTCGACGTGCAGCGTCGGCGGCAGTTGCCCGTGCCGCATCGCCATCACCATCTTGATCACACCCGCCACACCGGCCGCCGCCTGGGTGTGCCCGATGTTCGACTTCACCGAGCCCAGCCACAACGGCTCCGCCCGGTCCCGGCCGTAGGTCGCCAACAGCGCCTGCGCCTCGATGGGGTCACCGAGCGTCGTCCCCGTGCCGTGCGCCTCCACCGCGTCCACTTCGGACGCCGCCAACCCGGCACTGGCGAGGGCCTGACGGATCACCCGCTCCTGCGACGGACCGTTCGGCGCCCCGAGGCCGTTGGAGGTGCCGTCCTGGTTGACCGCCGAGCCCCGCACCACCGCCAGCACCCGGTGGCCGTTGCGGCGGGCGTCCGACAGCCGCTCCAACAGCACCAAGCCGGCGCCCTCACCCCACGCCGTACCGTCAGCCGCCTCGGCGAACGCCTTCACCCTCCCGTCGGGAGCCAGGCCGCGCTGGCGCGAGAACTCCGTGAACCCCAGCGGGGTCGCCATCACGGTCACCCCGCCGGCCAGGGCCATCGAGCACTCCCCTGCCCGCAAGGCCTGCGCCGCCAGGTGGATCGCCACCAGCGAGGACGAGCAGGCGGTGTCCAGCGAGACCGCCGCGCCCTCCAGCCCCAGCAGGTAGGCGATCCGGCCGGAGGTCACGCTGGTCGCGGCGCCCGTACCGAGATAGCCCTCGGCGTCGGCGGGTGCCTGGTCGCCGTAGCCGGACGCCCAGATGCCGGTGAAGACGCCCGTCCGGCTGCCCCGCAAGGACGTCGGATCGATCCCCGCGTCCTCGAACGTCTCCCACGCCGTCTCCAGCAGCACCCGCTGCTGCGGATCCATCGCCAACGCCTCACGCGGCGAGATCCCGAAGAAATCGGCATCGAACCCCGCCGCGTCCACGAGGAAGCCACCCGACCGCGTGTACGACGTCCCCGGATGATCCGCATCCGGATGGAACAACCCCTCCACGTCCCACCCCCGATCAGCCGGAAATCCGCCGATCGCATCCACCCCACCCGACACCAGGCCCCACAACTCCTCCGGCGACCCCACCCCACCCGGCAACCGGCACCCCATGCCCACGATCACCACCGGATCAGCCCCGTCACCCGCCCCGCCCACCGGCACCACCGGCGCCACGGCCCCACCGAGGAGCTCGCTCAACAGGTGCTCGGCGAGTTGCCGCGGGGTGGGGTGGTCGAATGTGACGGTGGCGGGCAGGCGCAGGCCGGTGGCGGTGTTGAGCCGGTTGCGCAGTTCGACGGAGGTCAGGGAGTCGAAGCCGAGGTCCTTGAACGGTTGCCGGTCCCATCCGGCCTCCGGTTCGCGGTGGCCGAGCACGGCGGCGGTGTCGGCGGTGACCAGGTCGAGGGCGGCTCGCAGCCGTTCGGCCTCCGGCAGTGACCGCAGGCGGTCGGCGATCGCGCCGTGCCGCGCCGGGCGCCGGACCGTCTTGCGGGAGACGAGGCCCTTGAGCGCCGCCGGGGCCGCCGGGGCGCCCGTCATCACGGACAGGTCGAGGCGTACCGGCACCAGGGCGGCCCGGTCCGTGGCCAGGGCCGCGTCGAACAGCGACAGGGCGTGGTCGGTGGCCAGCGGCACGACCCCGGCTCGCACCAGCCGGTCCTGGTCGGCACCGGTCAGGTGCCCGGTCATGCCGCTCGGCTCGGCCCAGTAGCCCCAGGCCAGCGAGGTCGCCGGGAGGCCCAGGGCACGCCGGTGCACGGCGAGGGCGTCGAGGAAGGTGTTGGCCGCGGCGTAGTTGGCCTGGCCGGGGCTGCCGAGCGTGCCGGCCGCCGAGGAGAAGAGGACGAAGGCCGTGAGGTCCAGCCCACGGGTGAGGTCGTGGAGGTTCCACGCCGCCCGCGCCTTGGGCTCCCAGACCGCGGTGAGGCGCTCAGGCGTCAGGGACTCGACCACGGCGTCATCGAGCACACCGGCCGCGTGCACGACCGCGGTCAGCGGACGCTCGGCCGGGATCGAGTCCAGTACGGCCGCCAGCGCCTGCCGGTCGGCGACGTCGCAGGCCGCCACCGTCACCTCCGCGCCCAGTCCGGCCAGTTCCTCGCACAACGCCGCCCCGCCCCCGCTACGGCTGACCAGCACCAGGTGCCGCACACCCCGCTCGGCCACCAGGTGCCGGGCCACCCGGCCACCCAGCGTCCCCGTACCACCCGTGATCAGCACCGTGCCGTGGGGGTCGACCGGCTGGGGGACGGTGAGGACGATCTTCCCGATGTGAGCGGCCCGGCTCATGAACCGGAACACGTCGACCGCGTCCCGGACCCCGCGTACGTCCAGCGGCAGCGATGCGAACCCGCCGTCCGCGAAGGCCCGGACGACGGCGTCCAGGATCTCGCCGAGCCGCTCCGGCCCCGCGTCGGCGATGTCGAACGCCCGGTAGACGATGTCGGGATGGTCGGCCGCGTCGCGGATGTCGGTCTTGCCCATCTCCACGAACCGACCGCCGGGCGCGAGCAGCCGCAGGGAGGCGTCGACGAACTCGCCGGACAGCGAGTCCAGGACCACGTCCACGGGCGGGAACTTCTGCTCGAACTCCAGGGTGCGCGACGAGGCGATGTGGTCCTCGTCCAGCCCCAGGGCGCGCAGCGCCTCCCACTTGCCCGGGCCGGCGGTGGCGAACACCTCCGCCCCGAGCCGCCGGGCCAGTTGGACCGCCGCCATGCCCACGCCGCCGGTGCCGGCGTGGATCAGCACCCGGTCACCGGCCTTCAGCCCGCCCAGGTCGCGCAGCCCGTACCAGGCGGTCAGGAACACCACGGGCACGGACGCGGCCCTGGCGAACGACCAGTCGTCGGGCATCCGGACCAGCAGCCGCTGGTCGGCGACGGTGACCGGGCCGAAGGCGCCGGGGACCAGGCCCATGACCCGGTCGCCGGGCCGGAACCGGGTGTCCGGGCCGGTTTCGAGGACGACGCCCGCGCCTTCGCCGCCCATCAGGGCCTCGCCGGGGTACACGCCGAGGGCGATCAGCACGTCCCGGAAGTTCAGGCCGGCCGCCCGCATGGCGATCCGGACCTGCCCGGGGTCCAGCGGATCCATCAGCTCCGGGCGGGGCACCAGCGCCAGGCCGTCGATGCTGCCGGTGCCCGTGTCCTCCAGCCTCCAGGCCCCGTCCGGCGGGGTGAGGCTCGCGCCGACGCGGACCAGGCGCGGGACGCGCAGCATCCCTTGGCGTACCGCCAGTTCCGGCTCGTCGGTGTCGGCGATCAGCGCGGGGTCCCAGGTCGCGTCGGCGTCGACCAGAACGAACCGGTCGGGGTGTTCGGCCCGCGCGCCGCGGACCAGGCCCCAGACCATCGAGTGGTGGAGGCCGACCACGTCACCGGGCGCGGCGGCGACGGCGTTGCGGGTGACGACCACCAGCCGCCCACGCTCGCCGGCCAGGTGGTCCCGGATCACGGCGAGGACGCTCCGCGCGCTCTCGTACGCCGCCTCGACGGGGTCCGCCTCGGGCGCCGGCCCGGGCACCTCGTGGACGACCAGGTCCGCGAGGTCGCCGCCCGTCGGCGCCGGTTCGACGGCCGGCGAATCACAGGACAGCCAGTCGAGTGCGTACAGGCTGTCCGGGACGGCGGTGGCGTCCCGGACGGTCAGCGAGGTGACGACCGCGACCGGGGTGCCGTCCTGATCGGCCACGGCCACGGTGTACGTGTCCGGCCCGGTGGCGGACAGGCGTACCCGCAGCGGCCCTCGGCCCGCGGACCGTATCGCCACTCCGGTGAACGCGAACGGCAGGCCGGTGCGGTCGGTGAGGAACGCCATGGGGTGCAGGGCGGCGTCGAGCAGCGCGGGGTGCAGGGTGAACGGTTCCTCGACGGGAAGCTCCACCTCGGCGTAGACGGTGTCGCCGACCCGCCGGGCCGCCGTGACGCCCTGGAACGCCGGGCCGTACTCGTAGCCGAGCACGGACAGCGCGTCGTAGAGCCCGTCGACGTCGAGGGGCTCACCGGCCCGCGGCCAGTCCCAGGCGCTCAGCACCGGCTCCTCGCCCAGGGTCCCGGTGGCGTGCCGCACCCACTCGTCGCCGTCCCGCGAGTACACCGTGAGCGGGTTGCGGCCGTCGTCCTCGGGGCCCACGACGACCTGGAGGTCCACCGGGGTGTCGTCGAGAACGAGCGGCGTTTCGAGCACCAGCTCCTCGACCGCGCAGCCGAGCCGGCCGGCCGCGTAGGCCGCCATTTCCGCGAACGCCGTGCCGGGCAGGAGGACGGAGCCCCGCACGGCGTGGTCGGCCAGCCACGGGTGGGTGGCGAGCGAGATCCGTCCGCTGAGCACCGCGCCGTCGGGCAGTTCCACGAACGTGCTGAGCAGGGGGTGGTCGCCCGAAGCCGTCGGGACGGGCCGCAGCCAGTACGGCCGGCGCTGGAAGGCGTACGTCGGCAGGTCGACGGGCTCGGTGTCGTCCGGGAGCCGCCAGTCGACCGGGACGCCGTGGACGTGCAGGCGGGCCCTCGGGGTGAGGAAGTCTTCCTGGTCGCGCCGGAGCGTGCCGGTGACGAGGAGGTCGGAGCCGTGGTGGTGTCCGGTCTCCTCGACGGCGGAGACCAGGACCGGGTGCGGGCTGACCTCGACGAAGACGGTGTGGCCGTGGTCGAGCAGCGCACGGGTGGTCTGCTCGAACAGCACGGGTTCGCGGAGGTTGCGGTACCAGTAGCCGGCGTCGAGGGCGGAGGTGTCGACCGGCTCGCCGGTCACCGTGGAGTAGAACGGCACCGCCGCCGACTGCGCTGTGATGTCGGCCAGTTCGGTGAGCAGTCGCTCGCGGATCGCCTCGACCTGGGCGGAGTGGGCGGCGTAGTCCACCGGCAGGCGGCGGGCGCGGATGCCGTCGGCCTCACAGGCCGCCAGCAACTCGTCCAGCGCGCCCAGATCGCCCGAAACCACCACGCCGTCCGCCGAGTTGACCACCGCCACCGTCAGCCGACCGTCCCAGCGGGCCACCAACTCGGCGGCCTGCTCGTGCCCGACGCCTAGGGAAAGCATGCCGCCCTGACCCGCCAGAGCGACCAGCGCCCTGCTCCGTAACGCCACCACCTTGGCGGCGTCGTCCAGGGACAGCACCCCGGCCACGTAGGCGGCCGCGATCTCGCCCTGCGAATGCCCGACCACGGCATCCGGCTCCACACCGTGGGCACGCCACAGCTCCGCCAGCGCCACCATCACCGCGAACAGGGCAGGCTGCACCACATCCACCCGCTCCAGCGAGCCGCCACCGGTCAGCACCTCCACCAACGACCAGTCCGTGAACGGCGCCAACGCGGCATCACACGCCTCGATCACCTCCCGGAACACCGGCTCCGAGGCGTACAACTCCCCACCCATGCCGACCCACTGCGCACCCTGCCCCGGGAACACGAACACCGACCGGCCCAGCGGACGCGCGGTCCCGGCGACCAGACCCGGCGCCGACCGGCCCTCCACCAGAGCCTCCAACGCCTCCACACCGCTCAGCACCGCCCGGTGCTCGAACCGCGACCGCCCCGCCAGCGCCCGACCCACCGCAACCGCGCCAACCTCCGGATGCCCGGCCAGGAACGCCCCCAGCCGACGCGCCTGCTCCCGCAGGGCCGCGTCCGACTTCCCCGACAACACCCACGGCACCACGCCACCCGCGGACTCCGTCGAGACGCCGACCGGCTCCCCGACAGCCGCCTCGATCACCACGTGCGCGTTCGTCCCGCTGATGCCGAACGCGGACACGCCGGCACGGCGGGGGCGCCCCGTCTCCGGCCACGGCCGGGCCTCGGTGAGCAGGGAGACACGGCCCGCCGACCAGTCGACGTGGGAGCTCGGCGCGTCCACGTGGAGGGTCCGCGGCAGTTGCCCGTGCCGCATCGCCATCACCATCTTGATCACACCGGCCACACCGGCCGCCGCCTGGGTGTGCCCGATGTTCGACTTCACCGAGCCCAGCCACAACGGCTCCGCCCGCCCCTGGCCGTACGTCGCCAGCAACGCCTGCGCCTCGATCGGATCGCCGAGGGTGGTGCCGGTGCCGTGCGCCTCCGCCGCGTCCACCTCGGACGCCTCCAGCCCGGCACTGGCGAGGGCCTGCCGGATGACGCGTTCCTGGGCGGGGCCGTTCGGCGCCGCGAGCCCGTTCGACGCCCCGTCCTGGTTGACCGCCGAACCCCGCACCACCGCCAGCACCCGGTGACCGTTGCGCCGCGCGTCCGACAACCGCTCCAGCAGCACCACTCCGGCGCCCTCACCCCACGCCGTACCGTCGGCCGCCTCGGCGAACGCCTTCACCCGTCCATCGGCCGCAAGCCCCCGCTGCCGCGAGAACTCGACGAACCCCGCCGGCGTCGCCATCACCGTCACCCCACCGGCCAGGGCCATCGAGCACTCCCCTGCCCGCAAGGCCTGCGCCGCCAGGTGGATCGCCACCAGCGACGACGAGCACGCCGTGTCCACCGACACCGCCGGACCCTCCAACCCCAGCAGGTACGACACCCGCCCGGACGTGGCGCTGGTGGCCGTTCCGGTGGCGAGAAAGCCTTCGAGGTCCGGCGGCGGCTGGTTGCCGTAGCCGGAGGACCAGAGGCCGGTGAACACGGCCGTGCGGCTGCCGCCGAGCGTGGTCGGGTCGATGCCGGCGTGCTCGAAGGTCTCCCAGGCGGTCTCCAGCAGCACCCGCTGCTGCGGATCCATCGCCAACGCCTCGCGCGGCGAGATCCCGAAGAACCCGGCGTCGAACCCGGCGCCGTCGGCGAGGAAGCCGCCCGACCGGCTGTAGGTCGTGCCCGGCCGGTCCGGGTCGGGGTCGTGGACGACGTCCCAGCCACGGTCCGGCGGGAACTCGGTGATCGCGTCGGCGCCGTCCGAGACGAGCCGCCACAGGCCGTCCGGGGACTCGACTCCGCCCGGGTAGCGGCAGCCCATGCCGATGATCGCGATCGGCTCGCGTGCGGCCTCCTCCAGGTCGGCGAGGCGCCTGCTGAGCACTCCCAGGTCGGCCGTGGCGCGCTTGAGGTAGGTGCGGAGCTTCTCTTCGTCGGACATCGCTACTTCTCCTCAGCGTTGCGGGACTCGCCCGAGCGGATGACCTCGGTCCTGCGGTGCACGTCGTCCAGGAGGCTGAACAGTTCGTCGTCGCTGGCCTCTTCGACGCCCGCCGCCGAGCCGGTGCGTCTGGCCGTCCAGGCCGCGAGAAGTGCTTCGAGGCGGGCGGCGACGGTCTCGTGGTCGGCGTCGGCGGCCGCCGCGTCCAGAGTTGACCTGAGCCGGTCGAGTTCGGCGAGCACGGGGTCGGGTTCGGTGCCGCGCAACCTGGTGTGCACGAAGGCGGCGAGGCGGGCCGGTGTCGGGTGGTCGAAGACGAGCGTGGCGGGCAGGCGCAGGCCGGTGTCGGCGTCGAGCTGGTTGCGCAGTTCCACGGCGGTGAGCGAGTCGAACCCGAGGTCGGTGAACGCCTGGTCGGGGTTGACCGCTTCCGGTGACGAGTGCCCCAGGACGAGGGCGGCCTGGCCCACGACGAGTCGCAGCACGTCGGCCTGCGTCCACACGCGGTCGGCGGCCTGGCTGCGCCGGGGCCGTACCAGCTCGCGCAGCAGGGCGGGCGGGTCGCCGGCGCGGCGCAGGGCCGGCAGGTCGAACCTGACGGGGGCGAGGGCGGGGACGCCCGCGGTCAGCGCGGCGTCGAACAGGGCCAGCGCGTCCGTCGTCGGCAGCGGCCGGACGCCGGCCCTGGCCAGCCGGTGCCGGTCGGTGGCGGTCAGGCCTGCGGTCATGCCGCTGGCCTCCGCCCAGTAGCCCCAGGCGAGCGACACGGCCGGCTGTCCCTGGGCGTGCCGGTGTGCGGCGAGGCCGTCGAGGTACGCGTTCGCCGCCGCGTAGTTCGCCTGGCCCGCGCCGCCCAGCACCCCGGCCGCCGACGAGAACAGCACGAACGCCTCCAGGTCCGAGGTCAGTTCGTGGAGGTGCCGCGCCGCCAGGGCCTTCGGCTCCCACACGCGTGCGAACTGCCGCGGGGTGAGGGTTTCCACGACGGTGTCGGCCAGCGTGCCCGCGGCGTGGACCACCGAGGTGACCGGGTGTTCGGCGAGCAGCCGTGCCACCGCCTCGCGGTCGGACACGTCGCACGCCACGATGTCGGCGGTCGCGCCCAGCGCGGCCAGGTCGGCGGTCAGCGCCGCCGCGCCGGGGGCGTCCGGGCCGCTCCGGCTGACCAGCAGCAGGTGCCGCACGCCGTGCCGTACGGCGAGGTGGCGGGCGATCGTGCCGCCCAGGGTGCCGGTGCCGCCGGTGACGAGCACGGTGCCCTCGGGGCCGAACGGCGAGGGCAGCGGTTCGGCCCGCACCCGTTCGAGGCGGGGGACGTGGACGGCGCCGGCGCGGATCGCCAGCTGGGGTTCGTCGCCGGCCAGCCGGACCCGGCCGCCGCCGTCGCCGTCGACCAGCACGAACCGGCCGGGGTGCTCGGTGGCGGCCGACCGGACCAGGCCCCAGACGGCGGCGGCCCGCGGATCGACGTCCTCGCCCGGCCGGACCGGCACGGCGTTGCGCGTGGCGACCACCAGGCGCGGGGTGTCCGTGGCCAGGAAGTCCTGGATCACCCGCAGGGTCTCGACGGGCGAGGTGGCGTGGTGGACCGGGACGTCGTCCGGTTCGGTGGTCGCCGCTTCCAGGACCGGCCACGCCACCTGGTACGGCACGTCCCGCGTGGCTGCCCCGGCCGGCCGGCGCAGCGTCAACGAGGCGATCCCGGCGACCGGCGCGCCCGACTGGTCGGCGAGGCCGATCGCGCAGGTGTCCGGGCCGGTCACAGTCAGCCGGACCCTGGCGTGCTCGGCGCCGCGCCACCCCGGCCGCCAGGAGATCCCGGCGAAGGAGTACGGCATCTTCGCCCGGTCGTCGGCGACGGTCACGACCTGGATCGCGGCGTCGAGCAGGGCGGGGTGCAGGGCGAACCGGGTGTCACCGGGGGGTGCGGCCACCTCCGCGTAGAGGGTGTCGCCGTCGCGCCAGGCCGCTCGCAGGCCCTGGAAGGCCGTGCCGTAGGCGAATCCGGCGTCGGCCAGGTCGTCGTAGAAGGCGTCGAGGTCGACGGCTTCGGCGGGCGGCGGCCACTGCCGTGCCCAGGGTTCGCGTGGTGCGACGGGTACGGCGCCCAGGATCCCGGTGGCGTGCCGCACCCACTCGCCGTCCGTGCGCGAGTGGATCGAGACGCTGCGCCGGCCCGCCCGGTCGGGGCCGACGGTCACCGACACCTGCACGCCGTCCGCGACCACCAGCGGTGTCTCCAGCGTCAGGTCCTCGACCGCCGGGCAGTCGACGTGTTCGCCGGCTCGGAGCGCCAGGTCCACGAACGCCGCGCCGGGCAGCAGAGGCGAGCCCGAGACGACGTGTTCGGTGAGCCACGGCTGCGCGGCGGTGGCGAGTCGTCCCGTCAGCACCACGCCGTTGTCGTCGGGGAGTTCCATGGCGTCCCGCAGCAGCGGGTGGTCGATCCCGCCGTCACCGGTCGGTGCCGGGGTGGTGGGGTGGAGCCAGTAGTGCTGGTGCTGGAACGGGTACGAGGGCACGCTCGCGCCCGACGCCCCCGGCGGCGTGGTCACGGGCGGCGTCCAGCGCACGGCGCCGTCCGCCCACAACCGCCCCAGCCCGGCGAACAACCGCTCCGGGGAGTCACCACCACGCCGCATCAAGCCGCCTGGCACCAGCTGCGGGTGCGGCCCCACCTCCACAAACCCCGTCACACCCTGGTCCGTCAGCCACTCCACGGCGTCGGCGAACCGGACGGGCTCGCGCACCTGCCGCACCCAGTACCCGGCCTCCCCCAGGTCCACCGGACGCCCGGCCACCGTGGAGACCACCGGGACCACCGGCTCGCCGAACGACAGACCCGCCGCCACCTCACCGAGGTCCTCCAGCACCGGATCCATCCGCGCCGAATGGAACGCGTGACTCACCGCCAGCCGCCGCACCCGCCGCCCACGGCCCCGCCACACCTCCGCGACCGCCGTAACCGCCGCCTCCTCGCCCGACACCACCACCGCGTCCACCGCGTTGACCGCCGCCACCTCGGCCCCCGGCACCAGAGAACCGACGACCTCCTCCAGTGACGCCTGGAGCGAGACCATCGCCCCACCCCCGGGCAGCCCCTGCATCAACCGGGCACGCGCCCCCACCAGGACACACGCGTCCTCCAGGCCCAGCACCCCGGCCACATGCGCCGCCGCCACCTCACCGACGGAATGCCCGACCACGAAGTCCGGCCGCACCCCCAACCACTCCACCAGCCGGAACAGCGCCACCTCCAGCGCGAACACCGCGCCCTGGGTGAACCGGGTCTCACCGAGCACGCCCTCCGCGTCCTCGAACAACACCTCCACCGGCAACCCCAGCAGCCCGCACACCTCGTCCAACGCCCGGGCGAACACCGGGAACGCGCGGTACAAACCCCGTCCCATCCCCGCCCACTGACCACCCTGACCGGAGAACACGAACGCCGACTTCCCCGGGAGGACGACGCCCGTGACGATTCCGGGTTTTCCGTCGATCAGCGCGTCCAGACCGGCCGGGTCCGTCAGGACGGCACGGTGCGGGAACCGGGCCCGCGCGGCCAGGTCCGCGGCCACCTCGGCCGGGGTGACCTCGGGGTGCTCGGCGAGGAACCCGCGCAGCCTGCGGGCCTGTTCGCGCAGGGCCGCGTCCGACTTCGCCGACAGCAGCCACGGCACCGGCACGACGGCCGCAGGCGCGGGCGTGGAAGCGGGACCGTGCGCGGGGTCCGGGGCCGGTGCCTCCAGGATCACGTGCGCGTTGGTGCCGCTGATACCGAACGCCGAGATGCCCGCGCGGCGCGGGTGGCCGCTGTCGGGCCAGGGCCGGGCCTCGGTGAGCAGCCGGATGTTTCCGGCATCCCAGTCGACGTGGGAGGTCGGCGCGTCGACGTGCAGCGTCGGCGGCAGTTGCCCGTGCCGCATCGCCATCACCATCTTGATCACCCCGGCCACACCGGCCGCCGCCTGGGTGTGCCCGATGTTCGACTTCACCGAGCCCAGCCACAACGACTCCGCCCGCCCCTGGCCGTACGTCGCCAGCAACGCCTGCGCCTCGATCGGATCGCCGAGGGTCGTCCCGGTGCCGTGCGCCTCCACCGCGTCCACCTCGGACGCCGCCAACCCGGCATTCGCCAGCGCCTGACGGATCACCCGCTCCTGCGACGGACCGTTCGGCGCGGTCAGCCCGTTGGACGCCCCGTCCTGGTTCACCGCACTTCCCGCGACGACCGCCAGCACCCGGTGACCGTTGCGCCGCGCGTCCGACAACCGCTCCAACAGCACCAATCCGGCGCCCTCACCCCACGCCGTGCCGTCGGCCGCCTCGGCGAACGCCTTCACCCGCCCGTCCGCCGCAAGCCCCCGCTGCCGCGAGAACTCGACGAACCCCGCCGGCGTCGCCATCACCGTCACCCCACCGGCCAACGCCAGTGAGCACTCCCCCGAGCGCAGCGCCTGCGCCGCCAGGTGGATCGCCACCAGCGATGACGAGCACGCCGTGTCCACCGACACCGCCGGACCCTCCAGCCCCAGCAGGTACGACACCCGCCCGGAGGTCACACTCGTCGCCGTGCCCGTCGAAAGGTATCCCTCCAGGTCGGGCGGCTGTGCCCCGGCGCCATAGCCCGAGGACCAGATGCCGGTGAAGACGCCCGTCCGGCTGCCCCGCAACGACGTCGGATCGATCCCCGCGTCCTCGAACGTCTCCCACGCCGTCTCCAGCAGCACCCGCTGCTGCGGATCCATCGCCAACGCCTCACGCGGCGAGATCCCGAAGAACCCGGCGTCGAACCCCGCCGCGTCCACGAGAAAACCACCCGACCGCGTGTACGACCTCCCCGGACCACCCGTCGGATCGTAGAGACGGCCCACCTCCCACCCACGATCCGCCGGGAACTCACCCACCGCGTCGACCCCGCGCGCCACCAGATCCCACAACTCCCGGGCCGACCCCACCCCACCCGGATACCGCGCCCCCAGCCCCACCACGACCACCGGATCGCCCGACACCGGAACCCCGACCGCCACGGGCACGGCAGGGGCCTGGCGCCGGGCGCCGACCAGGAGGTTCCGCAGGTGGCCGGCCAGCGCGTCGGGGGTCGGGTGGTCGAAGACCATCGTCGCCGGCAGCCGTGCCCCGGTGACCGCGGACAGCCGGTTGCGCAGCTCCACCGCGGTGAGCGAGTCGAAGCCCAGCTCCTTGAAGGCCCGCTCGGCGCCGACGGCCGCGGTGTCGGTGTGGCCGAGGACGGCGGCCGTCTGGCCGGTGACCAGGTCCAGGACGCGACGGTACTGCTCGGTCTCGGGCAGGGCCGCCAGTTCACCGCCCAGGCCCGGCCGGTCCGTGCGCCGGGCGGGCCTGGTACGGGTGAGGCGGCTGAGCAGGGGGCGGGTGGACGCCGTCGACAGGTCGAGGTGTGCGGGGACCAGCGCCGGATCGGCGGCGCCCAGGGCCAGGTCGAACAGTTCCAGCGCCTGGTTCGTGGGCATCGGCAGCACGCCGGCGCGGGCGAGGCGCTTGCGGTCGGTGTCGGTGAGGCGTTCGGTCAGCCCGCTGGCCTCGGCCCAGTAGCCCCAGGCCAGCGACACCCCCGGCAGACCCAGGGCACGCCGGTGCACGGCGAGGGCGTCCAGGAAGGCGTTCGCGGCGGCGTAGTTCGCCTGGCCGGGGCCGCCCAGCACCCCGGCGGCGGAGGAGAAGAGCACGAACGCGCTCAGGCCGAGGTCCTTCGTCAGCTCGTGCAGGTGCCAGGCGGCGTCGGCCTTGGGCCGCAGCACCCGGTCGATCCGGTCGGGCGTGAGGGATTCGACGACGCCGTCGTCGAGCACGCCGGCCGCGTGCACGACCGCGGTCAGCGGACGCTCGGCCGGGATCGAGTCCAGTACGGCCGCCAGCGCCTCCCGGTCGGCCACGTCGCAGGCCACCACCTCGGCGTCGAAGTCCACCTCCGCCGCGGTCCTGCTGAGCAGGAGCAGGTGCCGGATGCCGTGCCGGTCGCGCAGGTGCCGGGCGACGAGGCGGCCCAGCGTTCCGGTGCCTCCGGTGATCAGCACGGTGCCGTCCGGGTCGAGCGGGCCGGGTGCCGGTGCCGCTTCGGCCCGTACCAGGCGGGCCGCGTGGGCGGCGCCGTGGCGGACGACGAGCTGCGGTTCGTCCCCCGCGACGAGGACGCGGTCGTCGGTGTCGACGAGCACGAACCGGTCGGGGTGTTCCGCCTGGGCCGCGCGGACCAGGCCCCAGACGACGCTGGACGGCAGGTCGGCGGCGTCCGGCCCGACCGCCCCGCGGGTCACGACGGCCAGCCGGCCGTCCCCGTCGCGCAGGAAGTCCTGGAGCACGCCCAGCGTCTCGGCGGCGACGGTGTGCGCGGCCGCCACCGGGTCTCCCGCCGGGGGCGTGACGTGGTGGACGGCCGGGGGTTCGCCGGTGCTCTCGACGGGCACCCAGTCGAGGCGGAAGAGCTGGTCGGTCCCGCCGCCGGGCGTGCCCGCCGACCGGTGGCGCACGGTCAGCGCCTCGATCACCGCCAGCGGCCCGGACTCGTCGGCGAGCGCGACCCGGAAGGTGTCGGGACCGGTGGGTGTGAGGCGGACCCGGGCCGTGGAGCCGGCTTTCCGCATCGACACCCCGGAGAAGGAGAACGGCAGGCGGCCGGCCGCCAGCAGGGTCAGCGGCTGGAGTGCGGCGTCGAGCAGCGCGGGGTGGAGACCGAAGCGGTCGCGGACGTCGGCGGGCAGCGCCACCTCGGCGTAGAGCTCGTCGCCCTGCCGCCGGATCTCGCGTACGCCCGCGAACACCGGCCCGTACTCGTAGCCCTGGGCGGCGAGGGTGTCGTAGAAGCCGGTCAGGTCGACGGGCTCACCGGCCGGCTGCCAGGGCTCGCCGGTGTCGTACGGGTGGGGGCGGCCACCGGTCGCGAGCATGCCGGTGGCGTGCCGCAACCAGCTGCCCGCCGTCCGGGAGTGCACGGTGACGGGACGCCGGCCCGTGCCGTCCGGTGCGCCGACGACGACCTGGACCGGCACGGAACCGTCGTCCGGCAGGATCATGGGGGCTTCCAGCACCAGTTCGTCCAGGACGTCGCAGCCGGCCTGCCGTCCGGCGTGCAGGGCGAGTTCGACGAACACGGTGCCGGGCAGCAGCACGGAGCCCAGGACGACGTGGTCGGCCAGCCAAGGCCGGGTGGCCGTCGAGAGCCGCCCCGTGAGCAGGACGCTCTGGTCCCCGGCCAGTTCGACGACGGCGCCGAGCAGCGGGTGCCCGGCCGGGTCCAGTCCCGCCGCCGACACGTCGCCCTTCGCGGCGGTGGGGGTCAACCAGTACGGCCGGTGCTGGAAGGCGTACGTCGGCAGCGGGACATGGCCGGCCTCGCCGGGGAAGACCGGCGTCCAGTCGACGGCCACGCCTCGCGTGTGCAGGCGCGCCAGGGCGAGGTGGAACTCCTGCCTGCCGCCGCCACGGCGCAGCGTGCCGGTCGCGACGCCGTCCATCACCGGTATCAGGACGGGGTGCGGGCTGACCTCCACGAACACGCCGTGCCGGTCCTGGGTGAGGGCCTCGACGGCGAGGTCGAAGCGTACGGGTTCGCGGAGGTTGCGGTACCAGTAGCCGGCGTCGAGGGCGGAGGTGTCGACGGGCTCGCCGGTGACCGTGGAGTAGAACGGCACCGCCGCCGACTGCGCTGTGATGTCGGCCAGTTCGGTGAGCAGTCGGTCGCGGATCGCCTCGACCTGGGCGGAGTGGGCGGCGTAGTCCACCGGCAGGCGGCGGGCGCGGATGCCGTCGGCCTCGCAGGCCGCCAGCAGTTCGTCCAGCGCGCCCAGGTCGCCCGAAACCACCACGCTGCCCGCCGAGTTGACCACCGCCACGGTCAGCCGACCGTCCCAGCGGGCCACCAACTCGGCGGCCTGCTCGTGCCCGACGCCTAGGGAAAGCATGCCGCCCTGACCCGCCAGAGCGACCAGCGCCCTGCTGCGCAGGGCGACCACCTTGGCGGCGTCGTCCAGGGACAGCACCCCGGCCACGTAGGCGGCCGCGATCTCGCCCTGCGAGTGCCCGACGACCGCATCCGGCTCCACACCGTGGGCACGCCACAGCTCCGCCAGCGCCACCATCACCGCGAACAGGGCAGGCTGCACCACATCCACCCGCTCCAGCGAGCCGCCACCGGTCAGCACCTCCACCAACGACCAGTCCGTGAACGGCGCCAACGCGGCATCACACGCCTCGATCACCTCCCGGAACACCGACTCCGAGGCGTACAACTCCCCACCCATGCCGACCCACTGCGCACCCTGGCCGGGGAACACGAACACCGACCGACCCGGCGAACCGGCCACGCCCGTGATGACGCGGGGGTCTCCGTCGGCGAGGGCGGCCAGCTCCGCCATCAGTTCGGTCCGGGTGCTGCCCACCAGGGCCGCCCGGTGGGCGAGCATGGTGCGGGTGGTGGCGAGGGCCCGGCCGATCGCGGCCGGCCGGAGTCCGGGGTGGGCGGCGACGTGGTCCGCGAGCCGTCGGGCCTGGGCGCGGAGGGCGTCGTCCGTCCTGCCGGACAGCAGCCACACGGTGGGCTCCGGCTCCGCGGCGTCGTCCGCGGCGGGTCGTTCGGGGGTCTCCGCCGGGAACTGTTCGATGACGACGTGGGCGTTGGTGCCGCTGGCCCCGAAGGCCGAGATGCCCGCGCGGCGGGGGCGCCCCGTCTCCGGCCACGGTCGGGCCTCGGTCAGCAGCCGGATGTCACCGGTGTCCCACTCGACGTGCGGTGTGGGCTCCTGGACGTGCAGCGTCGGCGGCAGTTCGCCGTGCCGCATGGCCATCACCATCTTGATCACCCCGGCCACACCGGCCGCCGCCTGGGTGTGGCCGATGTTCGACTTCACCGACCCCAGCCACAACGGCTCGTCCCGCCCCTGGCCGTACGTCGCCAACAGCGCCTGCGCCTCGATCGGATCGCCGAGCGTCGTCCCCGTGCCGTGCGCCTCCACGGCGTCCACCTCGGACGCCGCCAACCCGGCGCTGGCGAGCGCCTGGCGGATGACGCGTTCCTGGGAGAGGCCGTTGGGCGCGGTCAACCCGTTGGACGCCCCGTCCTGGTTGACCGCCGAGCCCCGCACCACCGCCAGCACCCGGTGGCCGTTGCGGCGGGCGTCCGACAACCGCTCCAGCAGCACCAGCCCCGCACCCTCGCCCCACGCCGTACCGTCGGCCGTCGACGAGAAGGGCTTGCACCGGCCGTCCGGGGCCAGGGCACGCTGGCGGGAGAACTCCGTGAACTGCAGGGGGGTCACGCTCACGGTCACCCCGCCGGCCAGGGCGAGGGTGCACTCCCCCGACCGCAGTGCCTGCGCGGCGAGGTGGATCGCCATCAGTGACGAGGAGCAGGCGGAGTCGACGGACACGGCCTGGCCCTGGAGGCCCAGCAGGTAGGAGACCCGGCCGGAGGTGATGCTCGGCGAGATGCCGGTGGCGAGGTAGCCCTCGGTGTCGGGCGGTGCCTGGTCGGGGCTGCCGACGTAGCCGGAGGACCAGACGCCGGTGAAGACACCCGTCCGGCTGCCCCGCAACGACGTCGGATCGATCCCCGCGTCCTCGAACGTCTCCCACGCGGTCTCCAGCAGCACCCGCTGCTGCGGATCCATCGCCAAGGCCTCACGCGGCGAGATCCCGAAGAAGTCGGCATCGAACCCCGCCGCGTCCGCGAGGAAGCCACCCGACCGCGTGTACGACGTCCCCGGATGATCCGCATCCGGATGGAACAACCCCTCCACGTCCCACCCCCGATCAGCCGGGAACGCGCCGATCGCATCCACCCCACCCGACACCAGGCCCCACAGCTCCTCCGGCGACCCCACCCCACCCGGCAACCGACACCCCATGCCCACGATCACCACCGGATCAGCCCCGTCACCCGCCCCGCCCACCGGCACCACCGGCGCCACGGCCCCACCCGCACCGGAGAGTTCGGCCCTGAGGTGGTCGGCGAGGTCGGCGGGGGTGGGGTGGTCGAAGACGAGCGTCGCGGGCAGCCGCAGACCGGTGGCGCCGGCGAGGCGGTTGCGCAGTTCGACGGAGGTCAGGGAGTCGAAGCCGAGGTCGCGGAAGGCGAGTCCGGGGTGGATCGCGGCGGCGTCGGAGTGGCCGAGGACGGTGGCGGTGTGGGCGGCGACCAGGGACAGCAGGTCCGACGCGGGGGCCTTGGGCGTCGGCAGGGTCCGCGGCATCGCGAGGTCGGCCGTGGTCAGCGCGGGACGTCCGGCGGCCAGCGCGGTGTCGAACATGGCCAGGGCGCGTTCGCTGCTGAGGGGACGGATGCCCTTGCGGGCGAGGCGTCGGCGGTCGGCCGTGGTGAGGTGGGCGGTCATGCCGCTCTCCTGCTCCCAGTAACCCCAGGCCATCGACACGGCGGGCAGTCCGAGGGTCTGCCGGTGTGCGGCCAACGCGTCGAGGTAGGCGTTCGCCGCCGCGTAGCCGGCCTGGCCGGCGTTGCCGAGGACACCCGCGGCCGCGGAGAACAGCACGAAGGCGGCGAGGTGGTGTTCGCGGGTCAGCTCGTGCAGGTGCCAGGCGCCGTCGACCTTGGGGCGCAGCACCCGGTCGAGCCGCTCCGCGGTCAGCCGTTCCACCACGGTGTCGTCGAGCACGCCGGCCGCGTGGACGACGGCGGTGAGCGGGTGTTCGGCCGGGATCGAGTCCAGTACGGCCGCCAGGGCGTCCCGGTCCGCGACGTCGCAGGCCACCACCCGCACGTCGACGTCCGCTCGCGCCTGCAGGTGCGGCACCGCGCCACCGCCGCGGCTGACGAGCAGCAGGTGCCGTACCCCGTAGCGGGACACCAGGTGCCGGGCGACGGCCTGGCCCAGGGTGCCGGTGCCGCCGGTGATCAGTACGGTGCCGTCGGGGTCGATCGGCTGGGGGACGGTGAGGACGATCTTGCCGGTGTGGCGGCCCTGGCTCATCAGCCGGAAGGAGGCGACGGCCTGGCGGAGGTCCGCGGCGGTGACCGGCAGCGGCTCCAGCGTCCCGTCGGCGACCATCGCCACGACCTCGGCGAGGATGTCGCCCTGCCGCGCGGGGTCGACGTCGTTGAGGTCGAAGGCCCGGTAGAGCAGTCCCTCGGGTGAGCGGACGTCCGTCTTTCCCAGTTCGACGAACCGTCCGCCGTCGGCGAGCAGCCGCAGGGAGGCGTCGGTGAGTTCTCCCGCGAGCGAGTTGAGGACGACGTCCATGGCCGGGAACCGGTCGGCGAACCGGGTGTCGCGGGACGAACCGATGTGGTCGTCCGCCAGTCCGAGGCGCCGCAGGGTGTCCCACTTGGCGGGGCTCGCGGTGGCGAAGACCTCCGCGCCGCTGTTCAGGGCCAACCGGACGGCGGCCATGCCCACCCCGCCCGCGCCGGCGTGGACCAGGACCCGGTCGCCGGGGCGCAGTTCGCCGAGGTCGTACAGCGCGTACCAGGCGGTGGTGAACGCGATGGGCACCGACGCCGCCTCGGTGAAGCTCCAGCCGTCGGGGACCGCCGTCAGGAGCCGGTGGTCGGCGACGGCGCGCGGCCCGAAGGCGCCGGGCATCATGCCCATGACGCGGTCGCCGGGCCGCCAGGCCGTGACGCCGGGGCCGACCTCCAGGACGGTGCCGGCCCCTTCGCCGCCCAACGGGGGCCGGTCCGGGTACAGGCCGAGGGTGATGAGCACGTCGCGGAAGTTCAGGCCGGCCGCGCGTACGGCGACCCGGACCTGCCCGGGTTCCAGCGCGGTCTCCTGCCAGGGCAGCAGGGCCAGGTCGTCGAGTTGCCCGGTGCCGGACTCGCTCAGCCGGTACGCGCCGTCGGGTGCGGTCAGTTCCGGCGCGTACCCGGCCTGCCGCGGCACGAGGACGCCTTCCCCGCGCAGGGCCAGTTCGGGTTCGTCGCCGGCCGTCATGGCGGCCCGGACCGCGTCCTCCTCGGACGCGTCGCCCAGATCGACCAGGACGAACCGGCCGGGGTGCTCGGCGGCGGCGCTGCGGACCAGGCCGCGTACGGCCGCGCCGGCCACGCCGCGGGTCAGCACGGCCAGGCGTGCGGCCGCC
Source organism: Kitasatospora sp. NPDC001547 (assembly GCF_042894165.1). Classification (NCBI taxonomy): domain Bacteria; kingdom Bacillati; phylum Actinomycetota; class Actinomycetes; order Kitasatosporales; family Streptomycetaceae; genus Kitasatospora; species Kitasatospora sp. NPDC001547. Next base: position 149,134 of record NZ_JBIAVL010000009.1, on the reverse strand, counting down.
CGCTCCGGCCGCTCGGCCAGGAAGTCCTGGACGAGCGCGCGGGCCCGCTGGACGAGGGCGTGCACGGAGTCCGCGTCGGCGTCCGCGGTGAGCACCGGGCTGGGCACCACCTCGGTCGGTGGGCTCGTGGTGAGGGGTGTCCACCGGGTGTGCAGCACGCCGGCCCGGGCCTGGGCGGCCGGACGGACGGTCAGCGCGGTGATGTCCGCGACCGGGTCGCCGGACAGGTCGGTCAGTGTCGCGCGGTAGGTGTCGGTGCCCGTGCGAACCAGGTGGACCCGGGCGGACGACACACCGGTGGTGTGCACGGCGACGCCGGAGAAGGAGAACGGCAGCCGGACCCGGGTGTCGGGGCTGAGCAGGATCAGCGGCTGGAGTGCGGCGTCCAGGAGCGCGGGGTGGATGCCGAAGGGGGCGCCGTCGGGGACGGACACCTCGGCGTACAGCTCGTCCTCGCCCTGCCACAGCTCCCGCACGCCCCGGAACGCGGGTCCGTACTGGTATCCGAGGCCGGCGAGGAAGGCGTAGAACCCTTCGGGGTCCACGGGTTCGGCGTTCCTCGGGGGCCAGTCGATTCGTCCGGCCGTCACCTGGCCGCCGAGGGTGCCGGACGCGTGGCGGACCCAGCCGTCGCCGCTCCGGGAGTGCACGGTGACCGCGCTGCGGCCCGCGTCGTCCGGGGCGCCGACCGAGACCTGGAGGTCCGTCGGTGTGTCCGGGAGCGCGAGGGGCAGGTGCAGGACGAGGTCGTCGACCGTCCCGCCGGCCAGGGTGGCGAGTTCGAGGAAGGCGGTGCCCGGCAGCAGGACCGTGCCGTCGACGGCGTGGTCGGCCAGCCAGGGGTGGGTCCGGGTGGAGACGCGGCCGCTGTGCACGGTGCTCCCGTCGGGCAGTTCGACCGTGGTGCCCGCCAGCGGGTGCCCGGTGCCGTGGCCGCCGGCCGCGGGGGTGAGCCAGTAGGTGCTGCGCTGGAAGGCGTAGCCCGGCAGCCGGACGCCGTGCGGGCGGTCGTGCGGCCAGGTCACGGCGACGCCCTGGACGTGGAGGCGGGCCAGGGCGGTGTGGAACTCCCCGGTGGCGCCGTGGTCGCGGCGCAGGGTGCCGGTCGCCACGCCGTCCAGGTCCTGCACCAGCACCGGGTGCGGGCTGACTTCCACGAACACCTCGTGGCCGTCGGCGGTGAGCCGGGCGGTGGCCAGGTCGAACCGTACGGGTTCGCGGAGGTTGCGGTACCAGTAGCCGGCGTCGAGGGCGGAGGTGTCGACCGGCTCGCCGGTCACCGTCGAGTAGAACGGAATCACCGCGGGCCGGGGCCGGACGTCCGCGAGGTCGGTCAGGAGCTGCTCGCGGACCGCCTCGACGTGCGCCGAGTGCGCCGCGTAGTCGACGGGGATGGCGCGGGCGCGGATGCCGTCCCTGGCGCAGGCCGCCAGCAGTTCGTCCAGGGCCACGGGTTCGCCGGAGACGACGACGGTGGTGGCGGAGTTGACCACCGCGACGGTGATCCGGTCGCCCCAGGGATCCAGGTAGCCGGCGGCGTCGTCCGCGGACAGCGCGACCGAGACCATGCCGCCGTGTCCGGCCAGGGCGACCAGGGCCCTGCTGCGCAGGGCGACCACCTTGGCGGCGTCGTCCAGGCACAGCGCCCCCGCAACGTAGGCGGCCGCGATCTCGCCCTGCGAATGCCCGACGACGGCATCCGGCTCCACCCCGTGGGCACGCCACAGCTCCGCCAGCGCCACCATCACCGCGAACAGAGCGGGCTGCACCACATCGACCCGCTCCAGAGAGCCGCCGCCGGTCAGCACCTCCACCAACGACCAGTCCGTGAACGGCGCCAACGCGGCATCACACGCCTCGATCACCTCCCGGAACACCGGCTCCGAGGCGTACAACTCCCCGCCCATGCCGACCCATTGGGCACCCTGGCCGGGGAACACGAACACCGACCGGCCCAGCGGACGGGCGGTGCCGGTGACCAGACCCGGCGCCGACCGGCCCTCCGCCAGCGCGTCCAGGGCCGCGGCGGTGCCCACCACCACGGCGCGGTGCTCGAACACGGTACGGGCGGCCAGAGCGCCCCCGACCGCCGCCGGGCTCACCTCGGGATGCACGGCGGTGAAGACGCTCAGCCGGCGCGCCTGCTCCCGCAACGCCGCCTCGGACCTGGCCGACAGCGGCCAGAGGACGTGTTCGTCCGCGCGGCCCCGGGGGGCGGGCGCGGCGGAGTCGGGCTCGGCGGGCTCTTCGAGGATGACGTGGGCGTTGGTGCCGCTGATGCCGAAGGCGGAGACGGCGGCCCGCCGTGGCCGCCCGGTCCCGGGCCAGGTGACCGGTTCGGTGAGCAGACGGACCGCGCCGGAGGCCCAGTCGACGTGCGGCGTGGGCGCGTCCACGTGCAGGGTCCGCGGCAGTTCGCCGTGCCGCATCGCCATCACCATCTTGATCAGGCCCGCGACGCCGGCCGCCGCCTGGGTGTGCCCGATGTTCGACTTCACCGAGCCCAGCCACAACGGCGCGTCGCGCCCCTGGCCGTACGTCGCCAACAGCGCCTGCGCCTCGATGGGGTCACCGAGCGTGGTGCCGGTGCCGTGCGCCTCCACCGCGTCCACCTCGGACGCCTCCAGCCCGGCGTTGGCGAGGGCCTGACGGATCACCCGCTCCTGGGAGGGGCCGTTGGGCGCGGTCAGGCCGTTGGAGGCGCCGTCCTGGTTGGTGGCGGAGCCCCGGACGACCGCCAGCACCTCGTGGCCGTTGCGGCGGGCGTCGGACAGCCGCTCCAGCAGCAGCAGGCCGGCGCCCTCGGCCCAGCCCGCTCCGTCGGCCGCGGCGGCGAAGGACTTGCTGCGTCCGTCGGGCGCGCTCGCCCCCTGCCGGGACATCTCGGTGAACAGCGTGGGCGCCGCGTTGACGGTGACGCCGCCGGCCAGGGCGAAGGAGCACTCCCCCGAGCGCAGCGCCTGGGCGGCCAGGTGCACGGCCACCAGGGACGACGAGCAGCCGGTGTCCAGGGACAGCGCCGGGCCGAGCAGGCCCAGCTGGTACGCCAGCCGGCCGGACCCGACGCTCGACGCGGTGCCGGTGACCTGGTAGCCCTCCAGGTCGTCGGGGACCGGCCCGGCGGCGTAGCCGGTGGACCAGATGCCGGTGAACACGCCGGTGGAGGTGCCCTCCAGCGCGGTCGGGTCGATCCCGGCGTACTCGACGGCCTCCCACGCGGTCTCCAGCAGGATGCGTTGCTGCGGGTCCATGGCGAGCGCCTCGCGGGGCGATATCCCGAAGAACGCCGCGTCGAAGTCGCCGGCCGCGTCGAGGAAGCCGCCCCGGGACGTGCTCGACGTGCGGGGGCGGCTCCCCGTCGGGTCGTACAGGCGGTCCAGGTCCCACCCCCGGTCGGTCGGGAAGTCGCCGACCGCGTCCACGCCGTCCGCGACCAGCCGCCACAGGTCCTCGGGGCTGCCGACGCCTCCGGGGTAGCGGCAGCCCATGCCGATGACGGCGATCGGCTCGTCCGTCGCGGTCGTCGTGGCCGTCGCGGCCGGGGCGTGCGGCGCGTCCTGCTCGCCGGACGCGCCGCACAGGTGGGCGGCCAGCCGTGCCGGGGTGGGGTGGTCGAAGGCGAGGGTGGCGGGAAGTTTCACGCCGAGCGCGGCGGTCAGGCGGTTGCGCAGTTCCACCGCGGTCAGCGAGTCGAATCCCAGGTCCTTGAACGTCTGCCGGGGGTCGAGCCGCTCGGGGGTGGCGTGGCCCAGCACCCCGGCGACGTGGGTGGTGACCAGCTCCAGCAGGCCGGTGCCGCCGGCGGCGGGCGCGGGCCGGGGGGCCTGCGGCCGGCTGTGGGTCTCGGGCAGGTCCCGCAGCAGCCGGCTCGGCCGCGCGTGGGTGTAGGCGCGGGCGAACTGCGCCCAGTCGGCCTCGGTGACGACCGCGAGGGCCTCGTCGTGGTCGAGGACGTCCTGCAGCGCGTCGAGAGCCCGGCCCGGCTCCAGTTCGCCGAGGCCGAGCAGGGTGCGCTGGCGCTGCACGGACTCCAGGGCCGCCATGCCGCCGTCGGCCCAGATGCCCCACGCGACGGAGGTCGTGGCGCGGCCCTGGGCGCGGTGCTGTGCGGCCAGGGCGTCCAGGAAGGCGTTGCCGGCGGCGTAGGCCGCGCCGTGGCCGTCGCCCCACACGCCCGCGGTGGAGGAGAACAGCACGAGGGCGTCGAGGTCCGGCAGGAGTTCCGCCAGGTTCGCCGCGCCGGCGACCTTGGCCCCGACGACCTCGGCGAACTCCGCCGGTGTCGTGTCGGCCAGCCTGGTCGCCCTGATCACGCCGGCGGTGTGGAAGACCGCGCGGATGTCGCCGACGCGCTCGACGAGGTCCCGCAGGGCGTCCCGGTCGGCCACGTCGCAGGCCGCCACGGTCACCCGCGCTCCGGCCGCCTCCAGTTCGTCGCGCAGGCCGGCCGCGCCGGGTGCGTCGGGGCCGCGGCGGGCGGCCAGCACGATGTGCTCCGCGCCCTGCCGCGCGAGGCGGCGCGCCAGGTGTCCGCCGAGCGCGCCGGTGCCGCCGGTGACCAGCACCGTGCCCCGCGGCCGCCAGGACCGCACGGCCGGGCCCGACGGCGCCTTGCGGCGCAGCCGCCTGGCGTAGCGCCGGGCGCCGCGGACCGCCACCTGGTCCTCGCCGGTGCCGGCGAGCACGACGAGCAGCGCGTTCACGCTCTCCTCGTCGGGCACGGCGGGAAGGTCGACCAGGCCGCCCCAGCCGTGCGGGAACTCCAGCGCCGCGGAGGCGCCGGTGCCCCATGCCAGGGCCTGGGCCGGGCTGGTGACCGGGTCGGTGCCCGAGGTGCTCACGGCGCCGCTGGTCGCGCACCACAGCGGGACGGCGGCCGTTCTCACCGGGTCCAGGCTGCGCGCCGGGTCCAGGACGCGGACCAGGTCCAGGGTGCGGACCAGGCCCGCCGGGAGCACCGGGTGGTCGGGGTGCGGCTCGTCGTCCAGCGCCAGCAGCGACAGCACGCCGTCCGGCCCGGGCCGGGCGCCCCCGGTGCCGGCCGCGTGCCGGGGGTCGGCCACGTCCAGGGTGTCGGCCGTCAGGGTCTCGGCCACCGCGAAGCCCCGTGCGCGCAGGGCCTCGGCCCACGGGTGCCCGGTCGGGGCCAGGACGAGCCAGCGGGCCGGGTCCACCGGGGCGGCGGTACCGCTCACCGGGGCCCAGGCCACCTCGTACCGCCGGTCGTCGCGGGGCACCGGCGGGGTCGCGGTCACCCAGTAGCGCTCGCGCTGGAAGGCGTACGTCGGCAGGTCCGCCCTGGGGGCGGTGCGGGGCAGGACCGGAGTCCAGTCGACGTCGGCTCCGGCGGCGTGGAGGCGCCCCGCCGCGGCGAGGAACTCGGTGAGGCCGCCGTGGTCGCGGCGCAGCGTTCCGGTGGCGGCGACCTCCAGCGCGGGCACCAGCACCGGGTGCGGGCTGACCTCCAGGAACAGCGCGTGGCCGTCGGCGGTGAGCCGGGCGGTGGCCAGGTCGAACCGTACGGGTTCGCGGAGGTTGCGGTACCAGTAGCCGGCGTCGAGGGCGGAGGTGTCGACCGGCTCGCCGGTGACCGTGGAGTAGAACGGGACGTCCGCGGTCCTCGGCTCGATCCCGGCCAGGTCGGTGAGCAGTCGCTCGCGGATCGCCTCGACCTGCGCGGAGTGGGCGGCGTAGTCCACCGGCAGGCGGCGGGCCCGGATGCCGTCGGCCTCACAGGCGGCCAGCAGTTCGTCCAGCGCGTCGAGGCCGCCGGACACCACGACCGCCGTGGGTCCGTTCACCACGGCGGGGGTCAGCCGCTCGCCCCAGCGGGCCAGGTAGCCGGCGGCCTGTTCGACGGACAGCGCGAGGGACACCATGCCGCCCTGGCCGGCGATGACGGCCAGTGCCCTGGACCGTAGCGCCACGATCTTGGCGGCGTCCCGCAGCGACAGCGCGCCGGCCACGTACGCGGCGGCGATCTCCGCCTGGGAGTGGCCGACCACGGCGTCCGGCCGCACGCCGTGGGACCGCCACAGGTCGGCCAGCGCCACCATGACGGCGAACAGGGCCGGCTGCACCACGTCGACGCGCTCCAGCGAGCCGTGGCGCAGTTCGTCGACCAGCGACCAGTCGGTGTACGGGGCCAGGGCGGCGGCGCAGGCGTCGATGCCGGCGCGGAAGACCTCGGACTGCTCGTACAGGTCACGGCCCATGCCCGCCCACTGCGCGCCCTGGCCGGGGAAGACGAACACGGTCCCGCCGGTACGGCCCGGCAGTCCCGGCAGTCCCGGCAGGCCCGCCGGGAGCGCGGCCAGGCCGGACAGCAGGTCCTCCCGGTCGGCGCCGACCACCGCGGCCCGGTGCCCGAACCGGGTCCGGGCGGCCAGTGCGCGGCTGATCGCGGCCACCGGGACGTCGGGGTGGGCGGTCGCGTACGCGTGCAGCCGCTCGGCCTGGGCGCGCAGCCCGGCGTCGGTCTTCGCGGACAGCAGCCAGGCGGTGGGGGCGGCCCGGTCGGCGGGTTCGGGAAGGGCGCCGGGGTCCGGGTCGGAGGACTGCTCGATGATCAGGTGGGCGTTGGTGCCGCTGATGCCGAAGGCGGAGATGCCGGCGCGGCGCGGGTGTTCGTGCTCCGGCCACGGCCGGGCCTCGGTCAGCAGCCGGACGCCGCCGGAGGCCCAGTCGACGTGCGGGGAGGGGGCGTCCACGTGCAGGGTCCGCGGCAGTTCGCCGTGCCGCACCGCCATGACCATCTTGATCAGGCCCGCGACGCCGGCCGCCGCCTGGGTGTGCCCGATGTTCGACTTCACCGAGCCCAGCCACAACGGCTCGTCGCGCCCCTGGCCGTACGTCGCCAACAGCGCCTGCGCCTCGATGGGGTCACCGAGCGTGGTGCCGGTGCCGTGCGCCTCCACCGCGTCCACCTCGGACGCCGCCAACCCGGCACTGGCCAGGGCCTGACGGATCACCCGCTCCTGCGACGGGCCGTTCGGCGCGGTCAGGCCGTTGGACGCCCCGTCCTGGTTCACCGCACTTCCCGCGACGACCGCCAGCACCCGGTGACCGTTGCGCCGCGCGTCCGACAACCGCTCCAGCAGCACCAGGCCGGCCCCCTCGGCCCAGCTGGTGCCGTCGGCCGCGGCGGCGAAGGGCTTGCTGCGGCCGTCCGCCGCGAGGCCGTGCTGGCGGGAGAACTCGGTGAAGCCCAGCGGTGTCGCCATGACCGTGACCCCGCCGGCGAGTGCCAGCGAGCACTCGCCCGCGCGCAGGGCCTGGGCGGCCAGGTGGACTGCGACCAGGGACGACGAGCAGGCGGTGTCCACGGACAGCGCCGGACCGCGCAACCCGAGGTGGTAGGCGACCCGGCCGGACGTGACGCTGGTCGCGACGCCGGTGAACAGGTAGCCCTCCAGGTCCTCCGGCAGGCCCGGTCCGGTCGCGTAGCCGGACGACCAGACGCCGGTGAACACGCCGGTGTGGCTGCCGCGCAGCGAGGCCGGGTCGATCCCGGCGTGCTCGAAGGTCTCCCAGGCCGTCTCCAGCACGAGCCGCTGCTGCGGGTCCATGGCGAGCGCCTCGCGGGGCGAGATGCCGAAGAACTCCGCGTCGAAGCCGGCCACCCCCTCCAGGAACCCGCCCCGGGTGGTGTACGTGGTGCCCGCGCCGCGCAGTTCGGGGTCGTACAGGCCGCCGAGGTCCCAGCCGCGGTCGTCCGGGAAGTCGCCGATCGCGTCCACGCCCTGCGCGACGAGCCGCCACAGGTCGTCCGGCGAGGCCACCCCGCCGGGGAGGCGGCAGCCCATCCCCACGATGACGACCGGGTCGTCGTGGTCGGCCGGGGCGGCGGGGAGCGGCCGGTCGCCGGGGCCGGTGCGCAGCCAGTCGATCAGCTCCGCGGGTGTCGGGTGGTCGAAGACCAGCCCGGAGGGGAGCTGCCGGTCCAGGGCGCCGGCCAGGCGGTTGCGCAGTTCGAGCCCGGTGACCGAGTCGAAGCCGAGGTCCTTGAAGGTGAGCGCGGGATCGATGTCCGCCGGGTCCTCGTGGCCCAGCACGAGCGCGATCTGCGCGGTGACCACGGCGGCCGCGTCGATCGCGTCGCCCGCCTCGGGGTCACCCGTGTCCGTGCCGCCCGCCCCGGTGTCCAGGGCCCGCGGGCCGCCGTCCGGCCGGCCGGGCGCGGCGCTCCCCGCCGGGTGCGTCCCCGGGCCGGCCGGGGTCAGTCCGCCCTGCCCGGCCGTCGCTCCGGACAGCCAGTACGAACGGCGTTGGAAGGCGTACGTGGGCAGGTCGGCCGGCGCGGCCCCGGCGACGGCCGGGGACCAGTCGACCGGCACGCCGGCCACGAACAGCCGGGACAGCGCGGTCAGGAACGCTTCCGGCCCGCCGCGGTCCCGGCCCAGCGTGCCGGTGGCGACGCCGGCCGCGCCGGTCCGCTCGCGGGCCTGTTCCAGGCCCTGTTCGAGGGCGGGCAGCAGCACCGGGTGCGGGCTGACCTCGACCACGACGTCGTGCCCGTCCGCCAGCAGTGCGGCGGTGGCCCGGTCGAAGCGGACCGGCTCGCGCAGGTTGCGGTACCAGTAGCCGGCGTCGAGCTCCGTGGTGTCGTCGACGAGGCCGCCGGTGACCGCGGAGTAGTACGGGACGGTGCCCCGCCGCGGCCGCACACCGCCAAGTTCGGTGTGCAGCCGCTCGCGGATCGCCTCGACGTGCGCGGAGTGGGAGGCGTAGTCCACCGGGACGACGCGTGCGCGGACACCGTCCGCCGTGCAGGACTCGACCAGTTCGGACAGCGCCCGCGCGTCGCCGGACACCACGACCGAGCCGGCGGCGTTGACCACGGCGACCGTCAGCGCGCCGCCCCAGCGCGACACGTACTCCTCGGCCCGCCCGGCGGACAGGGCGACGGACACCATGCCGCCCCGGCCGGTCAGCGCCACCAGCGCGCGGCTGCGCAGGGCCACGATCCGGGCCGCGTCGGACAGCGACAGCGCGCCCGCGACGCATGCCGCGGCGATCTCGCCCTGGGAGTGCCCGACCACCGCGTCGGGCTCGACGCCGAAGGAGCGCCACAGCTCCGCCAGGGACACCATCACCGCGAACAGGGCGGGCTGCACGACGTCCACGCGGTCGAGCGGGGCGCCGTCCAGGACATCGGTCAGGGACCAGTCGGTGTGCGGGGCCAGGGCCCGGGCGCACTCGTCCATGGCGGCCCGGAAGACGGGGTACGCGGCGTACAGCTCCCGGCCCATGCCGGCCCACTGCGCGCCCTGGCCCGGGAAGACGAAGACGGTACGGCCCGGGGTGCCGGCCCGGCCGACGGCCAGCTCGGCGGAGTCGAGCAGCACCGCGCGGTGCGCGAAGCGGGTTCTGGTGGTGGCCAGCGCGTGCGCGACCTCGGCGCCGGTCAGCTCCGGGTGGCTGCCCACGTGCGCGCGCAGGCGCTCGATCTGCGCCCGTAGCGCCTGCCTGGTGCGCGCGGTGACGATCCACGGCGCCGGCGGGGCCTCCGGTGCGGGCCGCGGGGCCCCGGTCGCGGGCCGCCGGGCCGGCGGGGCGGCCGCGTCGGGCGCCTGCTCGACGATCACGTGCGCGTTGGTGCCGCCCATGCCGAACGACGACACGCCGGCGAGCAGCGGCGCGTCCGGCCGCGGCCAGGGGGTCAGCGCGGTCTGGACCCGCAGCGCCAGGTCGTCGAGGGGGATGCGGGGGTGGGGGGTCTCGTGGTTCAGGCTCGGCGGCAGTGCGCGGTGGTACACGCTGAGGACGGCCTTGAGCAGACCGACGATGCCCGCGGCGCCTTCCAGGTGGCCGACGTTCGTCTTGGCGGATCCCACCCGCAGGGCGTTGTCGGCGTCGCGGGACCCGGCCGGGTCGCGGTAGGCCGCCGCGAGGGCGGCGGCCTCGACGGGGTCGCCGACGGCGGTGCCGGTGCCGTGCAGCTCCACGTACTGCACGTCCGCGGGCCGCACGCCGGCGCGGGCCAGTGCTTCGCGGATGACCTGTTCCTGCGCCTGCGCGCTGGGCACGGTCAGGCTCCGGGTGGCGCCGTCGTTGTTGACCGCGCTGCCCCGGACGACCCCGTAGACGCGATCCCCGTCGGCCAGGGCCCGGTCCAGCGGCTTCAGGACGAGGAAGGCGCCGCCCTCGCCGCGGACGAAGCCGTTGGCCCGGGCGTCGAAGGTGAAGCAGCGGTCGTCCGGGGACAGGCCGCCGAACTCCGCCGCGCCCGCCTCGCGGGCGGCGGCCAGGTTGAGGTTCACCCCGCCGGCCAGGGCGATCGCCGACTCGCCGCGGCGCAGGCTCTCGACCGCCAGGTGCACCGCGACCAGCGCCGACGACTGGGCCGTGTCGACCGTCATGCTCGGTCCGCGCACACCGAGGAAGTGCGAGACCCGGTTGGCGATGACGCCCCGGTTGGTGCCGGTCAGGGTGTGCGGCGTGATGTGACCGGGGTAGGCCAGGGACGTGTAGTCCTCCCACATCGAGCCGACGAACACCCCCGTCGGACCGCCCGTCAGCGTGCTCGGCACGATCCGGGCGTCCTCCAGGGCCTCCCAGGCGAGTTCGAGCATGAGCCGCTGCTGCGGGTCCATGGCGGCGGCCTCCCGGGGGGACACACCGAAGAACGCCGCGTCGAAGCCGTCCACCCGGTCCATGTAGCCGCCGTGCCGTACGCCCTGCCGGCCCACGGGCGGCGCGGTGATCGCGTCGGCCCCGTCGCACAGCAGTCGCCAGAACGCCTCCGGGTCCGGGGCTTTCGGCAACCGGCCCGCCATGCCGATGACGGCGACACGACCGGCGTCCGGATCCAGGGGAGAGCGCATCACATCGACACCTCGTGAGCCGGGGGGATGAAGGAAGGCGGGGTGTTTCCGTAGCAGTCCCGATGGTGCGGCTCCGGCCGCACGAGCGGCCGGATCATCGAGGGCGTGGCAGCCCGGCGACCCGGTGGTGTCCGAACCCGGACTCGACCGTGCTTCGGGCGTCTGGACCCGTGGAGCGGTCCTCGGGAGCGGCAGCGTTGGCGACGCTCTCCGAGGAAGATGCGCTGGTGAGCTGAGCGTAAGGGCCGAGGCGATGATCGTTCCGCCGCGCAGACGAGCATGGCAGCAACATCACGCCGTCGCCATAGGCCGGGCGAAGGCTGTCTCAAACGGAGCACATCGCACCGTCATACGCCCTGCACGAAAGGGACACCGTGGCAAGATCCGTCCCGTCCCCCGCGGAAGTACGTCCACGCCCCGCACCGCCACGACGGGGCCGGCTCCACGGGCACCGTCGACGCCGCCGGTGACCACGCCCTAGACTCCCGTTCGCACTCGCGCGGAAGAACGTCCTCGACCGTCACCCGGCCACCCGGGGAACGTCCGCACGGCGAGCACCACCCGGATCGGGCGGACCGGCCACCGGCGCCGCCGACGGCTCCGGCCGAACCGTTCGGCCCCGTCGACCTCGGGACGACCGCGAAGCGCCACCGCCCCCAGCGGCACACGGCCCAGCTGTCACCGGCCCGCACGCCGGGTCCCGGCCGTTCGCGCCCGGCACCCGGCGCCCGGGCCAGGTGACACCACGTCAGGAGGCAGCGATGAAAGCCACATTCCCCTTCACCACTCCGCACCACCTGGACAACGAGCCCGAAGCCGAGGCCCTGCTCGCGCGGGCTCCGGTCGTCCTCGCGACGATCGGTCCGGCGGAGGTCTGGCTGGCCCTTTCCCACAAGGCGGTCCGCCAGGTGCTGAGCGACAGCCGGTTCAGCCGGGAGGCGGCCACGCTTCCGGGCAGCCCGCTGAAACTGTCCGTCGCCTCCGACCCGCTCCTGGTCTCCAGCCTGGACGGCGAACGCCACGCCCGCCTGCGCAAGCTGATGTCGCAGGCGTTCAGCCCCCGCATGGTCGATCGACTCGAACCACGCGTGCGGTCCGTCGTGGACTCCCTGCTCGACTCCCTCGATCCGACCGCGGACCTCGTGGCGGGTCTCTGCGCTCCCCTGCCGCTGATGGTCATCTGCGAGCTGCTCGGCGTGCCCTACTCCGAGGCGGAGGCCATCCGCAGGTGGACCAGGCGGCTGTTCGTCACGGACATCACCTCGGACGAACTGCGGGCCGCGCAGGGCGAGATGCAGGACTGGCTCGCCGACCTGGTGCGCCACAAGCGGGCCCGGCCGGACGACGGGCTGATCTCGGCGATGGTCGCCGCCAACGACGAGGGGGACCACCTCACCGAACCCGAACTGCTGGCCAACCTCGAGGGCCTGCTGATCGCCGGCCACGAGACGACCGTCAACCAGCTGGGCAACTCGCTGCTGACCCTGCTGCGCCACCCGGACCAACTCGCGCTGCTGCGGTCGTCACCGGACCTGATCGGACCGGCGGTCGACGAACTCCTGCGCTACAGCAGGCTGTTCACCTCGGCCGAGGTCCGGGTCACGACCGAGCCCGTCGAGCTGGAGGGCGTCGGACTGGGCGCGGGCGAACCGGTGCTGCCGGTCGTCGTCGCGGCCAACCGCGACCCCGCCGCGTACCCGGATCCCGGCCGCTTCGACATCACCCGGGAAGGACCGGCAGCGCACCTCGCCTTCGGGCACGGGCCGCACTTCTGCCTCGGCGCGATCCTGGCCCGCCGGGAGATGCGGGTGGCGATCGGATCCCTGGTGAAACGGCATCCGGGCCTGCGCCTCGCCGTCGACGAGTCCGAGCTCACCTACATACCGGAGCTGGTCTTCCGCGGCCTCCAGGCCTTGCCGGTCACCTGGTGAACCGTGGCCTCCCGTACCGCGGGCGCGGGCCTCCCCGGCCCCTTCGGCCTCGGCCCCTCGGCCCCCTCGGCCCCAGGGGTGCCCTGAGCCGGGTGGCCGCCTGGCGACAAGTCCCCGACCCCGACCGGGCGCTGCAGGACCGCCCCTTCAGGCGACGGCCGCCGTGAAGCGGCGGGGGTGGCGCGCCAGGAGCCCGTGCCGCTCCTCCTCGGTGAGCCCGCCCCAGACACCGTACGGTTCGCGCGTCCGCAGCGCGTGGCGGAGGCACTCCCTGCGGACGGGGCAGTCGGCGCAGACGGCCTTGGCCTCCTGCTCGCGTACCGCGCGGGCCGCGCCGCTCTCGCCCGCGGGGTGGAAGAACAGGGCGCTGTCGGCTTCCCGGCACGAGCCGCGAAGCTGCCAGTCCCAGAAGTGCGAGGAAGCTCCGGGCAAGCGCGAGATGTCCGCCATGGCAGACCCCCTTCGATATCGACGACCGCCAACCGCCCGGTCGTATAACCGCAACCCCGCCGAGTAATCACCGTGGTCGATGCCGGGAGCGCACCGGCTCGCACCCCAGCGGCGGGCGCCCACCTGCCGCACCGCGGCACGGCGAAGCGGGGGCGGGCTCACCTCTGGCACCGGTGCCCGTCGTCGGCGGCGTAGGCGCCGACGCCGAGAGCGCGCTCCAGGTCGTCGATGCGGTCACGGACCTGCTGCGCGCTCTCGACCGGGCAGCCGGTGCGCGCGAGGGCCCACCTCGTCACCAACCGCCTGAGGAGCAGTAAGGGGACGGCGGCCACCCACAGCGCGCCGGAGCACAGGGCTATCGCCTCGAGGTGCTGGCGTTCCCCGCGTTCGAACTCCGCGAGCGACCTGCCGGACGCCCTGCCGCCGAGGAACCCGGTCCTGCCGCGCTCGAAGACGGTCCTCGCCGTCACCACGGCCCCGATCCCGTACCCGCCGAGCACACCCAGCCACAGCAACAGCACCGCGGATCACCTCCCTGGTCGCCTCCACTTCCTGGTACCAGCCGTCTGCCCCGACGGCCCGGCCCATAACGGGACAAGCCGACCCGGCCCCGGGAACAGCGTCCGGGCAGCGGCCCCGGGCGGCACGATCCGCCCGCGCCGTGCCCCGAGCGGGCTACCGGCCGCACCCCCACGGGCACGCCTGCACGGCACCGGGACGGGCCTTCGCGATACTTCCGCCACGACCCGCGAACCCGGCCACGGCACCCGGAAACCGCCGGTGAACGGGTTTCGAGCCCGCCGCCGGCGGTTAGCCGAGCCGGAGTGCGGGGCGAACCCCGCCGCACCCCACGGCCAGCACCAGGAGGACAGAGATGAAGGTTGCCGACTACCTGCTGCAGCGGCTTCGGGAGTGGGACGTCGAGCACGTCTTCGCCTACCCCGGCGACGGCATCAACGGGCTGCTCGCCGCCTGGGGCCGCGCCGAGGACCAGCCCCGGTTCATCCAGGCCCGTCACGAGGAGATGGCCGCCTTCCAGGCCGTCGGGTACGCGAAGTTCTCCGGCCGCACCGGGGTCTGCGCGGCCACCTCGGGCCCGGGCGCGATCCACCTCCTGAACGGCCTGTACGACGCGAAGCTCGACCACGTCCCGGTGGTCGCCATCGTCGGGCAGACCGACCGCACCGCGATGGGCGGCTCCTACCAGCAGGAGGTCGACCTGCTGAGCCTCTACAAGGACGTCGCCGCCGAGTACTGCCAGATGGTCACCGTCCCCGAACAGCTGCCCAACGTCCTCGACCGTGCCATGCGCATCGCCGCCACCCGCCGCACGGTCACCGCGCTGATCGTCCCCGCGGACGTGCAGGAGCTCGACTACGAGCCGCCCGCGCACGCCTTCAAGCACGTCCCCTCCAGCCTCGGTCTCCCCCACTACGCCCCCGTGCCCACCGACGAGGACCTGGAGCGGGCCGCGGAGGTCCTCAACGCCGGCGAGAAGGTGGCGATGCTGATCGGCCAGGGCGCCCGTCACGCCCGCGCCGAGGTCGAACAGGTCGCGGAGCTGCTCGGCGCCGGCGTGGCGAAGGCCCTGCTCGGCAAGGACGCCCTCCCGGACACCCTGCCCTACGTGACCGGCTCGATCGGGCTGCTCGGCACCCGGCCCTCGTACGAGATGATGCGCGACTGCGACACCCTGCTGGTGGTCGGTTCCAGCTTCCCGTACAGCAACTTCCTGCCCGACTTCGACCAGGCCCGCGCCGTGCAGATCGACCTGGACCCGTCCATGATCGGCATGCGGTACCCGTTCGAGGTGAACCTCGTCGGCGACGCCGCCCGGACGCTGCGCCGCCTGCTCCCGCTGCTGGAGCACAAGGCCGACGGTGCGTGGCGCAAGTCCGTCGAGGACAACACGGCCCGCTGGTGGGAGGTGATGCGGCGGCGCGCCGAGGTCGCCGCGGAGCCGATCAACCCGGAGTACGTCGTCCACGCCCTGGACGCCCTGCTCCCCGAGGACGCCGTGCTGGCCGCCGACTCCGGCTCGGCGGCGAACTGGTACGCCCGGCACCTGCGGATGCGCGGCACCATGCGCGGCTCGCTCTCCGGCACGCTGGCCACCATGGGCCCCGGCGTGCCGTACGCGATCGGCGCCAAGTTCGCCCACCCCGACCGCCCGGCGATCGCCATCGTCGGCGACGGCGCGATGCAGATGAACGGCCTCGCCGAACTGATCACCGCCGCCAAGTACTACGGCGAGTGGAGCGATCCGCGCCTGGTGGTGGCGGTGCTCAACAACCGCGACCTCAACCAGGTCACCTGGGAGATGCGGGCGATGCAGGGCGCGCCCAGCTTCCTGCCCTCCCAGCAGCTCCCCGACGTGCGGTACGCCGACATCGCCCGGTCCTTCGGCCTGGACGGGGTCCGGGTCGAGCGGCCCGAGGACGTCGTGCCCGCGTGGACCCGGGCGCTGGCCGCGCAGCGTCCGTTCGTCATCGACTTCCGCACCGACCCCGCGGTGCCGCCGATCCCGCCGCACGCCACCTGGGACCAGATCAAGGCCGCCGCCTCCGCCGTCCTGCACGGCGACAGCGACCGCGGGTCCGTCATCCGCCAAGGGCTGAAGGCCAAGGTCCAGGAGTTCCTCCCCGGCAACGGGAGCCGACCGTGACCGCGGAGGACGGCAGCGCGGGCGTCGACCTCACGGCCCTGGAACGGGCCCTGCGCGCCGAGGTCGACGGGGAGGTCCGCTTCGACGCCGGCAGCCGCGGCGCCTACGCGACCGACGGGTCCAACTACCGGCAGGTCCCGCTCGCGGTGGTGGTGCCCCGCACCGTCGAGGCCGGCACCGTGGCGGTCGCGGTGTGCTCGCGGTTCGCCGCGCCGGTGCTCTCGCGCGGCGGCGGCACCAGCCTGGGCGGGCAGTCCACCAACACCGCCGTGGTCGTCGACTGGACCAAGTACTGCAACCGTCTGCTGTCCGTGGATCCCGGCTCCCGCACCTGTGTCGTCGAGCCGGGCATCGTCCTGGACGAGCTGAACCGTCAACTGGCCCCGCACGGGCTGATGTTCGGACCGAAGCCGTCCACCCACACGCACTGCGCGCTGGGCGGCATGATCGGGAACAACAGCTGCGGCGCCTCCGCCCAGGCCTACGGCAAGACCGTCGACAACGTCCGCCGCCTGGAGGTGCTCACCTACCAGGGCACCCGGTTCTGGGCCGGCCGCACCGACGACGACGAGTACGCCCGGATCGTGGCCGCGGGCGGCCCCCGGGCCCGGCTCTACCAGGGGCTGCGCGAGGTCGCGGCACGCCACCTGGCCGAGATCCGGCGCGGCTACCCGCGGATCCCCCGGCGCGTCTCCGGCTACAACCTGGACTCCCTGCTGCCGGAGAACGGCTTCGACGTGGCGAAGGCCCTGGTGGGCAGCGAAGGCACCCTGGTCACCGTCCTGCGGGCCGAACTGGAGCTGGTCGAGGTCCCCGCGGCGGAGGCCCTGCTGGTGCTCGGCTTCGACGACATCCTCCAGGCGGCCGACGCGGTGCCCGCCCTGCTCGAACACAGCCGACCGGCCCAGCTGGAGGCCGTCGACGGGCGCATGGCCCAGCTGATGCGCGAGGAGCACGCCTACCTCGACTCCCTGGAGCAGCTGCCCGAGGGCGACAGCTGGCTGCTGCTCCAGTTCACCGGCGACACGAAGGAACAGGCCGACGCCCAGGCCCGCGCGCTGCTGCGCGCCATCGGCCGCGACGAGGGCGACGCGTCGGTGGCGTTCTCCGACGACCCGCCGCGCGAGCACGAGATGCTCAAGGCCCGCGAGGCGGGACTCGGGGTGACCGCCCGGCCACCGGACGGCTCCGAGACCTGGGAGGGCTGGGAGGACTCGGCCGTGGCGCCCGAGAAGCTGGGCGACTACCTGCGCGACCTGGAACGGCTCTTCGACCGCTACGGCTACCAGCAGGCCTCCCTGTACGGGCACTTCGGGCAGGGCTGCGTCCACACCCGCATCCCGTTCGAACTGCGCGGGGGCAAGGGCGTCGAGGCCTTCCGGTCCTTCCTGCACGAGGCCGCCGACCTGGTCGCCTCCTACGGCGGATCGCTCTCGGGGGAGCACGGTGACGGGCAGGCCCGCGGCGAACTGCTGCCCCGGATGTTCGGCCGGGCGCTCGTCGACGCGATGGGCGAGGTCAAGGCGCTGTTCGACCCCGGCAACCGGATGAACCCCGGCAAGGTCGTCCACCCCCACCGGGTCGACGAGAACCTGCGCCTGGGCGCCGCCTGGCGGCCCCGGCCCCACCGGGACACCCACTTCTCGTACCCCGACGACGGCGACTTCGGGCAGGCCGTCATGCGGTGCGTCGGTGTCGGCAACTGCCGGTCCCACCAGGGCGGTGTGATGTGCCCGTCCTACCGGGCCACGCTGGAGGAGGAGCACTCCACCCGGGGCCGGGCCCGGTTGCTGTTCGAGATGCTCGGCGGCCATCAGGACTCGCCGATCACCGACGGGTGGCGCTCCACCGAGGTCCGGGACGCCCTCGACCTGTGCCTGGCCTGCAAGGGCTGCAAGTCCGACTGCCCGGTCGGGGTGGACATGGCCACCTACAAGGCCGAGTTCCTCGCCCATCACTACCAGGGGCGGCTGCGCCCGGCCGCCCACTACGCGCTGGGCTGGCTCCCGCTGTGGACCCGGCTCGCGCGCCCCGCGCCGGGTCTGGCCAACGCCGCTCTCCACGCCCCGGGACTCGGCCGGCTCGGCAAGCTGCTCGGCGGCGTCGACCCACGCCGCGACGCGCCCCTGTTCGCCGCCGAGAGCTTCCAGGACGGCTGGCGCAGGGCCGGGCGGCCCCAGCCCGACCCGGGCGATCCGCGGACCGTGCTGCTGTGGCCGGACACCTTCACCAACCACTTCCACCCCCACATCGCCCGGGCCGCCGTCCGGGTCCTGGAGGACGCCGGCTTCCGGGTCGCGGTCCCCGAGCAGGCGGTGTGCTGCGGCCTGACCTGGATCTCCACCGGCCAACTCGCCACCGCCCGCCGCGTCCTGAAGCGCACCACCCGCGTGCTGCGGCCCTGGCTGGAGGCCGGCACCCCGATCGTCGGGCTGGAGCCCTCGTGCACGGCGGTGTTCCGCACCGACGCACGGGACCTGCTCGCCGGGGACCAGGACATCGACCGGCTGGCCGCCCAGGTGCGGACCTTCGCCGAACAGCTCGTCAACCACGCCACCGAGGGCTGGCAGCCGCCGCAGGTCGGCCGGGCGGCAACCGTCCAGACGCACTGCCACCAGCACGCCGTCCTGGGCGCCGACCCGGACCGCGAGCTGATGCGCCGCGCGGGCCTGGACGCGAACGTGCTGGACGAGGGCTGCTGCGGACTGGCCGGCAACTTCGGCTTCGAGCAGGGCCATTACGACCTGTCGCAGACGATCGCGGAGCAGGGCGTCCTGCCCGCCGTCCGCGACACCGCCCCGGACGCGTTCGTGGTGGCGGACGGCTTCAGCTGCCGCACCCAGATCGACCAGGCCGACACCGGCCGCCTGGCCGTACACCTGGCCGAGGCGCTGGCCACGGCCCTCGACGGCCCCGCGCCCGCCGACCGACCCGAGAAGGCCGTCGCACGCCCCCGGCCCCACCCCGCGGCGGCCCGCCTGCTCACCGGCGGGGCACTCGGCGCGCTGACCGCCCTGGCCGCAGGGGCGGTTCTCGCCGCCCGCCACCGCGCAAGGAGGATTCCGTGAAGTCACCCACCGCACTGCGAAGCTCGCTGCACGAACGGCTGCACCACGAGGCCCGCGCCTACGCCGGGGACGCCGACCGCCCGCTGGCCGCCTACACCGGTCTCATGGGCGCCTTCGCCGCCACCGTCGCGGGCGTCTCCGTGGCCGCGGGGGTCTCGGGCAGGGAACTGCCGGATCCGAGGCCGTGGGACGTGGCGTTGAGCGCGCTGGCGACCCACCAACTCGGCCGGCTGCTCGCCAAGGACCCGGTCACCAGCCCGCTGCGCGCACCGTTCACCCGCTTCGAGGGCACCACCGGCCCGGCCGAGCTGAAGGAGGAGGTGCGCGGCACCGGCGCCCGCAAGGCCATCGGCGAACTGCTCAGCTGCCCCTTCTGCACCGGCCTGTGGATCGCCACGGGCATCACCGCCGGCACCCTCTTCGCACCGAGGGCGACGCGGCTGGCCACCGCCACCCTGTCCGCCCTGGCCGCGGCCGACTTCCTGCAGTTCGCCCGGACGGCCCTCCAACGGGCGGCCGACGAGACGCGGTGACCGCCCCGCTGCCCGTCGGGAACCGGCTCCGGCCCTGTTCCGGCGGGCAGCCGGGGATCCGTTCTCCAGGCGGCGCCCGGCCCCAGGGGCCTTCCCGTACAGCACGGAGGAAGAATGAGTTCGACGCCCCGTGAGCAGTGCGCTCATCTCGCGCGGCAGTTGCACGCGGCCCTCGCCGCGGCGGGCAGCACGCTGGCCGCCGCCGAGTCGCTCACCGGCGGCCTGCTCGCGCTGACCCTGACCGAGGCCCCGGGAGCCTCCGAGGTCTTCCGCGGGTCGGTCACCGCCTACGCGACCGACGTCAAGGCGGACGTCCTGAACGTGGACCGGTCCCTGCTGGACGCCCGCGGACCGGTCGACGCGCGCGTCGCCGAGCAGATGGCCGAGGGGGTCCGGGGCCTGATGAGGGCGACCTACGGCCTCGCCACCACCGGCGTCGCGGGCCCTTCACCGCAGGACGGGCGCGACCCCGGGACCGTGTACATCGCCTTCGCCGCGGCGGACCACTCCTGCTCCACCCGGATCGACGCCGACGGCGACCGCCACGAGGTCCAGCGCGCCGCGGTCCTGCGAGCCCTCGTCATGGTGCGTGACCACCTCCGGCCTCGGGGGCCGCATGAGACCTGAAAGGCGCGGAGGCAGCGTCCCTGCCGCGCCGCGACGACCGGCCGTGAGGTGCCGCGGCCCCCTGCGACAGCTCGCCGGATCCGAGGGAAGGAGCAGCACCATGGGCCAGTTCGACGCATTCGTCGCGTTGTTGGACTACCCGGTGTACGTCGTCACCGCGGCGGCTGAGCAGGAGCACGCGGGGTGCCTGGTCGGCTTCGCCGGCCAGTGCTCGATTCACCCGCCGCGCTTCGCCGTGTGGATCTCCAAGGCGAACCGTACCCATGCCGTCGCGTCCCGGTCGCAGGTGCTGGTGGTCCATCTGCTGCCGACGCACCGACACGACCTCGCCGAGCTGTTCGGCGGTCGCACCGGTGACGACGTCGACAAGTTCGCGGTCGCCGCATGGGAGGCGGGACCGTACGGAGTCCCGGTGCTGACGGGGGCCATGGCCTGGTTCGCCGGCCGGATCCTCGACCGGGCGGACTGGGGCGACCACGTGGGATTCCTCCTGGAACCGCTCGATGCCGAGGCCGTGTCGAGCGGCAGCCCACTGACCTTCCGGAATGTCCAGGACATCGACGCCGGACACCCCGCGTAGAGGAGGGCCGGCCACCTGGGCGGGACGGGAGAGCTCCGGTGGTGCCGTCCGAAGCGCGGGGCGCCGCCCGGCTGCGACCTGCACAGCCGGGGCGGCGTAACACTCACAGCGGTCCTCCTTCTCTCCGGAATCGGCCGGTCGGGTGTCAGGAGGACTTGCCGCGTCCGGTGACGAGGTCGCGGGCGCGGTCGACCAGCCCGGTGCCGGCGGCCAGCAGCTTGTTGTCGGGGGCGTTCGGATGAGGGCGGGTCGGGGCGAGCTTCTTGGCCCGGCGGATCCGGTCGCCGAGCTCGTCGAGCTGCTCGGGCGGGCAGACCTCGGCCAGGGCGGGGAACAGGTTCCGCTCCTCGTCCTGGATGTGGGCCGTGACCTCGGAGACGAGCCGGTCGACCAGGACGCCGAAGCGGGCGTCACCGCAGTCCACGCCCTCCAGGTCCTTGAGGAGCTTCTCCACCGTCTCGTGGTCGGCGATCTCCTTGTCCGCGAGGGCGTCCCCACCCGGCACGTGCTCGCGCACGGCCGGGTAGAGGTGCTGTTCCTCGGCCACCGAGTGGCGCACCAGCTCGATGGTGAACTCGTCCGCCACCTTCCGGCGCCGTTCGTCGCCCACCGGCAGCGCCTGGATCCGGGCGAACAGCTCCTCGACCTCCCGGTGGTCCGTCATCAGCTCGTTGATCACATTGCCGCCGTGTCCCATGGCTGTTCTCCTCATCGATGGTCGTCGAAGCGGTGCGGGTCGCGGATCAGCTCCGCAATTCCTCTCATATCCCGCATTACCGGCAGCATTCATCCCGGCGGCAGGTTCCTGGCCACGATCGGCGTGCGCGGCCACGCGCAGCCGGCCGTCGCGTTCCTGGTCCGGCCCAGCCGAGCACTCGCTCCCGAGGAACCGTCGCCCGCCGCACTCTGGCGCGCCCGGACGATCTCTGACAGCATCTCAGCCGTCGTGAACGAGCCGTGCACAGTCGTTCACCTCACTTGCACAGAGCTGTCGTCGAACGTCATCGAGAGAAGACCTGAGGCCTGCCATGAAGTCGTTACGGACCCGAACCTCACACCTGCTGACACTCGTGCTGCTGCTCCTGGGCGTGGTGACCGCCGCGGGCACGCAGGCGCAGGCGGCCACACAGCAGGTCACCGCCAGCACGACCATCTGCTCCTTCTCCCCGATCCCGGCCGGGTGGGTGGTCACGAGCTCGTACAGCAGCGCCAACTGCGCGGGCAGCGGCGTCGCGTACGGGATCACCGACACGGCGGGGCAGACCAACCTGGTCATCTGCTCCTTCTCCCCCAAGCCGCCCGGGTGGGTGGTCACGAGCTCGTACAGCAGCGCCAACTGCGCGGGCAGCGGCGTCGCGTACGGCTTCCACAACGTGGCCAACGACACCAACGTCGCCGCGTGCTCCATGACCCCGGTCCCCGCCGGGTGGATCGTCACGAGCTCGTACAGCAGCGGCAACTGTCTGGGCACCGGCGTCGGCTACGGCCTGCACAACGTGGCCAACGACACCAGCGCCGCCGCGTGCTCCATGTCGCCGATCCCCGCCGGGTGGATCGTCACGAGCTCGTACAGCAGCGGCAACTGCCTGGGCACCGGCGTCGGCTACGGCCTGTTCAAGATCACCACGCAGACCTCCGCCACCATGTGCTCCTTCTCCCCCCTGCCCGCCGGGTGGGTGGTCTCCAGCTACCACCCCAGCAGCTACTGCTACGGCAGCGGCGTGGCCTACGACATCCGCAAGGCCTGACCGGTCGGCCTCCGCGCGCGGGGCACGAGGGCAGGGCCTCCCGGTCTCCGGGAGGCCCTGCGCGTTCCCGCCGCCCCACGCTTCCCACGTGCTTCACCATGAGCTGCTCGAACACCGGCGGCGTGGCGGTGCGGCTGCTGGCGACGACCTGCGCGATCCGGCACGACCGGGCCGCCGGCCGACCCGCCACCCGCTCGCTCATCGCCTACGACCACTGACCGACTTCGGAACTACTCGGCGGGGCGTGGGTGCCGCCACGGCCTGCCGGGCGGGCGGCCTCACGGCCCGGTCGATCCGTGGGGCCGTCCAGCTGTCAGGAGCCGTCCGGCTGTCAGAGGGTGACCGGGACGGCCGCCGCGTCCGCCGGGGCGGTGGGGTGCTCGGTCCGCACCGCGTCCGCCGGGACCTCGAAGACGATGACGAGTCCGTCGCGTTCGTTTCCCTGCTCGCCGACGCGGGTGAACCCGAAGCCGGCGATGGTGGCCAGGGAGGCGGTGTTGTCCGAGCTGACCCTGGCCCGCACGGTCCTGACACCGGGTTCGGCGGCGGCCCTGGCCAGCAGTGCGGTCAGCATGGCCCGGGCGTAGCCCTGGCGGCGGTACCCGGGCACGACGGTGAAGCCGACCTCGACCATGCCGGCCTCGTCCGGCGGGCCGTGGAACCCCGCGTCGCCGACGACGACCCCGTCCGGTTCGGAGACCGCGGCCCGCGTGATCCAGGGCGCGGCCGAAGGGTCCTCGGCCAGCTGACCGGCGCGGTAGCCGAAGATCCAACGGGCCCGGTCGCCGACGAAGTGCGGGTCGAGGGCGACGCCGGCCTCGGCGCTGCCGCCGGCGAGGTCGCCGTCGGCGAGCGCCTGCAGCGCCTTCGCGCTGAGCTCCACGAAGCGGACGCGCTTGGGGGTGGGGTGGGGTGCGTTGTTCATCGCGGAGATGTTTGCCCAGCGGTTGACGGCTGTCCAGTGCTTTACGCGGCGGGCGGACACGTCGACGCGCAGGAGGTGCGAGGGCCGTGCGGTGTGCACGGCCCTCGCACCGGGTGTGGGCGCCCCGTTCCCGCCCTCGTCGTCCGGAATCTGCACATGGTGATGAGGTGTGCGGTGTGCCGCGTCACCTGTACGCGGTGCTGAGCTGCGGTGTTGGTGAGGAGTCGAACCCCTGCGCTGCTCTTCACGCGCCAAGGGCCGGATGAACCGCCGGCCGCGGTCTGTGCACGCCTCCCTGACGACTACCTGCTTCCCACACCCAGTTCGTGGGGTCAGTCCTCGATCAGGTCGATCTCCCAGTTGGTGCGCTGGATCAGCGTGTCCACCTCGCGGATCTCCTTGGCCAGGAGATCCGCCCGGGCACGGAGCTCGGCGACCGGCAGGGCGGAGAGGATCCTGAGCTCGGACCTCAACTGCCGTACGGCGCCGCGCTGGTCACGGCCGGAGGCGGCATCGGCGGCCGCGGTGATCACCGAGTGACGCAGTCGCAGGACGTCCCGACGGGCGAGGGCGTCGGTGAGAGTGCCACCGCCCTCGACGACCGCGGTGGAGTTGGTCCGGTTGATCTGCCGGATCAGCCGCTCCAGCTCGTCCAGCACCTCGCCGGCCTGGGCCAGGGCCGCCGCCGCGTTCTCGGCCGGCTCCTCGCCCTCCTGGTAGCGGGCGTTATCGACGACCCGTGCCCGCAACTGCTCCACCTGCCGCACCGCGGCCGCGCGCTGCGCGAGCGCCTCAGCCAGCTTCACCGGGTCACCACCTCTCCCTGCTACTGATCGTCCGGTAAGTATGCACATCAGACTGACGGTGCGATCACCGGGGGCGGGGCCGGGCGGCGGCGCGCAGGGCGCCGGCCGACGGCCCGGTGGACGGCGCCGTGCGGTTCGCGCTGGAGAACCTGCACCGGCGGCGCGCCGTCGACGAACTGGCTGCGTCGCGCACCTGTCGGTACGCCAGTTCGAACGCCGCTTCGTCGACGCGACCGGCCTGCCGCCGGGACGCTGGATCACCCACCAGCGGATCCGGGCCGGCGCCGCGCTGCTGGAGTCCGCGGACCATCCGATCGAGGTGGTGGCCAGCCGGGTGGGCCCGACCGTCGCGGGCTTCCGCCGCCACTTCCGGGAGGCGACGGGCGTCAGCCCCTCGACCTACCGGCGCCAGTTCCGGCCGGCCGGGTAACGGCACCGAGGACCGTCACGGCGCCAAGCCCGTCCCGGCCCTCGTGCCCATGGCGGAGCCAACGGCCGGGGCTACGGCGTACCGCCCTGCTGACGGCTCATCCACTCCTCGATCGCCCGCTCGGTCCTGACGAGTTCCTCGGTCGGGCTGAACTGCAGAAGCTCGGTGCCGGCGTCCACGTACGGCCGGTGTCCCGGCGGCTGGTAGAACGCGTCACCGGCCTCGTACACCTCCTCCTGATCCCCGGACGTGAAGCGCACCCGTCCGGCGATGACGTAGCCCCAGTGCGGACACTGGCACGCCCCGCCGGGCAGCGCCTGCAGCGGCCCGTCAAGGTCCGCGTCGGCGGCGAAGGACACGAATTCGACGGTGTACCCGTTCAGCTCCTCGCGGCGGTCGGTCACCGGCCCGAATTCCTGGACCTTCGTCGCGGACAGTCTGGATACCTTCGGCATCGCGGTGACTCCTCTCGGTGATGACTCCGAGACTTCCCGTCGTTTCGAGTCGACCACTTCGCGCAGTGGGGCGCATCCGGAGAGGACTGCCGCTTTCCGCGCTCGCGCAGTCCATGACCGTCGAGCGGACCGCAGAGCGCCTGAACGCGCCCGTTCGGTGGTCCACCGCGATCCGGCCGAGGCCGGTCTCGTTCCCGACCGGTTCGGGCCCGGGCGCAACGCGAAGCCCCGGTTCAGAGCCACCGGCGTGCCCGCCTGGACGGTCGGGTTCAGCCTTGGGCGGGGCGGGTGGGGGTGTCCCAGGCGGTGTAGCCGCCGAGGAGGTCGGAGACGTCGGCGTGGCCGTGGTGGCGCAGCAGGCTGGCGGCGATGGAGGAGCGGTGGCCGCCGGCGCAGTGGACGACCAGGGGGCGGTCGGTGGGGATCTCGTCCAGGCGGGCGGGGAGTTCGGCCAGGGCGATGTGCAGGGAGCCTTCGATGGAGCCTGCTTCGCGTTCGCCGCAGGTGCGCACGTCCAGGACGGTGGGGGGTTGTTCACCGGCGAGGGCGCTGCGGAGTTGGTCGGCGGTGAGGCGGTTGGCGGGGGTGAGGTCGTCGGCGAGGGCGGGCAGGGCGTTGCCGGGGTTGCGCAGGTAGCCGGCGACGTGGTCGAAGCCGATGCGGGCGAGGCGGACGACGACTTCGTCCTCGCGGTCCTGTGGGGCGATGATCGCGATGGTGCTGTCGGGGGTGAGGACGGTGCCGGCCTGTTCGGCGAAGCGGCCGTCGAGGGGGACGTTGACGGCGCCGCGCAGGTGTCCCGCGGCGAAGTCCTGGGGGCTGCGGGCGTCGAGGACGACGGCGCCCGCGGCGCGGGCCTGCCTGAAGCCTTCGGGGCACAGCGGACGGGCGGCGTTGGTGCGGTCGAAGAGCTCGCGCTCGCGGCGGTTGAGGTCGGCGTCGTGGCCGAAGTAGGCGGGGGCGGCGGACTGGCCGGCGGTGACGATGCGGACGAAGGTGTCCTGGTCCATGGGCCGGCAGGCGTAGTTGGTCAGCCGCTGCGCGCCGATCGTGGAGCGCTTCTCGCTGGAGAGGTTCTTGCCGCAGGCCGAGCCGGCGCCGTGGGCGGGGAAGACCAGGGTCTCGTCGGGCAGGGCCATGAGCTTGCGGTGGACGCTGTCGTAGAGCATGGCGCCGAGTTCCTCGGCGGTGACGCCGGTGGAGGCGAGCAGGTCGGGGCGGCCGACGTCGCCGATGAACAGGGCGTCGCCGGTGAGCACGCCGTACGGGACGGTGTCGTCGGGCTGCTCGAAGACCAGGATGCTGATCGACTCGGGCGTGTGCCCGGGGGTCTCCATGATCTGCAGGGTGACGTCGCCGAGTTCGATCCGCTCGCCGTCGGCGAGCTTGCGGATCGGGTACTCGGTCTCCGCCCGGCGCCCGTAGCCGATCCAGGCGCCGGTGCGGTCGGCCAGTTCGAGGTGGCCGGCCAGGAAGTCGGCGTGGAAGTGGGTGTTGACGACACCGACGACGGTGAACCCGCGGGTCTCGGCGTCGGCGACGTACTCGTCCACGTCACGCCGCGGGTCGACCACCACGGCGCGGCCGGTGCGTTCGTCGGCGATCAGGTAGGAGGCCTGGGAGAGGCAGTCGAGGTAGAACTGGGCGAAGTACACGGGGAACCCTCCTGGGCGGATACGGGCGAAACAGCGCCGTCTTGGATACCCCCCTCGGTATATTTGCGAGCATACGGCCTCTCGGGCCGATACGGACGGGGGTATGCCGAACGATTTCGATAATACCCCCGGGGGTACTATGGTGGCATCGAGGGGGACGGCCGCCGCCACCGATCCGGTACGGGCGGGGCCGAGGCCACGCCGCCGCTTCGGGCCACCGGGCCCGCACGGCCGCCCGCGCCGCCCCCGATTCGCCGGACCACTGCCGGTCCGGGCTGCACCACTGGAGACACCCCATGCCCTTGCTGCCGCACACCCACGGACCGAACACGCCCGGACCGAACACGCCCGGTCAGACCAGTCCCGCCGAGGCCCACGAGCTCGCCCGCACCGGCGCCGCCGTCCTGCTCGACGTCCGCGAGGCCGCCGAGTTCACCGCCGGGCACGCGCCCGGCGCGCTGCACCAGCCGCTGATCGGGCTCGCCGCCGGCGTCCCGCTGCCGACCGCGGCGGCCGGGCGGACCGTGCTCGCGGTCTGCCGCTCCGGCAACCGCTCCCGGCGCGCGGCGGAACTGCTCGCCCAGCGCGGCGTCCAGGTGCTGAACGTGGCCGGCGGCATGGACGCCTGGGCACTGTCCGGGCTGCCGGTCACCACGCCCGGCGGCGCTGCCGGGCACGTGATATGACCACCCTGCTGCTGGCGCTCGCCGCCGGTGCCGTGGTCGGACTCGCCCTGGGCGGGCTGGGCGGCGGCGGCAGCATGCTCGCCGTTCCCGCCCTGGTCTACCTGCTGGGCTTCAGCCCGGCGCTGGCCACCACGGCCAGCCTGGTGATCGTCGCCGCGACCTCGCTGACCGGGCTGCTCGCCCACGCCCGGGCGGGCCGGGTCCGCTGGCGCACCGGCGCGCTGTTCGCCGCCGCCGGATTGCCCGCCGCCATGGCCGCCGGGGCGCTGTCCGCCCATCTGCCGGGCGCGCTGCTGACCGGCGCCTTCGCCCTGCTGGCGGCGCTCGCGGCCTGGCGGATGCTGGTGCCACCCAAGGCGGAGAAGCAGGAACGTTCCGCCGCAGGTCCCGGCCGCTCGACCGCGACCGGCGCCGGGCTCGGCGCCGTCACCGGGCTGCTCGGCGTCGGCGGCGGCTTCCTCGCCGTACCCGCCCTGGTCTCGGTGCTCGCCTTCACCATGGCCGAGGCGGTCGGCACCAGCCTGCTGGTCATCACCGCCAACTCGCTCGCCGCCCTGCTGCCCCGCCTCGGGGCGACCGGCGCGATCGACTGGGCCGTGGCCGCCCCCTTCACCGGGGCCGCGATCCTCGGCGCCTGGGACGGCAAGCGGCTGGCCGACAAGCTCAGCGGGCGCACCCTCCAGAAGGCCTTCGCCGTCGCCCTGCTCGCCGTCGCCGCGCTGATGCTGATCACCACGCTGAGCTGATCGCCGCGCTGAGCTGATCGCCGGACACTCCCGATCCAGACCCCCTCCCCCACCGATCACCCCCTCCCGAGAGGACTCCCCACCCCATGACCACGCCACTGACCGTCGAACAGCTCCAGCCCCGCCTCGGGCAGCTCACCCTCATCGACGTCCGCTCCCCCGGCGAGTACGCCGCGGGCCACATCCCCGGCGCCCTGAACGTCCCGCTGGACCAGCTCGACCGTGCCCTGCCCGCGCTTCGCGAGGCCGCCGGACAGGGCGAGATCGCCGTGGTCTGCGCCGCCGGGCCGCGCGCCGAGAACGCCTGCCGACAGCTGGCGGACGCCGGCGTCCCGACCCTCACCCTCACCGGCGGCACCAACGCCTGGGCGGGCGCCGGCCGGCCGCTGGACCGGGCGGCCGGCGCCCGCCGGGTGTGGGCGCTGGACCGCCAGGTCCGCATGGTGGCCGGCTCGCTGGTGCTGGCCGGCGTGCTGATCGACCTCGCCCTGCCGGGCGCCCGCTGGGTCTCCGCGGCCGTCGGTGGCGGCCTGGCCTTCTCCGCGCTGACCAACACCTGCGCCATGGGCTCGATGCTCTCCAGGCTCCCCTTCAACCGGCCCCGCCCCGGCGCGCCGAGCCTGGACGAGACGCTCGCCGCCCTGAAGCCCTGAGCCCCGGCCGAACGCTCCCACCGCCAAGCCCGAGCCCCGAGCCCGGCACGCAACGCCCCGCACGTGAAGGCCCCTGCCCACCCCCGTGGGGCAGGGGCCTTCACCCGTTCTCCCGACCACCTCCCGGAAGCCGTCACCGCGCGTCCCGTTGACGTGGCCGGACCCACGATGTGAAATGTCACCCGTCACATGCGATGCATCATAGCTCTGGATCCGCACCGCCCTGATTTGAACGTTCAAACGCCCTCGCCCTGACCGACCGGAGGTAGCTCCGCCATGCCGCCCCGCCACCGCGCCTTGCCCACCGGTCTCGCCCTGCTGGCCGTCCTCGCCGCCCAGGCCCTCGGCACCGCCCCGGCCCAGGCCGCCGCCGGAGCACCGCTCGTCGACGGCGGCAGCTACCGGCTCGGCTCCGCCCTGGACGGCAGCTGCCTCGGCCCGCAGTACGCCCAGCCCGCCCCCGGCACCCCGGTGGTCGGCACGGCCTGCGGGCGACTGCTCAGCCAGCGCTGGCAGCTGCGCCGCACCGGCAACGACTACCTCCTGGTCAACGCCGCCAGCGGCCGCTGCCTCACCCTCGGCGCCCCCGGCGCCCCCGGCACCCACGGCGCTCCCGGCGGCCCGGGCCGCCGACCCGCCACCGCCGACTGCGGCAGCTCCCCCGAGGCCGAGCGCTTCACCGTCTCCCGCGCGCCCCACGGCACCTACACGCTCACCGCCCGCGGCACCGGCGGCTGCCTCACCGCCGACCCGGCGCCGGCGGAGCGCGACCACCACTGCGACAACCGCCCCGCCCACCGCTGGACGCTCACCCGCAGCGAGCCGCTGGTCCTCGCCGACCCCGGCTTCGAACAGGGCTCCGCCGGCTGGACCTTCACCGGGCACACCGGCACCGCCACCAACAACCCGCACGGCGGCAGCCGCCTCGCCTACCTCGACGCCGGCCCCGGTTACGCGGTGAGCCAGCAGGTGACCGCCGTCTCCGCGGGCTCCTACGACCTGTCCGCCTGGATCGCGACGGGCGGCGCCGGCGGCAGCCTCTCGGTGAGCGTCAACGGCACCGTGGTGCGCACCGTCCCGCTGCCCGAGCAGCCCCTCTACGCGAAGTACACCCTCCCCCGGGTGGCGGTCGCCCCCGGCGACCGGCTGACCCTCACCATCGGCTCCTCGCCCACGGGTTGGGTCAACGTGGACGACGCCGCCGTCGCCCCGTCCGCCCCCGACGACCCGGTGGCCAGCTCCTCCGACCCGGAGGTCGCCGCCCTCTTCGACTGGGCGAAGGCCAAGGCCAACAGCTGGGTGCAGCAGGCCGGCGCCACCGGTGTGCTCGACCAGGACGAGAACCACCCCGGCGGCACCGGCACCACCACCTACGACGCCACCTACTGGGCGGGCTACCCGTTCCGGTCCGCCTTCTACAGCCGCGACTTCGCCCACCAGCTGGTCGGCGCCCACCTGCTCGGTCTGGACGCCGAGAACAAGACCATGCTGCGCGGCTTCGCCGCCTCCGCCACCGACGTCAACCGGCTCTACCCGGTCTGGGCGCTGAACCTCGACGCCCGGAGCTACGCCGCCATCGACTACCGCGGCCCCGACCGCTTCGTGCGCGAGCTGCCCGCGCCATTCGAACTCGTCCAGCAGGCCGGCGAGGCCTTCCGCTGGACCGGCGACCGCGACTACGCCGAGGACCCGGCCCTGGGCCGCTACGTCCGCAACACCCTCGGCCCGTTCATCGCCGGCCACCCCGGCCCGGTCGACAACGGCGGGGTGCCGATCCCGCAGGCCACCAGCCGCAGCATCTTCGCGGGCACCGCCAGCTACGCCGAGAACGCCACCCGCACCTACGCCGAGGCCGGCGACGCGGTCGGCGC
This sequence comes from Kitasatospora sp. NPDC001547, assembly GCF_042894165.1. NCBI lineage: Bacteria > Bacillati > Actinomycetota > Actinomycetes > Kitasatosporales > Streptomycetaceae > Kitasatospora > Kitasatospora sp. NPDC001547. The sequence goes on along the minus strand of NZ_JBIAVL010000009.1, from coordinate 118,479 downwards.
CCAGTACCAGGCCTACCTCGCCGCCGCGGCCCTGGCCGACGCCCGGGGCGACGCCGTCTCCGCCGCCGACTACCGGAAGGCCGCCGAGACCCTCCGTTCGTACGTCAACTCGACCTGGAGCGTGGACGGTTCGCAGCCCGGCGAGGTCGTGCACGGCTACGACACCACCGGCAGGCCGATCACCGGCTGGGGCTACGAGGCCAGTGTGCTGATGCCCGTGAAGCAGCTGCTCGACCCGGGCCCGCGCCGGGACGCCCACCTCGCCGCCATCGATGCCGCCGACTCCGGCCCGGAGCGATCGGCCAACCTGGAGGCCTACACCTACCTGCCGGACGCCTTCTTCGCCAACCACGACGGCGCCACCGCCTGGAAGTGGATGCGGCACGTCTACGAGAGCGTCGGGGAGCCGCACGTCAGCGGCGCCATGCTGAACGGCGACTACCCCGAGGTCCCGTTCACCCTGCTCGCCCAGACCGTCCAGGGCCTGCTCGGCGTCACCCCGGACGCCGCCGGCCGCGCGCTCGCCACCACCTCGCGCCTGCCCGCCTCGATGGGCTGGCTGCAGGTCGCGGGCATCCCGGTGGGCACCGGGACGGTGACCGTCCGCCACGACGGTGCGCTGCGCAGCACCGTCACCAACACCGGTACCGAGCCGCTCACCTGGGAGGCCCGCTTCCCCGGTCGGCACGCCGGCCTCACCGTCGACGGCGAGCAGCGCGAGGTCCGCACCACGACCGTCGACGGCTTGGCCCACACCTCCACCACCGTGACCATCGCCCCCGGCCGCTCCGCGACCGCCGCCGTCACCGACTGACCCCCACACCGCACCACCGCGGCCGGCCGGCCCCACCCGGCCGGCCGCGTTCTCTCCCCGGAGACCATCCTGACGAACCGCCACGTCCCCCACATCCTCAGGAGTGCGCACATGCGCCGACCCCGCCGCCGTCTCGCGGCCTCCCTGCTCGCCCTCACCCTCGCCACCGGCGGCCTGGGAGCCGTCGGTCTCGGCACGGCCGCCCCCGCCGCCGCGCTCGGTGACGGCAACGCCCTGACCCCGCCGATGGGGTGGAACTCCTGGAACTCCCTCGGCACCGAGGTCACCCAGGAGCAGGTCGTCCAGACCATCGACTTCATGGCCGCCAACGGACTGGTGGCGGCCGGCTACGACACCGTCACCGTCGACGACGGCTGGTCGCTGTGGCACCGCGACGGCCAGACCACCGACCTGGTCCGCAACGCCGACGGCGGCCTGCAGCTGTACGACGACGCCGGGAGCCCGGTCAGCGGCACCGACGGCACCGGCAACGACCCCACCTCCGGCCACCTCGTCCCGCGCCCGGACCACTTCCCCGCGCGGACCGTCGACGGGCGCACCGTCAACGGCATCGAGTACCTCGCCCGCTACGCGCACGGCAAGGGCCTGAAGTTCGGCCTCTACGCCACCGACACCTACCTCACCTGCCAGATGCACCCGGGCAGCCTCGGCCACGAGTCCACCGACGCGGCCGACTTCGTCTCCTGGGGCGTCGACTTCGTCAAGTACGACGACTGCCCGTACGGCCCGGCGATCACCGGACCGGACGGCCACGACTACGGCACCCAGGGCGAGGGCAAGGAGCTGACCCGCTCCGTCTACACCCGGGTGCAGACCTTCCAGCGCGCGCTGGACGCCGCCTCCGCCGCCCAGGGCAGGCCGAAGGTCACCCTCAGCGTCTCCGCCCAGCCCGTCCACACCGGCGTCCCGTACCTGCTCGCCGCCGACGACCCGGCCCGCACCGACCCGGTGGTCCGGGCCGCCGGCACGGCCCCCTTCCACGCCCCCGGCTACGCGCCCACCGGCGTCTGGTGCGGCCAGGTCGCCCACCTGTGCCGGATCGGCGGCGACCGGAGCAGCGAGCTCGACGGGGTGCTCTGGAACGGGCAGTTGCGCACCGCGCTGGACTACCCGGGCAACGTCCGCCCGGGCAGCTGGAACGACCTCGACATGATGTTCGCCGGCTGGCAGGACCCCTACGGCCTGTGGGGCACCACCGACACCTGCCCCTGCCACAAGCCCTTCACCGACGACGAGTCGCGGACGGAGACCTCGATCCTCGCGATGCTCGCCGCGCCGCTGATCTCCGGCGCCGACCTGCGCACTGCCGCGCAGTCCCGGCACAGCGCGGACGGCTACACCTGGTCCACCGGGATCAGCGACGCGGGCCTGGCGGTCCTGAAGAACCGCGAGGTGATCGCCGTCGACCAGGACAGCCTGGCCCGGCCCGCCACCCTGGTCGGCGCCCGGCCCACCGACGGCCGCGCGCCGGTCGTGCTGAAGCGGCAGCTCGCCAACGGCGACACCGCCGTGCTGCTGGTCAACCAGGACCCTTCGGCCGGCCGCACCGTCGCCACCAGCCTCGCCGAACTCGGCCTCGGCGGCTCCGGCTACCGGGCCAGGGAGCTGTGGACGGGGGCGGGTTCGACCGTCACCGGGCCGCTCGGCGCCGCCCTCCCGCCGCACGGCGCGGCCCTGTACCGGCTCACCGCCGAGTCGGCGGGCGGCCCGTCGGAGGTGGTCGACGACGGCGGGTACCACACACTGACCAGCGGCGGCCTCGCGCTGTCGCTGCTCGGCTCGTGCACCGCGCCGCTGGGCTCGGTCACCGACCTGGAGCCGCGGCGCGGCGGTGACCCGGCCCAGCAGTGGACCTTCACCTCCAACCCCGACGGCACCGTCCGGATCAGCGACGGCTGCGCCACCGGCCCGCACCGGCACACCGTGCTCTCCGCCGGGGCCTCGGCCGGCGACAGCGCCTACCTGCTCGACCTGTCGCCCGGCAATCCCTGGCAGGAGTGGCGGCTGACCCAGGGCCGGGCCGGCGGCGTCACGGTCACCAACGTCGCCACCGGCCTGGCCCTCGACGCCGGCGCCGGCACCGCCGGAACGCCCGTCACCACCCGTCCGGCCGCGGGCCAGAGCTGGGCCCTCGGCTCCTGAGAACCCTCACCGGTCCCGGGTGCCGGCCGTCCGCCGAACGAGGCGGGCGGCCGGCATCCGCACCAGCACCGCCAGGCTCAGGCCGAAGATCAGCACGCCCAGCGGGACGTGGACCGCGGGAACGTGGGCCACCCCCAGGACGACCTGGGCCGAGGCGAGCACCAGGAACCCGGTGGCGTACAGGATCGGGCGGGGTGAACCGCCGCCCGGCCGCCAGGCCAGGACGGCGGCGAGCAGGTACAGCATCGAGGCCCCGTACATCACCCGGGCGCCGACGCTGTGCAGGGTCTCGCCGTAGGAGGTGGAGAGCAGCAGGCCGGCCGTGGCCGCCTGGAAGAAGATCGCGGCGGTCTGGAGCGCGACGGAGCCCCGCAGGTAGGCGCGGGTGCGCTGTTCCACCACCCTCTTCGACGACGCTTCCACCGGCTGTCCTGCCGTGGTCTGCACGGCCATGGTGCGGCCCCCTCTTCTGCCTCGCGGCGGTTGGTCGGTAGTGTCCCGCTGATCCGACGACACAGGCCGGCGAAGTGTGAGGTCTGGTCGGTGACGGGCGAACAGGACCAGGGAGCGGCACCGGGCATGACCACCGAAGCGGAGCTGAGCGTGATCGTCGGCGAGCGGCGGCAGCTGATCAACCTCGCCTACCGGCTGCTCGGTTCGCTGGCCGAGGCCGAGGACGCGGTGCAGGAGACATACGCCCGCTGGTACGGGCTGTCGCGGCGGCAGCGGGAGGACGTGGTGTCGCCAGGAGCCTGGCTGACCACGGTGGCCACCCGGGTCTGTCTGGACCTGCTCGGCTCGGCCCGGGCCCGGCGGGAGCGCTACGTGGGCGAGTGGATCCCCGAACCGCTGCCCGACCGCGGCGAGTGGATCGGCGGGCCGGCCGGCGGCAGCGGCGGCCCGGCCGATCCCGCGGACTGGGTCACCCTGGACGAGTCGGTGGACATGGCCCTGCTGGTCGTCCTGGAGGCGATGACCCCGGCCGAGCGCGTCGCGTTCGTCCTGCACGACGTGTTCCGCTACCCGTTCCCCGAGGTCGCCGAGATCGTCGGCCGCACCCCGGCGGCCTGCCGGCAGCTGGCCGCCTCCGCCCGCCGCCGGGTCGGGGCCGCGCGGGCCCCGGCGGTGCCGAGGGGCGCGCAGGCCGGTCTGGTGCGGCAGTTCAAGGAGGCCTGGGAGGCCCGGGACATCGCGGCCCTGGTCGGCCTGCTCGCCCCCGGTGCCACGATGACGGCCGACGGCGGCGGCCTGGCCGGCGCGGCCCTGCGCCCGGTGGCGGGCGGCGAGCGGATCGCCCGGTACCTGGTCCACATGGCCGACAAGGCGCCCGGGCTGGCGCTCCTCGAACGGTCCGTCAACGGCCGCCCCGGCCTGGTCGCCCGGGCCGGCGGCGTCACCGCGACGGTGGCGGCGTTCGGCCTGGCGGACGGCCGGATAGCCCGTATCTGGGCGGTCCGCAACCCGGAGAAGCTGCGCCCGTGGACGACGGAGGACCCCCGCGGCGGCTGAGTCCCCGCCCTACGGCTCCTCCACCACCACCTCCACCCCCGGGCACGCGCGCGCCAGGTCCCGGAAGAACCGGTCCCCGTCGATCGCCGCCTCCGGCGGGTGCACCCCGGCCGGTCCCGCGGTCCCGTCCAGCAGTTGGGCCAGCCCCAGCCCCGCGGGGACGCCCGTCGCCTCCGCCATGTCGGCCAGCAGCCGGTCCGCTCCCCCCAGCCGGGCGAGGACCGTCGCCGGGCGGCCGTCGCGGGTGCCGGTGGCGGCGGCGAAGAACGGCGGGAGGGTGCCCGGGCCGCGGAAGCGGGCGGCGCGGGCGGCGGCGCGCAGGGTGCGGCGCAGGGCGGGGCGGTCGAGGTCGGCGGCGGCTGCCTCGTTGGTCAGCCGCCCGGCGTCCAGGTCCTCGCGCAGCACGTCCAGGTAGGCGGCCGTCCCGGCCCTGACCACCATCAGGTCGGCCGCGGCGCCGGCGGGCCGCAGGCCGCGGTGCAGGGTGACCGGTTCCGGGTGGCCGACGGTGTAGGCGGTGCCGCGGCGCCCGCCGGGCAGGTCGAGGGCGACCGGGCGCAGCGGGGGCCGCCGGACGAGCCGGCCGTCCTCGACCACCGCGACGGTGCCGCTGATCTGCTGCATCCAGTGCACGGCGGCGGCCGGGACCGCGCCGCCCGGGTCGGGCGGGGACGCCTCGGCCGGCGGGTCGGGCCGGGGGCCGACGTCGACCGGCCAGGCGGTGTACAGGTCCGTCAGGGTGTCGAGGCGGGCGGCGGCCCGGGCGGCGAGCAGGTTGCTGACGCCGGGGCTGGCGCCCATGCCGAGCACCGCCCGCACCCCGGCGGCGCGGGCCCGGTCGTCCAGTTCCAGCATGGCCAGGGTGGGTTCCCAGTCGTCGCAGATGTCCAGGTAGTGGGTGCGGGTGCGGATGGCGGCGCGCAGCACGTCGAGGCCGTAGCGGTAGTACGGGCCGACGGTGTTGAGCACGGCGTCGGCCCCGGTGAGGGCGGTGTGCAGCGCCGGGCCGTCCGTGACGTCGACCCGGGTGGCGCGTACGGGCACCGGTGCGTCGGCGGCGAGTGCGGCGGCGGTGCGGCGGGCGGCGTCGAGGTCCCGGTCGGCGACGACCAGTTCGTGGACGCCGGGCAGTGCGGCCGCGACCCGGGTGGCCGTGCGGCCCATCGCGCCGGCACCGCCGAGGGCGAGCAGCTTCATCGCGGGTCAGCCCTTCCGGTGGTCGAGCGAGGTCAGGAAGTCGCGCATGCCGTCGAGGTAGCCGGGGGCGAACAGCGAGCGCGGGGCGGCGACGGCGAGGAAGGTGCTGCGCAGTTCGGAGTCCTCGACGTCCTTGGGCACCATGGTGTGGGTGGCGTCCTGGAGGCGCAGCACCCGGAGCAGACCGGGGGTGGTGACGAGGCGTCGGTAGCCGGCCTCGGTGTCGTCGCTGTCGACGTTGAGGTCCCGGCCGCCGAGGACGAGCTGCACCGGCACCCGGAGGGCGGCGAGGTCCTCGGTGGCGTCGGAGAGGTGGTTGCGCTTGTTGAACGCCCACCGCTCGGGGCTGAGCCCCTCGGTGTCGCCGCCGGCGGCCCGGTGCTGCTCGAAGGTCGAAGCGGCCCGCAGGGCGGCCAGGTTGCGGTCACTGCGGGCGACGGCGGCGGCGGTCTCCTCGGGCGAGGCGTGCCGTTCCCGGAGTTCGGCGAGCAGGTTGTAGCGGCCCTGCCGGAGCCAGTTGACGGCGGGGCCCACGGCGATCACGAACTTCACGTCCGGCGACTGCCGGGCTGCCTTGGGCATCACCCAGCCGGCCTGACTGGCGCCCCAGAGGCCGATCCGGTCCGGGTCGATGCCGGGCTGGGTCTTCGCCCAGCGGATCGCGGCGAGGGTCTCGTCGGCGCGGTCCTGCATGCTCTGGTCGAGCCAGTCGCCGGGGGCGCCGGCCACGCCGGGCTTGTCCCAGGAGAGCGTCGCGTACCCGGCCTTCGCCATGGCCTCCCAGAGCGGCCGGTAGAAGGTGTCGTGGGTGGCGTCGACGGGTCCGTCGCCGTGGACGAAGACCACCAGTCCGTACGGTCCGTGGCCACCGGTCGGCCTGGCCAGCACGCCCTGGAGCGGCTGCCTGCCGCCGGTGACGGTGACGCGCTCCTCGTCGAGGTCGTACTCGTTCTGGTACACCACCCAGCCGCCCGCGCCGACCAGCAGCACGGCCACGGACAGCAGCGCTCCCCAGAGCCACCGGCGCCTGCCCGACATCCGCATATCGCTCACCCTCGATCGATCGTTTTGAAAACGACCGTAGCAGAAATGAACACACTAGGATGACCGTCATGCAGGAGATCCCGACCCGGGTACTGGTGGACGCGATGGTCCGCGCCGACGGCACGGTCGACTGCGGCGACCTCTACGCCGTGGCCGGCCGGCTTGGCATGAGCGACCAGCAGGTCCGGCTCACCATCAAGCGCCTGACCGCCGACGGCCGCTTCGTCCAGGAGGGCCGCGGCCGCCGGGCACTGCTGCGCGCCACCGCCGCGACCCGCCGTGAGATCGAGCCGGACGTCGGGTACCTCGCCCTGATGTACGCCCAGGACCGCGGCGACGCCCCTTGGGACGGCGTCTGGCACCTGGCCGGGTTCGCCGTCCCCGAACGCGACCGCACCGCCCGCGACGGGCTGCGCGAGGCCCTGCTGCGGCTCGGCGGCGCCCCGGTGCAGAACGGGCTCTACGTCTCGCCGCACCCCTGGGAGCCGGACGTCCGGGAGGCGGCCGGCGCCCTGGGCGTGCTCGGCAACCTCACCCTGCTCAGCACCCGCGACCTGAACACCGGCGACACCGCGGACCCCCGGGAACTCGCCCGCCGCTGGTGGCCGCTGGACCAGCTCGCCGAGGGCCACCGCCGCCTGGCCGCCTTCGCCGCCGACCAGCTCGACCGGCTCACCCCCGGCGGTCTGTCGGAGACCGAACTGCTCACCGTGGCCGTCGAGTTGGCCGCCGTCTTCACCGAGGCCTGCGAGCCCGACCCGCTGCTGCCCCCGGAGCTACTGCCGCGGCCCTGGCCCGGCGCCGAGGCCCGCGCGCTGGTCGCCCGCTGCTGGGCCCTGCTGCTCGCCGACCCGGCGCCGGGCGCGCCCCGGCTGTTCGACGCCTACGCGGAGGTGGTCGCCTCGGTCACCGGCTGACCGGTGCCGGCCCACCCGCCTCGGCGTCCTCGTCGGCGTCGGCGTCGGCCTCGGCCTCGGAGTCCGGCACCACCGGCTCCGGCAGCGTGCGGAACAGCGCCCAGCTCAGCACCGGCATCAGCACCAGCGGCAGCAGCGCCGTACGCAGCGAGGTGGCGTCCGCGAGAGCGCCGATCGCCGGGCTCGCCAGGCCGCCGATGCTCACCGTCAGCCCGAGGGTGATCCCGCTCGCCGTGCCGACCCGCGACGGCAGGTAGTCCTGCCCGAGGGTGACCTGCAGGGAGAACGGCACGTACAGCCCCGCCGAGGCCAGCGCCACGAACAGGTACAGCACCGGGCCGGGCACCAGCAGCACCCCTGCCACCGCGACCGCCGCCACCAGGTAGGACCGGCGGGCCACCGCGACCCGCCCCCAGCGGTCCGCCAGCGCGCCGCCCAGCACCGAGCCCACCGCGCCGCCCGCGTACAGCACCACCAGCGCCGCGGTGCCCGCCGCCGGACCGCCGCCGAGGCGCTGGGCGGTGAACAGCGAGAGGAAGGTGCTCAGCCCGACGAAGGCGACCGAGCGGCAGACCACCGCCAGCGACAGCCTCAGGAAGGCGGCCCGGTCGTCGGCGACCGGCGCCGGTGCCCGCACCGCCCCGGCCGCCCGGCGCCGCTCCAGCTCCCGCAGCACCGGCAGGCAGAGCGCGGCGCCCGCGAGCGCGGGCACGGCCAGCAGCGGGGTCAGCCGCAGTCCGCCCGTCCCGACCACGGCGGCGACCAGCAGCGGGGCCGCCGCGAAGCCCAGATTGCCGCCCAGCGAGAACCAGGCCATCCCCCGGTGGACACCGGGGCCGCCCTGCCCGGCCCCCGCCCGCTGCGCCGCCAGCCGGGCCACCCGGGCCGACTCCGGGTGGTAGGCCGCCACCCCCACCCCCGACAGCGCCACGAACGCCAGCGTCAGCCCGTACGAGCCGCTCACCCCGCTGAGCGCGATGCCCGCGCCGCCCAGCAGGGTGCTCACCGGCAGCAGCCAGGGCAGCGGCCGGCGGTCGGTGAGCGCCCCGAACAGCGGCTGCGCCACCGAGGAGAGCAGCGAGGCGGCCAGCACCACCCCGGACACGGCGGCGTAGCCGTAGTGCCGTTCGGCCACGAGGAAGGGCACCAGGGCCGCCACCGCGCCCTGGTAGACGTCCACACAGGAGTGCCCGACGGAGAGCAGCAGGATCGACCCGCGGTCGGAGGTTCGCTTCGGCATGCCGCCCATGCTCGGGGCCGTCACCCCTGTCGGGCTTCCGATAATCTGCCAGGCGATGCCGAACATCCGCCACGACCCCGTCGCCCCGACCGGGGCCCGGCTGCTGCCCTCCGGCGGCCTGATCGACGCCCACCGGCACGACGACCACCAGATCGCCTACGCCGCCCGCGGGGTGCTGGGCATCACCACCGACGCCGGATCGTGGGTCGCCCCCGGCAACCGCGCCCTGTGGATCCCGGCCGGTACCGTCCACGCCCACCAGGCCCACGGCGAACTCGAACTCCACCTGGTCGGCCTGCCCGCCGCCGACAACCCGCTCGGCCTCGACCGCCCGACCGTCCTCGCCGTCGAACCGCTGCTGCGCGAACTGATCGTCGCCTACACCCGTACCCCCGGACAGGACGGCCCCGAACGCTCCCGGCTGCGCGCCGTCCTGCTCGACCGGCTGCGCGCCTCCCCGCAGAGCCCGCTCCACCTGCCCACCCCCGCCACGCCCCTGCTGCGGGCGCTGTGCGCGCTGCTGGAGGCCGACCCGGCCGACGGCCGCACCCTCGCCGAACTCGGCCGCGCCGTCGGCGCCAGCGATCGCACCCTCTCCCGGCTGTTCCGCGCCGACCTCGGCCTGACCTTCCCCCAGTGGCGCACCCAACTGCGCCTGCACCACGCCCTGGTGCTGCTCGCCGAGGGCCTGCCGGTCACCGCCGTGGCCCACCGCTGCGGCTGGGCCTCGGCCAGCGCCTTCATCGACGTGTTCCGCCGCGCCTTCGGCCACACCCCGGGCGCGCGGGCGTCCCGCTGAACGGCGTCGGCCGCACCTTCGAGCGTGCGGCATGGGAGGCTTGGGGCCATGTGCGGCCGCTTCGTCTCCACCACCACGCCCCAGGACCTCGTCTCACTGCTCGGAGAACTCCGGTGGGACCCGGCCGAGACCTTCGCGCCGAGCTGGAACGTCGCACCGACCGACCCCGTCCCGGCCGTCCTGGAACGCGTCGACCGGGACACCGGTGAGATCCTGCGCCAACTCCGGCCGCTGCGCTGGGGCCTGGTCCCGTCCTGGTCCAAGGACCCGTCCGGCGGCGCCCGCATGATCAACGCCCGCTCGGAGACCGTCGACACCAAACCCGCCTTCCGCAAGGCCTTCACCGCCCGCCGCTGCGTGATCCCCGCCGACGGCTACTTCGAGTGGCGCGAGGTCCCGGCCGGCGCCGACCGCAAGAAGTACAAGCAGCCGTACTTCCTCAGCACCGGCGGCGTGATGCTGATGGCCGGCCTCTACGAGTTCTGGCGCGACCGCACCCTGCCCGAGGACGACCCGCTCGCCTGGCTCGCCACCGCCACCGTCATCACCACCGACGCCACCGACTCCGCCGGCCGCGTCCACGACCGGATGCCCCTCACCATCGCCCTCGACGACCTCGCCACCTGGCTCTCACCCGCCCACACCGACCCGGCCGAACTCCACCACCTGCTGCGCCGCCCCGCCGACGGCGACCTGCGCGTCCGCGCGGTTCCCACCACCGTCAACAGCGTCCGCAACAACGGCCCCCAGCTCCTCGCCGACGCCCCCGACCCGCTGGGGCTCGCGGACTGAGGCCGGGCCGCCTCAGGTGCGCTCGAAGCCGTGGGTGCGCCCGATGGCCTCGAAGCCCCGGCGGCCGTACCAGCGGCGCGGCCAGTCGTCGGACTCGGCGATCAGGAAGCGGGTGCCGCAGCCCGCGTCCGCCGCCCGGCGCAGCGCGGCGGCCAGGACGGCGTCGGCGTGGCCGCGCCGCCGGTGCGCCTCGGCGGTCATCAGGTCCTCGACCTGGGCGATCCCGAGGGCGGGTTCGAGGTACAGGTCCGTCCAGGCGGCCACCTCGCCGTCCGCGGCCCGGGCGCCGAGCAGCTGGACGCGTTCGGCCCCGCGCCGACCGGCCGCCCGCCGGTCGACCAGCATCCGGACCACCTCCTCGTCCGCCTCCGGGAGCGCCGCGCGCCAACTCGCCGCGAGCGGCGCCCTGATCGCCTCCAGACCGACCTCCTCGACGCCGCGCCCGTCGCCGGGGACGGGGGCGGGGGCCGGGCCGGTGTGCAGCATCACCAGGTAGCTGCTGTGCCGGTAACCGGCCCGCCGGAAGGGCTCGGCGCACGCCTCCCCGAAGTCCCCGTCCAGCACGGTCACCAGACGGAACGGCCGCTCACCCATCACCCCGTCCACCAGACCGGGCAGCTCGGCCGGCGCACCGTCGGCACGGTCGAGCAGCACCTGGTTGTGCGACCACGAGTCCGCGAAGGTGTCGTCGAACACCGCGACCCCGCCCGGGAGTTCGACCGTACGCTCGGCTCGCCGACGTGCGGAGCCGGCCAGGAAGGAGCGGATCCGCCGCAGTTCGTCATCCGTCATGGCGGCACTCCAAAGACCGTCGCCGAAGCCGCCCGCGCCGTACGGCGGTCGTGCGGTGAGCGGGACGGGCCCGGCGCGTCGGGTGGATGCGCCGGGCCCGTCATGGTGCGGTGGCGCCGGCCTCGGAAGGCCGGGCCGGGAGGCTCGGCTCAGTGCCGGGCCCGGGTGGCGATCGTCAGACGATCGGCGCGATCGAGTCCTGCGGCTGCGCGCAGGAGGACGAGGCCTGGCAGGAACAGGAGCCCCACGAAGCGCCGTTCTCCGGCAGGGCGACGGTGTCGCGCAGCGCGGTGACGGTCAGGTCGCTGAGGTCGAGGTCCTGAAGGTCGAGGGCCTCGGTGCGGGACGCGGTGGTGTCTGACATGGCGTTCTCCCTTGAGTCGGCAGGCGTGCCGGCCGGAACGGAACGGTGTGCCTGCGAAGCGAGTACTGCGGGATGTGCCGGGCCCCCCGTGGGTGCGCCGCCGGCGGGTCTCGGACCCGGGCTCGCGCCGCCCGAGGAGACTCTAGCCCGCGGGCGGCGGGCGGGATACGGGTTCGGGAATCTTGGCCGGGATCCCGTTCCCCGGCGGCTCGGGACCGGTCCGGCTCGACCGCCGGTCCACCGGCCGCCGCGGGCTTCCGGCCCGCGGTCCCCGCTCCGCGCCCGACCGTTCCGACGCCGGCGTCACCCGCGCTCCGGGCCCTCCAGCTCCTCGTAGGCGAACTCGTCGGCGGGGCTCGCCGGCGAGGACCAGCCGTTCGAGAGCACGGTGATGTCGACGGTCTTCGGCTTGCCGACGCCCTTGGTCGGGGCGGGCGCGGTGGCCGCGATCGTGTCCGGCGGGGTCACCTGCCCGACCGCCTGGTTGTCGCCGAAGAAGACCTTGGCGTCGGATCCGAAGTTGACGCCGGTGACGGTGACGGGGGTGCCGGTCCGGCCGTGGTCCTGGCTGATGGCGGTGACCCGCACCGGGGCGGCGCCCTCGTAGGCGAACTGCGCGGTGGCGACGGCGGGCGAGGTGCCGAGGAAGGTGGTGACCCGGACGGGCACCACGCCGGCCCCGGCGGGCGGGTACGTGGTGATCGTGGTGCCGTCGGTGCTGACCGCGATCCGCGGGCAGGCGACCGTGCCGAAGTCCAGGGCCACGCCCTGGCCCGCGTTGAAGCCCGTGCCGGTGACGGTGACCTGGTTGCCGGTGCCGCCGGTGTCGGGGCCGATGCCGGTGACCACCGGCCCGGAGGGCACGTCGGGGGCGCCGAGCAGGCCCAGGTAGGTGTCGTTGGCGTGCTGGTAGGCGACCTGGCCCATGAAGTCCTGCAGGGACCCCTTGACCAGGGCCGGATCGGGCACGTAGTGCTGGTTCAGCGGGACGGCGGGGCCCGGCTGGGCGTAGACGTTGGGCCCGGGCAGTCCGGCGAGCGCCGAGATGACGGCGCGGACGTCCTCGTTCGCCTTCGGGCCCTTGTCGGGGTACCACTTCTTGGCCTCGTCGAGGCTGGTCCAGGCCAGCGGCACGATGTCCCAGCAGTTGACGTACCGCTGGTTGACGACCCAGGACAGCTCCTCGGTGAGGTGGTTCGCGAAGGCCGCGTTTCCGGCGCTGGGGGCGGCGAAGGTGTAGAGGCCGAACTGCGGGTTCCCCGGCCAGGACTGCGCCTGGAGGTAGGCGCCGACCATGGTGGCGAGGCAGCCGCCGAGGCTGTGCCCGATCACGTAGACGGTGGGGTTGGCGGGTGCCTTGGCGAGGACGCCGGCGAGCGCCTGCGCGAGGGTGACGCCGACCGAGTTCATGGTGAGGACCTGGCTGAAGGCCGTCATCGCGCCCTTGGAGACCGAGGCCGGGTCGCTCGACGAGCCCGCGAAGCCGAACGGGACCACCGTGCCGACGTCCAGGTCCTCCAGGAGGTCGGTCACCGTGCCGACGGTGCCGCGCAGGACCACGGCGAACTGGTTGGAGCCGTCGCGGTTCTGCGCCAGGTAGGCCATGTTGGCGTTGGCCGGGCTCATCGCGATCCAGTTGAGGATCCAGGTGCCCCGGGTGGCGAGGGAGGAGTCGGGCAGCAGCTGGTTGAGGCCCAGGAAGGCCCGGTTGCACTGCTGCGACACCTGCTCCCCCGACGGCCGGGTGGTGGCGGCGGTCGCGGCGATCGCCGCGAGGGTCATCGCCGCCTGGGGCGTCATCGGTTCGGACTGCACCGTCGTCATGCGGCTGCTCCTCGGGTCCGCCCGGGCCTCGACGGCACGGGTCGTACCCATCCTGTTGCCGCACGGCGGGCCCGGCGGGGCGTCACCTCCGGCGCCTCACGCGTTCGGCCGACGGCGCGGTACGGCGCCGGGCGGCCGCGGGCGCGGGCGCAGGCCGGGCGCGATCCTGGGCCGGGCAGGGCCACCGCCCGACCCGTACGGCTGCTCACGTCATCGGCAGCTGCCCCGGGACCGGACCGCCGCGCCGGGCGAGGCGGCGCAGGAAGGTGGTGACGCCGGGGGTGCCGACCGCCCAGGCGCGGGCCTCCGCGTCCGGCCGGCGGCCGGGCAGCAGCGGCCGGCCGGGCGGGCCGCCGGCCCGGGTGAGGATCAGGCCCGCCAGGTCCTCGGCGGCCGCCCAGTGCCGGGCCTCGCCGGTGGCCACGGCGAGGTCGACGAAGAGGTCCCCGACGCCCGCGAGGCCGCAGCAGCGGAAGACCTGCGCGGTCCTCGGCCCGATCGTCCGGCAGGTGTCGGCCGCCTCGGCGGCCAGGGCGAGCAGGTCGTCGTCGCCGTACCGCCGGCCGGCCTGGACCAGCAGGGTGCCGAGCCCGGCCAGGCCCCGGCACCAGGCCAGGTAGCGGCGGGTCGCCCCGGGCGCGCGGGCGGCGGCCATGATGCCCGGGAAGTCGGCGGCGAGGCCGTCCACGATGCGCCGGGCGCTGTGCCGGGACGCCTCGTCGGGCATCGCGAGCAGGAAGTGGGCGACGCCCGCGCGGCCGTGCGCGAAGCCCTCGGCGAGGGCCGCGGTGCCGGGGTTGGGCTCCTCCCCGAGGTCGTCCAGCGGCCGGCCGGCCAGCTCGGCGGCGCAGTCGGCGGCGGCCGCGCGGTGCGCTTCGGCCGCCGGGCCGTCGGCCGCCGCCCCGGTGCCCGCCGAGCCGAGGGCGGCGAGCAGCAGGTGCCCGGTGCCGATCCCGGCGGTGCCGGCGATTTGGTCCACGCCCGTTCCCTGGTACCGGCGGGGCTCCGGGGGCTCGGTCCCGAGCAGGGCGGCCGCCTCGGCGAGGAACAGGTCGACGCCCGTACGGCCCTGGTACAGCGAGCCGTCCAGGTGGTCGAGGGCGGGGTGGGCGGCCGTCCAGCGGGCCAGCTCGGCGGCGGCGGCCCGGGCGTCCGGGCGGTCCGGGTGCTGGAGCAGTTCGAGCCCGAGGCCGGCCGCGCCGTCGTACAGCGAGAGCAGGGTCCGGGGCCGCTCCGCGCCGGAGTCGGCGGTGACCAGCTCGCGGGCCATCCGGACGCAGGTGGTGACGGTGTGGTCGAGCGCCTCGGCGGGCCGGGCCGTGGCCCGTCCGGCGGGGGCGCTCCGTCGGGCGGGTGCGGTGCCCTCCCGCAGCTGGGCGGCCGCGGCGGCGCGGCGCGCCGGGTCGAAGCTCAGCAGGCCCCGGACCAGCTCCGCCGCCGGGTGCCCGGGCTCCGGGAGGGCGGCGCGCAGGCAGGCCAGGGTGCGGTCGCGGTTGACCGCCGGGTCCGGGTCGATCACCACCGGGTCGAGGCCGGTGAGGGCGTGGTGCAGGGTGGTGCCCAGCGCGTAGTGGTCCTCGGTGGGGTCCTGCCCGGTGGCGCCCGGCAGGCCGTACCCGGCGGTGGCGCCCGGCGGGCGGTCGCCGGCCAGGGCGCTCACGCCGAAGTCGACCAGCGCGGGCCGGCCGTCCCGGTCGAGCACCACGTTGGCGGGCTTGAGGTCGCAGACCACCACGCCGCGCGCGTGCACCGCGTCCAGCACCCGCAGCAGCCGGCGCGCCAGCGTCCACCAGTCCCGCCCGTCCTCGGCGGCGCCGGCAGCGGCGTCGTACGGTCCGCGGGTGAGCAGCTCGCGGCGCAGGTCGGTCACTCCGCGGGCGGCGCTGACCAGGTACTCGTCGGTGCCGTGCCGGAAGTAGTCGACCAGCGCGGGCACGCCGGGCACCCCGGCCAGCGCGTCGAGCACCCGCCGCTCGTGCCGCAGCCGGCCGCGCGCGTCGGTCCCCGCGCCGTCCTCGGCGACGAAGGCCCGGGCCTGTTTGACCACCACCTCGCGGCCGGTGGCGAGTTCGACGGCGCGGTAGACGTGGCCGCTGGGCGCGCGGGTGATGCCGGCGGTGATCCGGTAGCGGCCGGCGCCGACCCGGGTGGTCGCCGGACGGGCGGGGGTGCCGGGCGCCTCGAACGGGTCGTCCGCCCACGGCGGCCGGCGGTAGCGGGGCTCGGCCAGGCCGGGGAACAGCGAACCGTCCGGGCCGGTCATGCCGGCCTGCGCCTCGTCGTCGGTGACGCGGAACGGCCCGTAGCGGTAGTGCACCGGGGCGTCCGGCCGCACCCGGCGGTCGCTGACCACCGCGGGGCCTTCCCGGCCGGCCAGCGCCTGCGCCAACTCCAGCCCCAGGGAACGGACTTCCTCGGGCCGGGGGTAGACCGTGACGGCCTTGCCGACGGCAGCGGCGCCGTGCCGGCCGCTGTTGAGCTCCCACAGCGCCTCGGTGCTCATCGCGAACTTCACGTCGCAGACCCGGCGGAGGAGGATCGGGAGCACCGTGTCCAGCAGGGCCGTGAACCCGTCCGGGCGGGCGGACAGGTGGAGCTTCCAGCCGTGGGCGAGCTCGGGCATCCGGGGGTCCCGGAGGTACCACCACTGGCCGTCGGTGCGCGGCGGGCGGTGCGGCCCGGGCGCCCGGGCGGCGAGTTCCTCGACCCGGCGCCGGAGTTCCTCGTGTCCCGGGGCCGCGGCGGAGCCGGGGTCGGGCGGTGTGCGCATGGTTTCCGTCCTTCCCCGGCCCCACCGTGGTCACTGTTCGTCCGGATCCGGGTGGATCAGAAGTCGACCTCACAGGGGAAGCGGGTCGGGACGTAGGTCACCCACGGGTCGGCGAGGCAGGCGACCGGGGTGAGGTCGGCGTCGAACGCGTCCTCGAAGACGATGGCGTCCTCGTCGATCTCCAGCGGGCCGGCGTCGCGGACGGCGGTCATCAAGGCACTCATGGGGGTCCTCCCAATGATTGGTGTTGATGGGTCCTTTCGCTGAGCGGGCTCATGCTAGCCACGCCGTCCGGCCCGGGACAGAGAGCTGACAGACCCGCCGGATCGCCTACGACAAAGGGTGGTTCCGTTTGTGGACGCCGGCTCCGCCCGCCCTCACCGGGGCGGCACACACCGGATCGCCACATCCGGGCCGGTCAGCCGGGCCGGTCAGCCGGGCCGGAGGTGGCAAGGCGGGTCAGCCGCGCAGGCGGCGGGCCGTCCGACCAGGTCAGCCGCGCAGGCGGCGGGCCCGGAGGTACTCACGGGCCAGCAGGCGCAGCGCGGCGGGCTTGGCCGGGCTCGCCGAGCGGCGCAACAGTGCGCCGAGGTCGGCGCGGGCGGCGGCGCTGGTGAGCTCCTCCACGCCGACGATGCAGCGGACCATCGGCCGGTGGGCGGGCGGCACCCGGTCGACGACGGCCCGGCCCTCGGCGAGGGTGCGGTCGGCCCGGTCGAGCAGGGCGGTGAGCAGCGCCCGGACGGCGGGCAGGTCGCGGCCCTGCTCCAGGTCGGCGCGGGTGACGCCGTGCTCCTCCAGCGTCCGCTCGGGGACGGTCAGCCGGCCGTCGGCGAGGTCCTCGGCGAGGTCGTTGACGAAGTCCAGCCGCTGGCTGCCGTCGATGAAGGTGCGGCAGGCGGCGCGGTAGTCGCGCTGGTCGCCGTCCGGGCCGATCAGGCCGGCGACCACCATGAAGCCGGGCAGCGAGTACCCGTCGACGTAGGCCTGGTAGTCCTCCTCGGTGGCGAAGCCGGTGAAGTCCAGGTCGGCGGCGGTCGCGGCGAGGAAGTCCAGCACCCGGTCCCGCAGGACGGGGTGGGCGTCGACGCTGTTCAGCAGGGGGCGCAGCTCGGGGTCGTCGGTACGGCCGGCGGCGAGGCCGTCGGTGACCCGCCGCTGCCAGCGGGCGGACGCCGCCCGGCGTGCGGCGAGCGGGCCGCTGTCGAGCAGGGTGTCGGTGCGGTGCATGAAGGCGGCGGCGGCGATCACGTGCGGGACCATCCGGGCGGGCAGCAGCAACTCGGCGGCGAGCGCGGCCTCCCGCCGGTACCGGGCCATCTGCTGCCGCTGCCGGGCGTAGTCGGCCCGCAGCCCGGCCTCCCGTACGCCGGCCGCGTCCAGTGCCCGCTCCCACCTGCCCACTCGGTCCATCCCGTCGCTCGTTCGCCGGGGACCGAGCGTAGCCGGTGGGAGCGGCCGGACCTATTCGGGCCCCGGGCCCGGAAGCAGGCCCCGGACAGGGGCCCGGACAGGGGCCCCGGCCGCAGGTCAGCTCTGGCGGATCGCGGAGAAGCCGCAGGCCGGGGTGCAGAGAGTGACGATGCCGCTGTAGCGGTAGGTCGTACGGCCCCGGGTGACGCTGTGGGTGGTGTGCTTCTCCCGCAGGTTGAGCTCCCGGCAGCGCGGGCAGGCGGCGCCGACCGGCTGGCCCCAGGGGCGGTTCGGGTTGAGCTTGGCGATGGAGACGACCATCAGGACGGCGGCCAGGCCGGCGCCGCCGAAGCCGACGATCCGCCACACCCCGTTGCCGGACTCGCGCCGGTCGATCATCTCGTCGTAGGAGTAGGTGCCCCCGCCCCCGCGGCTCGACCAGATCCGGCACTCGCTGTGCCGGGTCATCGTCTTGCCGTCGCAGGTCGGCGGGGTGTTCGGGTCCGACTTGCCGACCACCAGCGCCAGGAAGAAGCCGAGGGCGATCAGCAGGCCGAAGAAGACCACGGCGACGGTCCGGCTGCGGCCGGTGTGCAGCCGCTTGCGCTCGTTGTACGCCGTATCGATCACAGCCTGGGCCATGTTGCCCCCGTCGACCGCCACTGCTCTTCTCCTGTTGCCGTCCGGATCGCCCTCCCGGCCGTTGCCCCGCGCCGGGTGGTCCCCCTCCGCGAGGGGGCGAGAAGAACCCACCATGATCGACGGGGGCCCGTACGGGACTTGGGGAGAGCTTGACCCTACGGTGACCTGCCGTGACCTCGGCGAACCCCTGTCGTGACCTCGGAGACCTGCTGTGACTCAGCGGCCCGCCGTGACCGACGCCAGGTAGGCGGCCGCCCCGGCCGGGTCGAGGAACCAGTCGTCCAGGTCCGCCGGGTCGTCGAAGCCGTTGGCGAAGCGGTCGGCCACGGCCGGTACCCGGCCGCCCGCGCCGAACAGGTCGAGGACGTGCGGGGGCGGCGGGGCGAGCATCGCGTTGGTCCAGGTGGTGACGGGGCCCGCCGTCCGCCAGAAGCGGTCGAAGGCGGTCTGCTGGAAGTCGCGGTCGAAGGGCTTGTCGCCGTGGGCGAGGATCGCCTCCAGGTAGTCGGCGGCGCACTTGGCGGCGTTGTTCGAACCCTGGCCGGTGATCGGGTCGTTGAGGACGACGACGTCCGCGACGCCCAGCACCGCGGCGCCGCCGGGCAGTTCGCCGACCGGGTGGCGGACCACCGGGGTGAAGCGCCCGGCCAACGTGGCGCCGGCGTCGGTGAGTTCGACGCCGGAGCGGGTCCGGTCGTACTCCCAGGGGATGAACGTCTTCATCAACTCCAGTGTCACCCGCAGATGTTCGGCCGGATCGCGGATCCCGTCGAAGGCATCCGCCGGGCCGCCCGGCTGGGCCTCCCAGAGCAGGATGTCGCAGGGCCCGGTCCCGGTCAGCGCCGGCACCGCGAAGAACTCCCCAACGCCCGGCACCACGTCGCAGCGCACCGCCGGGAAGTCGTGCTCGGGGCGCGGCCCGAGCCCGTGCACGTAGCTGGCGGCGAGCGCGCGCTGCGGCCGCTCGTACGGGGAGCGCACGAGGTCGCGCTCGAACAGCGAGGCCAGCGGGCCCTTGCCGGAGGCGACCAGCACCAGGTCGTAGGAGCCGGCCAGGTTCTGGAGGTCGGCGGGCGTCACCTGGCGCAGCTCGACCCGGCCGCCGCGCTCGGCGAACAGCTCCAGCCAGGCGGACATCTTCAGCCGCTGGTCGACGGACTGCGCGTAGGCGTCCAGCCGCCCGACCCAGTCGATCAGCCGCTCCCCCTGCGGCCCGGCGACCGACAGCCCGACGCCCTCGATCCGCGGCGCCCGGTCGGCCCACAGGTCCAGCCCGAGGGCGCGCTCGGTGCGCAGCGCGGAGTCGAACATGCACTGGCTGGACGTCACCCGCCCGTCGCGCACCTCCTCCGGGCCGCGGTCGGTCAGCACCGTCACGTCGTAGCCGTGGGCCTGGAGCCCCAGGGCCAGTTGGAGCCCCGCCTGCCCGGCTCCGACGATCAGAACTCTGCGCATCGCCCCTGCTCTCCTGGTGGTACGACCCGGACGGCGGCCGGCACGGCCCCGCCGCCACTGGTCTGGCTTACCAGTCATCGCCCCGCCCGTCCACGGACCGGACCGCTGCCCAGCACACCCGGCGCTCCTCCCCGGCCGCGAGCCGCCTCTCGCCCAACACCCTACGACGGTACGGGACATGGCGGTCTTCGCGGGTCCGGGCGGCCGACCCGCCTACGGGCGGGAGTCGGGCCCGGCGGAACGGCCGGAGCCTCACCCCGAGACCAGCTGCCGCCCGCTGATCTCCTCCGGGCGGATCCGCACCCAGCGCGGCCGCCTCCCGCCCGCCCAGGGCGCCGCGCCGGGCAGGCCGGCCAGGCGCTCCAGCTCGACCGGGTCGTCCACGTAGTGCGCCGGACCGATGGCGAGCACGCTCCAGCCGCGCCCGAGGAACTCGTCGATGCGGTCGACCTGGAAGGAGACCGCGGCCCCCTCCTCCGGGGCGGCCGCGTCGTGCTCGCCGGTGAGGTAGGCGAAGGAGCCCTCGTCCACCACGTAGTTGACCGGCAGCACCACCGGCCCGGGCTCCACCGGCAGGGCGATCCGGCCGATCCCGTGACCGCCGACCAGCTGCCAGCAGTCCTGCTCGGTGAGGGCGAGCAGCCGGGGGCGCGGACCGGGGGAGCCCTGCCCGGGCGGGGCGTCGGCGCGGCCGGACAGCAGCTCGCCGCGGGTGCTGTCGAGGGCGGCGGCGATCCGGACGAAGCCCGCCGGATCGAACGCGGGCCCGGCGTCCAGCAGGCACCGCAGGTAGCGGGGGGCCATCGCGGCCCGGTTGGCCAGTGCCTCCTCGCTGAGGCCCAACTGCTCGCGCCGTTCGGTGATCCGGCGGGCCACGACGGCGGGGTCGGGGGTGTCGTGCACGGTGGTGACTCCTCGCTTGCCGGAGGCCGTCGGGCCGCGTCCGGGCGTTGACCAGGCCGGTCCATCCAAGCGCCCGGCCTGCGGCAAGTCGAGCAACAGCACGGCCCGTGCGTGTCGGTGCGGCCGCCCTTGCCCCGGGCCCCCGTCCCCGCCCCATCCCCACCCCCTCCCCTCCTCTCCCGTCCCCCTCCCCGATCCGGTGCGCCGGAAGGCTCAGCTCCGCAGGCCCGACCGCCGTCGCCGCGTGACGATCGGCTGGAAGCCCCCGTGCGCCGGACGCCGGGAGAAGGGCCCGCCATGAACCTGAACCGACGACGCTTCCTCACCGCCCTCGGCGCCGCCGCCACGGCGGTGGCCGCCGGCGGCACCCCCGCCCGGGCACTCGTGGCCTTCCCGCCCCGCGACCGCGGCTGGGCGGCCGCACCGCCCGACTGGAAGGCGCTGCGGAACCGCCTGGGCACCCGGCTGGTGCTCCCCGCCGACCCCGGGTACGGGACCGCCCGGCTCGGCTACAACACGCTGAACGACGGCCGGCTCCCCGCCGCCGTGGCGCAGTGCGTGTCCGCCGACGACGTCCGGGCCTGCCTGGACGTGGCCCGCGGGCACGGGATCCCGATCGCGGCCCGCGGCGGCGGCCACGGCTACCTCGGGTACGGCATCCCCGCCCGCGGCCTGGTGATCGACCTGCGCCGGATGGCCGACGTCCGGGTGCAGCCCGACGGCACCGCGGAGATCGGCGCCGGCGCCCGCCTGATCGAGGTGTACGCGGCGCTCGCCGACGCGGGCCGGCTGCTCCCGGGCGGCAGCTGCCCGACCGTGGGGGTCAGCGGCCTGACCCTGGGCGGCGGCCTCGGCGTGCTGACCCGCAGGTACGGGCTCACCTGCGACCGGCTGACCGCTGCCGACGTGGTCACCGCCGACTCGCGCCTGCTCACCGCCTCGCCCACCACGGAGCCCGACCTGTACTGGGCGCTGCGCGGCGGCGGCGGAGGCAACTTCGGCATCGTCACCCGGTTCGCCTTCGCCACCGCCCCCGCTCCCGGCCTGACCGTCTTCGTGCTCGCCTTCCCGGCCGGCTCGGTGACCCAGGTGCTGGGGGCCTGGCAGCAGTGGGTCGCCGCGGCCCCGTACGAGCTCTGGGCCAGCTGCCAGATCTCCGGCGGCACGCCGCCCGGCTGCCGGATCGTGGGCTGCTACGTGGGCGACCCGAGCGGCGCGAACCCCCTGCTCGACCGCCTGGTGACGGCGGCCGGCACCACCCCGGCCTCGCGCACCGTCTCCCCCAGGGACTACCTCGGCGCCATGAAGTTCATGGCGGGCTGCTCGAACGACACCATCGCCCAGTGCCACCCCACCTGGGAGGGCGGCATCCTGCCCCGGGCCGGCTTCGTCGCGGTCTCCCGGGTACTGGGACCGGCACCGCTCGACCCGGCGGGGGTCACGGCGCTGATGGCCGGCCGCACCGGCGTCGACCTGCTGCTCGACTCCCTGGGCGGCGCCGTCGGCGAACTCGCCCCCGACGCCACCGCCTTCCCCCACCGCGACTCGCTCGCCACCGCCCAGGTCTACGCCGGCGCCACGTCGATCAGCGAGGACCGGGTCCGGACCACCGTGAACAGGATCCGCGACGGGCTGGCCGCTCTCGGCGCGCACGGCGCGTACGTCAACTACATCGACGGCACGCTGCCCGACTGGGGCCGCGCCTACTACGGCGGGAACCTGCCCCGGCTGAAGGACGTGGCCCGCCGCTACGACCCGGACGGGGTCTTCGCCTTCCCCCAGTCCGTGGCGGCCGCGTAGCGTCACCGGCATCGACGGGCCGATCCGGCCCGGGTCTCCTGACCGCCCCCGGGGCGGCCGACTTCCCGGATAGGGTGGGCCGTCATGACACGTGTGTGGAAGCTGCCGCTGCTGTTCGCGCTCTGCGGCGCGGCCGTCGCGGCCGGAACGGCCGTCGGCGGACGTCCCGGCCTGGCCGTGCTCCACCTGCTGCTGTTCGCGGCGCTCGCGGGCCTGCACTCGCCGCTGCCGTTCCCGGAACCGATCGGCGCGGCGGAGGCCCGGCGCCGCAGCGCGGCCGACGGCCGACCGGTGGTCTACTGGCGCCCCGGCTGCAAGTACTGCCTGCGACTGCGCCTCCGGCTGGGCCGGTCGGCCCGACAGCTGCACTGGGTCGACATCTGGCGCGACCCGGAGGCGGCGGCCGCGGTCCGGGCGGCCAACGACGGCAACGAGACCGTCCCGACCGTCGTTGTCGACGGCCGGCCGCACACCAACCCCGACCCCGCCTGGGTGCGCGCCCTGGTTCCCGCCGCGGCTTGACCGAAGGGCGGCGGTCAGCACCGATCGCTCCGCCGGCCCCGAGCCATAGGCCGGCTCTATGACGTCATAGATCACCACCGCCTACTTCCCTGGTCATTCGTAGGGTTTGCTACAAAGGTTCAGACCACCTTTGCGCCGCGCCCGACCGGAGGACCACTCGTCATGCCCCGCCCGATCCGAGTCGCGATCGTCGGAGCCGGCCCCGCCGGCATCTACGCCGCGGACGCCCTGCTGAAGTCCGACGCCGCCCAGGCCCCCGGTGTCTCGATCGACCTGTTCGAGCGGATGCCCGCCCCGTTCGGCCTGATCCGCTACGGGGTCGCGCCCGACCACCCGCGCATCAAGGGCATCGTCACGGCCCTGCACCAGGTGCTGGACAAGCCCCAGGTCCGGCTGTTCGGCAACGTCGACTACCCGAACGACCTCGCGCTGGACGACCTGCACCGCTTCTACGACGCCGTGGTCTTCTCCACCGGAGCGATGGCCGACCGCGCCCTGGACATACCCGGGATCCACCTCGACGGCTCCTACGGCGCCGCCGACTTCGTCTCCTGGTACGACGGCCACCCGGACGTGCCCCGGACCTGGCCGCTGGAGGCCGAGAAGGTCGCCGTCCTCGGCGTCGGCAACGTCGCCCTGGACGTCGCCCGGATCCTCGCCAAGACCGCCGACGAGCTGCTGCCCACCGAGATCCCGCCGAACGTCCACGAGGGCCTGCGGCGCAACCGGGCCGTCGAGGTGCACGTCTTCGGCCGCCGCGGCCCCGCCCAGGCCAAGTTCAGCCCGATGGAGCTGCGCGAGCTGGACCACTCCCCCACCATCGAGGTGATCGTCGCCCCCGAGGACATCGAGTACGACGAGGGCTCGATCGCCGAGCGCCGCGCGGTCAAGCACGTCGACCTGGTCGCCTCGACGCTGGAGAACTGGGCGATCCGGGACATCGGCGACCGTCCGCACCGGGTGTACCTGCACTTCTTCGAGTCCCCGGTGGAGGTGCTCGGCGAGGACGGCCGGGTGGTCGGCCTGCGCACCGAGCGCACCGAGCTCGACGGCACCGGCAACGTGCGCGGCACCGGGCGGTTCACCGACTGGGACGTGCAGTCGGTCTACCGCGCGGTCGGCTACTACTCCGACGAGCTGCCCAAGCTGCCCTTCGACCCGGCCTCGGGCACCGTCCCGCACCAGGCCGGGCGGGTCCTGGACGGCGACGGCTCGCACCGCACCGCCACGTACGTCACCGGCTGGATCAAGCGCGGCCCGGTCGGCCTGATCGGCCACACCAAGGGCGACGCCAACGAGACCGTCGCCTGCCTGCTGGACGACCACGCCGCCGACCGCCTGCCCGGCGCCGCCGAGCCGGACCCGGCGGCCGTCGAGGAGCACCTGCGCGCCCAGGGCGTCCGCTTCACCACCTGGGCGGGCTGGCAGCTGCTGGACGCCCACGAGCGCGCGCTCGGCGAGGCCGAGCAGCGCGAGCGGGTGAAGGTCGTCGAGCGCGAGGACATGCTCCGCCACAGCGGGGCCTGAGCCCCGCGGGGGCCGCCGAAATCCCGTGGGAATTCCACCCGGAGCACTCCCACGGGATTTCGGCGGATGACCACACCGGCTGATGAACACCCATCCGGCGACCGCACTGTCGGATGGATGGCGGCGCCGCCCGGTGACCGCGCCCGTCAGGCGCGGACGATCGGCAGGAGCAACTCGTCCACGATCTCCGCCGGGTCGAGCTGGACCGCGTCCCCGCCGCACATCTTGATCCGGTAGAGCATCAGCGCCGGCACCAGGTCGGTCACCAGCGGCGTGACCGCCCCGGGGCGGACCTCGCCGCGCGTGGTGCCGCGGTCCAGCACCTCGGCGATCAGCGCCGTCGTCGGCCGGACCACCCGTTCCAGCACGATCTCCACGAAGGCGTGCGCCCGCTGGTGGTCGAGTTCGCTCATGATCGCCCGCACCGCGGCGCCGAGCTCGCTGAACATCGCGGCGCGCAGCCTGGTGACCACCTCCAGCAGGTCCCCGCGCAGGCTGCCGGTGTCGGGGGCCGGGCCGGACGGCGGCAGGCTGGCCCGCAGCGCGTCCTTGACCAGCTCCTCCTTGGACGGCCAGCGGCGGTAGAGCGCGGCCTTGCCGGTCTGCGCGGCGGCGGCCACTCCCTCCATGGTCAGCCGGGCGTAGCCGTCGGTGGTGAGCTGCTGGAGGACCGCCTCGTAGATGGCGCTCTCCAGCGCCTCGCCGCGCCGGCGCAGCGGGGTGCCCGTCACCGTTCCGTGCCCGGCATCCATCTCAGCGGTCATGGTTGCGCACCTTCTTCAGTCGCCTTTCCTCGGTCCCGTCGCTCCACGCGCGCGCCGCGGATCTCCGGGAAATGCCGGGCCGGTCGCGCGAATGGTGGGGCATTTCCTCTATCACGATTCCCTAAAGCCCCGACACAGCCGGGGGCTACTGTCGATGTTAGTGAACGAACCCGTTCCCGCCGTCTTCCAGGTTGCGCCGTGCGGTGCCCTCCACCCGTACGTGACCGCCCCTCCTGTGCGTGACCACCCCACCCGTGCGTGACGACCGATCCGTACGACGGGACCGGGACGGGACCGTGGCCCCATGCGGTTGGGGCACTACTGGCGGTGGCATGGAGGAGCAGGTCGAAGCGGACCGCCTGCGGAACCCCGTGGAGGACCCCATGACCGACAGAACGGCCGGCGCGGCGCTGGTGGCGGCCGGTGCCGCCGCGGTATTCGCCGCCGTGAGCGTCGCCGCCGCCCGGGCGTGCCGGTGCCCGGTCCCGGGCGCCGAGGGCGCCTCGGGAGCGGGACGGCGCCGCCCCGTCACCACCGACACCGGTACGGCTCTCGGCACCCGCAGCGACCGCCGCTGCACACCGCCGAACCACTGCTGAACCCGCCGCCCCTCGTTCCCTACGAATCCCGTCCCCCGCCCCCGGCCGCCACCCGTCGCGAGCCGGGGGCCTCTTCGCTGCACCGCGCGCCCGAGCCGGTCGCCGCTCGCCCGCTCGGGCGCTCGCCCGTTCACCCGCTTGAGCGCTCGGGTGCTCGGGCGCTCGGGCACTGCGGTCGGAGGCGCCGGGTCAGCCGCTCGCGGGCCGGCGCGGGAGCACCGCGTGCACCCGGGTACCGTGCCGCAGGGCGTCCACGGTGCAACGGCCGCCGATCTCCGCCGCCCGCTCGGACATCGACCGGAGCCCCACCCCCGGGATCTCCGGAGGGCCGTGACCGGGCCCCCGCCCGTCGTCCTCGACGTCGAGTTCCAGGTGCCCGTCGTCGACCTGGACGGACACCGTGGCACTTCCCGCCCGGGCGTGGCGCAGCACGTTGTTGAGCGCCTCCGCGGTGATCCGGTACACCGCGACCTCGACGGCGGCCGGCAGGGCCGGCAGCGGATCGGGCTCCAGCCGGCTGGCGACGGCGAGATCCGGGCCGCTGAAGGTCTCGGCCAGCCGGCTCAGCGCCAGTGACAGACCGTAGTCACCCAGCGCGGTGGGCCCGAGCCGGTCGGTGATCCGCCGGACCTCCCGGACCGCCGTGGCGAGGTCGTCCGCGACCCGGTCCAGCACCACCGCGTAGCACGCCGGGTCGTCAACCGCCGCGGCGCCCTGGAGGCGCAGCCGCAGCCCGGCCAGCATCGGGCCGAGGCCGTCGTGGATGTCCCGGCGCAGCTGGCGGCGCTCCTCCTCGCGAGCGGCGACGATCTGTTCGCGGCTGGCTCGAAGGTCCTCCGTCAGCTGGAGCGAGGCGACGGCGGGCGCGGCCTGGTCGGCGAGCGAGCGCAGGACGTCTCGGTCGCTGTCGTCCAGCACCCGCTGCCCCTCGCGGGGGGCGACGGTGAGCCGTCCGATCTGTTCCCCGCGGTGCACCAGGGGGAAGCCCTCCCCGCTGCCGGAGCGTTCGCCCACGGCGGCCAGCGACCGCTCACCGCTGCGCGTGGTGACGGTCAACTCCACACCGGGCAGCAGTAGTTCGTCGCTCACGGTGCGGCACAGCACGGCCGGCACCTCCTGCGGGTCGACGGTCTGGCTGACCCGGCCGGCGAGGCTGCGCAGCACCTGGTACGGCTGCGCGCGCGAGCCGTAGTACCAGCGGTCGACCAGTCCGGAGGTCCAGTGCACGCCCCGGGGCAGACCGACCGCCAGCAGGAAGATCGCGGCGACCACCAGCAGTCCTCCGAGGCCCTGGCCCGGCATCAGCATGGTGGAGAGCAGTCGGGCCACCGCCAGGAACACCAGGGCCAGTCCGGCGGCCACCAGCAGGCCGACCAGCACCCGTCGGGCCGCCCGGTCCAGCCGCCAGGAGCCGTCCCGGACCACCACGGCGGCCAGGGTGACCGTCCAGAGCGCCGAGGTGACGGCGAAGGCGACGAGCGAGGCCGTGCTGTGTCCGAAGTAGTCGCCGAAGTCGGCCGCCCCCCACAGCAGGTACACGCCGAGGGCGATCAGCACGTTCTGCCGGCGCCGCCGGGACACCCCGCGGATCCGGGCGAGCGGAACCAGCACCACCAGGACGGTCAGCGCGACGAACACGGCGAGCTGGGCATCGAGCATCCGGCCGTTGAAGCCGTCCAGCCACTTCGCGACGGCACTGCCGGCGAACGGATTGGGCCGGCCGAAGACGGTGGGCTCGGAGAGCACGTAGAGCGACGGAGGCAGCCTCCACACGGCCACGGCTCCGACCGCGAACCACCAGCGCCTGCTCGGCAGTCTCCCGTACGGCAGCCACAACGGCAGCGCGTGCCACAGGGTGCCGTCGACGAGGTAGCCCACCCCCACCAGGATCACCACCGCCCCGACCACGTGCGAGTCGGCCGCCTGCCCCCAGAGCGGGGTCTGGGCGGCGAGCGGGACGATCACCGCCGTCCCGTACGCGAGGAGCACCCAGCCGAGCTGGTTGCCGGGCCGGTGGGCGTGCAGCAGCACCCCGCCGGCGACGGCGGCGAGGCCGTAGCCGAGTTCCGGCAGCAGGCGCACGGGCGTCGCCGTCCCGGGTGCTCCGAGGTGGGTCAGCACGTACCCGACCCACAGGCCGCCGGCCACCAGGCAGACCAGCGCGCACAGCCCGGCCGCGGCCAGTTGCCGCTCCGCCGGGCCGGACCGCGGCCGCCACCGGGCTCTTCGCGTGATCTCCGCAGCCATGTCCGCCCTTTCGCCGCCGGGCTCCCGCCGATCTCTGCAGTCTGCGCCACCCGTTGTCCCGGGCGCATGAGGCAACGGCCCCGCCGGCCGCCGGGGCGGCCGAACGCCCCCGGCGCGGTCTGCTCCGAGAGGCGGCCGACACGGCGCCCGTCGATACTGGGGCGGCCCGGATTCTTACGGAGGAACCATGGAATACGGTCTCGGCGTACGGCTCGACCAGCCGTTCGCGCAGGCGGTGGAGGCGGTCACCGCCGCGCTCAAGGAGCAGGGGTTCGGCGTCCTGACCACCATCGACGTCCGGGCCACCCTGCGGGAGAAGATCGGTGCGGAGATCGAGGACTACCTGATCCTCGGGGCCTGCAACCCCGCCCTCGCCCACCGCGCGCTCCAGGCCGACCCCCGCATCGGGTTGCTGCTGCCGTGCAACGTGGTGGTGCGGACGGACGGCGGCGCCACGGTGGTGGAGGCCGTCGACCCGCAGACGATGGTCACCCTGGCGGGGCCCGGGGGCGGGCTCGGCGGCGTCGCGGACGAGGCGGCGCAGCGGCTGACCGCCGCCCTGGACACCCTGCGCGGATGAGGAGCAGACCATGACCGAACCCGCCGCCACCACGCCAGTCCCCGCCGAACCGGCCGCCACCGAACCCGTCGCCACCGCGCCGGTCGCCACCCAGCCCGTCGTCGTCGGATACGACGGATCCCCCGAGAGCCTCGCCGCCACCGAGTGGGCCGCCCACGAGGCGCGGCGCCGCGGCTGCCCGCTGGACGTCCTGCAGGCCTGGCCGTGGCCGCGCCAGGACGTGGTCGGCAGCGAGGAGACCTACCGGCACGCGATGGACCAACTGGCGTTCCGGACCGAGGAGTTGCGCCCACTGGCCGGGCCCGGCCCGGTCACCTCGTCGATCGTCCCGACCGACCCGGCCGAGGCCCTGGAGGCGGCCGGGAACTCGGCCGCCCTGCTCGTCCTGGGCTCCCGCGGCCTCGGCGCGGTGCGCGGCTTCCTGGTCGGCTCGGTGAGCCAGGAGGTGCTGCGCCGGGCGAGCTGCCCGGTGGTGCTGGTCCGGGCGGAGGCGGCCGAGCCCGAGGGCCCGGTCCTGGTGGGCCTCGACCTGGCCCACCCGATGGACGACGTCCTGGCCGTCGCCTTCGACGCCGCCATCCGGCGCCGGGCCCCGCTGCGGGTGGTGCACATCTGGTCCCCGCCGGTCTCCAGCGAGTACATGGCGCTCCAGGCCGTCGGCGGACTGAAGGGCGAACTCTCCGCCGTCGAGCGCACCCGCTTCGCCGAACAGCTGGACCCCTGGCGCGAGCGCCACCCCGAGGTGTCGGTGACCGCCGACCTGATCCAGGGCAGCCGATCCACCGCCCTGGTGGACGCGGCGACCGGAGCCCGCCTCCTCGTCATCGGCCGCCGCATCCGCCGCACCCTGCTCGGTGCCCACCTGGGCCCCGTCGCCCACGCCGCGATCCACCACGTGCACTGCCCGGTCGCCCTCGTCCCCCACGCGTGACCGGGGCCACCCTGCCGCCCTTGTGCTGTCACGCGTCGCAACGATCCCCCCGGAGCAGGGAGGATCAGACAACATAATCGCCGGCAGTGACGGGCCCGGCTGACCCCCGCTAGCGCGGGGAGGACCAGACGGCTTGGGCCATGGACGCGGCGCGCGGCTGACCCCCGCTGGCGCGGGGAGGACGGGATCGCCCGGAACGCGGCCTGCAGCCGTGCCGGCTGACCCCCGCTGGCGCGGGAAGGACCACCGCCCCGAGGTCACCACCGGCGGGTTCGCCGACTGATCCCCGCTGGCGCGGGGAGGACATGGCAATTGCTGATGGCCATGCACTGTACAACGGCTGACCCCCGCTGGCGCGGGGAGGACAAGCCCAAAATCGGGGAATTTGGACAGCATGCACGGCTGACCCCCGCTGGCGCGGGGAGGACGAAGTAGGGAGCCCAGTGCCCGAGTACCTGCTCGGCTGACCCCCGCTGGCGCGGGGAGGACCGTCGGGAGGGAAGAAGTGCCGGTGGAGGCGGCGGCTGACCCCCGCTGGCGCGGGGAGGACTCCAAGTCGATGGCCTGCTCGCGTGCCCACGTCGGCTGACCCCCGCTGGCGCGGGGAGGACTGCCCGCCGGTGGTCAGGGTGGCGGAGGCGCTCGGCTGACCCCCGCTGGCGCGGGGAGGACTCCCAGTCGTCGATCTGGTACTCGCTGCGGTTCGGCTGACCCCCGCTGGCGCGGGGAGGACGCCCCGGCCAAGACCGACTCCGGCACGACCGACGGCTGACCCCCGCTGGCGCGGGGAGGACCTCGTACCACTCGGAGAGCCCCGTCGCGGGGTCGGCTGACCCCCGCTGGCGCGGGGAGGACGGCCTCGTCATCCACTCCGAGAAGTCCGGGGACGGCTGACCCCCGCTGGCGCAGGGAGGACGCGGCGTCCCGGATCGCCTCCGTGCGCCGGGCCGGCTGACCCCCGCTGGCGCAGGGAGGACGCTGTACCCAGGGCTGTTCCCGGCCGAGGCCCCGGCTGACCCCCGCTGGCGCGGGGAGGACGGGCCCTTGCGCCGGTAGCTGTCGAGACTCGACGGCTGACCCCCGCTGGCGCGGGGAGGACTCCGTCAGATCGGCAGTCGAGATCCCCAGCTGCGGCTGACCCCCGCTGGCGCGGGGAGGACTCGCGCACGGACTGGACGTGGTCGAGCAGCCCCGGCTGACCCCCGCTGGCGCGGGGAGGACGCCGAGGTGGTGCCCGCCGTCGGAGAATCAACCGGCTGACCCCCGCTGGCGCGGGGAGGACGGGTCCTCGGTGTGCTGCTCGGCGAGCAGTGCCGGCTGACCCCCGCTGGCGCGGGGAGGACCACAGGTCGTCGTGGTAGTGGTCGTTGAGGGCCGGCTGACCCCCGCTGGCGCGGGGAGGACGACGGTGGCCGTACGGGGCCTGGGCGGCTCGGTGGCTGACCCCCGCTGGCGCGGGGAGGACGATCCTCGGCGGCGGCTCCGCCTGGATGGTGACGGCTGACCCCCGCTGGCGCGGGGAGGACGTGTCCTGCTGGTCGTTCTTGCCGAAGACGAGCGGCTGACCCCCGCTGGCGCGGGGAGGACCGCTCCGGTCCGGCAGGGCCAGGCATGGACGTCGGCTGACCCCCGCTGGCGCGGGGAGGACACTTCCTGACCTGCAGCGTTTCTAGGGTTTTGCCGTTTCTTGACCATCGCTCACCTGCACCCCCGCCATCGCAACGAGCGTCAGCCCGTCGAAGTCCACCGGCTTTCGCCGCTGCTCGCCCGCCGTCCGCAGCTCGAAGCCCTGTTCGTTGGCCGCCGTGTGGACCAGGACCGCCACGCCGTCGCCGACGCAGCCGCTGACGGCGTGCCAGAGTTCCTCGCGCACTTTGGCGGAGATGGTGCCGACGTAGAGCTGCGGGGTGACTTCGAGGAGCCATCGGGTGAGCGCGCCGCGTACGTGGTCGGGGACTGCGGTGGCGGACAGGACGGTCATCGCTGCCATGGTTGCCCCCTGAACGGGTAGGCACACCGGCACGGCCGCCTCACAGCAGTTCCTCGCCCGCGTAGTTGACCCCGCCCGGGATGGGGCCGGAGACCGGGTCCCACAGGTCGACGAGTTGCTCCTCCGGGTCGGGGAGGGTGATGTCCTGGCCCGGTGCGAGCAGGCGCTGGATGTCGGTGACGATGCGCGGCAGCAGGCGGAACAGGCGCAGTCCGTCGCGGAAGCCGCGGCGGGCGTCGGCTTCGGGCTGTGGGGAGGCGTGGAGGGAGAAGGCGAGCGGGATGGTGAGTTCGGCCTTGTAGAGGTCGGCGACGTCGTAGACGAAGGCCTGCTGGTTGCCGTTGTGGACGAAGCCGAGCGCGGGCGAGCAGCCGAGGGCGAGGACGGCCGCGTGGACGATGCCGTAGAGGCAGGTGTTGGCGGCGGAGAGGGCGAGGTTGACCGGGTCCTGGGTGTCCCAGGAGTTCGGGTCGTAGTTGCGGCGGAAGCGGCCGATGCGGTGCTGCTGGGCGAGGAGGCGGTAGTGGGCCTTGACCCGTTGGCCTTCCAGGCCGCGCAGTTGCGCGAGGCCGCTGCCCGCCGGGGCGGTGCCGGGGCCGAAGCGCTGCTCGTACATGGCGGTGGCGACGGCCAGGCGGGTGGTGTCGTCGGCCCAGGCGCGGGCCTGGCGTTCGAGCCAGGTGGTGCTGAGGGATTCGGGGACGGTGGCGGCGTAGCAGCGGACGCCGCCGGATCCGGCGATGACGACCGTGGTGCCGTGGCGGGCGAGGGTGGACAGCGCCCGGGCGGTGATGGAGGTGCCGGGGCCGAGGAGGACGCAGCTGAGGGCGGCGGTGGGGAGGTAGACGGTCTCGGTGCCGCGGTGGGGGCTGGTGACCTCGGCGCAGACGCCGGTGTCGTCCTGGACGATGCGGACGATGTCGAGGTAGAGGAAGGAGAGGGAGTCGGCGATGCGGGGCAGCATGGCGACGGTGGGGGCGGCCAGTTTGCGCCGGGCACCGCCGGGGTCGGGGCGGCGGGCGGTCACTGCGGCCCCCGGTGGGGGGCGATGCTGAGGAGGCCGCAGCCGTAGGCCTTGCCCTTGCCGATGCCGTCGATGAGGCGGGTGCGCAGGAGGTCGGCGTCGGTGATGGCGGCGGTGCCTTCGAACAGGACGCGGTCGTGTCTGACGGGCCGTTGGTCGCTGCGCCGGTGGCCCTTGGCGGCTTCGAGGGGGCTGGAGTGGAGGGTGCCGAGGTCCAGGCCGGAGGACTCCGCCTGGCGGGCCCACCAGTCGTCGGCGGCCGTGCCCTGGAGGGGGATGACGGCTTTGAGCCGGTAGAGCTCGCGGGTGGCTCGGCTGGGCCTGCGGATGGGGTTGGCGGCGATGCGGTAGCGGATGTGCAGGCCGGGCCGGAGGGCTTCGAGGAGCGGGGTGAGGGTCTTGGTCGCGGCCTGGCCGTATCCGGCGGGGAGGCGGTCCAGGTCGGGCCGCTCGGCGCTCTGGAGGAGGATCTGGTCGCCGGCGGGCGTGGACTCGCAGCGGAAGAGGACGCCGAGGCGGCGGCGCGGTTCGTCGTCGGCGAGCTGGTCGGGGAAGAGCGACATCAGGCGGTGGTGCAGGTCGACCGCGCCGGCGCTGTCGCGGCGGGCGTCGCGGCTGCGCGGGTCGGGGACGATGCGGGTGAGCCACAGGGTCATGCGGGGATACCTTCGGGGCTGGTGGTGTGCCGGGTCAGGTAGTCGCCGAGGGCGGTGAGGTAGCCGGTGGCGAGGCCCTTGCAGCGGTCGGCGGGCAGGGTGAGGGTGCGCTGGTAGCGGGGACGGGCGCGATAGGCCCGCCGTCGGGGGTGGAAGGTGAGCGGGTCGTCGGTGACCTCTCCGGCGGGGGTGCTGCCGTCGTCGTTCCCGGGCTGGGGGTGGTCGCCGAGGCGGTCGAGCGGCTGGTCGCCGTGGAAGACGATGTCGACGGTCTTGCTACCCGCGCGGGCCCGTCGGGCGATCGGCAGGTGGACGAGGTGGTGCAGGGGGTCGTCGACCAGGCCGAGCAGCAGCGGGCCTTCGGGCGGGCAGGAGCGGCGCCCGAGGTAGGGCGGCCAGTGCGGGTTCCGCAGCGCCTGCGCCCACCCGTCGAGTCGGTCGGGAGCCGCGGTGACGACGGCGGTGAAGGCCGCGTCGGCGAGGTAGTAGCGGTGGGACAGCAGGGTGGCGGTGGCGCCGGTGCGCTTCTTGCCCTCGGCGGTGGTGACCGTGCGGGCGGCGGGCAGGCCGCCGCCGACGGTGTGCAGGTCGCGCAGGATCACACCCGACCGGTCGGTGCGGATCGTCAGCGAGAGGGTGGCGAGGTCGTCGATGGACTCGCCGCGCTTCCGGCCGAGGGCTGCGGCGAGCAGGCCGACGACGCCGGAGCGGGTGGGGAAGGGCGCGGTGTCGCGTTCGTTGAACTGGCCGGTCTCGCCCCAGGACTGCAGCGGCGCGGCCAGGCGCAGCAGCAGTCCCCGCGTGGGAGTGCTCATGCTCCGGCCCCGGCGGTGACGGAGGCGGCGTCGGGGCGGGCAGCGGTGTCCGCGCCGGTGCGGTCGGTGGTGAAGGCCGCGTCGATGGCGGTGTCGATGAGCTGCGGGAAGGAGTCGACGCGGGTGCCCAGACCCTGGAGGTCCTTGTCCTCCAGGCTGGCCCAGGCCGCGGTGACGGTGCCGCGCTTGCCGAGGAGCTTGTGGGCGGCGGTGGCGTAGCGGGCGAGGGCGGTGCGGGAGGCGGGGCCGTAGCCGCCGCTCTCGTGGGAGGCGACGGGCTGTTCGAAGGCGGCGGCGTAGGAGAGCGGGCGGTCGCTGCGGACGGCGATGTGGACGAGGTCGGGGATGGTGTGCGGGGCGGTGGCGGTCTTCTTGGCGCGCGGGAGGGAGAGGATGAAGGCCTCGGCGAATCCGGCGGCGAGCTCTCGGGCGGCGGCGCGGTCGCCGCCGAGGTTGGCCGCGAGGTCGGCGAGGTCGACGGTGGCGTAGCGGTAGAAGACGCCGGCGCTGAACTCGGCGTGGCCCATGTGGGCGCTGCCGGTGGTGTCGCCCCAGGCGGAGGTGACGTCGTCGACGGCGGAGAAGTAGTCGAGTTCGACGTCGGTCCCGTGGGTGGTGAGGGCGTGGGCGACCTGTACGGCGCCGTCGACGCCCGCGTCGTCGAGCTCGGCGAGCATGCGGCCGAAGAGGTTGATGACGCCGTTGCGGCTGCGCAGGACGGCGTCGACGGCCTCCTTGGGCAGGACGCTCTTGTCGCTGGTCTTCTTGATGTCCTTGGCGCTTTCGAGCTCGGCGCGGTGCTCCTGGGCGATGGCGGCGAGTTCGGCGACGGCCGTCTCGGGCACGTAGACCATGGCGTTGGTGGTGACGACGGGCGAGTCCTTGGTCTCGAACTTGATGCTGCTGCCGGCGGCGACGTGCTGTCCGGCGCGCTGGGCGAGTTCGGCGGGCCAACCGTGCTGCTCCTGGAGGAGGCGGGTGACGCGGGCGCCGATGCGGCGGGTGCGCAGGGCCTGCTCACCGAAGCTCTGCTGGAAGTACTCGCGCACGGCGCGCTTCCAGGACTGGCTGCTGACGCGGGTGCGCTCGGTGTCGCCGTAGCGGACGGTCTTGACGGAGTTGTTGTCGTCGCGGTTGAGGTTGGCGAACGGGACGCTCTGGACGACGTGGATGTCGAGGAAGCGGGCGGTGGTGCGGTCGGGGCCGGGCATGCTCTGCTCCTGGGGGTCGGATGGTTCGTGGTGGTGGCCTGTACGGGGTCGGGGTGGCGGTCAGGCCTCGGAGGCGGCGCTGTCCGTGCCGTCGGTCTCGGCGGCGTCCGCGGCCTCGCTCTGGTCGTCGTCGTGCTCGCGGGCCCGGCGCTCGCCGTCCTTCTGCAGGGTCCGGTGGTAGTCCTGGAGCCAGATCCGTTTTACGGTGCCGGAGCGGCGGCGCCACTGGCAGAGGTCGATGAGGAGCTGGGCCCAGTCGATCTCCACGTCGCTGCCGCGCAGTTGGCGGACGGCTCCGGGCAGGTGGCGGTGCAGGCCGTCGACGCTCTGCCGGCTCAGCAGGTTGAGGCGGGTCTCGGCCGAGGTCTCGCGCAAACCGCCTGCCTGGCCGCCCTTGATGACACCGTCGGCGAAGGCCTGGCCGAGGCTGCGCGGGGGGATCCGCTCGGCGGTCCCGGGGTCCGCTTCCTCCCCGCGGTCGGTCAGGGCGCCGGGCGCGTCCGGCGGCGATCCGGCGGCCGTCGCCTCCTCGTCCTTCGCTTGCTCCTTCGGCTGCTCCTTCGACCCGTTCTTCCTCGACGTCTCGGCCTTCGCGGCGGCGTACTGGTCGCGGCGCTGCGCGGCGATCAGGGAGGCGACGGTGTAGAAGGCGCGCTGGACGTCGCGGCTGCGCGTCTGCTCGTCGGTGAGCCAGGAGGCCACGTAGCGGTGCATGAACGGCACCGCGTCCAGGTCCTTGCCGACGCCACGGCGCAGGGCCGCGCGGACACCGGGATCCTCGTGACTGCGCTTGTCGATCCTGGCGGTGAAGGCACGTGCCCGCCCCAGCGAGGGGATGAGGGCGGGCTCCTTCGGTGTGCCGACCGCGTCGTCCGCCGGTTTGGCGGGCCCCGGAATGGTGCTGGTCGTGCTCATGCGTCCTCCGTACTGGTGTTGCGGCCGGTACCGTCGGCGCCCCCGGTCCTGGCCGGGCGCTTCACCGGCCCGCCGTACAGCTCGATGCGGGCGGTGGTGCAGGCCTTGGCCCCGCGCATGGTGCCGAGCGCGCCGTAGGTGACGGTGTCGTAGGCCTTCTCCGCGAGGATGCGGAAGGCCGTGGCGGCGCCGTCGAAGTCGCGTTCGCCGAGGCGCTTCCAGAACTCGGCCTCGGCGGCGGGCCAGTAGCGGGCCGCGGCGTCGACGGCCCAGGTGCAGTCGCGGATCTTGGGGGCCGTGGTGAAACCGGCCCAGGCCTTCTTGACGGCCCGGTCGAGCCGGTTCCCGTACCGCTCCCCCAGGACGCGCAGGCGGCCGATCTCGACCGCGACCGTGGGTTCCTCCGCAAGCCCGAGCACCGGTGGGGTGACCGCGTCGACGAACTGGATGTCCTTCGCCTGTCCGTCCTGTTCGAACCCCAGCGCGCGCACCCTCAGGTCTTCCGAGACCTCCAGCGCGGTGCGGAATACTTCGGGGCGGCATGGGCGGGTGGTGCCCGCGGGGTTGTTGAGCAGCAGGGCGTCCAGATCACGCCACAGCGCGCGCCGGGAGTCGGCGGGGCGGGGGTAGAGGTTTCCCTCCTTGCTGGTCTGCCAGATCAGGTACGGGTCGCCCTCGCGGGAGATCTTGAGCTGGTTCGCCCAGGTGATGAACACGTCGCGGACGTACCGGCCGGTGGCATCGGGCACCAGGAGCAGCGCGTGCTGGGAGCGGGCGGTGAGGCCGGAGCACGGACCTTTCAGCGGCGGTGGAGCGGCTGCGGGGTCGGGCAGCTCCTCACGCTCCCACGGGCACAGGTCGCTGACACGGGAGACGCTCTCGCGCGGTTTGGGAAGTCCGGCCAGCAGCGTCTCGAACAGCGTCTCGCCCTCCGGGTGGTAGGAGAGCGTGCTCCGCAGCGGGCCGGCCTTGCTGCTGGCCGCCTTGGTGCCGCCGACCGTACGGCTGGAGCACCGTCCGGAGGGACCGTAGTAGTGCCAGACGAGCAGGTGCAGGACGGCCTGGTCGGGGGTGGGCAGCTCGGGAGCGGTGCTGTTGACGTGCTGGAACCAGGAGTGGTTGTTGCCCGAGGGGCGGGTGGTGATGAGCTTGTCGACGCCGGCGGTGTTCGCCGGGTCGCACTGCTCGGCCAGCCTCGGGTCCTGGAGGAAGGGACGTTCGGGGTCGAAGAGGTCGAAGCGGCCGTGGTTGCGCTCGGTGAACTCGGCGACCTGCTTCTCGTCGAAGCGCCCCTGGTCGACCAGGCCGTCGCGGCGGTCGGACCAGTCGCCGGGGCCGGCTTCGTCGAGCTCGGTCACACGGGCGGTGATCGCGTACAGGACGCGGTACAGCGCGGAGAGCGCGGGAGGGTCGGCGATCGCGATCTGTTCGATCTCGTGTGCGTACAGCAGGAGTTCGCGCAGGCCGACCCTGGGCGGGCGGGTGGCGGCCTCGTCGTCCTCCTCCCTGCGGGGGACCCAGCGGACGGGGATCCACGCTTCGTCGAGGAGGTTGTAGCTGGGTGGTACGGATGGCATGCGGCCTCCGGCGAGGCGAGTACTGGTGGTCACGGGGTGGGTAGGCTCTGCACGGTCCCCGCGAACGAGCGGGGGTGAGCCGTACGGCACTTAGGGAAACAGCCGTGTGGCAGTCCTGTCCCCGCGCAAGCGGGGGTCACGCTGGTCCCGGACGGGCGACGGTCCGGGACCAGCACGTTCAACGTAGCGTCAAGTACGGGACTTAGGGCCATCAGTTCTCGGAAATTCCCACGTTCGAGTACATGAGCTGCCTCTCCCCCAGCCGGCCCGTCCACTGGTCGCCGTCACGGCGCATGCGCAGCAGGGCCAGGTCGGTGAGCAGGGGCCGGTCCCTCCAGGCCTTCGGCACGGTGTTCTCGTCCGTGCGGCCAGCGAGCCAGCGGCCGGGCAGCGGCACGGTGTGCCGCATGATCAACGCGATTTCATCCCGGTTCGCCGCGGCCGAGGGCAGCGGAACATCGTGGCCGGGGTCGAGGCTCCAGCCGTTCTCCCGTTCGAAGACGCACACGGCACGGCCGCTGTCCGCGCCGAGGCGGATGGTCAGCAGGTCGTCCGAGACGACGAAGCTGCGCTCGCTGAGTTCGGACAGGTCGTCGACCACGTCGCACGGCGCCGGGATCACGGTGATCTCCGCCATCTGCTCCTCGGCCGCCTCCGAGGCGATGCGCTCGGCGTCCATCCGGTCGAGCTCCGCTGCGGCGGCCGTCTCCAGGCCGGCTCCGAAGTCGTCCGCGTAGACGTCGTCCACGAGCTCTTGGACGTCTCCCGGGACTTCGACCGCACCGCTGGACTGCCCTGCGAGCAGCAGGCTGGTGCGGCGCAGCAGGGAGACGTCGTAGACGGTGCCCCATGAGCGGGGCGCGGCCACGCGGCCCTCGTCGTCGAGCGGGTCCAGCACGATCATGCGCGGCTCGGCGGCCTCGCCGGTCCAGGCCGGGCGGTTGGGGCGTGCGTGGCGCTTGCCGCGGCCGGCCCGCTGCAGGAGCTGCGCGAGCGGCGCGAGGTCCGAGACGATCAGGTCGAAGTCGAGGTCGAGTGACTGTTCGACGATCTGGGTGGCCACCAGGATCGAGCCCGCGCGCGGGGTGGCCGCCGCTGTGTCGTCCGCGGGCTTCCCGTACGTGGTTTCGCATTCGGTGGTGATGCGCTGCCGCTCGTGGGCTGGGTAGCGGGAGTGGAGCAGCCGCAGGCCGCCGTCGCGCGCGGCGAGTTCGGGCAGGACGGACCGCAGGTAGCGGTAGGTGCGCTGGGCCTCGTCCACGGTGGTGCAGCAGACGAGGACGCAGCCGCCTTCGGCAGTGACCGGTGCGAGGATCTCGCGCAGGGCCTCACGGCGCCCCTGCCGTCCGGGCTTCCTCGCGACGCCCTGGTCCCGGACGTCCCAGTGGACCTGGCGGGTCTCCAGGCGCAGGGTCCGGGCGCGGCTGCTGCCGACCTCGCGCGGCGTGGACACCTCTCCGCTCCCCGCGTCCACGAACAGCCATCCCGGGTAGCAGGGCTCCACCGCGGACGGCTCGCGGAAGCCCGCGCCGCGCCGGTAGGCGTCGACGAGGGACGAGGCCGCCTTGCCGGTCAGCGTCGCCGACAGCAGCACGACCGGGGCGCCGAACGCGCCGAGCCACTCCAGCAGTCGCACCAGCAGGCTGTGCATCCACGGGCCGTAGGCGTGCGCCTCGTCCACCACCAGCACCTTGTTCGACAGGCCGAACAGTCGCAGGAAGCCGTAGCGGACCGGAAGTACGCCGGTGAGTGCCTGGTCGACCGTGCCGTTGGCGAGCGGCGCGAGCAGACCCCGACGCCCCGTGCGCAGCCACTGGCCGGCCTCGGTGTCCGCGAGCACGGCCGAGCCGTCCGTCGCACCCTCCCCGGGGGCGTAGTCGGGGCTCAGCCAGGCCATGCTGTGCAGCAGCGTGAGCGCGCGATCGCCCTCGACGTTGTCCTCGGCGAACCTGCGGACCCGGGTGAACATCGCATCCGCCGTGGCCATCGTCGGCAGCGCGAAGTAGACCCCGGAGGCGCCCGAAGCCCCCGCGATCACGGAGGCGGCGTGCAGGGCGGTCTCGGTCTTGCCGTCGCCGGTCGGGGCTGTGACCAGCAACAGTCCGGGCCCCCTCACCACCCTGGGCAGGTACTCCGCGACGTCGGCCTGCAGCTTGTTCGGGGGGAACGGGAACTGCTGCGTGAAGTGCTTGGCCGGAAACGCCGCCTGCCCGAGACCGGCTTCGCGAACCCACCCCGATGCGGCCTCGGCCGCCGTCTCGAAGTGCTCGGCGAGCTCCGAGTCCCCGGTCTTCCAGTCCTCCCCGGGCATCCGCGGCTCGATGACGTCGACCTGACTGGCCAGCCAGTCGGCCACCACGACCAGCCCCGCAATCACCACCGCCAGCTCACCGGGCAGCACCGACTCCAGCGGCTTGCCGGCCCCGACCGTCCGACGGACCGCGTGCGCGTGAGCAAGCCTCTGATCCCGCCAGCCCTCCGCAGTGCCGAGAGCGGGCTGGTAGCCCGACGGGTTGTTGATCTCCTTCACCTGCAGCGCTGGGGCGAAGCACCCGTGGTGCCCGCCGAGCAGCTGGGCGATCTGGTGGGCCGGCGACTTCCTGACCGGTTTGTGGAGCGGATAGCCGCACTGTTTGAAGAACTCGACCAGCCCCCAGTGCGTGGCCGTCTCGTGCCTCAGGTACCCGCTGCGCTTCGCCGCCGGGTTGTCCTCCGCATACGCCGGGTCCCCCATCAGCTTCGCGAACTCGCCGGCGACCTGTTGCTGGAAGTGCAGCGAGATCTTCCCGATGTCGTGGAGCCCAGCCCACAGCATCACCATCTTCCGGGCCTCACCCTCGGCCTCGCTTACGCCCATGGCCCCGGCGATCCGCGTTCGCATGCGGTCGCTCAGGACGGCGTCCCACAGCGCACCCGCAACGGCGGCCGCGTCCAGGAGGTGGCAGATCACGGGGTAGGGACCGGGCAGACCGGCGCTCTTGCCCCACATGCGGGAGTCGGGACCGGCCGACTCGAAGCCACCAACAGGTTTGTTCTTGCTCACGCCTGAGGATGTATCAGCTGCCACTGACAATCCTCGCGGCCTCTCATCGGAATCGATGGCAGACGAGGACCTGGCGGACGGGGGCCGAGGCGCATCACCCGAGCTCATAGGCACCAGGAGGGCGTCGCCGGGTAGTTCGTGTAACGATCCAGGCACCACCAAACAGGCTGGGCCACCCCTTAAATTGGAACTTTTGGCTACCGCCGAACCTGGCCTGGCACCGGGGACCTCGGCGATCGAACCGGCCTCCAGGCGCAATGAGCCCACCATCACGAGTACACGGATACCGGCTTGCCGTCGCTGTTCAGGAGTGGCGCTCGCCCCGCCCCCCTCGTCGAGCCCGGCAGCCCCCTCCCATACCCGCGAACTGCCGTACCCCAGGCTCCGAACCGCTCATGGCATCATGTGAGCGATCCTTGACATTTCTACACCGAACGGCGCACCTGGCCAAGGCATCCGACACCTCGCCAGCATGGTCAAGAAAGCGCAAAGCCATCGCTGCGCCGCAGGTCAGGAAGCCTCCTCCCCGCACCCGCGGGGGTCAGCCGCTGAAGGGGCGCCACCACGCAGGGCACCGCCTCTCCTCCCCGCACCCGCGGGGGTCAGCCGGCGCAGCCAGTGGGGCAGGCCAGGCCGAAGGGCTCCTCCCCGCACCCGCGGGGGTCAGCCGGCGGCGATCGCTGCCGCGGCAGAGTCCTGGGCCTCCTCCCCGCACCCGCGGGGGTCAGCCGGTCGAGCGCCACCGCGTCGAGGACATCCTCACCTCCTCCCCGCACCCGCGGGGGTCAGCCGACCTCGACAACCTCGGCCTCATCTGCTCGCCCCTCCTCCCCGCACCCGCGGGGGTCAGCCGGTTCAGTCGGAGCCGGACCCGTGGGCGTCGGACTCCTCCCCGCACCCGCGGGGGTCAGCCGGCGCCGAAGGCATCGAGGTGGTAGTCGCGCTTCTCCTCCCCGCACCCGCGGGGGTCAGCCGTCGCCGGAGCCGCGGACGCCGCAGGCAACGCCCTCCTCCCCGCACCCGCGGGGGTCAGCCGTCTGTTTGTGAAATTCGATCACGATTTCGTCACTCCTCCCCGCACCCGCGGGGGTCAGCCGTCACTTACGGCACTCGGAATGGCTGGCATCCGCATTTGCTCCTCCCCGCACCCGCGGGGGTCAGCCGGCGTCGCGCAGGATCTCGATGTTGTACGGCTGCTCCTCCCCGCACCCGCGGGGGTCAGCCGTCCTGCACCCGGCCGTCACCGAAGAGCCTGTCCTCCTCCCCGCACCCGCGGGGGTCAGCCGCAGCCGCAGCGTCTCCTCCGTGACCGTCTGCGCTCCTCCCCGCACCCGCGGGGGTCAGCCGACCCTCGCCCGGATCCGGGCGGGCCTGGCCAACTCCTCCCCGCACCCGCGGGGGTCAGCCGTCGCGGGCGTGGGGCGCGAGCGTGCCGGAGGCCTCCTCCCCGCACCCGCGGGGGTCAGCCGCACTGCGGGTCTTCTCCGTTGGGCCCGAGGTACTCCTCCCCGCACCCGCGGGGGTCAGCCGTCGCGCGGCTCCCGTTTCCGCTTCGCGGCGGTCTCCTCCCCGCACCCGCGGGGGTCAGCCGGCCGCTGACCCCCGGCCGGGCTGCTCCGGTACCTCCTCCCCGCACCCGCGGGGGTCAGCCGGAGCTGTGCGACGTCATCGTGACCGCCGCGGTCTCCTCCCCGCACCCGCGGGGGTCAGCCGTCCGATGCGTCGAAGGGGTGCGGGTGGCGGTGCTCCTCCCCGCACCCGCGGGGGTCAGCCGGCGGCCGCAACCCGGCCACCGAGTCCACCGTGCTCCCCGCACCCGCGGGGGTCAGCCGCGGTTCATGCCGCACGCCGCCACGTGCACCCGCTCCTCCCCGCACCCGCGGGGGTCAGCCGGTCTTCGCGTTGAACTCGGCGTCGGGGATCTTCTCCTCCCCGCACCCGCGGGGGTCAGCCGAACCGCAAGGACGACGGGGTCGAGGTCGGCCACTCCTCCCCGCACCCGCGGGGGTCAGCCGGGTCATGCGCCGCGCGAGGCTTGGGAGCCGCTCTCCTCCCCGCACCCGCGGGGGTCAGCCGGGCAGGGTGATCCTGCATCATGAGTTTCGTCCCTCCTCCCCGCACCCGCGGGGGTCAGCCGGAGCAGCAGTGGTCGAGCACGGCACCTTCCCCCTCCTCCCCGCACCCGCGAGGGTCAGCCGTGAATGGCCGAGATGGGTTGGGTGCACTTGCCCTCCTCCCCGCACCCGCGGGGGTCAGCCGGTCGGCGTCCACGGACAGGATCGGATTGACGTCTCCTCCCCGCACCCGCGGGGGTCAGCCGCCGTCCAGTCGGTGACGGCGCATCCGCACCGTCTCCTCCCCGCACCCGCAGGGGTCAGCCGGCGGACACGGTGCTGCTGCCGGACACGGCCTCCTCCTCCCCGCACCCGCGAGGGTCAGCCGGTTCAGCGCTACGCCGTCCTGAGGTCCGCCATCTCCTCCCCGCACCCGCGGGGGTCAGCCGGTTCACCGAATCGCGGCAGAAGGCCACCCCTGCTCCTCCCCGCACCTGCGGGGGTCAGCCCGCGATCTCGTACGGCATCTCGGTCGCTATCGACTCCTCCCCGCACCCGCGGGGGTTAGCTGGCCCAGAAGGTACTCGCTGAGGCCGCGCCGGACTCCTCCCCGCACCCGCGGGGGTTAGCCGACTTCTTCCTCCCGGGGAACGGGCTTGGAGGCCTCCTCCCCGCACCCGCGGGGGTTAGCCGCGTTCCTGGAGGGCACTCGCGCCGCGCTCCAGCTCCTCCCCGCACCCGCGGGGGTTAGCCGCCCTCTTCCCCTTCGGCCTCCGCGCCCGACTCCTGTTCCCCGCACGCGCGGGGGTTAGCCGCTGCAGGCGCTCTCGGCCAGGCAGATGGACGCCTCCTCCCCGCACCCGCGGGGGTCAGCGGGTGTTGCCGGGGCGTTCCACCGGCCGCTCCTCCCCGCACCCGCGGGGGTCAGCCGCCGGGGTGTAAACGCCGTTTACACCGGCCCCGCTCCTCCCCCCACCCGCGGGGGTCAGCCGCCAGGCTGGAGCCTGAGCCGCCCGTTCGACCTCTCCTCCCCGCACCCGCGGGGGTCAGCCGGACCCGGGCCGCACCCTGCGCCGGATCGTCAACTCTCCCCGCACCCGTGGGGGTCAGCCGATCGGCGAGGAGCTCGGGGAGGTGGCTGAGGCCTCCTCCCCGCACCCGCCGGGGTCAGCCGCACGCGTTCCCGTGGTGCGGGGTGTCGTGCGGCTCCTCCCCGCGCCAGCGGGGGTCAGCCGGAGCGGTTGCGGGCGGTCATCGGGCCGCGGTCCTCCTCCCCGCGACAGCGGGGGTCAGCCGGCGATCCGCTCACATCTTGGGGTGCCGTCGAACACCTCCCCGCGCCAGCGGGGTCACCAGGCATACGATCCGCAGACTGGGGCTCAGAGCCCGTCAACACGCCGCGGCTCGCGTCCTCGACGACCGCGAGGGCGGCGGCGCGCCGGCGTCTGGGCTGAGGGTCGGTCAGGGGATCTCCGTCTCGATCTGGGCGAGGTGGGCGGCGAGGATGTCCTCGAATGCCGCCTGGCGGTCCACCCCCAGGGGGCGGATGTCGCGGGCGAAGTGGGCGAGGGCGGGGAAGCGGTCGGGGTCGGCGCCGAGGACCGCGACGCGGAACTGCTCCATGCCCTGGTCGTACTCCTCGGAGGTGATGCCGCCGATTCCGGCCTCGGCGGCGATCAGGGCGGAGAGCAGGACGACGATCCGGTGGTAGCAGGCC
The DNA here is from genome assembly GCF_042894165.1 of Kitasatospora sp. NPDC001547. Classification (NCBI taxonomy): domain Bacteria; kingdom Bacillati; phylum Actinomycetota; class Actinomycetes; order Kitasatosporales; family Streptomycetaceae; genus Kitasatospora; species Kitasatospora sp. NPDC001547. The sequence continues at coordinate 73,869 of NZ_JBIAVL010000009.1, read as the reverse complement.
GGGATCCGCTCGTCGGGCAGGCCCGAGGTGCGCAGGGCCTGCAGCACCTCCTCCATGGCCAGCCGCGAGCCGGCGCCGCCCGAGGCGTAGCGCCCCCAGATCGAGGCGACCTGGGGCTGCTCGGCGAAGGCCCCCCGTAGGCGCAGGGCGAGGGCCGTGATGCGCTGCTTCCAGTCCCCTTCCGGCCGGTAGCCGTCCAGGGCGGCCACCAGGATGCGGTCGGCGAGCGACCGCAGCAGTTCGGTCTTGTTGCGGAAGTGCCGGTAGAGGCTGGAGGAGTCGGTCCCGAGCGCGGCGGCGAGTCTGCGCACGCTGAACGACTCGGCGTCGCCCGTGCGCAGCAGGTCCGCTGCCGCGTCCAGGATCTCCTCGGTCGACCAACGTCTGCGGCCTGCCATGTCGCCCCTCTCGTCCCGTCGGGTCAGTGTAACGAATGCGCGCGAGCGAGCACGCGGTAACGCACTCGCCATTGCACGCGGTGCGTGCATAATGAGTGCGCGAGCCCGTTCCACCCGTACGACCACCAGCCACGCGCCCGGCCCTCGGCCGGGGAAGGGGAGCAGGAGACATGGGAGACATGAGCGACGCCACCAACGCCACCGATGCCATGAACGCCGCGGACACCGCGGACACCGCGGACACCGCGGACACCGCGGACGCCGCGGACACCGCGAGCGCGGCGACTGCCGCGCAGCCGCCGGAGCCGGACTTCTCGGCAATATCCGCCGAGGAGCTGATCGCCTACCGCGAGGCGGAGAACCGTTTCCGGGCCTCCACCGCGGCCCGGGTGGCGACCGGGGAGCCCGCCGCCGGTGTCGTGATCCGCTGGGAGCGGGTGGCGCTGCCCGGCCGGGAGCTGCCGGTCCGGGTGTACCGGCCGTCGGCCGGGGACGGCCGGCCGGACGCCGGCCGCACCGCGCTGCCGCTGGTCCTGCACGTCCACGGCGGCGCCTTCGTGGGGACGGCCCCGCAGAGCGACTGGATCAACAGCCATGTCGCCGCCGGGCTGGGCGCGGTCGTCGTCTCGGTCGAGCACCGGCTGCTCGACCACACGACCCCCCTGTCGGCGGCGGTCGAGGACGGCTGGGACACCCTCCGGCACGTGCTGCGGGACGCCGGGCGGTGGGGCGTCGACCCGGCGCGTGCGGCCCTCCTCGGGGAGAGCTGCGGCGGACTGGTGTGCGCGCTGGCCGCGATCCGGGCGGGCGGGACCGGGCTGCCGCTGCGCGCGCAGGTGCTGGTCAACCCCGCCGTGGACGTGACCGCGTCGATGTTCGACTACCCCTCGGCCGCCGAGTTCGGGGAGGCCACCCACGCCATGCCGAAGCTGGAGCTGTTCCGCCGGCTCGCCGTCCCGGCCGGTACCGACGCCCGCGCGCTCTCGCCGCTGTACGCGGACAGCCTGGACGACCCGGCCGGACTGGACGGGCCGGCGCCGGCCCTCGTGGTGGTGCCGACCCATGACGCGGTGGCCGACCACGGCCGCCGCTACGCCGAGCGGCTGCGGTCGGCCGGCGTCGCCGTGCGGCTGAGCGAGTACCCGGGCGCCCCGCACGCGTTCCTGAGCCTGCCGGGCCTGGTCCCGCAGGCCGCGGCCGCCCGGACCGAGATCATCGGCTTCCTCCGTTCGGCTCTCGGCCCGGGCCCCGCAGGGGTTACGGTCCGATGAGGGCCGCGACGGGCACGACGACCGACTCCGTCCGGCCTCCCCTGGACCATCGGAACCGACGGAGGCAGTCATCGTGAAGCGCATCGGCATCATCGGAGTGGGCGAGATCGGCCGGGCGATCGTGATGGGGCTGCGCCACGGGGAGGAGGCGGGGCCGGAGGTCCTGCTGTCCCCGCGGGGTGCCCGAACCGCCGCCGAGCTGGCCGATCGGTACGAGGACGTACGGGTGTGCGCCGACAACCAGGAGGTGGTGGACGGCTCCGACCTGGTGATCGTCGCGCTGCGCCGGCAGGACTGGCGCGGGGCCCTGGCCGGGCTGGAGGTGCCCGGCGACCGGATCGTGGTCAACGTGATCCCCGGCGTCGGCACCGACGAGCTGCGCCGGGTGCTGGCCACCGACGCGACGGTGACCCACGCCATTCCGCTGCCGCCCATCCGCGAGCGCCGCTCGGTCACCGTGGTCCACCCCTCGCACCCCGACGTGGACGCCTTCTTCGAACGGCTGGGCGGGGCCCTGCCGGTGGCGGACGAGGCGGCGCTCAACGTGCTGTCCGCGCTGACGTCGACGCTCACCACCCACTACGCGTTCCTCACCACGCTGGTCTCCTGGGCCGCCGACCAGGGCGTCCCCGCCGAGGACGCCGACCGGTTCGTCCGCGGCGTCTTCCAGGAGGTGGGCCGCTCGCTGGGCGACGGGGCTCACTCGCTGGAGCGCCTCGCGGCCGATCACGAGACGCCGGGCGGGAGCAACGAGCGCATCCGTACCACCTGGTTCGACCAGGCGAACTCCGATGCGCTGCGGGCCGCGCTGGACGGGCTCGTCACCGACCTCCACGCCGGCCACCGGTAGGGCGGGTCCCGGAGCCGTCGGTCCCCTCGGGGGCCGGCGGCTCCCCGCTCGTCGGGTCGCGCCGTATCCCGCCCGGCTGACGACCGTTAGCATGACGGGTATGACGCCGGTCATTGGCGTCGGTTCGCACAGATTCCACAGCGGTTTCGAGGAGTTGACGATGAGTCGCGCTTTCCCTCTGTCCCGGACGACCGATCCCGTCCCCGAGGAGGAGCGACGCACCATCCTCGCCGCGCCGGGGTTCGGCAAGTTCTTCACCGACCACATGGCCTCGGCCACCTGGACGCCCGCCGAGGGCTGGCACGACCGCAAGGTCTCCGCGCTGGTGCCGTACTCGCTGCACCCGAGCGCCGCCGTGCTGCACTACGCCCAGGAGATCTTCGAGGGGCTGAAGGCCTACCGCCACGCCGACGGCAGCGTCTGGCTGTTCCGCCCGGAGTTCAACGCCCGCCGCTTCGCCCGCTCCGCCGAGCGGCTCGCCCTGCCTGTGCTGCCGGAGGAGGACTTCCTCGCCAGCGTCGAGGAGTTGGTCCGCGCGGACGAGGCGTGGGTGCCGGGCTCCGGTGACGAGAAGAGCCTCTACCTGCGGCCGTTCATGTTCGCCGCGGAGGCCTTCCTCGGGGTGCGGCCCGCCGAGGAGATCGCCTACTCGGTGATCGCCAGCCCGGCCGGCCCGTACTTCGCGGGCGGTGTCACGGGCATCACGCTCTGGGTCAGCAGCAAGTACACCCGCGCCGGGCGGGGCGGCACCGGCGCCGCCAAGTGCGGCGGCAACTACGCCTCCAGCCTGGCCGCGCAGCTGGAGTCCCGCGAGCACGGCTGCGACCAGGTGCTGTTCCTGGACGACACCGGCGGCGAGGGGGACCTGGAGGAGTCCGGCACGATGAACCTGTGCCTGGTCACCTCGGCCGGCGAGCTGGTCACCCCCGCGCTCGGCAGCATCCTCGACGGGGTGACCCGGGACTCGATCCTGGCCCTGGCGGGCGAGTTCGGGCTGACCCGGGTGGAGCGCGCGATCACCCTCTCCGAGCTGCGGAGCGGTGCCGCCGACGGCACGGTCACCGAGGTGTTCGCCGCCGGGACGGCCGCGGTGATCACCCCGATCGTCGGGTTCAAGGGCGAGGGCTACGAGTTCACCGTCGGCAACGGCGCGCCCGGCAAGCAGACCCTCGCGCTGCGCGAGCACGTGCTGGACATCCAGTACGGGCGCGCCGAGGACGTCCACGGCTGGATGCGCCGGGTGGTCTGACCACCCGGGGGCGGCCCGACCGGGCCGCCCTGCCCACCGGCCGGAACCGACGCCCGGCTCCCGGCGTCCGGCCTCCGTCCCCCGTCCCCCGGCTCCCGGCTCCCGGCTCCCGGCTCCCGCCGCCCGGCCCGGCTCAACTCCCTTCGGGCACCACGACCTCACGCTTGAGGATCTTTCCGGTCGGCCCCTTGGGCAGCGCGTCCACCGTCCAGACCAGCCGCGGGTACTTGTACGGGGCCACCCGCTCGCGGACGAAGCCGCGGATCTCCTCCGGGGTCGCCGACGCGCCCTCGCGCAGGACCACCGCGGCGGCCACCTCCTGGCCGTGGACGGGGTGGGGGACGCCGATCACCGTGGCCTCGGCCACCGCCGGGTGCTCGTACAGCACGTCCTCCACCTCCCTCGGGTAGACGTTGAAGCCGCCCCGGATGATCAGGTCCTTGCGGCGGTCGACGATCCGGAAGTCGCCCCGCTCGTCGCGGGTGCCGAGGTCCCCGGTGTACAGCCAGCCGTCCCGGACGGTCCGCGCGGTGGTGTCCGGCCGGCGCCAGTAGCCCTTCATCACGTTGTGGCCCTGGATCACCACCTCGCCGACCGTGCCGTCCGGCACTTCCGCGCCGGACTCGTCGACGATCCGCATCCGTACGCCCTCGATCGGGATGCCGATGGTGCCCGCGACCCGCTCCCGGTCGCTCCGGTTGGCGCAGGCCAGCGGCGAGGACTCGGACAGGCCGTAGCCCTCCAGCACCACGCAGCCGAAGTCGGCCTCGAAGCCGCGCAGCACCTCCGGCGGCATCGGCGCGCCGCCGCCCAGGCAGACCCGCAGCGAGGAGACGTCGTACCCGGCGCGCTGCGGGTGGGTCAGCATCAGGGTGTACATGGTCGGGACGCCGAGGAAGACGCTCACCCGGTCGCGCTGGATCACCGAGAGCGCGGCGAGCGGGTCGAAGCGCGGCACCAGGGTCACGCACGCGCCCACGGAGACCGCGCAGTTGAGGCCGATCACCTGGCCGAAGGAGTGGAACAGCGGCAGCCCGCCGAAGATCACGTCGCCCTCGACCAGCCCCAGCACCCGGACGCCGGCCCGGACGTTGCACACGATGTTGCGGTGGGTCAGCTCGGCGCCCTTGGGGGCGCCGGTGGTGCCGGAGGTGTAGAGGATGACCGCGGTGTCCGCTGCCCCGCGCCGCCCGGTCCGCGGCGGCCCGGCCGGCTGGTCCGCGAGCGTCGCGGCCAGGGCGGCCGGCTCGACGGCGACCAGCCGGGTGCCGGTGCGCCGGGCGCCCTCGACCGCGTGCTCGGCGCCGGCGTGCCAGGCGAGCAGGACGGCGGCCCCCGCGTCGGCGAGGCAGTGCTCGATCTCCCGGGTCTTCAGCAGCGGGTTCATCGGGACGACCACCGCCCCGGCGCGCAGGATGCCGTAGTACAGCACGGCGAACTCCGGCACGTTCGGCAGCAGGACGGCCACCCGGTCGCCGGGCTCGACGCCGAGGCCGGCCAGCCAGTGCGCGGTCCGGGCGCTGCGCGCCTCCAGGTCGGCGAAGCTCAGCACCTGCCCGTCGAGCCGCAGGACGGGACGCTCCGGACAGCGTGCGGCGGTCGCGGCCAGGAGGTCGGGGATGGTGTGCGGCAGACCGGGGCCGCCGGGCGGCAGACCGGGGCCGCCGGGCGGCAGGTCGGTGCTTCTGTCGGACGGGTCGGGGACGGCGGGCATGCGGGCGCTCCTCGGGCAGGCTCGGTCACATCGTCATACGGTCGGACGGACGCCGCCGTGCGGAGCGGCGGTCTCGCCGGCGGTCGCACCGACCTTCGCGTCGGCGCCCGGGGCGTCCCCCGCGGCAGCCCCCTCGGAGGCGCTCACGGCTCCCTCCGCGGCGGCCTCCGCGGCGATGGCGAGCATCCACGGGGCGATCCGCTCCACCAGCCCGCGGTTGTGCCGGATCCAGCGGAAGTGGTCCAGCTCGCGGCCGTCCGCCTGCTCGGCGGTGTAGCTCCAGCGCTCCACCCGGGCCGAGGGCAGCTTGGCGCACAGGTGGTCGACGGCCCGCGGCGGCGCGAGCTCGTCGCCCTGCACGTCCACCGCCAGCACCGGCAGGTCGACCCGGGCCAGCGCCCGTTCGTAGTCGGTGACCGCGCCGCGCACCCGGTAGCGGCCGGTGCGCATCTGCCGCGCCCAGTCCCGCATCAGCCGGGCCGACTCACGGCCGCCGAAGCCGAACCGCTCGCCCGGCCAGTGGCCGACCGCCGCCGAGGCGACGATCGAGAACTGGCTCAGCGCCAGCCGCCGCAGGCCCGCGCGCAGCCCGAAGGTCCGGTACCAGGCCGATCCGCTGGCCACCAGCACCGCGCCGGCGAGCCGCGGCCCGTAGACGCCGCAGTGCACCAGGCCCAGCTGCCCGCCCAGGCTGTGCCCGAGCAGGAACCGCGGCGCGCCCGGGAACGCCCCGGCCACCGCGTCGAGCACCGCCCCGAAGTCGTGCTCCACCAGCTCGCGGAAGCCGAAGGCGACCCCGCGCCGCGGCCGCGGCCGGCTCTCGCCGTGGCCGCGCAGGTCGCAGGTGGCCACGCTCAGCCCGGCCGCGTGCAGGGCGCGGACCAGCGGGGTGTAGTGCCGGGCGGCCGTCCCCATCGCCGGCAGGACGACCACCACCGGGGCGCCCGGCTCCGGCCGGGCCAGCGCCCGGACGGTCAGCCGGGCGCCGTCGGGCGCGGCGATCTCGGCGATCACGGGGAACCGGGGGGTCTTCACGTCCCCGCCTCCCGGTCGACGGACCCGGCGCCGGTCTCGGAAGCGGACCCGGCGCCGGCGCCGGCGCCCGGCCGCCAGCCGATCACCCCGGCGCCCCAGGTGATGCCCGCGCCGAACGCGGCCAGGCCGAGCAGCTTCGGGCCGTCCAGCAGGCCCTCCTCGCGGGCGTGGGTAAGGCCCAGCGGGATCGAGGCCGCCGAGGTGTTGGCGACCCGGTGGACGTTCAGGTAGAGCCGCTCCGGGGGCAGCCCCACCTCCTTGCCGACGGCGCGCACGATCCGGGCGTTGGCCTGGTGGGCGACGAACAGGTCGAGATCCTCGCAGGTCAGGCTGCGCCGGGCGAGCACCTCCCGGGTGGCGGCGGACATCTTCTCCACCGCGTGGTCGAACACCTCCCGGCCGTCCATCCGCAGCTTGCGGTCCTCCCGGTCGGCGTAGAGCAGCGGGATCTGCTCGCCGTCGCTGCCGAGCGAGAAGCAGGGCTCGGGCGCGCCGGGCACGTCGGCGACCACGGCGGCGCCCGCGCCGTCGGCCAGCAGCACCGCGGTGCCGCGGTCCTCGTGGTCGGTGATCCGGGTCAGCGCGTCGGCGCCGCAGACCAGCACCGCCTCGGCCCGGCCGGTCTCGATCAGCGCGGCGGCGTGGTCCAGGCCGTAGACGAACCCGGCGCAGGCCGCGTGCAGGTCGAAGGCGACGGCCTGCGGCAGGCCGAGCCGGGCGGCGACCTCCACCGACACCCCGGGGGTGACCCGGTCGGGGGTGATGGTGGCGACCACGACGTGCCGGATGCTCGCCGCGGTGCGCCCGGAGCCGCGCAGCGCCTGCTCGGCGGCGGCCACCGCGAGGTCGGCGAGCCGGCCCTCCGGCGCCAGGAAGCGGCGCTCCCGGATGCCGGTCCGTTTGACGATCCACTCCGGGGAGGCGCCGATCCGCTCGAAGTGCTCGTTGGGCACGACGCGTTCGGGCAGTGCGGCGCCCACCCCGACGATGGCGGCGGTCATGCCGCACCCCCCTCGGCGAAGGCGGGACCGGTGCCCATCCGGACGGCGTGCATCCCGCCGTCGGCGTGCAGGATCTCCCCGCTGACGGTCGCGGCGAGGTCGGAGAGCAGGAACAGCACCGGTCCGACCACCACCGCCGGGTCGGTGCGGTCCCAGCCGAGCGGGGCCTCGGCCTGCCAGCGGTCGGCGATCCGGTCGAAGGTGCTGATCGCCTGTCCGGCGACGGTCTCCACCGGGCCGGCCGCGACCAGGTTGACCCGGATGCCGGACGGGCCGAGGTACATCGCCAGGTAGCGGCAGACCGCGCCGAGCGCCGCCTTGCTCACGCCCATCCAGTCGTAGCCGGCCCAGGCGCCGCTGGCGTCGAAGTCCAGTCCGACGACGCTGCCGCGCCGCCCGTCCGCGCTGAGCAGCGGGGCCAGCGCGGTGGCCAGCGAGTGCAGCGAGACGGCGGCGGTGCGCAGCGCGAGGCCTGCGGCGTCCGGCGGGGTGGTGAGGAAGTTGCCGCTCAGGGCGGTCTGCTGGGCGGCGGCGACGGCGTGCAGGACGCCGTCGACGCCGCCCCAGCGCTGTTCGAGTTCCTTGACCAGTCGGGCGAAGTCCTCGGGCCGGGTGACGTCCAGGTCCAGCACCTCGGTGGGGTGGGGCAGGACCTCCGCCGCCTTCTCGGTGATCCGCCGGGCCCGGCCGAAGCCGGTGAGCAGGACTTCCGCGCCCGCCTCCTGGAGCGCCCTGGCGGTGTGCCAGGCGATGGAGTCCTGGTTGAGCACCCCGGTGATCAGATAGCGGCGTCCGTGGAAGCCGAGCATCACTCCTGGCCTTTCGTCGTGCCGGTGGTCCCCGGGGCGGCGGCGGCCGCCAGCACCAGGGCCGCGTTGTGCCCGCCGAACCCGAAGGAGGTGGAGAGCCCCGCCCGGCGCCCGCCCGGCAGGGTGGGGCCGGCGAGCGGGGTGGCGTGGCGGATCAGGTTGAGCGGGCCGAGCTTCTCGTCCGGTTCGCGCAGCCCGACGGTGGGCGGGGCGGTGGCGTGGCGCAGCGCCTGGAGGGTGGCGATGGCCTCGACGGCGCCGGCGGCGCCGAAGAGGTGGCCGGTGCAGGACTTGGTGGAGGAGAGCGGGAGCTCTTCCAGGGCCGGCCCGAGGGCCAGTCGCAGGGCGTCGCACTCCGAGCGGTCGTTGAGGACGGTCCCGGTGCCGTGGGCGTTGAGGTAGCCGAGTTGCCCGGGGGTGATTCCGGCCGCGTCGAGTGCCAGGGTGACGGCGCGGGCCGCGGGTCCGCCGGTCGGGTCGGGGGCGGTGAGGTGGTGGGCGTCGCAGGTGGCGCCGTAGCCGAGGACCTCGCCGAGCGCGGTGGCGCCCCGGGCGGCGGCGCCGGCTTCGGTCTCCAGCACCAGGATTCCGGCGCCCTCGCCGATCAGCAGGCCGTCCCGGTCGCGGTCGAAGGGCACCGAGCGGCCGCTCTCGGACAGCGCCCCGGCGGTCCGGAAGGCGGCCCGTACGAGGGCGGAGGTGGAGGCCTCGGCGCCGCCGACGACGACCGCGTCGGCGGCTCCGGCGGCGAGCAGCAGCAGGGCGGTGCCGATCGCCTGGGTGGCGCTGCTGCACGCGGAGGCCAGGCAGAGCGCCTCGCCCCGCAGGCCGTGGCGCTGGGCGATCTGCGAGGCCGCGGCGTTGGCCATCATGGCGGGCACCATGAGCGGGGAGACGAACTCCCCGCCCTGCTGCCGGAGCACCTCGCTCTGGCTCTCGAAGCTGGCCGTCCCGCCGAGCGCGCAGCCCACGACGCAGGCGATCCGCTCGGCGGGGTACGGCAGGGGGCCGTCCGTCCATCCCGCCTGGGCCAGGGCCTCGGCGGCGGCCACGAGTGCGAGCTGGGTGAAGCGGTCGGTGCGGCGGATCTGCTGGCGCGACAGGTGGTCGGCGGGCCGGAAGTCCCGGCACAGCCCGAGCCCGTCGGTGAGCCCGCTCTCGCCGGCCACCGCGCGCCGGTGCAGCTCGTCGGCGCCCACCCCCAGCGGGGTGACCGCGCCCAGGCCCGTGACGACGGCCCGGGGCCTCACTCCAGCCCGGCCTTGCGGCGGCACAGGGCGAGCACCTCGCCGACGGTGTACAGCTGGTCGAAGTCCTTGGGCTTGACCGGGACGCCGAGCTGCTTGCGGATGGACTGGCTGAGTTCGACCATGTCGAGCGAGTCGATCTCCAGCTCGTCCAGGGCGGCGTCGTCGACGATGCTCTCGCGTTCGACGCCGAGGTCGACCAGGGCGTCGACGACGAAGTTCTCGATGGCGCTGCGGTCCAGTGTGTCGGGCATGGCTCTCCTCGTCCGCGCGGGGCGGCGGTGGCGGTGCGGGGGACGTACGGGCGGTGCGTGCGGGCAGGCGGGCGGGCGGCGCGCGCACCCGGCGCAGGCAGGCGACGCGGGCAGGCGGCGCGGACTCAGGCCGTGGTGCCGGCCTTGGAGGCGTGGTACGGCGCCCAGTGCCACTGCCGCCAGTAGCTCTCGGCGATGTCCAGCCACTGCTCCAGCCGGGCGGCGTCGTCCAGGAAGCGGTTGGCGCTGACCACCAGCCAGCTGTAGACGGCCTGGCTGTCCCGGCAACCGCCGCAGTCGCCGGAGGTGCAGCAGAACTGGAGCGACTCGTAGTCGGCGCCCCAGACGTTGAAGCCGGGGATGACCGGGTTGCCGTTGGCGACGCGGTCCTCGTGCTCGGGGGCGTCGACGCTGAGGCTGGGGCAGACGTCGTAGCCGAACCGGCCGCCCCAGTGCGTACGGCCGGTCACCAGGGTCCGGATGAAGTACGGGTGGCTCACCACCGCGTGCGGGTACAGGTCCTTGACCCGTTGCGCCTCGTCCAGCACCCGCTGCTCGTTGGCGATCTTCAGCGGGGTCTCGGTGCCGTGCTCGCTGTAGAAGTTGAACGTGACGATGTTGCCGTTCTCGGCGATCTCCCGCACGGTGGGCTCGATGTGCTCGACGCCGGCCTCGGAGAGCGCGTAGATGAACAGCACCCGCTGGTCGTCGCGGTAGTGCGACAGCGCGGTGTCGAACAGGCCGGTGAACTTCGAGCCGTTGACCCGGATCGCGCGCAGGTCGTCGTCGAGCGGGCCGCCGCCGAAGATGCTGACCGCGATGGCGATCTTCTCGAAGCCCTGCTTGGGCATCGGGCGCAGGCCGTTGGTGGAGATGGTGATGTACGGCAGCTGTTCGACGAAGGCCTCGACCCGGCGCGGGACGAGGGTTGGCTCGCCGCCGATCAGGGTGGCCTGGTTGACGCCGTCGTCGGCCAGCTTGCGGGCGAAGGCCCGGATGCGGTCCAGGTCGGAGAGTTCCTTGACGGCGGTGTCGAAGCCGCCCTCGAAGTACCAGCAGCCCTTGCAGCGGATGTTGCAGGTGTTGGTGAGGTGGACCTCGCAGGAGCGGACCTCGCGGCCCAGCCGGCGCAGCCGGTGCAGGCGTTCGGCCAGGTCGGGCCGGTCGGCGATGAGTTCGGCGGTGCGCGCCTTGGCCTCGCGTCGGCTCAGCGGGCGCTGTTCGATGGTGACGGGTGTTGCCATGACGGTGGGCTCCTCGGGAGTCGCGGATCGGCGTGCTGCTGTTCCTGCTACTCCGGGAGGCGCAGACCCAGGTTCTTGATGCGCGGGGTGACCTTCTCCCGCCACAGGTCGCAGGCCTGGCCGTTGGTGGTCTGCCGCAGGCCGAAGCGGACGGCCAGCTTGGCGCGCTCGGAGCGCGGGCTGCCGAAGATCCGGATGAAGGTCGGCCACAGCCGGTCCAGGGCCTGCTGGAGCTGCTCGTGGCCGTCGTCGGTGGCGGCGAGGTTGCGGCACACCCGGGCGCCGTGGGCGATGTGCACCTTCTCGTCGAGGATGATCGTGCGGACGGCGTCCGCCCAGGGCCGGTAGCTGCTCTGCGCGAACTCGGAGATCATCACCATCGCGGTCTCCTCCCCGATGTAGGAGAAGATCCCGCGCTCGGCCCAGGTGGTGCAGGTGTGGAACTCCTGGGCGCGGAACAGGTTCCGCTCGGCCAGGGTCTGGGTCTCCATGTAGCCGGTGTCCACGCCGATCTCCGCGAGGACCCGCTTGCCGATCTTGTAGTGGTCGTACTCCTCGGCGGCGCGCTCGGCGCAGACCTGCCGCTCCTCCGCGTCGGGGGCCAGCGGCAGGAAGACCTGCACGTAGTCGTCGCCGCCGGAGAGCTCCCCCTCGGTGTTGACGACCATGCCGCGGATCGCGATCTCCCGGTACTCCTCCGGCATCGCCAGGAACTCGTCGGGAGTGCGGACCACCACCGCCTCGTCGTCCAGGATGGAAATACCCATGGCGCAACACCCCGTTCTGAAGAAGGACTCTGAAGCAGGACATGGTCGGGTGTGAGCGGCCGGGGGCCCGCTTCCGCCGAGGCCCTCGATGACGACCACAAGGAAAGAACGCCGCCCCCCAGCGGCCGGCGGAGCGCCGCACCGGCTCCGCTGAACTTCCTCGGAGCGTAGGTGCTGCATTTTGGGCCGAACAAGGTCCCTTACGAATCATGCCGAGCGGATTCGGCCATCCGGCACCGCCGGAGCGGCTGGTTCCGGCCCCGGCGGCACCGGCGCGACATGCGCAATTCCCTTGCGGGTTAAGGATCTTGGCGGATGACCACGGCAGGAGAAGCTGGCCGGAACCAGGCCTGGACCGCCCCGGGCGTACCGCCGGGCCGACCACTACGCTGAGCCCCATGACCACCGACTCGAACACGGCGGTCGCCACCGTCGACGTCCTGCTGGGCCCCGACCGGCTGAACGACCTGATCACCGCCCAGTTCCCCGACTACACCGCCTGCCGGGTGACCGAGGTGGACGGCCGGACGCTGACCATGGCGGTGGACGGCGACCGGCTGCGCACCCGCCCGGGCGGCACCGTCTCGGGCCCGGAGCAGGCCGGCCTGTGCGACCTGGCGGCGTTCCTCCTGATCAACGCCCGGCTCGGGCCCACCCTGATGGCGCTGACCAGCTCGCTGCAGATCAGCTTCCTCAACCGGCCGCGGCCCGGGGCGCTGCGCGTGCACGCCAGGACGGCCAAGTTCGGGCGCCGGCTGTGCGTGGTGCTGGCCGAGCTGCTGGACGCCGACGGCGTGCTGGTGGCCAGTGCCACGCTGACCTACGCGATCCCGCCGGCCCGCCCCGGGACGGCCTGACGCGGCTCTCCTCTCCAGGGGCGCGCCCGGGCGCCGGCGACGGCCGGCCCACCGCCGAGGCCGAGTCCCCCGCCGGCGCCGAGCCCACCGCTGTCCGTACGCCAACAACTCGCCAGGGTGGCGTGAAAGGTGACAGCAAGTCGGCCGAACTCACGATCTTTCGGACAGGAAACGATCTAGGCATTGATCTCCGGCCCGGCCGCCTCTAGGTTGCGGTGCAATGTCACACTGAACGGCCATACGGGATGCCCGGGGGGACCACGGTGTCGGACACCGCATTGGAAGCACCGCACCAGGCCGCGAGCAGGCTGCCCCGGGTCTTCTACCGGCTGGCCGCAGGCGACGCCCTGAACACGTACGGGAGCCAGCTCGACCTGGTCGCACTGAGCCTGTTCGCCTACGAGGCGGCCGGCAACGCCCTCGGCACGGCCGGGTACCTGGTGCTGCGACTGGGCGGCGGCGTCGTCGGCGGGCTGGTCGCCGGGCGGCTGGTGGCCCGGCTGGAGCGCCGGAGGCTGATGACGGGCTGCGCCCTGGCCCAGGCACTGGCGCTGGTCGTCGTCGCCGGCGTCCCGGCCTCGCTGCGCATCCCCGTCCTCTACCCGCTCGCCCTGGTCCTCGGCGGCGCCGCCGCGGTGGCCGCCGTCGCCCTGCGGACCAGCATCCCCGAGATGGTCGGCGCCGAGCGCCGGGCCCGCGCCAACAGCCTGATGGCGAGCTGCCGTTCCACCGCGATGGTGCTCGGCTTCGCCTCCGCCGGCGTGGTGGTGGCCTGGGCCGGGTTCCGGGCCGCGCTGCTCATCGACGCGGCCAGCTTCGTCCTCTTCGGGGCGCTGGTGATCCGGCTGCCCCTGCCCACCCGGGCCGCCCCGGCGGACGGGCCCGCGGCCCGGCCGGACGAACCCGTGGTTCAGTCGGACGAACCCGCGGCCGACCCGGACGAGCCCGCGCCGAAGGCCGCGAAGCGCGGCTCCCGGTGGCAGGCGCTGGTCGTCCTGCGGGCCGCTCCGGTGGTGGGCGCCATGGCGGGGATCCGGCTGCTGGACGCCTTCGGCTCCGCCGCCCACAACATCAGCCTACCGGTCTTCGCCGACCAGTCCTCCCCCGCCAATCCGGCCGCCCTGCTCGGCACCTTCTGGGCCACCTGGGCGATCGGCAACCTCTGCGCCCAGCAACTGGTCTCCCGGTTCATGCTGCGCCGGGGCATCGAGCCCGGCGAGCGCGGCTTCGCGCTGGGCACCTGCCTGATGTCCGTCTGCTTCATCCTGATCTTCACCGACCTGCCGACCCCGCTCTTCCTGCTGGTCGCGATCGGCGCCGGCCTCGGCGACGGTTTCACCGAGATCTCCTACACCACGCGGATCCAGGCCCTCGCCGACGAGCGGCGCGGCGAGGCCTTCGGCATCCTCGCCTCCGCCGAGAACATCGGCATGGGCACCGGGATGCTGCTGAGCGGCTCACTGCTCACAGTGCTCAGCCCGCTGACCGTGGTCGGCGTCTCGCACGCCGTCCCGATCGTGCTGGCGCTCGCCTTCCTGGTGCTGGTCGCCCGCACCCGCCGCCGCTGACGGGCCCGGGGCCCGCCCCACCGACCTCTCCGCACCACCTCCGGCGCCCCGCACCGTACGCGCCACCCCTCTCCGCTCCCCCTCCCTGCCCCGGGGCGGCCCACACCCGCGCCCCGGCACCGATCCGAAAGGTGCCGAACCTCATGAGCCCCACCGGTCCCGACCACGGCCGGCTGCGCACCCTGGAAGCCCGACTGCTGCTGCGTCCCGAGATCGCCGACTGCGCCCTGCTGCCCGTCGAGCGCGAGAACGGCCGCCCCGGTCTGCTGGCCTACCTGGTCCCCGCCGTCGACGGCGATCCCGAGGCCCTGCGCCGCCGGGCCGCCGCCGCGCTGCTGGACGCCGACCCGAGCGCCGAAGTCCACCTCCTGGACGGCATCGTCCGCACACCCGAGGGCGAACCCGACGCCGCCGCCCTGGCCGCGGCGCTCACCCGGCCGCCCGCCGCGCCCGGCCCCGCCCTGCGCCACCTGCGCGAGCTCACCGACCGCTGGCGGCCGTTCGGCGAGGTGTCGGCGACATCCGGCGCCGCCCCGGCCGAGCAGGCGGCCCCGCCCGCGGATCCCGGCGCCGAGGATCTCGGATTCGACGGCCCCGGAGTCGACGGCCCCGGCACCGAGGCCGTCGGCGCCCCGCTGCCCGACGCCGGGCCGCACGCGCCCCGGACACTGCCCGAGGCGCTGCTGCGCGCCGCCGAGCTGCACCCCGACCGGGGCCTGCACCTGGTCCGGTCGGGCGGCGAGGCCACCAGGCTGACGTACCGCCGACTCCTGGAGCGTTCCCGCGAGATCCTCGCCACCCTGGCCCGCGCCGGGCTGCGGTCCGGGGACCGGGTGATCCTCCAGGTCCCGGAGCCGGAACTCTACTTCCCCACCCTGTGGGCCTGCCTGCTGGGCGGCGTCCAGCCGGTGACGGTCGCCCGCCCGCCGGACTACCACGAGCGCAACCCCGTCCTGGAGAAGCTCTGGCACGCCTGGCAGACCCTGGAGGAGCCGCCGGTGCTCGCCTGCGGGCCTGCGGTGGCGGGCCTGGAGCGGCTCGGGGAACTGTACGAGGCGCCGGGCCTGCGGGTGATCGCGGTCGACGGGCCGTCGGCCTCCGAGAGCGCCGCCGGCCCCGCGCCCGCCCCCGAGCGAGCCCCCGCTCCCGGCGACGTGGCGATCCTCCAGCTGTCCTCGGGCAGCACCGGCCGGTCCAAGGCGGTGCAGATCACCCACCGCGGCATCCTGGAGTACGTCGCGGGAGCCGTCGCCCAGGGCTGCGACCCGGCCGACACCACGGTCAACTGGCTGCCGCTGGACCACGTCGCCGGACTGCTGATGTTCCACCTGCGCGACGTGGTGCTGGCCGCCGACCAGGTGCAGGTGCCCACCGAACTCGTCCTCGCCGACCCGCTGGTCTGGCTGGACGCGCTGGAGCGCTACCGGGCCGAGCACTCCTGGTCCCCCAACTTCGGCTTCCGGCTGGTCGCCGAGGCCGTCCGGGCCGCCGGGCCCGGCCGCCACTGGGACCTCTCCGCGGTCAAGTCGCTGATCAACGCCGGGGAGCAGTGCACCGAGGCGGTGCTGGACGAGTTCCTGGCCGCCACCGCCCCGTTCGGCGTCCGCCCCGAGCACCTGCTGCTGGGCTGGGGCATGGCCGAGACCTGCACGGTGATCACCTACAAGCGCTACCACGAGGACGGCGCCCGCCGACTGGTCCGCACCGGCTCGCTGACCGGCCGGCTGGAGCCCGTCGACCCGGCGTCGGCGGAGCGCGGCACCGGCTTCCTCAGCATGGGCCGGCCCGCGCCCGGCACCCGGATACGGGTGACCGACGACGACGGGCGGGTGCTGCCCGAGCACCGGGTCGGCCGCCTCCAGGTCCACTCCGGCCGGGTGACACCGGGGTACCTGAACAACCCGGCCGCCAACCAGGAGGCCTTCGTCGGCGACGGCTGGTTCGACACCGGGGACCTGGCCTTCCTGGCCGCCGGCGAGGTGGTGCTCACCGGCCGTCGCAAGGAGATCATCATCGTCAACGGCGTGCACTACTTCTGCCACGAGCTGGAGGACGTGGTGGCCTCCGTGGCGGGGGTGCGCTCCGGGCACGTCGCGGCCTTCGGGGTGCCGGACGAGCGCACCGGCACCGAGCAGCTGGTGATCGCCTACGTCCAGAACGACCCGGACGCCCCCGCACCGCCCGTCGCCGCCGAGGTGCGGCAGCTGCTGGCGGCCCGCCGGCAGCCGGCCCCCGCGCTGGTGCTCCCGGTCCCGGCGGCCGACTTCCCGCGCACCACCAGCGGCAAGATCCAGCGCACCGCGCTGCGCCGCCGGCTGCTGGACGGCGGACTCGACGACCACATCGTGGCGTTGGACCTGGCGGAGGGCAACTCCCGGACGCTGCCGGACTGCGTGCGGCGGCTCGACTGGGAGGCCCGGCCGGTTCCGGGGGGCGCGGCGGCCGGGTCGGCCACGTCGGCCGGATCAACCGCGTCGGCCACATGGCCCGCGCTGGCCGCGTTGCCCGCGTTGGCCGAGGAAACGATCCTGCTGCTCGGCCCGTCCGGCCCCGGCACCCTCACCGAGGCCCTGACCGCCGCCCTGCCGACCGCCGTGGTGGTGGACCAACAGCCGACCGGCGACCCCCAGGACTGGCTGCGGGCGCTCGGGGACCGTCCGGCCGACCGGCTGGTCTACCTGTGGAGCGCGACGGCCGACGGCACGACGCCGCCGGACGAGGCGCTGCTCGCCCTGCTCCGCGCGCTCCCGGCCCGGGCGCCGGTCCGCGAACTGGTATCCGTCAGCGCCGGGCTGCACGCAGTGCTCCCCGGTGAACTCCCCCGGCCGCGGGCGGCGTTGACCGCGGCGCTGACCGCCGGGGCCCGGGCCGAGCAGCTGGTGCCCGCCGCCCGACACCTCGACCTGCCGGGAGACGCGCCGGCCGCGGAGCAGGCCGCCGCGCTGCTCGCCCTGCTCGCCGACCCCCGCCCGGAACCCGAGTCCGCCTGGCGCGCCGGCCGCCCCTGGGTGCCCCGGCTGGGCGTGGCCGACACCGCCCCCGGCCCGGCCGGCGAGGGCTGCTCGCTGCTCACCCCCGGCGCCCGCTACCTGGTCACCGGCGGCCTCGGCGGGATCGCCGCCGAGCTGCTGCCCGGGCTGCTGCGCGAGTACGGCTCCCGGCTGCTGATCGTCGGCCGCAGCGACCTGGACGCCCCGACCGCCGAAGCGGCCGAGCGCCGGGCCGCGCTGCGCCGGCTGTCCGTCCAGGGCGGCCAGATCAGCTACCGACAGGCCGATGTGACGGATCGTCAGCGATTGGCGGAGGTGCTCGCCGAGGCGGAACGGGAATGGCGGGCACCGCTGGACGGCGTGCTCCACCTGGCCGGCGGCTACCGGCTCGCACTCCTCGCCGACACCGACACCGAGGGCTGGCGCGAGGCCGTCCGGACCAAGACCGAGGGCACCGACCACCTCGTCGAGCTGGTCCGGCAGCGGCCGGGCGCGCAGTTCGTCGCCTTCTCCTCGATGATCGGCCTCCAGGAGGCGGTCGGTTCCACCGGGTACGCCGCCGCCAACCGCTACCTGGAGAGCACCGTCGACCGGCTGCGCCGGGAGACCGGCACCCCGGCCTGGACGGTCTCCTGGGGCCTGTGGAGCGGGATCGGCATGAACCGCGACACCGAGAACGAGCAGGCCGCCGCCGACCGGGGCATCGCCGTGCTGAGCGCCGCGCACGGCCGCCGGCTGGCCGCCCTGCTGCTGGCCGGCGCCCCGGGCCACCGGTACGCCGGTCCGGACCCGACCTCCCCCGCAGCCCGGCGCCGGCTGCTCGCCACCGCGCCCCGCCCGCTGGCCGCCACCGCCGCACCGGCACCGTCCGCCACCGCCGCGCCGTCGCCGTCCGCCGCGGCCCCGGCGGCCCGGCCCGCCGGACCGTCCGCCCCCGGGCACACCGCCCCCTCCGGGCTGCGCCGGCTGGTCCTGGACGCCTTCGAGTCGGTCCTCGACGGCCCGCTGGACCCGGGCCGCCCGCTGGCCGAACTCGGCATCGGATCACTCCAGTTGATGCGGGTGCACGGCGCGCTCAGCGCCGCGCTGCCCACACCCCCGGCGCCCACCGAGCTGTTCCGCCACCCCACCGTGGACGCCCTGGTCGCGCACCTGGCCGCCGGACCGGCCACGCCCGCCGCTCCGGCCGCCTCCCCCGCCGCCCCAGGCGGCGGCTCCGCCGCGGGCCCGGGCGACGACCGCCGGGTGGCGATCGTCGGCCTGGCCCTGCGCCTCCCGGGCGCCGACACCCCCGAGCAGTACTGGCGCAACATCGTCGAGGGCGTCCGGAGCACCACCCGGTTCACCGAGGAGGAACTGGCGGCGGCCGGGCTGCGCCCGGAGGAGTACCGCCACCCCGACTTCGTCCCGGTCACCGGGGCGCTCAGCGACGTCGACCGGTTCGACGCCGAGGCCTTCGGCATCAGCGGCAGCGAGGCCGCCCTGATGGACCCCCAGCAGCGCCTGCTGCTGGAGATCTGCCGCCAGGCCCTGGAGGACGGCGGCTACGACGCGCCGGACCCGGAGCGCCGGGTCGGGGTCTTCGCCGGCACCGGGATGACCCTGTACGCGCTGCGCAACTACTATCAGCACACCCTCGCCGCCACCGCCGACCCGGCCGAGCCGGTGGCCGCCCTGCAGACCGCGATCGGCAACCAGGCGGACTTCGCCGCCACCCGGGTCGCCTACCGGCTGGGCCTCACCGGTCCGGCGATCGGCGTCCAGACGGCCTGCTCCACCTCGCTGGTCGCGGTGCACCTGGCCGTGCAGTCGCTGCTGGCGGGCGACTGCGAACTGGCGCTGGCCGGCGCCGCCGCCCTGCACATCCCGCAGGCCGCCGGCTACCGCTACGAGGAGGGGTCGATCCTCTCGCCCGACGGCTCCTGCCGGGCCTTCGACGCCGAGGCCGGCGGCACCGTCGGCGGCAACGGCGTCGCCGCCGTCCTGCTCAAGCGCCTGGACCGGGCGCTGGCGGACGGCGACACCGTGCACGGGGTGATCCTCGGCTCGGCCGTCAACAACGACGGCGGACGGAAGGTCGGCTACACCGCGCCCAGCGTGGACGGGCAGGCGGCCGTGGTCGGCCGGGCGCTGGACCTGGCGGGCGTGCCGGCCGACACCATCGGCTACATCGAGGCCCACGGCACCGGCACCCCGCTCGGCGACCCGATCGAGTTCCGGGCGCTGGCCCAGGCGTTCCGCGCCCGGACCGACGCCGCCGGGTTCTGCTCGCTCGGCTCGGTGAAGCCCAACATCGGCCACCTGGACACCTGCGCGGGCATGGCGGGCCTGATCAAGGCACTGCTGGTGCTGCGGCACGGCACCATCCCGCCGCTGGTCAACTTCACCCGCCCCAACCCCGCGCTGGAACTCGCCGACAGCCCGTTCCGGCTCGCCGCCGACCGCCGGGACTGGCCGGACGGCCCCACCCCGCGCCGGGCCGGGGTCAGCGCGCTGGGCGTCGGCGGCACCAACGCCCACCTGGTGCTGGAGCAGGCCCCGGCCGCCACCGCGGCGGTGCCCGAGCCGCGCCCGGCCCCGACCGTGCTGCCGCTGTCGGCCCGCACCGCCCAGGGCCTGACCGAGCTGGCCGCCCTGGTCCGCGACCGGCTGGACGCCGAACCCGCCCTGGCGCCCGGCGACCTGCCGCTCACCCTCGGCGCCGGCCGACGCGCGCTGCGCCACCGGCTGGCCGTCACCGGGCCCGACCCGGCCGCCCTGCGCAAGGGCCTGGACGCCTTCCTGGCGGGCCGGCCCACCGCCGGCGCGGTCCACCGCGAGACCGGGCGCGGCGAGGTCCACCCGGTGCTGCTCTTCACCGGCCAGGGCGCCCAGTACCGGGGCATGGCCGCCGAACTCCACCGCGCCTTCCCGGTGTTCCGCGCCGTCCTGGACGAGTGCGACCGGCTGCACCGCGAGAGCTGGGACGAACCGCTGCTGCCGCTGCTGCTGGACGCCGCGCCGCAGGACACCGACGACATCTGGACCACCGAGGCGGCGCAGCCCGCGCTGTTCGCCCTCCAGGCGGCCTACCTGCGGCTCTGGCAGGAGCTCGGCGTCCGGCCGGCCGCGGTCGCCGGGCACAGCGCCGGGGAGTACGCGGCCTTCCACGCGGCCGGCGCGCTCGACCTCGCGGACGGGATGTTCCTGACCGCGCTGCGCGGGCGGCTGATGCACCGGCTGACCGGGCCGGGCGCCATGACGGTGGTCCGGGCCGGGCTGGACCGGCTGGCCGGGCTCGGCGACTGGCTGCCCGGGGTGGACCTGGCCGTGGTCAACGGCCGGGAACAGTGCGTGCTGGCCGGCCCGCCGCGCGAGATCGCCGCCGCCGAGGCCGTCCTGGCCGCCGACGGCGTCGCCACCGAGCGGCTGCGCGGCGACCGGGCGTTCCACTCCCGCCTGCTCGACCCGATGCTCGACCCGTTCCGCGACCAGCTGGCCCGGCTGCGCCTGCGGCCGCTGACCGTACCGCTGGTCAGCAACCTCGGCGGCGAGGTGCTGGCGCCCGGAACCGTCCCGACGCCCGACTACTTCCTCCGGCAGACCCGGGAGACCGCCCGGTTCGACCAGGTCCTCACCGCCCTGGACGGGCAGGACCACGAACTCTTCCTGGAGATAGGCCCGCACCCGACGCTCACCGGCATGGGCCGCCGGGAGCTGCCGCGGCGCCACTTCGTCGCCGGCGGCCGGCGCGGCGCGTCCCCGGAGCAGCAGTTCGACGCCGCCGCGGCCGCGCTGTGGGCGTACGGCGTCCCGCTCGACTGGGCCCGCTTCGCCGCCGCCCGGGACTGGCCGGACGGCCCGGCCCGCCGCGTCCCGCTGCCGACCACCGTCTACCAGCGCCGCCGCCACTGGTTCACCGCCCCTGCCCGGCCGACCACCGAGGACCCCGTCATGCGCCAGGAACCACCCCAGCAGACCGCACCGGCCCCGGCGCCGGTCGCAGCGCCGGCCGCGACCCCGGCCCCGGCCGCGGCGCCGGTCACGGCCCCGGCCGCCGTACCGTCGCCGGCCCCCGAGGAGCTGGCCGAGCAGGCCGTGCTGCGGCAGGTCGTCGAGCAGACGGCCCGCCAGCTCGGCTACGACGAGGCGTCGGTCGGCGCCGACGAGCCGTTCTTCGACCTGGGCGCCGACTCGCTCTCGATGATCAACATGATCCGGGACCTGGAGCGCGCGTTCCGGGTGCGGGTGTCGATGCGCGAGCTGTTCGAGGCGGCCGACACGCCGGCCCGGCTGGCCGGGCTGATCGCCTCCCGGCTGGAGCCGGCGGTGCTGGCCGCGCTGCTGCCGGCCGCCGAGCCGGAGCCCGTGGCGGCACCCGTGCCGGCGCCCGAGCCCGTGCCCGTGACGGCCCCGGTGGCGGCGGCTCCGGTCCCGGCCGTACAAGCCGCCCCGGCCGTACACACTGCCCCGGCCGTCCAGACCGCCCCGGCCGCGCAGGCCACCCCGGTCGTCCAGGCGCCGGCCCCGGCGCCGCAGCCCGTCCTCGCGGCCCCCGCCGCGCCCGCCGCGCCCGCCGCGCCCGCCGCCCCGGTCACCGACGGAACCGGCCTGATCGAGCGCCAGCTCTCCCTGCTCGGCCAGTTCTCCGACCTGATGCGCGACCAGCTCGGCCTGCTGGCCGGCGGCGCGCCCGCGCCCGCCCTCCCCCCGGCGCCGGCGCCGGCCGCCCTGGCCCCGGCCACCGTCCAGGCTCCCGCCGCCCCCGCCGCGCAGATCCCGGCCCCCGTCGAGGCCCCCGCCGAGGCACCTGCCGCCGCCCCCGCCGCCCCGCAGGTGCACGGCCCCCGGGTGACGGTCTCCCGCGAGTCCGGCATGGCCTCCGGCGGCCTGACCGACCAGCAGCGCGCCCACGTGGACGAGCTGGTCGCCCGCTTCACCGCCCGCACCACCGCCTCCAAGGCGATCACCCGCCGCCACCGCCGCACCCTGGCGGACAGCCGCGCCGTGGTCGGCTTCCGCTCCGGCACCAAGGAGATGCTCTACCCGCTGGCCGCCCGCCGGGCCCGGGGCTCCCGGCTGGAGGACGTCGACGGCAACCCGTACGTCGACATCACCATGGGCTTCGGCGTCCTGCTCTTCGGCCACGACCCGGAGTTCGTCTCCGAGGCCGTCCGCGAGCACCTGGCCTCGGGCCTGCGGCTGGGCCCGCGCGGCCCGGAGACCGGCGAGGCCGCCGAGCTGCTGGCCGAGCTGACCGGCACCGAGCGGGTCGCCTTCGCCAACTCCGGTACCGAGGCGAACGCCGGGGCGATCCGGCTGGCCCGCGCGTACACCGGCCGGGACAAGATCGTCATGTTCGAGGGCTCGTACCACGGCCACTTCGACCACACCCTGGGCCGCACGCTGGGCCGCGGCGCCGACCGGGAGACGGTGCCGGTGTCCATCGGCATCCCGGGCAGCGCTGTCGCCGACCTGCTGGTGCTGCGGTACGGCGACCCGGAGAGCCTCAAGGCCATCGAGGAGCACGGCGACCGGATCGCCGCCGTCCTGGTCGAGCCGGTGCAGAGCCGCCACCCGGGCCGCCAGCCCGTCGACTTCGTCCGCTCGCTGCGCGAACTGACCGCCCGGCTCGGCATCGTGCTGGTCTTCGACCAGATGCTCACCGGCTTCCGGCCCCACCTGCGCGGCGCCGAGGGCTTCTGGGGCGTCACCCCGGACGTGTCCACCTACGGCAAGGTGCTGGGCGGCGGCTACCCGATCGGCGCGATCGCCGGACGGGCCGACGTCCTGGACGGGATCGACGGCGGGCACTGGGACTACGGGGACGACAGCTACCCGCCCAGGGACACCACCTTCTTCGGCGGCACCTACATCCAGCACCCGCTGGCGATGACCGCCGCGGGCGCGGTGCTGCGCCACCTCAAGGCGGCCGGCCCCGGCCTCCAGGAGCGCCTGAACGCCCGCACCGACGAGCTGGCGGCCACCCTGAACGGCTTCTTCGAGGAGGAGGAGTTCCCGCTGCGCCTGGCGCACTTCGGCTCGCTCTTCCGGTTCGAGCCCCGGGCCGACATGGAGCTGCTCTACCCGCACCTGCTGACCCGCGGGGTCTACGTGTGGGAGTGGCGCAACTTCTTCCTCTCCACCGCCCACACCGACGGCGACCTGGAGTTCGTGGTCGACGCGGTCCGCGAGTCGCTGCGCGACCTGCGGCGCGGCGGCTTCTTCCCGGCCTCGCCCGGCGTCCGGCTGCCCGCCCCGCGACCGGCCGCCGAACTCCCCCGCCCCGCCGAGGCCGTCCGCACCCACGCCGAACCGGTTCCGTACCAGCCGGTCAGCGACCCGCAGCGGCCGGTGGACTTCAGCCTCTACTTCTTCGGCGACTACCCGCTGGACTCCCCGGAGGACGAGAAGTACCGCATCGTCCTGGAGAGCGCCCGCTTCGCCGACCGGCACGACTTCCACTCGGTCTGGCTGCCCGAGCGCCACTTCCACTCCTTCGGCGGCATCTTCCCCAACCCCTCGGTGCTGGCCGCCGCCCTGGCCCGGGAGACCACCCGGATCCGGCTGAACGCGGGCTGCGCCGTGCTGCCGCTGCACCACCCGGTGCGGGTGGCCGAGGAGTGGTCGGTGGTCGACAACCTGTCCGGCGGCCGGGTCGGCCTGGGCTGCGCCAGCGGCTGGCACCCCAACGACTTCCTGTTCTTCCCCGAGCGCTACGGCAGCCACAAGGAGCTGATGCACCGGCAGGTGGAGACCGTCCGGGCGCTGTGGCGCGGCGAGCCGTACCAGGGCCGCAACGGCAACGGCGAGCCGATCGAGGTGACCCTGCACCCGCGCCCGCTGCAGGACCTGCCGCCGATGTTCACCGCGATCGTCGGCAACCCGGACAGCTTCCGCGAGGCGGCCCGGAACGACCTCGGCGTGATCACCAACCTGATGACCCAGGACGTCGCCCAGCTGGCCGAGAACATCGCGGTCTACCGGCGCACCCGGGCCGAGCACGGCCTGGACCCGGAGGCCGGCCGGGTGGTCGTGCTGGTCCACACCTACCTGGGCACCGACCTGGCCACCGCCCGCGAACAGGCCTACCGCCCGTTCTGCAACTACCTGCGCTCCTCGCTCTCGCTGTTCGGGCAGATGGCCAACAGCCTGGGCCTGACCCTGGACTTCGAGAACGCCCGCGAGGACGACCTGGAGTTCGTGCTGGAGCGCGCGTACGAGCGGTACTGCGCCTCCCGCGCGCTGATCGGCACCCCGCGGAGCGTCCAGGGCGTGCTGTCCGAGCTGCGGGCGGCCGGCGCGGACGAGATCGCCGCCTTCGTGGACTTCGGGATCTCCCCCGAGCTGGTCGCGGCCGGCCTGCCGCAGCTCGACGTCCTGCGCCGGGACACCCTGCGCCGCGCCCCGCTGTCCTACGCCCAGCAGCGGATGTGGTTCCTGCACCGGATGCTGCCCGACGGCGGGCAGTACAACGAGGTCAAGGCCATCGAGCTGGACGGCCCGCTCGACCCGCGCGCGCTGGACACCGCGCTGCGCGGGCTGGTCGAACGCCACGTCGCGCTGCGCACCGTCTTCCGGGAGCAGGACGGCGAACCGTTCCAGCAGGTGCTGGCGCCGCCCACCGGCCCGGTGCTGCGGCGGGTCACCGCCGACCGGACCTCGCCGGACGCCGTCGCCGACCTGGTCGCCGCCGAGGGCGAGCACCGCTTCGACCTGGCCGAGGGCCCGCTGTTCCGGGCGCTGCTGCTGGAACAGGCGGCCGACCGGCACGTCCTGGTCCTGTCGATGCACCACATCGTGATCGACACCCTGTCCACCGTGGTGATCACCCGCGAGCTGGGCGAGCTGTACCTGGCCGCCCGGGAGAACCGGGCCGCCCGGCTGCCGGTGCTCGCCACCGGCCCGGCCGCCGAGGCCGCCCGGGAGCGGGCCCGGGTGGCCGCCGGCGAGTACGAGGAGAGCCTCGCCTACTGGCGCAAGGTGTTCGGCGGCGGTGACCTGCCGGTGCTGGCGCTGCCCACCGACCGGCCGCGCCCGGCTGTCCCGGACGGCCGCGGCCGCGCCTTCGTCCACCACCTGCCCGCCGAACTCGCGGACGGCCTGCGCGAGTTGGCGAGGTCCCGGCGCTCGACCCTGTTCATGGTGCTGCTGACCGGCTTCGCCGGCGTGCTGCAGCGGTACGCCGGCCAGGACGAGATCGTGCTGGGCACCCCGGTGGCCAACCGGGCCGAGGGCACCGAGGACCTGGTCGGGTTCTTCGTCAACACACTGGCGCTGCGCCTGGACCTCTCCGGCGAGCCGGCCTTCGCCGAGGCGCTGGGCCGGGTCCGCTCCACCGCGCTGGACGCCTACGAGCACCAGCAGCTGCCCTTCGAGGTCCTGGTGCAGGACCTCAACCCGCGGCGCGACACCAGCCGCAACCCGCTGTTCCAGGTCATGGTGGAGTTCGAGAACCACGCGGTCTTCGAACTGGACCTGCCCGGGCTGACGGCCCGCCCGCTGGACCACGTCGCGGACCGCTCCGCCTTCGACCTCACGCTCTTCCTGACCAGCCTGCCCGACGGCATCCGCTGCCACGTGGAGTACGCCGAGACCCTGTTCGACCGGGCCACCGTCGACCGGCTGCTCGGCGCCTTCGAGCGGCTGCTCACCGCCGCGGTCGCCGACCCGGAGCGCCCGCTCGTCGAGCTCACCGCCGTCGCCTCGGACGAGGCCGACACCGCCCTGGAGTGCGGACCGGCCGCCGCCAAGGACCCCGCGCACCCGCTGGCCACCGTGGCCGCGACCGCGGCCGGCCGGCCCGACCGGACGGCGGTGGTCGCCGCCGACGGCACCACCACGGACTACCGCACCCTGCTGGCCCGGGCGGAGGAGCTGGCCGGCCGGCTGCTGGCGGCCGGCGTCCGCGAGGGCGACCGGGTGGGCGTGCTGCTGCCCCGCTCGGTGGACCAGGTGGCCGCACTGCTGGCCGTCCTGCGCCTGGGCGCCGTCCACGTGCCGGTCGACGTGCTGCAGGGCACCGAGCGCTGCCGGCTGATCGTCGAGGACAGCGCGCCGGCCGTCCTGCTCACCACCTCGCCCGACCTCCCCCCGGAACTCGGCCTGACCGTACCGACGGTGCTCACCGGCACCGCCCCGGCCGACACCGCCGGTGCCGGGCTGCCCCCGCTGCCCGCCCCCTCCGCCGAGGCGCCCGCGTACCTGCTGTACACCTCCGGCTCCACCGGCCGCCCCAAGGGCGTGCTGATGCACTCCCTGGCCCTGGCGCACCTCGTGGCCTGGAACGTCGCCGACCACCCCGCGGCCCGGACGCTCCAGTACGCCTCCTGCGGGTTCGACGTCAGCATCCAGGAGATCCTGACCACGCTGGCCGGCGGCGGCACCCTGCTGCTGATCGAGGAGGAGACCCGCTACGACGTGACGGCCCTGGCCGCCGTCGTCCGGGCCACCCGGGCCGAACGGCTCCACCTGCCGTACACGCCGCTGGCCGCGCTGGCCGACGCGCTCGGCGAGGAGCCGGTGCCGCACCTGCGGGAGCTGATCTCCGGTGGCGAGCAGGTGCTGCTCACCCCCGGGCTGCGGGCCTTCCTGCGCCGCAACCCCGGCTGCCGGCTGATCAACCACTACGGCCCGACCGAGACCCACGCGCTGACGGCCGGCGGGATCGAGCCGGACGGCCCGGAGTACGCGCCGATCGGCCGGCCGACCCCGGGCAGCCGGATCGTGCTGCGCGACGCCGCCGGGCGCCGGGTGCCGGCCGGGGCGGTCGGCGAGATATACGCCCTCGGCGTCCAGGTCGGCATCGGCTACGCCGGCCGCGCCGAGGAGAGCGCCGCCGTCTTCGCCGACACCCCGGAGGGCCGGACCTACCGCACCGGCGACCTCGGCCGGTGGCGGCCGGACGGCCGGCTGGAGTACCTCGGCCGGGCCGACCGCCAGGTCAAGGTCCGCGGCTACCGGGTCGAACCGGGCGAGATCGAGACCGTGCTGCTCGGCCTGGCCGGCGTGCGCGCCGCCGCCGTGACGGCCCGCCGCACCCCCGCGGGCACCGTGCTCGCCGGGTACGTCGACTGCCCGGCCGCCGAACTGCCCCGGGTCCGCGACCAGTTGGCCGACCTGCTGCCCGACTACATGGTCCCCGGGCTCTGGGCCGCCGTGGACGCCCTGCCGTTCACCGCGCACGGCAAGCTGGACACCGCCGCCCTGCCCGAGCCGCGCCCGCTCGGCGCGGACGAGCCCGCGGCCGCGCCGGCCACCGAACTGGAGCGCACCGTGCAACGCCTCTGGGAGGAGGAACTCGGCCGCCCCGCCGGGGTGGAGACCTCCTTCTTCGACCTGGGCGGGCACTCGCTGGCCGCCACCCGGCTGCTGAACCGGGTCCGCGAGGCGACCGGCCTGCGGATCGGCGTGCTGGACTTCTTCCGCCGCCCGACCGTCCGCGCGATGGCCGCCCACCGGCCGGCCGCCGAGCAGGCCCCGGCCCCGGCGTACGAGGAGGGCACCCTGTGAGCGCCGCGGAGGAGGGCTGGGAGCGGCTGCTCAAGCTGCTCGACGAACGCGAGATCGTGCTGCGCACCACCGGCGAGCGGCTCGGCTACCTCGCCCCCGCGGGGGCGATGGACGAGGAGGTCGCCGGCCTGGTCCGGGCGCACCGCGACCGGCTGCTGACCACCCTGACCGGCGCCGGGGCCGCCCTGGCCGCCGCGCCGGCCGGGGCGGGGCAGCGGCGGATGTGCAGGGCGCACGCGGGCTCGGCCGATCCGGCGGTCTGGAACATCACCCAGCGGATCACCCTGCGCGGGCCGCTGGAGCCCGAGCGGCTGGCCGCCGCGCTGACGGCGGTGGTCGAGCGGCACGAGAGCCTGCGGACCCGCTTCGCGGACACCGGGCTCGGGGTGCTCCAGCAGGTGCTGCCGAACACCCCGCTGGACGTCCCGGTCGAGGACCTGCGCGCCCTCGCGCCCGCCGAACGGGACGCGGCGCTCGACGCGGCCCTCGACGCCGAGACCACCCGCCCGTTCGACCTGGCCGCGCCCCCGCTGCTGCGCGCCCGGCTGCTGCGCCCGGCGGACCAGGAGTGGGTGCTGCTGCTGGTCATCCACCACATCGCGGTCGACGGCTGGTCGCTGGCCACCGTGCTGGCCGACCTGGGCGCGCTCTACCGGACCGGCGGGCCGTTGCCGCAGGAGCCCGGCCGGATGACCGACTACGCCTGCTGGGAGCGGACGGTGGTCACCCGCGCCTCCGTCGCGGCGGCGGTCGACCACTGGGTGGGGGCGCTCGGCGGCGCCCCGCTCGCGCTGGACCTGCCCACCGACCGGCCGCGCCCAGAGCGGCGCTCCGGGCTCGGGCAGACCGCCGCGTTCCGGATCCCGGCGGCGCTGGGCGAGGCGGTCGGGCGCTACGCCGCCGCGCGCTCCACCACCGCCTCGGCGGTGATCGTGGCCGCGTTCGCCCGGCTGCTGGGCTCGCTCGGCGGTGCGCCGCGGATGTTCCTGCTGCTCTCCAACGCCAACCGCACCCGGCCGGCGGACGAGCGGGTGGTCGGCCTGATCACCAACAGCATGCCGCTCCTGGTGCCCAGCCGGGCCGAGGCCGGGTTCGGGGAGCTGGTGGACCGCGCCGCCGCCGAGATCGCCTCCGGCCTCGACCACTCGGTGGTGCCGTTCGGCCTGCTGGTCGACGCGCTGCGGGAGCGCGGCGTCCAGCTGCCCGCCTGGCACCCGCAGATCCTGCTCGCCGTCCAGAGCACCCCGCCCATCGCCCTCGACCTCCCCGGCCTGGCCACCGAGATCGAGGACATCCCCGGCCCGTCCGCCCGCGCCGACTTCGCGATCTCGCTCACCCCGGACGCCGAGGGCTACGCGGGGCTGGCCGAGTACGACGCCGACCTGTTCGACCCGGACACCGTCCGGGGCTGGCTGGACGCCCTGGTGGCGGACCTGGCCCGGCAGTTGGCCGTCCGGCTCACGTGACACCGGACGGGCCCCGGCGGGCGGTGCGCCGCCCGCCGGGGCCCGTCGGGCTCCGCTGGTCGCGGTCGGGCGCCGGAGGGCGTCCGGAGACGCTGCCCCTCCTCCCGCGCCGGGTCAGCCGAGCGGGCGGCAGAGCAGGGCGGCCGGGGCGCCGTACTGGAGCCGCTGCCAGGTGGAGGCGACGCCGGCCAGGTACTCGCCGTCCGCGCACTGGCCCTTGTAGCGGCCCGGCGCCCAGTCGCTCGCCACCGAGCCGCCGGTGGCGGGCCGGTTGTCGCCCCGGTCGAACCAGAGGGTGCGGCCGGTCAGCGGCAGCGGGGCGGCGGCGGGGGCGCACAGCAGCGCGGCCATGCCGTTGCCGCGCACGCTGTAGCCGACGGCGAAGGCGCGGTCGGGGCACTGGAGCTTGTCGTAGCCGGACGCCCAGTCGCCCTGGGTGACGTAGCGCTCGTCGGTGACGGTGGTCCAGTCGCCGCCGCCGGCGGCCGGTTCGCCCGCGTCGGTGCACAGCGCCCGGCTGTCGCCGCGGGCCAGGGCGGTCAGGCGCTGGCCGTCCGGGCAGTCGCCCTTGCGGTTGCCGGGGCTCCAGTCCGGGCGGGCGAGCATCCGCCGGGAGAGGTTCCGGTCGGCGTGGTCGAGGTCGAGCATGTTCCAGTGGTCCACCGCGGGCACCGGGCCGCTCACCGCCGGGGCGCCGATCAGCCTGGTCCAGTCGGCGGCCCGCCAGTCGCCGGGGTCGGTGAGACCGGTGCGCCTGCCGTCGGGGCCGTAGGAGAGCAGCGCCCAGGTGTCCAGCGGCCGGCCGGCGCCGTCGGCCCAGCCGACCAGCGGCCAGAAGGCGAAGTCGGTGTCGCCGCGCACCAGGATGTCGGTGAACGCGTGCAGCCAGGCCTGTTCCTCGGCGTCGGTCGAGCCCCGGCCGCCCGCGCCGAACTCGCTGATCCAGACCGGGGCGGTGAAGTGCTGCCCGGCCCGGGTGACGAACAGCGCCTGGTCGTCCACCACCTGGGCGAGCTGCTCGGGGGTGAAGTCCTGGTAGCGGGGGTCGTCGGTGGCTCCCGGGCCGCTGCCCGCACCGGTGTTGGCCGGGCCGGTGTAACCGTAGAAGTGCGCGGAGTAGACCAGCTTTCCGGAGTCGACCAGGGTGTTGGAGAGGTTGCGCACCGGGGTGAGCATCGGGCGGCCGTGGCTGAACCCCGCGGCGGGGACGCCGTACCAGTTGATGCCCTCCATGACGACCAGCAGGTCCGGGTCGGCCTGGAGGATGCGGTTGCCGGCCTCCTCGAAGGCGGCGTACTCGTCGTGGGCGTCGCCGAGGCCCCAGTTGGGGTCGTCCCAGAGGTCCCGCCGGACCTCGTTGCGCAGGTCGGCGCCGACCACCCGCTTGTCGGACTTGTAGCGGTTCACCATGAACAGCCAGTCGTCCTCCCACTGGGCCGTCGACTGGCCGCTGTTCCAGCGCTCGTTGCCGTCCAGGCCGCAGCAGAACCGGTAGCCGGTGGTGTGGTTGTTGAGGATCACCGCGAAGCCGTCGGCGGTGAGGGCGGCCACCACGGCGTCGAAGACCTGGAGCGGGGTCCGGCCGCGCAGCTGCGGGTTGGCGGCGACGGCGGAGTCCGGGACGGGGACGGTGTCGTGGATCATCGCGTTGGCGAACGGCAGCCGGATGCTGTTGACGCCCAGCCCGTGGAAGTCGGCCAGCAGCCGGGCCACCGGCACCCGGTCCAGGCCCAGCGGGATGTTGTGCGAGACCTGTCCGGCCTGGTTGGCGGCGGGGTCGTCGGGGCTCCCGCTACCCTGCCAGGTGCCCTGGGCGCCGGCCCAGTTGGCGGACTTCAGCTTGAAGCGCTCGCCGGCGGCGTCCACGATGTAGCGCCCCCGGGTGCTCAGCGGGCCGGTCCAGGACGCGGCCGGCCGGGCCGGCTCGCCGTCCTCCGGCGCCGCGGCCCCGGGGCCCGCCGCCAGGACGGCGAGCACCGGCAGGACGGCGGCCAGGGCGAGCAGTCGCGCCGCAGGACTCTTCATGGTCATCCCCGCTGTGGTGAGGCGGCCCGGGATCGACGGCCTGGTCCCGCACCGTCGGCGAGGACCGAGAATATGACG
Organism: Kitasatospora sp. NPDC001547; assembly: GCF_042894165.1. NCBI lineage: Bacteria > Bacillati > Actinomycetota > Actinomycetes > Kitasatosporales > Streptomycetaceae > Kitasatospora > Kitasatospora sp. NPDC001547. Next base: position 42,555 of record NZ_JBIAVL010000009.1, on the reverse strand, counting down.
GATCCTCATGTTCGGGAAGGGCGCACGCCGGGACCGCACTCAGTCCTCGGCGTCCGCCCCCGGGCCGTCCTCGGCGCGCTGGTCCCCGGTGCGTCCGGCGGGCCGGTAGCCCGTGCAGCGGACCGCGCGACGGGGCGCCTCCCGCCGGCCGCGGTACCAGCCGAAGCCGCCGTCGCCGGGCGGGATCAGCGGCTCGGACCGGCCGTCGAGCGGCAGCGGTCGGATCCGCTGGTCGAGGCCGTCAGGCCCGCGCCCCGGTCCAGGCGGCCTCGCGCAGCAGTCGGAGCCCGTTGAGGCCGACGACGACGGTCGAGCCCTCGTGGCCGAGCACGCCGAGCGGCAGCGGGAGGGTGGCGACCAGGTCCCAGACCACCAGGACGGTGATGAACACCGAGGCGATGACCAGGTTCTGCACCACGAGGGAGCGGGCCCGCCGGGAGAGCGCCACCACGGCCGGGACGGTGGCGAGTTCGTCGCGGACGACGACGGCGTCGGCGGTCTCCAGGGCGAGGTCGGAACCGGCCCGGCCCATCGCGACGCCGGTGTGGGCGGCGGCCAGCGCGGGCGCGTCGTTGACGCCGTCGCCGATCACCAGCACCCTGCGCCCGGCCGCCTCCCGCTCCCGGACGGCGGCGACCTTGTCCTGCGGCAGCAGCCCGGCCCGGACGTCGCCGATGCCGACCTCGGCGGCCAGCCGGGCGGCGGCGCGCGGGTTGTCGCCGGTGAGCAGCACCGGCGCGGTGCCGGTCAGCGCCCGCAGGGACGCGACGGTGGCGGCGGCGTCCGGGCGCAGCCGGTCGGCGATGCCGAGCACGCCCACCGGGACGCCGTCCGCCTCGACCAGGACGGCGGTGTGCCCGGTCTCCTCCAACGCGGTTGCCAGCGCGGCGGCTTCGGCGGAGGCGGCATCGGTGCGGCCGTTGATCAGACGGGCGGGCGTGCCGACCGCGACGACCCGGCCGTCGACGGTGGCGGTGACGCCGACGCCGGGGGTGGAGGTGAAGTCCTCGGCGGTGCGGAGGGTCAGGCCGCGGCCGCGGGCGGCGGCGACGACGGCGCGGGCGAGCGGGTGCTCGCTGGGGTGCTCGGCCGCGGCCGCCAGTGCCAGCAGCCGTGCCTCGTCGAGGCCGGAGCCGGTGAGCGGCCGCAGGTCGGTCAGGCGGGGGGTGCCCTCGGTGAGGGTGCCGGTCTTGTCCAGCGCGACGGCGTCGACCTGGCCCAGCCGTTCCATCACGACGGCGGACTTGACCAGGACGCCGTGCCGGCCGGCGTTGGCGATGGCGGAGAGCAGCGGCGGCATGGTGGCCAGCACCACCGCGCAGGGGGAGGCGACGATCATGAAGGTCATCGCGCGCAGCAGCGAGCCGGTGAAGGCCGCGCCGAAGGCCAGCGGGACGGCGAAGACGGCGAGGGTGGCGAGCACCATGCCGATCGAGTAGCGCTGCTCGACCTTCTCGATGAACAGCTGGGTGGGCGCCTTGGTCTCGGAGGCCTCCTCGACCAGGTGCACGATCCGGGCGATCACCGTGTCCGAGGCATCGCGTTCGACCCGCACCCGCAGCGCCCCGGTGCCGTTGAGGGTGCCGGCGAACACCTCGTCACCCCGGCCCTTGGCGACCGGCAGCGGCTCGCCGGTGATGGTCGCCTGGTCGACCTCGCCGGCGCCGTCGAGCACCCGCCCGTCGGCGCCGATCCGCTCGCCGGGCCGCACCAGGACCGTGTCGCCGACGGCGAGGTCCTCGGTCGGCACGGTCTCCTCGCCGCCGCCGGGCAGCAGCCGGGTGGCGGTGGCCGGGGCGAGGTCGAGCAGTCCGCGCACCGAGTCGGCGGTCCGGGCGGTGGCCAGCGCCTCCAGGGCGCCGGAGGTGGCGAAGATGACGATCAGCAGCGCGCCGTCCATGACCTGCCCGACGGCGGCGGCGCCGAGCGCGGCCACGATCATCAGCAGGTCGACGTCGAGGGTCCGCTCCCGCAGCGCCCGGAGCCCGGCCCAGGCGGGCTCCCAGCCGCCGGTGGCGTACGCGAGGGCGTACAGCGGGCCCCAGGCCCAGGCGGGGGCGCCGGCCAGCTGGAGCGGCAGCGCGAGCAGGAAGAGCACCGTCGCGGCGCCGGCCCAGCGGGCCTCGGGCAGCGACAGCACCCGGGTGCGCCGGCGGGGCGCGGTGTCGGGACGCGGCGCGGCCGAGGGCGCGGGGCGCTCGGCCAGGGTGGTGGAGGACATGCGGGCAGGACCCTTCGGGACGGGCGCGGGCAGACGTGGGCCGGGTCTATGGCTCACTCACCATACATGAACATATGAACGCTTCTTCATCTATGAGTTGTAGGATGGTCCTCATGGGTCATGGAGCCGCCCCCGCCCCCGCCACCGCCGTCCCGCACACGCGCCTGGACGCCACCAGCGCTGCCCGGGTGGCCACCACCCTGCAAGCCCTGGCCACACCGTCCCGCCTGCTGATCCTCTCCCGGCTGCGCGAGGGCCCCTGTGCCGCCACCGAACTCGCCGCCGAGGTCGGCCTGGAGCAGTCCGCCTGCTCCCACCAGCTGCGCCTGCTGCGCAACCTCGGCCTGGTCGTCGGGCAGCGCAACGGCCGCCAGGTCGTCTACGCGCTCTACGACAACCACGTGGCCGCGCTGCTGGACCAGGCCGTCTACCACATCGAGCACCTGCGCCTGGGCCTCAGCGACGCCGTCGACCTCGACGACGCGGACCGGCCGGTCGGCGGCGCCGCGCGCTGAGCGTCGCGGCGCCATCCGGGTTCAGGCGCGCGTCCCGTCGGGCCCGGCCCCGGCCGACCGGCTGGAGACCACCGGGTTGACCCGGGCCTGCCGGGCCAGGAGGTCCGCGAAGGCCACCGTGAGCGGGTCGGGACGGGTGCGGGTGTAGGCGGTGAGGACGCGCAGGATCGGGGGGTCCGGGCGCAGCAGGACGCCCTCGAAGCGGGCCGGGACGATGTTGGCCGGCACCAGCGCCGGCCCGAGCCCGGCCGCCGCCAACAGCGGTGCGGCGGAGGTCTGTTCGGCGCGGATCGCCGCCCGGGGGTGGAAGCCGGCCCGGGCGCAGACCTGGTCGAGCAGGTCGGCGAGGCCGTTGCCGGGGGCGTAGTGGACCCAGTCCCGGTCGGCGAGTTCGGCCAGCGCGACGGTGCCGTCGGGGCGGTCGGCCAGCGGGTCCTCGGCGGGCAGCACGACGGTGAACTCCTCGACGCCGAGCTCCCGGATCGGCCCCTCCCAGCCGGTAGGCGCGGGGCCGATGGCGAGGTCGGCGCGGCCCGCGGCCATGGCCGCCTGGAGGAGGCCGGTGTGGGAGTACTCGCGCAGCCGGATCCGCACGCCGGGGTGCCGGCGGTGCCAGTCCCGCAGCACCGGCGGCAGGATGCCGAGGCTGACCGAGTAGACGACGGCGACCTCCAGTTCGCCCTCCTCCAGGCCGGCCGACCGGCGGGCCGCCGCGTGCAGGCGTTCGGCCTCGGCCAGCGCGGCGCGGGCGTGCGGCAGGACCGCCCGGCCCATCGGGGTGAGCCGTACGGACCGCGGCAGGCGTTCCAGCAGCGGTCCGCCGAGGGCGCCCTCCAGGGCCCTGATCTGGTGGGACAGCGCGGGCTGGGTGACGTGCAGCTGTTCGGCCGCGCGGGTGAACGATCCGGTGTCGACCACGGTGGCCAGGTATTCGAGCTGCCTGAGCGTGGGTGTTGCCATGAACGGATTTTATCGCTGGGGTAGAAAACAAGCCTTGGACTCATCATCCCTGGTCGGGAGAGGGTCGTGGGGTGGCCGCCGCGGGAAGCAGCGGGCGGCCGAACACCCCGACGATCCTCAGGAGTTCCCCATGTCCGTTTCCGTCTCGGCGCCCGCCGCCACCTCGCTCCAGGGCCGACGGCTCGTCGTGGTCGGCGCCGGTTCGCGCACCGGGCAGGCCCTGGCCAAGGCCGCCTCGGCGGCCGGCGCCTCACTGGTGCTGGCCGGCCCGGACCCGCGCAAGCTGGAGTGGACGGCCGGCGAGCTGGCCGGCCCGTCCGAGGTGATCGCCCTGGACATCGCCGACGAGGAGTCGATCGCCGCCTTCGCCGCCCGGGCCGGCCGCTTCGACCACCTGGTCTCGACCGCCGCGATGCCCGCCAACGGCCCGCTGCGGGAGCTCGACGCGGCCGACGTCCAGCGGGCGTTCGCGGCGAAGGTGATCGGCCCGCTGCTGCTGGCCAAGCACCTGGTCGGGCAGGTCTCCGAGAGCGGCTCGTTCACCTTCTTCTCCGGTGTGGCCGCGTGGCGCCCGGCCCCCGCGCGCACGGTGATGGCCACCACCAACGGCGCGCTGGCCTTCCTGGTGCAGGCGCTGGCGGTGGAGATCGCGCCGGTCCGGGTCAACGCCGTCTCCCCCGGCATCGTCGACACCGGCTCCTGGGACGGCCTGGGCGCCGACAAGGAGGCGTTCCTGCGCGGCGTGGCCGAGCGCAACCCGGCCCGGCGCGTCGGCACCCCGGAGGACCTGGTCAAGGCCGTCCTCTACGCCATCGACAACCCGTACGTCACCGGCACCGTGCTGCACGTCGACGGCGGCGGCCGACTCGCCTGACGTCCGGCCCGCCCGATCTCCGGCCGTCGTCGGCCACCCCCGCACGCCCGGATCCCGGGCGTGACCACCCGATCCGAGGAGCTGTTCCCATGCGTTCGCGCACCCTGATCCGTACCGCCGCCGTCCTCGCGGCGGTGGCCGGCCTGGCGGGCGGCACCGCCGCGGCCGCCCCCGCCCACGACGGCGGCCGCCACGACTCCGCCCGCGACTGGCCGCAGCGCCTGATCGACCGCACGCCCGGCCTCGTCCAGCCGAAGGCGCTCACCGTGGACCGCTCGATCGGCGCCCGGCGCGCCGCCCAGGAGGTGCACCTGGCCCAGCAGTTGTACACCTTCTGGAACACCGGGCAGCAGCGGTACCTGGACGCGGCGGTCAGCCCGCAGTTCCGGGACAACACCCTGCCGGGGGGCCGTCCGCAGGGCCCCGCCGGGCCGGTCTTCGCCTCGAAGAACTTCCGCGCCGCGGTGCCGGACCTGACCTGCGAGCTGTCCGACGTCCTGGTCGCCGGGGACAGGATCACCGCCCGGCTGGTGTTCCGCGGCCACTTCACCGGCACCTTCGACGGGGTGCGGGGCCAGGGCCAGCGCGTCGAGTTCAACGCCATCGACATCCAGCACGTCGGCACCGACCGGATCGTCGAGGACTGGCACATCGAGGACAACGCGACCCTGATGGCCCAGCTGGGCGTCCACGCCTGACGCCCTCGGCCCCCGCCCCGCGTGCGGATGATCGGCCTCCCCCACCCGGGGGAGGCCGATCATCCGCACGCGCGATTCCGGCCCGCCGCCCGCTCGGCACGCTGGACGGGTGACCAGTACGACGATCCACCCGACCGAACTCCCCGTCCCGCGCTGGGCCGAGCGGACCGCCCGCGCGATCCCGTGGCTCGGCCTGCCGGTGTGCCTCTGGCGCCTGCCCATCGGGTTCGGGTTCCTGATGGGGATGGACGTGCCCCGCATGGACCTGCCGCTGTGGGCGAGCGTGGGGTACGTCGGCACGCTGAGCATCCTGTCCGAGGTGTTCGCGCTGCTCTGCTCCTGCCTGGTGCGGCGCTCGGGCGAGGTGGTGCCGCACTGGGTCCCCGTCCTCGGCGGCAGGAACATCCGCCCGTACGCGGTGCTCGTCCCCGCCACGGTCGCGGGCCTCGCCCTCACCGCGCTGACCGTGGACTGGGTGCTCGCTGCCTTCCAGCTCGCCGGCTTCTCGGAGGTCCCGTACGTCAACGGCTGGTGGCGGTTGCTCGCGGCGGCCGTCAGCGGCCTGTTCGTGTTCTGGGGCCCGCTGGTGCTCGCCCTCGCCTTCGCCTACTACCGGCGCCGCTGCCGGGTGGCGCGGTAGCCGGCGGGCGGGCGGGTGCGGCCCGGAGCGGATCCGGGCCGCACCCGCCCTGCCCCGGCCCGTCAGCCGAGCCAGATCTCCCGGACGGCGCGCAGCGGGTCGCGCTCCACCCGGGGTTCGGTGTGCCAGCGCATGGTGGCGCGGCCCTCCTGGTACGGCGGCCAGGCGGCGCCCGGGTCGAGGTCGCGGACGAAGGCGACCCAGGCCCCGTGGACGGCGTCGGCCAGCGGCTGCGGCGGGTGGGCGCCGAGGGCGGCCTCGACGCCCTCGGCGTGCAGCAGGTCGAAGGCGAACGGCAGGTCGATGCAGTGGTAGGCCTGGCCGATGCGGCCGGGGGCGGCCCCGGACCAGTCGAACTGGTAGAGCCAGGTGGGCCGTTGCCGCTCGGCGCGGGCCTCGGCGATGGCCAGGGCGGGGGCGCGGAACAGCCAGTCGGTGATCGCGTCGCCGCCGGACGCGGCCGGCCGCTCGGCGAGGAAGCGGGCGGCACGGCTGCCGTCGTCCAGGCCCAACGCATGGAGCAGGCCCAGCAGTTCGCCCTCCGGGGCGTCCCCCGCCGCCGGGGCGTCCTCCCCCGCCGGAACCGCGAACTCGTGCGCGGTGAAGCCGAGCAGCAGCGGGACGTCCGCGTCGACGATCGCCTCCGGCACCGGCACCGGCACCAACTCGCCGTCGGCGAAGGGCGCCAGGGGCAGGGCGGGCAGCCCGTCGGGATCCGGCCCGGCGGAGTCCAGCGCGTCCTGGAGGGCCAGCAGTTCGGTGTCGGTGGCGTCCCGCAGGGCGGCCGCCGTGGCGGGTACGCCGGTGCGGGCGGTGAACACCCGGCTGACGGCCTCGGCGGTGGCACGGTCCTGCGGGCGCATCACCGCGCCGGAGACCGAGATCGCCGCGCGGAACAGCCCCCGGGCGGCCGGCGTCGCGAGCAGCGTCTGCACGGCGCCGCCGCCGGCCGACTGCCCGGCGACGGTGACCTTGGCGGGATCGCCGCCGAAGGAGGCGATGTTGTCCCGCACCCATCCCAGCGCGGCGATCCAGTCCCGTACGCCCCGGTTGTCGGGGGCGTCGGCCAGGTGCAGGAAGCCCTCGACGCCGAGCCGGTAGCCGATCGACACCACGACCACGCCGTCCCGGTTGAAGGCCGCGCCGTCGTACCAGGGGCTCGCCGAGGACCCGGCGACGAAGCCACCGCCGTGGATCCAGACCAGCACCGGCAGTCCGGCCGCCGGGGTCGGGTCCGGGGTGAAGACGTTGAGGTTGAGGATGCCCGCGCCGGGGACGGTCGGCTCGGGGATGGTGGTGACCTCGCCGAACGGACGGCGCTGCGCGGTCGGCCCGTACTCGGTCGCGTCCAGCACCTCGGTCCACGGCCGGGGCGGCACCGGGGCGGCGAACCGCAGCTCGCCGACGGGTGGTCGGGCGTACGGAATGCCCAGGAAGCGGACGCCGCCGCCGGCGCGGCGCTCGCCGCGCACCGGGCCCCGGCCGGTGGGGACGACCGGGTGCCGCTGAGGTCCTGCGGTGCTCATGCGTGCTCTCCTGTGCGGGTCACGGGCGCGGCGCCTCGTGGTCGATGTAGTGCCGGAGCCGGTTCAGCTCCCGGTGGTCGGCCGTGCGGACACCATAGGTCCGGTCGGGGGTGACCGGGGTGACGGAGATCCGGCCGTCGCGCCGCAGGGCGAGCGCGTCGGCGTCGGGGTCGGTCTCGGTGCAGGCGTCGGCGGGGCGGTGCCCGCAGAAGCCGAGGGCCACGGCGAAGCCCGCCGGCGCCGGCGGGCTCGTAGGCGTGCCAGATCTCGCGCCCGTGGCCGACGGTGGTCCAGCGGGCGGACGGGACCGGGACGGCGCCCGCCCGCTGAACCCGCAGCCTTATGTCAACACCATTGACTTTGAGCCGGGCGCCCCGGTCTGATGGCGGCACACGGAGGCCCGCCCCTCCGCGAACCGACGCCATGCACCGAAGGAGCCACCGCCATGGCCGACCCCGTCCGCGCCCTCCAGGACGCCCAGCCCGTACCGTTCTGGCTGGACGACCCCGCCCGGCCCGCGGCCGCCTCCGCCCTGGTCGGCGACGTGCGCTGCGACCTGCTCGTGGTCGGCGGCGGCTACAGCGGGCTGTGGACCGCGCTCATCGCCAAGGAGCGCGACCCCTCGCTCGACGTCGTCCTCGTCGAGGCGAAGGAGGCCGGCTGGGCCGCCTCCGGCCGCAACGGCGGCTTCTGCGAGGCCAGCCTCACCCACGGCCTCGCCAACGGGTACCAGCGCTGGCCCGACGAACTCCACACCCTGGAGCGGCTCGGCGCCGCCAACCTCCAGGCCATGGAGGACACCCTCGAACGCCACGGCATCGACTGCGACTGGGAGCGCACCGGCTCCCTCGTCGTCGCCACCGAGCCCCACCAGGTCGGCGAGCTGCACGAGTTCGCCGGGCTCGCCGCCCGCCACGACAGCCGGCTCGACGTCCTGGACGGCGACGCCGTCCGCGCCGAGATCGACTCCCCCACCTTCCTCGGCGGCCTGTGGGACCGCAACGGCGTCGCCATGCTCAACCCCGCCCGCCTCGCCTGGGGCCTCAGGCGGGCCTGCCTCGACCAGGGCGTACGGATCTTCGAGCACACGCCCGCCACCGGCCTGACCGGCTCCCCGCGCGGCATCACCGTCCGCACCCCGTACGGCCGGGTCGCCGCCCGCCGCGTGGCGCTCGCCACCAACGCCTTCCCCTCGCTGCTGCGCCGCCACCGCCCGTACACCGTGCCGGTCTACGACTACGCGCTGATGACGGAGCCGCTGAGCGAGGAGCGGCTCGCCTCGGTGGGCTGGCGGGGGCGCCAGGGCTTCTCCGACAGCGCCAACCACTTCCACTACGTCCGGCTGTCCGCGGACAACCGCATCCTGTTCGGCGGCTACGACGTGGTGCACCAGTTCCGCAGCCGGGTCCGGGCCGAGCGCGACCAGCGGCCGGAGACCTTCGCCACCCTCGCCCGGCACTTCTTCCGGACCTTCCCCCAGCTGGAGGGCGTCCGGTTCAGCCACGCCTGGGGCGGCGCCATCGACACCTGCACCCGGTTCAGCGCCTTCTTCGACCTCTCCCACGACGGCCGGGTCGCCTACGCCGCAGGATTCACCGGCCTGGGCGTGGGCGCGACCCGCTTCGGCGCCGAGGTGATGCTCGACCTGCTCGACGGCGCCCGCACCGAGCGCACCGCGCTGGAGATGGTCCGCCGCAAGCCCCTGCCCTTCCCGCCCGAGCCGGCCCGCTCGATCGGCATCGGCATCACCCAGTGGGCCCTCACCCGCGCCGACGCCGACGCCGGGCGCCGCAACCTCTGGCTGCGCACCCTGGACCGCTTCGGCCTCGGCTTCGACAGCTGACGGCCGGGCGGGCGGGCAGGCGGGTGCGCGAGGGATTCGCCGTGGCCGGATGTCCGTAATGAACGATTGTGTTCCCTATCTCCCGGGGATACCGTCGGTAGTGGTGAACGAATCCGTCCCCTGCCCGTCGTTTGCCCGTCGTTCACCCCCGAACCCATTGGGGGACCTGCCATGGCCACCTCGCGCGCCCTGGCCGAGGCTCCGCCCGCGACCGCACGTCGGGGCCAGCACCCGGGGATAGCACTGACCGTCATCGCGGCGACCCAGCTGATGGTCGTCCTCGACATCACGATCGTGAACATCGCGCTGCCGCACATCCAGCAGGCGCTGCGGTTCAACACCACCGAGCTGTCCTGGGTCATCAACGCCTACACCCTCACCTTCGGCGGCCTGCTGCTGCTCGGCGGGCGGGCGGGCGACATCCTCGGGCGGCGGCGGGTGTTCGTCGTCGGGGTGCTGGTGTTCAGCCTGGCCTCGCTGCTCGGCGGGGTCGCGCAGTCCTCCGGCTGGCTGCTGGCCGCCCGGGCGCTCCAGGGCCTGGGCGGCGCCATCGCCTCGCCGACCGCGCTGGCGCTGATCGCCACCAACTTCAGGGAGGGCCCGGAGCGCAACCGGGCCTTCGGGGTGTTCTCCGCGGTCGCCGGGGCCGGCGGCGCGATCGGGCTGCTGCTCGGCGGCATGCTGACCTCCTGGCTGTCCTGGCGCTGGGTGTTCTTCGTCAATGTGCCGATCGGCATCGCGATCGCGCTGCTGGCGCCGCTCTACATCAACGAGTCCGAGCGCCACCCCGGGCGCTTCGACCTGACCGGCGCGTTCTCCGCGACGGCGGGCATGGTCTCGCTGGTGTACGGCTTCATCCGCGCCTCCGACCACGGGTGGACGGACACCGTGACGCTGACCGCGTTCGGCCTCGCCGTCGTCCTGCTGGCCGGCTTCCTCGCCCACGAGCGGCGGGCGCCCCAGCCGATCACCCCGCTGCACCTGTTCCGCGACCGCAACCGCTCGGGCGCGTACGGGCTGATGCTCTGCATGGCCGCGACGATGTTCAGCATCTTCTTCTTCATCACCCTGTTCGTGCAGGAGGTCCTCGACTTCAGCCCGCTGCGGGCCGGATTCGCGTTCCTGCCGATCAGCGTCGCGATCGTGGCCGCCGCCCAGTTCGCCGCCCGCAGCCAGACGCGGTTCGGCGCCAAGCCCTTCCTGGTGGCCGGCTCCCTGCTGGTGCTGGGCGGGGTCATCTGGGCGACCCGGATCGACATCGGCAGCAGCTACCTCGGCGGCATCCTCGGGCCGACCCTGATGTTCGGCTTCGGCATGGGCTCGATCTTCGTCCCGGTGATGCTGACCGCCGTCTCCCGGGTCGCCCCGCACGAGACCGGCGCGGCCACCGGCATGCTCAACACCACCCAGCAGGTGGGCGGCTCGCTCGGGCTGTCGATCCTGGTCACCGTGTACGGCACGGCCAGCCGCACCGAGGCCCGGCAGCAGGCCGGGGCGTTCCTCCGGCAGGCCACCCCGCAGCAGGCCGCCCAGTTCCGGGCCACCGGCCGGCTCCCGGCACCGTACTCCGACCAGGTGCTGGTGCACGGCATCGCGAGCGCGTTCCAGCTGGGCCTGGTGTTCGCGGCGCTCGCGGTGGCGGTCGCGGTGTTCGTGATCAAGGCCGGCCGGGTGCCGCCGCCGCCCGCCGTCAGCCCTCCGGGGGGCGGAGCTTGACAGGGCGTCAGGATGACCGGGAGAGTCTTCCTTGCAATGGTTTTCATCTTCGATAACTGTTGCGGGCGAACGCCGCCCACCGAACCCCGACGCGCCCGAAAGAGGACACCCATGTCGCTCGACGTCTCCCCCGCCCTCCTCGCCCAGGCCCAGCAGGGCCGAGTCGACGAGGCCGACTTCCTCGACACCGTCCGCACCTCGCTCCCGTACGCCTACCAGGTCGTCGCCGGGCTCAGCACCGAACTCGCCGCCGGCCAGGAGGAGTTCACCACCGACAACACCACGCCCAGCGACGAGCAGCGCGCCCAGCTGCTGCGCGCGCTCGCCAGCAACGCGATCCGGGGCAGCCTGGAGGACCACTTCGGGGTGAAGCTCGCCTTCGTCAACTGCCACCGGGTCGGCGCCTTCCGCCCCGGCACCGAGGACGGCGCGGCGTACCGGGAGTTCACCTCGCTGCACAACCAGATCCGCAACCAGAGCCCGGAGCTGCGCAGCTGCTGACGGCGCCCGGACGCGGCGGCCCCCACCCTCGCTCGACGGGGTGGGGGCCGCCGTACGTGCCGCCGCGTTGCGCGCCGTTGCGGGGGGTTGCCGATCGTTGCCGGGCGTTGCGTTCCGTTGCGTTCCGTTGCGGGCCTGTGTCCGGATCGCGCGTCGATCTTGTCGGGCGGCGCGGCGCCTGCGTACGTTCGGAACGCACCAGCCGGCCGGCCCGCCCCGGGCCACCCCTCGCCACGCCCCACCGCCCCCCTCGCGACCTCGCCCCTCACCACGCCTCACCCCGCGGAGCCCGCCATGTCGCCGACCCCTCGCCCGCTGCGGAAACTCGGCTTCCTGACCATCGGGCTCTTCGACGAGGCGGACCCGCGCCGCGGCCACGAGTCCACCCTCGGCCTCATCACGCTCGGCGAGCGGCTCGGCTTCGACAGCGCCTGGCTGCGCCACCGCCACCTCCAGTACGGCATCTCCTCCCCGCTCGCCGTCCTCGCCGCCGCCAGCCAGCGCACCAGCCGCATCCAGCTCGGCACCGCCGTGACCCCGCTCGGCTGGGAGAACCCGCTGCGGCTCGCCGAGGACCTGGCCACCGTCGACGTGCTCTCCGGCGGCCGGCTCAACCCCGGCTTCAGCGTCGGCCCGCCCACCCACTACGAGCACGTGCGCGGCGCGCTCTACCCCGACACCGGCGAGCAGGAGGACTTCGGGCCCCGGCGCGCCGAACGGCTGCTCGCCCTGGTGCGCGGCGAGGACGCCTCCGGCTTCGCCGGCACCGAGGGCGTCGAGGTGTACTCCCGCCGGGTCCAGCCGCACTCCCCCGGCCTCGCCTCCCGCCTCTGGTACGGCGCCGGCAGCCTGCGCTCGGCCCGCTGGGCCGGCGAGCAGGGGCTCAACCTCCTCACCAGCAGCGTGGTCAAGCCGGAGGACCCCGGCGAGGAGGGCCCGTTCGACTTCGCCGCCATCCAGGCCGCCCAGATCCGCGCCTTCCGCGAGCATCACCCCGACGGCGGACGCGCCCGGGTCTCCCAGGGCCTGGTGGTCATCCCCACCGACAGCGCCACCCCCGAACAGCGCGCCAGGTACCAGGCCTACGCCCTCGCCCGCACCCCGCGCACCCTCACCCCGCAGGGCCCCGCCCGACTGCTGTTCGCCCCCGACCTGGTCGGGACCACCGAGGAGCTCGTCGAGCGGCTGCACGCCCACGCCGGCTACCGCGAGGTGGACGAAGTCGCCTTCGCACTGCCGTTCACCTTCGCGTACGAGGACTACGTGCAGATCCTCACCGACCTCGCCACCCGCCTCGGCCCCGCCCTCGGCTGGTCGCCCGAGCCCGGGCACCAGGGCTGAGCGACCGCCGGCCCACCCGGGACCCCGCCGGATCGGACCGCGACCCGGCCCGCCCCCGAGTCAGAACTCGCCGGTTTCCAGGTCGAGTTCGAACGGCTCGGGCAACCGCACCGGCACCCCGAACGGATGCGGCCCCTCGACCCGGGTGTAACCGAGCGCCCCCGGCTGGGAGAACAGCGTGCAGGCCCGTTCCTGCCGGTCCACCAGGAGGTAGAGCGGCGCACCGAACTGGGCGTAGCGGCGGCGCTTCACGATCCGGTCGGTGTCGGCGTTCGAAGGAGAGGTGACCTCGACCACGAGAACGGTCTGGTCGGGAAGCAACGCGCCGGGATTGTTCACGGCCAGCTTCACCGGAACGAGGGCCAGGTCGGGGATGTAGAAGTTCTCGGTGCCCGGCAAGTCGAGGTTGCCCGAGCCCGAACGCAGTCCGAGTTCGCGCTGACGGGGCCCGATCTGCAGGCGGATCAGATCGACGGTGTTCTCGTGCTCCCAAGACGGCGACACGGGGGTGATGACTCCCTCGACGATCTCAACGCGTTCGCCCGCGATGTGCCGAATGGCGTACTTGAGGGCCTGTTCGGGGTTCGGCACGTGGCTGTAGTCGCCCGGGCCGAGGTGCGCTGTGCTCACGTAGTGCTCTCCTGTCAGGCGCCGGTCTCCGCGCTCAGGGGCTGCCCGGCGGCAAGCCTACCGGCGCATCGCGCCTGCATATGCACGCACCACCAGGCCTACCCACTGATTCCGGACACTCTCTGGCCATATGAATAAGCGCTTGCTTAGAATCGGCGCGTTCAGCCGTCGATCCCGAGTGACCAGGAGACGTCATGGCCGGAGCCACCGGAGTCAACCGTCAGATCCGTCTTGCCAGTCGGCCGGTCGGGGAGGTGCGTCCGGAGGACTGGGCGCACGTGGCGGAGGCGGTGCCGGAGCCGGGGGACGGGGAGTTCCTGGGGCGGACGCGGTACGTGTCGCTGGATCCGGCGATGCGGGGGTGGCTGGACGACCGGCCGTCGTACCTGCCGCCGGTGGGGGTGGGCGAGGTGATGCGGGCCGGTTCGGTGGTGGAGGTCGTCGCGTCGAACCACCCGAAGTTCCGGGTCGGCGACCACGTGGTCGGGGCGTTCGGGGTGCAGGAGTACGCGGTGTCGGACGGGAAGGGCGCGCTCACGGTCGATCCCGCGCTCGCGCCGCTGTCGACGTACCTGGGCGCCCTCGGGATGCCCGGGATGACGGCGTACTTCGGGCTGCTGGAGGTCGGGGCGCTCAAGGAGGGCGAGACGGTCGTCGTCTCCGGCGCCGCCGGGGCGGTCGGCAGCCTGGTGGGCCAGATCGCCAAGGTGAAGGGCTGCCGGGTGGTCGGGATCGCGGGCGGTCCGGAGAAGTGCGCGCTGCTCACCGGTGAGCTGGGCTTCGACGCCGCGATCGACTACCGCGCGGAGGACGTCCGCAAGGCCCTGCGCACCCACGCCCCGGACGGCATCGACGTCTACTTCGACAACGTCGGCGGCCCGGTCCTGGACGCCGCGCTGACCCGCCTGGCGATGCACGCCCGGGTGGTGGTCTGCGGCGCGATCAGCCAGTACAACAACGAGGGCGCCGTGCAAGGCCCGTCCAACTACCTGTCGCTGCTGGTGCGGCGGGCCCGGATGGAGGGCTTCGTGGTGTTCGACTACGCCCGCCGGTACCCGGAGGCGGCCGCCGAGATCGCGGGCTGGATCGCGGCGGGCCGGATCAAGGTCAAGGAGCAGGTGGTGGAGGGCACCGTGGACGACTTCCCGGAGACCTTCGGGATGCTGTTCCGCGGTGAGAACACCGGCAAGCTGGTGCTGCGGCTCGTCTGACGAGCGGACTCCCCGGGCGTCCGTCACCCCCCGCACGGCCGCCCGGGGACCGGGCGCGGACGGCGGGCGCGGCGGGTCGGCCGGCGGGGCGGCCGGCGGGGCGGCCGGGTCAGCGCAGCTCGGCCAGCAGGGCGCGCAGCCGCTCGTCCTCGCCGATGATGTCGTACGCGAGGCCGGAGGTGACGATCCGGCGGTCGCGCTCGACGAGGTCCCCGACGTACGGGAGCAGCGAGGTCTCCCGGGCCGCGGCACCCAGCGCGTGCAGGGCCTCGCAGCCGCCCGTGACGTCGGCGTCCGTCTCGACGGAGTGGAGCGCGGCCCGGGCGAGGCGGCCGACGTCGAGGGTGTCGGGGTCGGCGATGTCGAGCAGGGCGCGGGCGGCGCCGGCGGCGTCCTGCGGCTGGTCGAGCAGCGCCTCCAGCCGGGGCGCGAGGTCCCGGCCGGCCGCCCCGAGGGAGGCGGCGGCGCGCAGCGCGCGGACCGTCGTCCAGCGGTACCACGGCCCGTTCCCGGCGGTGCGGTCGAGGACGGACGCCAGGATCCGGACGGCCTCCTGGGCGTCGCCGTCGATCTGCCAGAGGGCGCGGGCGGTGGCGATGTCGGCGTCCAGCTGCGGGACGGTCGGCTCCGGCTCCGTGCTCACCGCCGCGAGCAGGTCCGGGAGCAGCCCGGCGGCGGCCGCGCCCAGGTCGGCGGCCGCCTGCGCCGCCTCGGCCCGCTCGCGCGAGGCCGCCAGCCGTTCGGCGACGGCGTCGAGCAGCAGGGCGGGTTCGCCGGTGACGTCGTGGTGGGCGCGGGCCACCTGGAGCGGGCCGGCGTTCGCCCGCAGGGCCTGGGCGGCCCGTTCGCGGGCGTCGGGCGGGCCGCCCGCGACGACGGCCGCGACGGCGGAGGCGGCGTACGGGAAGCGGGGCAGCACCGCGCAGAGCTCGGGCAGGCCGTCGACGGCACGCGGGCCCCACCGGCGCAGCAGGTTGACCAGGTCGGCGGTCTCGTTGTCGCCGAGTCCGTCGGCGGCGAGCCGGCCGCGGACGGCGGCGAGCAGCTCCGGGGCGAACGGGAACGCGGGGGCACGGGAGTCGCCCGCGGCGCGGCGGGCTTCCGGGCGCCGTGCGAGGTCCCGGGCGAGCAGCGGGGCGGCCTGTCCGGGTGCGATCCGGACCAGTGCGGCGAGGGCCTGGTCGGCCGCCCTGTCGTCCGGCCGGGTGGCGAGTTCGAGGAGCGCCGGCGCGGCCTCGGCGGCGAGCGGGCCGAGCTTGGCCAGCAGGCTCGCCGCCGTGTCCTGGGCGGCGAGCGGGGCGACGGCCTGGATCAGCCGCGGCGGGGCGGCGCGCGAGACGTAGCAGGCGTGGTCGGCCGCCCACAGCGCCTCGGCCCGCACCTCGGGGCGCGGGTCGCCCAGCGCGGCCTCCAGCAGGGTGAGGGCGGCCTCGCGGTCGGCGTCGGTGTCGCGGTCCAGCAGGGTGTCGACGACGGCGAGCAGCAGTTCCTCGTGGTGGACGCTGTAGCGGTCGACGGTGAGTTCGCGGGCCGGCAGCAGGCCGAGCACGGCCGTGTGGTGGGCGGCCTCCCAGCGGTCCTCGTTCTTCAGGCAGACCAGGACTGCCGCCAGCCGCAGCGGCGCCGGGGTCTCCTCGCCGAGCCGTACCCGGGCTTCCGCGGCGGCCGCGCCCAGGTCCACCCGGCCGAGGGCGACGAGCAGTTCGGCGGCCACGTCCGGGCTCTCCTCGGCGGCCCAGCGCTCCCACAGGGCGGCCGGCGCCGTCCCGGCGTCCCCGGTGTGGCCGACGGCCCAGGCGGCGGTCAGCCGGACGGTCTCGTCCGGGTCGGCCAACAGCGGGAGCAGCAGCGGAAGTTGGTCGGCCACCGCGGCCCGGACGGCACCGTCCGGGACCTCCCACTCGCCCTCGCTCTCGGCCAACCCGCCCAGCAGGCCGAGCACGTCGACCGTCCGGACCCCGGCGGCGGCGAGCCGGGCCAGGTAGGGCACGGCGTCCGCACTGGCCGGGTACACCGTGCCCTGGTGGAGGATGCTCCCGTACAGCTCGGAGACCGCCTCCTCCGCCGTAGCCTCGTCGCCCTCGGCGAGGGCGCGCAGCAGGTCGGGCAGGTCCTCGGCGGGGCCGTAGGCGTGCGAGAGGTCGGCCCAGGGGTGGGCGTCGAGCCCGGCGAGGGCGGTGGTGAGGTCCATGGGCGGGATGCTCGCAGGCGGGACCGACAATTCCCCCGCCACCGTGGTGGACTGGCCCGACGACGGGAGCCACGGACGCGCCGCGGACGCGCCGGTCGGTCCCGGGCGGTTCGGGGGCGCCGCGGTCCCGCACGGGTGGGGCTGGGAGGCTGGTCCGCGACCGCGGCGGTCCGGCACCGGTCGGCCAGCTGCTGCTGAGCCCGATGCTCGACGACCGCGGCGACACCTTCTCCAGCCACCAGCTGGCCGGCCACGACACCTGGGACCGCACCTCCAACGCCACCGCCTGGCAGGCCCTGCTCGGCCACCGGTACGGTGCCGCCGACCTCTCTCCGTACGCCGCCCCGGCCCGCGCCACCGACCTGTCCCGACTGCCCGCGGCGTACGTCGAGGTCGGGTCCGCCGAGATCTTCCGGGACGAGGCCGTCGCCTATGCCGACGCCATCTGGCGGGCGGGCGGCGAGGCCGAACTCCACGTGTGGCCCGGCGCCTGCCACGGGTTCGACACCCTCGCCCCGCACGCCGTCATCAGCCAGGACGCCCACGACGCCCGCACCCGTTGGCTGCGGCGCCTCCTCCACCGGTGACCGGGCCTCCGCGCGCGGTGCTTCCGGGCCGCTCGACAGGGGCCGTCGTCAGCGGATTGTTCTCAGGGCCCCGGCCGCCGCCCGGGCCCCGTCCAGCAGGCACACCATGTGCAGCTTCGCGACCGCCCGGCCGTCGACCAGGACGGCCCTCGGCTCCCGCCCCCACACCTCGAAGCCGCAGGCGGTGTAGAGCCGCAGGGCCGGCTCGTTGCCCTCGGAGACGGTCAGCAGCACCTGCCGCAGCCGTCCGTCCTCCGCCGTGCGCAGCACCTCCCGCACCAGGGCGCGGCCGATCCCCCGGCCGGCGGCGCCGCGGGCCACCGCCATGCCGTACAGCGTGCCCTTGTGCCGTTCCTGGCTGCGTTGCGGGACCTTCAGCCCGGCGGTGCCGACCAGCGCGCCGGTGCCGTCGAAGGCGCCGATCAGGGCGCCCGGCCCGTCCTCGGCCTCGGCCAGCCGGCGCAGCGTCACGGACATCGGCTTGCCCGCCTCCTCGGCGTGGCTGGAGGTGAAGGCGCTCGGCGACTCGCGCAGCGCCTGGAGGCGGAAGGCCCGGTACGGTACGGCGTCCGCCGCGCCGAGGCGGCGCAGGAGCACCGGCCGCGCGCGCTCAGCCGAGACGGACACGGGTGCACCTCGTCAGGTACGGCACGGCGATCTCGTCCCGGTCGGCCAGGTCCGGGTGGGTGGCCAGCAGCTGTTCGACGTCGGCCAGCAGGCGGACCCGTGCCTCCTGCGGCAGCGCGATCACATAGCTGCGGGAGGCGACCATGTCGACGATCCCGGCCCGGGTGGTGAGGTGCTCCCAGCGGATCTCCAGCAGCTCGGGCGCGCCGAACGGCGCCGGGAGGACCGGCCGGGTGTCGATCCGCTGCGGCGTCGGAGGGCGCATCAGCTCACCCAGGGCGGCGGTCCAGGGCTCGGACTCGTCCCGGATGTTCCACACCAGGGCGAGCGTCCCGCCGGGGACGAGCACCCGGGCGATCTCCGGCACCGCGGCCGCCGGGTCGAACCAGTGCCAGGCCTGCGCCACCACCACCGCGTCCACACTGGCGTCCGGCAGCGGGATGCGCTCGGCCGAGCCCGCCCGGACCGCCGCCCTCGGCACCGCCGCGGCCAGCCGCGCCCGCATCCCCTCGTCGGGCTCGACCGCCACCACGTCCAGGCCCGCCTCGACCAGCTGCCCGGTCAACTTGCCCGTCCCGGCGCCCAGATCGAGCACCCTGCGGGCCTCCCGGGGCACCGCCGAGCCGATCAGCGCCGGCGGATAGCCGGGCCGGCCGTGTTGGTAGGCGTCCGCCGCCGCCCCGAACGACCGCGCCCGCAGCCGCCCGGCCCACCGCCTGGTCGCCCCCTGCCGCGTCATCCCGCAGGCCCGCCCGATCTCCTCCCAGGTCGCCTCGCGCCCGCGCCGCAGCTCCTCCACCAGCTCCGTCCGCCGCTCCTCCAGCGCCTCGATCACCCCCGACAACCGCCGCAGCCCGTCGACTCCGCCGCCACCGGCCACGTCCGCCGCCACCCGCCGCCCGAGATCACCCGTGTCCATGGCCCGGCACTGTACGGACCGGCGGCGGGCGGCGTCAACACTCATTGCCCTGGGGCGCAACACATGTTGCGCCGTTCGCCGCCCTGCCTCCGTGTCCTGCCCCCGCCGCCGAAAATCCGGTGCGCCCGGCGAACTCCGGCCCGCACACTGGGCCGGTCGTCCGCCGTACCGCGAAGGAGCCCCGTGCAGGGAGCAGTCAGCGTCTCGCCCGCCCAGATCCCCGAGCTGCTGCTCGGCCTGGCCACCGTCCGCCCGGTGTTCCTCTGGGGCGCCCCCGGGATCGGAAAGTCCTCCCTGGTCAGGGCGTTCGCCGAGTCGCTCGGCCTGGAGTGCGTGAGCCTGGTCGGCACCCAGCTGGCCCCGGAGGACCTGATCGGCGTCCCGCAGCTCACCCCCGAGGGCCGCTCCCGGTTCTGCCCGCCCGAGCAGATCGCCCGCGACGAGCCGTACTGCCTGTTCCTCGACGAGCTCAACGCGGCCTCGCCGGACGTCCAGAAGGCCTTCTACTCGCTGATCCTGGACCGCCGGATCGGCTCGTACGAGCTGCCGCCCGGCTCGATCGTGATCGGCGCGGGGAACCGCGCCACCGACGGCGCGCTCGCCCGGCCGATGGCGTCCGCGCTGGTCAACCGCATGATCCACGTCCACCTGCGGGCCAGCGCCGAGGACTGGCTGCGCTGGGCGGCCGGCGCCGGGATCCACCCCTGGGTCCTCGACCACCTCACCGACCGGCCCGACCACCTGTGGTCCGCCCCGCCCAAGACCGAGGAGCCGTTCTCCACCCCGCGCGCCTGGCACATGCTCTCCGACGCGCTGCACTCCTTCGGGCCCACGCTGGACGAGGAGACCCTCAAGGTCCTCGCGTACGGCCTGCTCACGCCGCAGCACGCGATCGCCTTCTGCGGCTACGCGAAGATCGTCCGCAACTCGTACGGCCTGGAGGCCATCCTCAAGGGCGACGCCCGCTGGCCGCACCGGGTGGAGGACCGCGACCTGCTCTACTACCTGGCCGACTCCTTCCGCGGCCGCCTGGTCAAGGAGCTGCCCGCCAGCAAGGAGCACGCCTCCGGGGCGCAGCGGCAGACCGCCTTCCGGGCCAAGTCACTGCTGGTGCAGCTGGCCGAGATCTCGGTCGAGGTCGCCCAGACGGTGATCGCCGACGGCGCGGACGGCAATCCGGTGCTGCCCTCCTGGTTCCTGATCGAGGCCGCCCGGGACATGCCGCGCCTGGTCGAGGCCCGCCGGTGAAGCCCGCCGCCGCGAAGCGGAAGCCCGACCCGGGCGCCGAGTCCTTCGCCGAGGGCGTCCGGCTGCTGCGCCGTAATCCCGCCCTCGCCGCCCTGCCCGCCGAGTTCTGCCGCACCGAGACCTGCGGGGCCGCCCCGCCGGGCGGTTGGGCGGTGGTCGACTCCAACGGCACCGTGCACGTCAACCCGCGCCGCCGGGCCGAGCCCGAGGAGTGGGCCTGGGTGCTGGCGCACGGCCTGCTGCACCTCGGCTTCGGCCACGTCCCGGCCGGACGCGGCGCCCGGGTCCAGCCGGACGACCACGCGGCCGCCGCCCGCTGCGCGGTGGTCAACCGCTTCCTCGCCACCTTCCCGGTCGGCCACCCGCCGGTCGCTCTCCCGCCCGAGTACCCGGGCGGCGACGAGGAGGAGCTGGCCGCCCGCTGGCGCCGCGACGGCCTGCCGCCGGCCGACGCCGCCGGGACGGCCGGCACCGCCGGCCCGGCCTGCCGCGACCAGCTGCTGGTCGAGTGGCACGGCAGCGGCCGCGCGCCCAAGGACTGGCAGAGCGCCTTCGCGGCCGCGCTCACCCGCACCGTGTCCGCCGCGATGGACCGGGCCGGCGGCCGGATCGACGAGAAGACCGGCCGGCGCCTGCCCGAACGCCCCTGGACCAGGGCGCTCAACTGGTTCGTCTCCTCCTACCCGCTGCTCGGCGGCATCGCGGCCGGCCTGACCCTGGTGGCCGACGCCGAACTCGCCCGCGCCCACGACATCGCCATCGCCGCCGTCAACGCCGACGCCGGGGAGGTCTACGTCAACCCGCTGCGCCAGTACACCGACGAGGAGTGGCGGTTCATCCTCGGCCACGAGATGCTGCACGCCGCCCTGCGGCACGGCGAGCGCCAGGGCGGGCGGGACCCGTTCCTGTTCAACGTCGCCGCCGACTACGTCATCAACGGCTGGCTGCTGGAGATGGGCGTCGGCGAGATGCCCGAAGGCCTGCTGCACGACCCGCAGTTGAAGGGCCTGTCGGCCGAGGAGGTGTACGACCGGATCGTCCGCGACCAGCGCCGGATCCGCCGGCTCGCCACCCTGGCCGGGAAGAACCGCCCGGACGTCCTCGGCGCACCGCTGGACCGCGGCCCGCGCGACTACGTGGACCTCGACGACTTCTACCGGCGCGGCCTCCAGCAGGGCTTCGAGCTGCACCGGCGCGAACGCGGCCTGCTCCCGGCCGGCCTGGTCGAGGAGATCCGCGCACTCGCCCACCCGCCGCTCCCCTGGGACGCGCGACTGGCGCGCTGGTTCGACGAGTTCGTGCCGAGCCCCGAACCGGTGCGCAGCTACTCCCGTCCCGCCCGCCGGCAGTCCGCGACCCCGGACATCCCCCGGGCCGGCCGCTACCGCCCCGAGGAGGAGGTGCCGCGCTGCACCTTCGGGGTCGTCCTGGACACCTCCGGTTCGATGAGCCGGCCGCTGCTCGGCAAGGCGCTCGGCGCGATCGCCTCCTACGCCGCCGCCCGCGACGTCCCGGCCGCCCGGGTGGTGCACTGCGACGCCGCCCCGCACGACGCCGGCTACCTCCCGGTCGAGGAGATCGCCGGGCGGCTGCGGGTGCACGGGCGCGGCGGCACCGTCCTCCAGCCGGGCATCGACCTGCTGGACCGGGCCGACGACTTCCCGCCCGGCGCGCCCGTCCTGGTCATCACCGACGGCGAGTGCGACGTCCTGCGGCTGCGCCGCGACCACGCCTTCCTCGTCCCCCGCGGCGCCGCCCTGCCGTTCACCCCGCGCGGGCCGGTCTTCCGGATGAGCTGAACAGTTCCGAGAGCCGTCCCTCGGGAAAAAGACCACGCCACTACGCCCGGACCAAGCCATCATGGCAGTCATGACGGACGCAACTGGAGCGGAGCCGCTGGGCATATGCCTGGTGGCCAATGTCGCTCAGGAGACCAGCCACGGCGAAGGCGGCCTGGAGATCCACAAGGGGCTGCGGCACTTCGCGCCCGGGGCGAAGCTGTGGATCGCACCGCCGGCCTGGGGCGACGGCGGTGAGAACGTCATCGTGGCCGGCCGCCACCGAGGGAGCCACCGCCGCTACGTGCGGATGGTGATCAAGAGCCGGTTCCTGGTGGACTTCCGGGTCCGTGCCGTCTACAGCCCGGCGCTGGTCCGTGCGTTGACGGAGGCGGAGCCCAGTGCGGAGAAGGAGTTCGGCGCCCGCTTCCTGTGGCCTCCGGACCAGGCGGAGAGCTGGGCTCGGTCCTGGAACACCCCGAAGACGAGCTCATGAGCACAAGCATCGTCGTCCAGTACACCGAGCTTCTGCGGACCAGCACTTTCGACCTCTGGACCCGGTTGCGCGAGCTTCTGCGGACCCAGGGGCTCGATCCCGCTGGGACGGTCGTCGTCGACCTCGTGCAGGAAGGCCCCGACCACGAAGACGGCCAGATCATCTCCGCCGAGGGCAGGGTCTACAGGTTCAGCCTCTTCTACGACCAAGAGGCAGAACACGGTGCCCGCAGTGCACGCCTCCACGACTGGACCGACATCACGGAGTCCTGGCAGACCGGATCGTTGGCCAGGCGGACAGCAGACGCCTTCACATGGAAGTCCCGACGCGCGGACTGAAGCCCCCCTTGATCGCGCCGGTAAGCCGGTCTGCAGATGAAACCCACACGCGCCACCGGGGGAACTGGAGAAACGGACTCGCAAGCTCGATCCATGTCCCCCGCTTCCGATCCGCAGGATCACTGGCCCGCAGATCCACTGGGCTTGAATCAGTGATGTCGGTCTGACTCAGACCGGCTGATCGCTCAAGGGTCGACTGACGGGCGTCCGTTGACCAGACTGAGCCCAATGACGACACGACCCTCTTCTCAGGAAGACCTCCGCGCTGTTCTCTTCGACTCCGGCGGCGTGCTGATGCAGCCGATCGGCGGCCGGTGGAACCCACGGGCGGACTTCGAGCAGACCGTTCTCGCCCACGTGCCTTCGGTCACGTCGGAACAGTTCGCGGCAGCCATCGCCGCAGGCGACCGCTTCCTCGCTGCCTCGTCGCCCGCGCCTGGGCTCGACGACTACCACGGGCTGATGCTTCGTGACGTGGGGGTGGAACCGACCTCGGAACTCCTCGCCGACTTGCGCCGCGAGGTCCCGCCGGCCACTCTCCTGGAGACCTATCCGGAGGTCGTGGGCACCCTGGGAGAGCTCAGCCGCCGGGGCGTGCGGATGGCGGTGGTATCGGATGCCTGGCCCAATCTGCCCGACCTTCACGCGGGACTGGGGATCGGGCGGTTCTTCGAGGCGTATGCGATCTCCACGGTGCTCGGCTGCAACAAGCCGGACCCACGCATGTACCACCATGCCAGCGACGCGCTGGGACTCGCGCCCGCGCAGTGCCTGTTCGTCGACGACGATCCGGCCCTGGTCGCCGCTGCGATCGGACTCGGGTATGCGGGGCGCGCGGTCTGCCGGGGATCGCTCACAACGGAGGTGCCGTCCATCGCGTCCCTCACGGAACTGCTGGACCTCTTCTGACCGGGCGGGAGCTCACACGACCGAGGCCCTGAACGGATCGGTGGGAACGATCTCGGCCGCGTCGAAGAGTCGCTCCAACGCCTCGTGGCCGTGATGTCGGCGGAACTCGTTCTCGGCTGCGGTCACCGGCAAGGCCCACAGAACGCGGGCGTGTCCAGCGGGCAACGGACAGCGCTCGAGCTCGGGCCCGTGGAGATAGGGCAGGCTGATGAGCAGGTGGTCGCAGGCCGAACCCGGCACCCAGGGTTCACCGATCGGCATGCTGTGCTCCAGGTCGAGCCGATGCCCTCCGCAGTGGTAGTACGCGAGCACCGCCATGAGTTCGACGAACCGCTGGTCACGGACGTGGGAGGTCATGACGAACTCGAGTCCGTAGCCGTCCTGCTCTCCCGCGGACCAGCAACCGGCCGTCACATAGGCCCAGCAGTCGCCGCGCGGGCCGGGACCCACGACGAGAACTCGCAGGTCGGGCACCACCTCCCGCCGGCCCGGCCCGAGGTCGTATTCGACGACCTCCACGGGATGCCCGTTGAAGAACCTCCGGACATGCGACTCGACGGCCGCTGCCGCCTGCACCTTCGCAACGCTCACCGCGCGATCATGCCAGACCGTCGAGGGGCGGCCCCGGCCGATCGCTCAGGGGTCGGGAAGTGCTTGGCGCGGGCCCGGCCAGGGCGGGGCGTTGCCTTGCCCTGGCGGGCTTCGCCCGTCGGCGCCGAGCCGCGTGGGTCAGGGCGACAGCGTTTTGCTCGCCAGGACCATTCCCTGGGCGTCGTACGCGGCGATCCTGATGCCCTCGAGCGGGAACTCCGTCGGGCCGTCGGCGGTCTTCCGGCTGGGCCCCCAGACGAAGCCGGTGGCGTAGCCCGGGGTGCCGGGCAGGGAGGCGACGGTGGCCCAGCGGGACCGGCCGTCCAGTTCGACGGCCATCCGGGCCACCTGCCCGGGCCCGTGGTAGACGAGGTTGTACAGGCTGTCCGGCTGCCCGGGGTTCCCGTAGTACTGCATGGTGACCTCGGTCGCTCCGCCCGCCCAGGAGTATCCGCCGCAGCCCGGGGAGCTTCCGTACGCGGGGGCGTCGTGGATGCAGATCTCCTGGTCCTTCAGCTGCATCCACCAGCCCGGGCGGCCCAACGGCAGCTGCTGGCCGGGCTCCACCACCACCGCCTCGGGAGCGGGCCCCGCCGGTTCCGGGAGGACCTGGGCGGCCGGCCCGACGGCCCGGGCCCCGCGGTGCGCGGACAGGGCCGCGCCCGTCCCGGCCACCACCGCCAGCGCGACCGCCACCGCGGAGGCGCCCATCGCCACCCTGCGCCCCCGCCGCTGGCGGCGCACGTGGGCCTGCACCGGCCCGGCGGACCAGTCCGCCACCTCGACCCGGGCCGCCTCGTCCCGCAGGGCGCCGCGCACCATGTCCTCGGTGTCCATCACCTGTCGCCTCCGTTCGTGCCGTCGATCGTTGAACCGGTGTCCGCCGCGTACGAGGCCAGCGCCGGGTGGCCGCGCAGTTTCGCCAGGCCCCGGCTGGCCTGGCTCTTGACGTTGCCCACCGAGCAGCCGAGCACCTCGGCGACCTGGCGCTCGCTCATGTCCTCCCAGTACCGCAGGACGACCACGGCCCGCTGACGCTGCGGCAACCCGGCCAGCGCCTGGAGCAGCACCGAGCGCTCCTCGACGCCGCGGTGGCCGCCGCCGGCGGTGGCCGCCCGGTCGGGAAGGACGGGCATGAGCAACTGCTTGGCCCGGCGCCGCCGGTGACGGCTCAGGTTGTTGTTCACCAGGGCCCGGTGGATGTAGGCGTCCGGCTCGTCCAGGCGGCTGATCCGGGACCAGTTCCTGAAGACCTTCGCGAACGTCGCCTGCACCACGTCCTCGGCCTCGTGGTGGTCGCCGGTGAGCAGGTAGGCGGTGCGCACCAGCCGCCGCCAGCGCGTGGCGGCGAACGCCTCGAAGTCGAGCTCCCGCAGTCCGGGACCGCCCGCGGAAGCCGATGCCGTGACGGGCCTGGGCCGGTCCTCCACCGGGATGTTCAATGCGCTCGCGGTCATCCGATTCCTCTTCGCGTCCACGCGACGGCCCGACCGGACCGTCGCTCTGCCCTACTCACCGCCGCGCCGCCGCAAGGGTTGCACGGCCCTGTCCACGAGAACGGGCCGTGCGCGGGCATCCCGCGGATCCTCGCCCCGAACGGCTGGGGAACCCACCCCGGGGCCGCCCGTGCGCGTCCCGGTCACCGGTCTCGCGCGGCCGGCCGCGGGTCCGGGTCCTGTGACCTGGTCCGCAGGCGGCCGCGGGCCGCTCGGCGGTGGAGCCTGCGGTGTTCGGCGGTCGCCCAGCGGTCGGCGCGGGCCGGGTCGAGGGGTGTGCCGTGGCCGACGTGGAGCCGGGTGGGCTTGAGGTCGAGCATCGCGCGGAGGCTGGCGAGGTTGGCGAGCGGGTCGTCGTGGAAGGGCGGGTTGGCCGGGCGGCCCTCGATGAGGCCCATGAAGGAGTTGGCGATGAGGTCGCCGGCCACCAGGTCCCCGTCGTCGGTGAGGACGGAGACGGAGCCGGCGGTGTGGCCGGGGGTGGGGATGATGCGGCCGTCGACGCCGAAGTCCGCCAGGGCGGTCTCGCCGTGGACGAGGAGGTCGGGCTCGAAGGGTTCCGCCTGTTCGTGGAGCTTCGCGTTGCGGGCCATGAGCCGTCCCATCGGGCCGGTGGGCAGGTACGGTTCGCGGACCCGGCCGGTGCGGTAGGGGCCCAGGTCCGCGGCGTGGGCGGCGATCGGGGCGCCGGTGAGCCGGCGCAGTTCGGCCGCGGAGCCGAAGTGGTCGATGTGGCCGTGGGTGACGACGACGAGGCGGACGTCCTGCGGGTCGACGCCGTGGGCCGCGACCTGTTCGGTGATGCGCCGGGCGCTGCCGGGGGTTCCGGCGTCGACGAGGACCGGGTGGCGGCCGAGCAGCAGGTAGGCGTTGACGGCGTGACGGCCCAGGACGGGTATCGGGATGACCCTGGTGCGGGACAACCGGGCGCTCCTCGGGGAGAAGGGGGGTGATGGGGATTCAGCGGGCGGTGGCGTGGGGGCGGAACCGGCGCCGGTATTCGGCCGGGGTGGCGCCCAGGCGGCGGCGGAAGGCCCGGTGCAGGGTCTCCACCGATCCGAGTCCGCTGGCGGCCGCGATGTCGGGCAGGCTGCGGGCGGTCTCCTCCAGGAGCCGGCGGGCCGCCTCCACCCGGACCGCCTCCAGGTAGTCGGCCGGGGTGCGGCCGGTGCGGTCGCGGAAGACCCGGGCGAAGTGGCGCACGCTCAGGTTCATCCGGGCGGCCATCGCCTCGACCGGGATCCGCTCGGCGAGGTTGTCGTCGATCCAGCGGCGGAGTTCGTCGATGCGGTCGTCGGCACTCGCCTGGAGGGAGAGCGGAACGCTGAACTGCGTCTGCCCGCCGGGGCGTTTGACGTACATCACCATGGCGCGGGCCGCGTCGAGGGCGATCGCCGGTCCGTGGTCCTCGGCCACCATGGCGAGGGCGAGGTCCAGGGCGGCGGTCACGCCCGCGCAGGTCCAGATCCGCCCGGCGCGGATGAAGATCGGCTCCGGGTCCACCGCGATGTCCGGGTACCGCGCGGCCAGTTGGTCGGCGGTGAGCCAGTGGGTGGTGGCGGGCAGACCGGCCAGGAGTCCGGCCTCGGCGAGCAGGTGGACGCCGGCGCAGACGCCGCCGACGCGCCGGGCGGCCGGCGCCGCCGTGGCCAGCCAGCCGACGACGTCAGGGTCGACGACGGCCTGGTACCGGCCGTCGGCGTGGTCCATGGCGCCCGCCACGAGGAGGGTGTCGACGCCCGGGCCCACCTCGGCCAGCGACCGGCCGGCGACCAGGCTGATCCCGGCGGCGGTGGGCAGCGGGCCGGCCCGCACGGCGGCGATCTCGACCCGGTAGGCGGGGGCGTCGCCCTCCACCAGGCGGGACGCGACGGAGAACACCTCCGCGGGGCCGGTCACCTCCAGCAACTCGACCCCGGGGAACGCGGCGATGACGACGGTGCGCGGTTCGGGCATGCCCCGATCCTTCCGCCGCCCGGGCCGTGTCCGCAATGCCGGGGTTCTGTCACATCCGGCCATCGGCCACGACCGAAGCGGCGCGAGCGGCCAAGGCGGGCGAGGCAGCCGAAGCGGGCGAGGCGGCGCAAGCGACCGAGACGGCCGAAGCGGCGGCCGGACGGACAGGTCCGCCCGCCCGCCCGCCGGGCCCAGCCGCGAATCCCCTTCCGGGTGATCGCCGCACCACCGATTGACCGGCATCACCGCGCCGTAGCACGAACTCGGCGCTCGGCGGAGGCACTTGGAGCGGAAACCCTTCGCATGAGCGAATCCGGAGCGGGTCGGCGGCGCGCGGGCGCCGGGGCGAGAAGCCTGGTGGGCGGGCGGTGGCCGTCCCCGGTTACGACTGGTGTGCGAGATGTCGGGGTTGTCCGGCAGTTTGCGACAAGTCGGTTGCGGGACGGTATTTTTGACTTTCGGTCAGGATGTCCTGAACTTGGCTATGCTGCACCACCACGCCTCCGGAGCCGGCCCCCACCCGTCCCCCGTACTGTTCCGATCGTTTGAGGATGCTGAATGCTTCGAGCTGGATCGTCACCCGCCAGACGGCGCCGAGCGCCCCTGCTCGGCTGGTTGTTGCCGACGGCCGTGATGGCGGCGGCCGTGGCGGTCGCCGCGCTGGTGGTGTCCGCCGGGGCCCGGGCCGGGGTGCTGTGGTGCGGGGCGACGGGCACCGTGCTGGTGGCCGTGGTGGCCGCCGAGTCGGCCCGCCGGGGGCGGGCGCTGAGCGAGTCGCGCGACCGGCACGCCCGGCAGGTGGAGGAGTTGCAGCGCCGGCTGGCCGGGCAGGAGGACGAGCTGGACCGGCTGGCCAGGGTCGAGATGCGCAGGGTGGTCGCCGGGGCCCGGTACGGGTACTCCTTCGACGTGCTGACCCGCCCGCTGGAGGAGGGCGACGCCCCCGTCTCACCGAGGTTCCGCCGCTCCCTGGTGGCCGTCACCGAGGCCGTCGCCAAGGCCGTCGACGACGAGGTCAGCCGGCGCGACTCCGCCGAGCGCGCCTTCGTCAACATCGCCCGCCGGGTGCAGGCCATCATCCACCGGCAGGCCAAGGACCTCCGGGAGATGGAGGACCGGCACGGCAACGACCCGGCGGTCTTCGACGACCTGCTGCGCCTGGACCACGGCAACGCGCTGACCGGCCGCCTCGCCGACAGCATCGCCGTCCTGTCCGGCGCCCGCCCCGGCCGCCAGTGGACCCGCCCGATCGCGCTCTACAGCGTGCTGCGCGGCGGCATGTCCCGGATCCTGGAGTACCAGCGGGTCGACCTGCACCCGGTGGCCCAGATCTCCGTCACCGGACCGGCCGTCGAGCCGCTCATCCACGCCGTCGCCGAACTGCTCGACAACGCCACCCGCTACTCCCCGCCGCACACCCACGTGCACCTGAGCGCCTCCGAGGTGCAGAGCGGGATGGCGATCGAGATCGAGGACGGCGGCCTCGGCCTCACCGACGAGGCGCGGATCCGCGCCGAGCGCTCGATCCGCGAGGCGATGGTCTCCAAGGACTTCGACGACCTCACCGAGTCGCCCCGGCTGGGCTTCGCCATCGTGGGCCGGCTCTGCCAGGCGTACGGCTTCCAGATCTCGCTGCGCCGCTCCGCGTACGGCGGCGTCCGGGCGGTGCTGGTCGTACCGCAGGAACTGCTCACCACCGCGCCGCCGACCGGGCGGGCGCACGGCATCGGCGCCTTCTCCGGGCCCCGCCCGCTCCCCGCGAACCCGCCCCGGCACGCGGCCCCGGGTCGTCCGTGGGGCACCCGGACGACCTCGGCCGGCGTCGGGCCGTCCTACGGCTCGACCAACCCGTGGGGCCCGTCCGGCCCGGGAGCCGGGGACGACGAGGTGATCGTGACCGAGTGGACGCCCAACGGCCTGCCGCAGCGCCGCCGCAGCCGGCCGATGGTGCCCCGCGGCGGCTACGGCGCGGCCGCCCGTGCCGCCGCGCGGCCCGCCGGGCCCGTGCCCGGGCCGCCGGCCCAGGCACCGCGCCCCGTCAGGGAGCCCAAGGAACCCAAGCAGCCGGGCCTGTGGCTGGAGGCGTTCATGGACGGCATCAAGGGCACCGGGCCGGCACCGACCGGGCCCACGGGACCGGAAGGCACCGGGCACGCCACGGAACCCGGCCGCGGCACGGACACCGGCCGCGCCACCGCGGAAGCCGGACACGGCACGGACGCCCGGCAGTCGGACGCCCGACAACCGGGTTCCGGACAACCGGGTTCCGGACAGACGGGTGCCGGACACACCAGCGCCGCACACACCAGTGAAGAGACGGCAGGGAAAGGCGAGCAGTGATTCCGCACCGCAGCAACATGGACTGGATCCTCAACGACCTCGCGCACAGCGTCCCGTGCGTGCGCCACGTCATCGTGCTGTCCGCCGACGGCCTGCGGATCGCCCAGTACGGCACCGACCCGGACACCGCCGACCGCCTCGCCGCCGCCTGCGCCGGGCTGCAGAGCCTGGCCGGCGCGATCGGCCACGAGTTCCCGCACGGCGACGGCTCGATGCGGCTGGTGGTGATCGAGGTGGACGGCGGCTACTTCTACCTGATGGCGGCCGGTGACCGCGCCTACCTCGCGGTGCTCGCCGACGAGGGCGTGGACGCCGGGCTGGTCAGCCACCAGATGCGCGACCTGGTCGCCCGGATCGGCGAGCACCTGTCCACCCCGCCGCGCAACCCCGAGGTGGTCGTGTGACCGACCCGGCAGCCGACCCGGCCCGCCGCACCGGGCTCCGGCGGCGGGACGGGCAGCTGAACGAGCACAGCGAGGCGGTGGCATGACGGCCGAGCAGGGTGGCTGGGACGGCCCCGAACCCGACCGGCTGTACGTCATCACCCGGGGCCGCAGCGGCCCCTCCGGGCCGGGGGTCTTCGACCTGGTCACCCTGATCGTCTCCCTCGCCGAGCCGACCCCCGCCCACCAGCCGGAACACGCCGCGATCCTGCGGCTGTGCCGTTCCCCGCTCTCGGTCGCGGAGGTCTCCGCCTACCTGGAGCTCCCCGTCAGCGTGGTCACCGTCCTGCTGGCGGACCTGCTCGACGACGGGCTGATCGAGGCCCGCAGCGCCGCCGTGCCCGCGGCGGAACTCCCCGACCGTGCCCTGTTGGAGGCGGTGATCCATGGACTTCAGCGGCTCTGACCCGGTGGTCGGGCCGGCCGGTACGGACCTGCTGCCGGACACCGTCACCACGGCGGTCAAGGTGGTGGTCGTCGGCGGCTTCGGCGTCGGCAAGACGACGCTGGTCAGCGCGGTCAGCGAGATCCGCCCGCTGACCACCGAGGAGACCATGACCCAGGCCGGGGTCGGGGTGGACGACCCGACCGGGGTCGAGCAGAAGACCTCCACCACCGTGGCCATGGACTTCGGCCGGATCAGCATCAGCGACCGGCTGGTGCTGTACGTCTTCGGCACCCCCGGCCAGGAACGGTTCTGGTTCCTCTGGAACGGCCTGTTCGAGGGCGCCCTGGGCGCGGTGGTGCTGGTGGACACCCGTCGGCTGGAGGTCAGCTTCGAGGTGATCGGCCGGCTGGAGGAGCGCGGCGTGCCCTTCGTGGTGGCCGTCAACGGCTTCCCGGAGGCGCCGTCCGTCCCGCTCGACGAGCTGCGGGGCGCGCTCGACCTGCCGCCCGAGGTGCCGATCGTCGCCTGCGACGCGCGCAGCCGGGAGTCCAGCCGGGACACCCTGATGGCCCTGATGCACCACCTGTACGAGCTGGCCGCCCCGGCGGCCCCGTAGCCCGCCGGCGCACCGGCCCCCTCCCGGCCCGCCCGCCGACCCGATGCCCGTCACCGAATCCCACCCGCGACCGGAGAGCCCGTGACCACCCCGACCCCCGAACCCGTCGGCGCCGAACCCGAACCCCGTACCGGGCCCCGCTCCGCGGCCCGTACCGCCGCCGCCCCCGTGCCGGCCGCCGCCCCGCCGCCCGGCTGCCCGGCCCACGCGGGCGGCGGCATCGCCCCGACCGGCCCCGGCGGCCTGCGCCGCCTGTACGGGCCGGAGGCCGAGGCCGACCCGGCGGGCCTGTACGAGAAGCTGCGCGCCGAGTACGGCGAGGTGGCCCCGGTGCTGCTGCACGGCGACCACCGGGCCTGGCTGGTGCTCGGCCACGGCGCCAACATCGCCGCGATGCGCACCCCCTCGCTGTTCTCCCGGGACTCGCGCCTGTGGAACGCCTTCCGCAACAACGAGGTCCCGGCGGACTCCCCGCTGCTGCCGGTGGTCGCCTGGCAGCCGATCTGCGTGTTCGCGGACGGCGACGAGCACCGCCGGCTGCGCGGCGCGCTGCTGGACGGCCTGAACGGCTTCGACCGGCGCGGCATCCGCCGCCACGTCCGCCGCTTCACCACCGACCTGGTCCAGGTGGTCGGGCCGACCGGACGGGCCGAGCTGATCTCCCAGTTCGCCGAGCACCTGCCGATGCTGGTGATGACCAAGCTGCTCGGCATGCCGGACGAGTACGGTCCGCAGCTGGTCACCGCCGCCCGGGACCTGATGAAGGGCACCGAGACGGCGATCGCCAGCAACGAGTACGTGGTCGCCGGTCTGCGCCGGACCATCGCCATCAGGCGCGAGAGCCCCGGCGACGACCTGACCAGCCGTCTGCTGGCGCACCCGGCCGGGCTGACCGAGGACGAGGTGATGGAGCACCTGCGGGTGGTGCTGCTGGCCGCGAACGAGACCACCGTCAACCTGATCGCCGACTCGCTGAAGATGGTGCTCACCGACCCGCGCTTCCGCGCCCACCTCTCCGGCGGCCAGATGACCCTGGGCGAGGCGCTGGACCAGGTGCTGTGGGACTCCCCGCCGATGTCCCTGGTGGCCGGCCGCTGGGCGACGGCCGACACCGAGCTGGGCGGCCAGCAGATCCGGGCCGGGGACCTGCTGCTGCTCGGGCTCGCGGCGGGCAACGTCGACCCGGTGGTCCGCCCCGACCTGGCGGCCCCGCTGTACGGCAACCGCTCCCACCTGTCCTTCGGCGCCGGGCCGCACGAGTGCCCCGGCCAGGACATCGGGCGGCACGTCGCCGAGGCCGGGATCGACATCCTGCTCACCCTGCTGCCGGACGTCCGGCTCGCGGTCCCCGAGGAGGAGCTGACCTGGAGCTCGGCCTGGATCTCCCGTCATCTGACGGCGCTGCCGGTGGAGTTCACCGCCCGGGACATCGAGCCGGACCCGCTCTCGGTGGCCGAGGCGGAGCAGGCGGAGGCCGTCCAGGCGAAGGCCGGGGCGGCGGCGGAGCAGGCACCGGGCCCGGCCGTCCCGGCGCCCCGCGGTGCCGAGCGCACGGGGGCGGCCGGGGCGGCCGGGGCGGTGGCCCCGACGGTCCCGGCGCAGCGCCGCGGCTGGTGGGACGTGCTGACCGGTCTGTTCCGGCGCTGAACGGCCGCTCGGCCGGCCTCTCGCACCTGGCCCGGTCAGGCCTGGCCGCCGGGCGCGGGGAGGCCGTACGGTCTCCCCGGGCCCCGGCGCGGACCAGGCTCCCGGCGCGGATCCGGACCCTGCCGCGGACCCGGACCCTGCCGAGGCCCGGTCCCGGCCCCGGGCGTCGGATCAGCCGTCGCGCCCGTCGGTCCGGCGCCGGTACAGCGTGAAGGTGTCCACCGGGGTGAGGTCGCCGTGCGGCCCGTCGAAGGTGTAGTAGGTGACCTTCATGGTGGTGGTGCCGCCGCGCCGGTCGCCCGGGTCGACCTCGAAGGCCGCGAAGCCGTGGCTGTGCACGCGGTCCTGGACGGCGGCCCAGGGGGCGTCCTCGGTGAGCCAGACCGACTCCCGGTAGGGCGCCCCCGGCTTCGGGTCCTCCAGCCCGACGACCACCCGGCCCTTGGGCTGCTCGAAGAGGTCGTCCTGGGTGGTGGCGGCGTTGCCGCCGGCGCCGATGATCATGTGGACGGTGCCCCTCCCGGTGTCGACCAGGTCGGTGCGGGTCTCGGTCGGCACCGGGGTGCGGGCGTCGTTGGGCAGGGTGCCGCGGACGGGGTGGGAGCGCTCGTAGTAGTGCTCGTGGCCGCACACCACCAGGTCGACCCCGTAGGCGTCGAACAGCGGGCCCCAGGCCTCCCGGAGGCCGAGGTCGCTGCCGGAGCCGTGCTTCGAGCTGGAGATCATCGGGTGGTGCATGCAGACCACGATCCAGTCGATCGCCCGGCTGCCCCGCGCCGCCCGCAACTCCCGCTCCAGCCAGCGCCGTTGGGCGCCGCCGGAGTAGCCGCGCAGGTAGCCGTC
This sequence comes from Kitasatospora sp. NPDC001547, assembly GCF_042894165.1. Taxonomy (NCBI): domain Bacteria; kingdom Bacillati; phylum Actinomycetota; class Actinomycetes; order Kitasatosporales; family Streptomycetaceae; genus Kitasatospora; species Kitasatospora sp. NPDC001547. The sequence continues at coordinate 8,466 of NZ_JBIAVL010000009.1, read as the reverse complement.
GCCGGAGTTCTGGATGGCCTCGTCGTCGTTGGCGAGGCTGATGAAGCGCACCGAGCCGACGGTGAAGGCGTACCACATGCCCCGGGTCTCCTCGTCCGAGGAGGCCGAGGAGTCGGGGAGGGAGAAGTAGGCCTGGTAGCCGGTGGCGCCGATCGGGCCGTTGCCGCCCTCGTTCTCGTGGTTGCCGACGCAGGGCATCCAGGGCCGCAGCCGGGTGGAGCGGCTGTTGCTGATGAACCAGTCGGCCCAGGTCGCGGTGCGGCTCTGGCCGTGCCGGCCGGCGTAGGAGGAGTAGCAGAGGTCGCCGTTGACGAGGTTGAACAGCGGGCCGACGCGTTCGACGGCGGCGACGATGTCGGCGGAGGCCGCGGTGCCGACCTGGCTGCTCATGAACACCGGGTACTTGCCGAGCGGGGAGGGCATGCCGTCGGGGAAGGTGATCCGGCGGCGGAGGTTGGGGGCCGCCTGGTCGCCGAAGCTGGTGAAGGTGAAGGGGGCGCGGCCGCGCGGGGCGGTGGTGAAGGTGCCGGTCTCGGGGACGGCACCGTCGTGTCCGGCGCTGTAGAGGTAGGTGGCGCCCGGGCGCAGGCCGGAGAGTCGGGCGTGGTGGACGTACACCTCGGCCTTGTCGATCGAGTCCCGGTAGGTGCGGGTCTCCGCCTGGACGACCCGGCCGAGGCCGCCGTCCGGTGAGCCGTACCGCACCTGCGGGCGGCGCACGGACTGCGGGGTGATCCAGGAGACGGTCATCTCCGTGCCGGCGTCGGTGCCGAACTGGAGGTGCAGTCCGCTCACTCCGGCCGTTCCGGCGCGGTGCGGGGTGGTCTGCAGGAGGGGGCTGGTGGGCGCGTCGTCGGCCGGCCGGGCGGCCGCGGGTTGCGCGGCCGCCGCCGATCCCGCTGCCACCAGGGCGGCTCCGGCCGCCGATGTGCCCTTGAGGATGGACCTGCGTGCAATGGTCATGAAAACTCCGCCTGCCGAGTGGGGGTTCGACGGGCAGTCACTTTAATGACATGTACAGGTAAAGACGATCGTTTTGACAGATCTTCGGTTTTCTACGGCTTGCGACCGACTCCCCCGTAGGCCGAGACCTCGCCCTCGACCTGCGCCGGGTCGTCGGCGAGCTCCGGGTGCCAGCGGTTGATCAGGACCACCCCCGGGTCGTCCGGCTCCAGCCCGGCGAAGAAGCGCTCGACGCCCTCGCGGGAACGGAAGTGGAGCGGGATCCCGGCCTCCGCGTACCGGCGGCCGGCGGTCGCGATGCGCTCCGGCGCGACGTCGGCGGTCCCCGCGGACAGCGCCAGGAAGCTGCCGGCGGGCAGGGCGTCCAGGAGCTTGCGGACGGGCGGGTGCGCGGCCTCGTCGGAGAGGAAGTGGACGATGTTGATCAGCGTCAGGGCGACCGGCTGGCCGAGGTCGAGGGTGGCGGCCACCCCCGGATCGGCCAGGAACCGCTCCGGGTCGCGCAGATCACCCTGGACGTAGGCGGTGCGGCCCTCGGGGGCGCTGGTGAGCAGGGCGCGCGAGTGGGCCAGCACGATCGGGTCGTTGTCGACGTAGACCACGCGGCAGGCCGGGTCCACGGCCTGCACGATCTCGTGCAGGTTGGGCGCGGTGGGGATGCCGGTGCCGACGTCCAGGAACTGGCGGACGCCGTGCACCTCGGCGAGCCGGCGCACCATCCGGTGCATCACGGCCCGGGCGGCGGTGGCGTCCTCGCGCACGCCGGGCAGGTCGGCGATGACCCGGTCACCGACCTCGCGGTCGGCCGGGAAGTTGGTCTTGCCGCCGAGCAGGTAGTCGTAGACCCGGGCGGAGTGGGCCCGGTCGGTGCGCAGGTCCACCTGCGGCGGCTCCTCGAACCCGGCCTCGGTCAGCCAGCTCTCCGACAGGTCGGCCGCCAGGTCGCGGTCGTCCGCTCCGAAGCCGTCCGCCACGAAGCCGCCCGGCGTGTCGCCGCCGCGCGTGCCGGTGTGCGGTGCGTCGGCGCCCCGTGCGCCGGTGCGCGGTGTGTCGGTGCGCGGTGTGTCGGTACCCGATGCGTCGGTGTCCACGCTCGCCCTCCCCGTTCAGCGGTGGTCCGGACCACTCAACCACAGCTGTTGACTGTCCGTCAGGCGGTTCCCGCTGTCCGCCGAACCGGCGCGTCGGCCTCCCGGACGGCCGCCGCGAAGGACGGCACCTTCATCGCGGTCAGCAGCGCGAGGGCCGGCCCGGCCGTGCAGACGGTGACGTACACCGGGATGACCCCCAGCCAGTGCCGGTCGCTCAACCACTCGGCGAGCAGCGGGAAGGTGCCGCCGAACGCGGCGATGGTGGACGCGTTGACCACACCGAGGCCGACCGCCCGCACCTCGGTCGGGAACAGCAGTCCGGTGAAGACGTTGAGCGTGCCGAGCACCGTCGCCACCAGCATCCCCAGCAGCACGGCGACGACCTGGAACGGCAGCCAGCCCTGGCGCAGCCCGGCGAGCAGGATGCCGACCAGCGGGATCGGCAGGCCGAAGCCGAGCCGGGCGACCGGCAGCAGGCCGAAGCGGTCGGCGGCGGCGCCGGTGAGCAGCATGGTGACCAGCACCACGCCGAGCACCACGGTCATGAAGGAGGCCGCCTCCTCCTTGCTGATCACGTGGTAGGCGGCGGCGTACTGCGGCAGGTAGGCCAGCGCGAAGTAGTAACCGACCGTCCCGCCCAGGGTGTTGAGGAAGACGGTGAAGACCGCCCAGCGGTGGTCACGCAGGGTCCGCAGGAACGGCGGGCGGGCGGTGCGCCGCACGCGCTCCCGGGCGCGGCGGAACTCCGCGCTCTCCGGCGCCCACCGCCGCACCCAGACGGCGGCCAGCCCGAGCAGCGCGGCGATCACGAATCCCCAGCGCCAACCACCGTTCTCCAGACCGGACTTGCCGATGGTGCGGATCAGTACGGTGAGCACCCCGAAGGAGAGCAGCGAGCCGAGGACGATCCCGCCGTAGGAGACCGAGCTGAACGCGAAGCGGTGCCGCGGCGGGGCGGTCTCGGTCACGTACGCGGCCACGCTCGGCGCCTCGCCGCCGAAGGCGAGCCCCTGCACCACCCGCGCGAGCACGGCCAGCACCGCGGCCCAGACCCCGATCGCCTCCCGCCCCGGGATGGCGGCGATGCCCAGGCTGGCGGCGGCGATCACGGCCATGCCGAAGCTCAGCGCGAAGCGCCGTCCCCGGGTGTCGCTGAGCCGTCCGATCAGGTAGGAGCCGACCGGGCGGGCGACGAAGCCCACCGCGAAGGTGACGTACGCGCCGAGCACGCCGCTGACGCCGTGCTTGCCGTGCCCGAAGAGGTCCGCCGCGAAGTAGGGCGCGAGGACGGCGTAGATGCTCCAGTCGAAGGACTCGACCACCGATCCGACCGTTGCCGCGGCCAACTCGCGCCGCCGCCCGCCGACTTCCACGTGATCACGGAGCGGGGCCACCGCACTGCTTTCTGTCATGGCCTCAGCATGGCACCGTTCGGACCGCCGGGGAATCATGCGTCGCAAGCGATGTCCGCCGTCGCACGGTTCGACACCGGGAGGGTCTCCGGGAATCCCATGTGACCGATGTGACGGGCGGGTGATATTCCTGTGCCGTGCATTCCATGATCACCCGAACCCCGCGGCGCACCCTGCCCGCCGCCGTCGCGGCCGTCGCCACCGCCGCCCTGCTGGCCGGCTGCGGCAGCGGGAGCGGCCCCGCCGCCGCCCCCGCGACCACCCCGGCCGCCGCCGCGGCGACGCCCGGCGCCGCCCCGACACCGACACCGACACCGACGGTCAGGCCCACCGGCGCCGAGGACCCGGCGCTCAAGGCCTTCTACGGCCAGCAGCTCGCCTGGGGCCCCTGCGCGAAGGACCCGCAGAACCAGGAGGACACCTCGGCGCTCCAGTGCGCCGCCCTCAAGGTCCCGCTCGACTACACCGCCCCGGCCACCGGCACCCTGGACGTCGCCGTGGTCCGCAACCCGGCCGCCAAGGCCGACCAGCGGATCGGCTCGCTGCTGCTCAACCCCGGCGGCCCGGGCGGCTCCGGCGTCCAGATGGTCACCTACGACCCCAAGGGCTTCGACGGCCCGGTCCACGACCGCTACGACATCGTCGGCTTCGACCCGCGCGGCACCGACGGCACCAGCCCGCTCAACTGCCTGGACGACCGGACCCGGGACGGCTGGCTGAGCACCGACCAGCCCGGTGACGGCCACGGCAAGCAGCTGGCCGACGCCTGCCAGGCCAAGTTCGCGCAGGTCCTGCCGTTCGTCAGCACCCGCAACAGCGCCCGGGACATGGACGTGCTGCGCGCCGCGCTCGGCGACCGGAAGCTCAACTACCTCGGCATGTCCTACGGCACCTACCTCGGCTCGCTCTACGCCGAGGAGTTCCCGGACCGGGTCGGCCGGCTCGTCCTGGACGGCGCCACCTCCGCCTCCACCGCGCTGGTCCAGCACAACATCGAGCAGCAGGCCGGCTTCGAGCGGGCCCTGAAGGCCTTCGCCGCCGACTGCGTCACCAAGGACGCGTGCCCGCTCGGCAAGGACGCCGACCAGGCGGCGCCGAAGCTCGCCGCCTTCCTCGACGGGCTCAAGGACAAGCCGCTCAGGACGGAGAAGGGCCGCACCCTGACGTCCAGCCTGGCCTGGACCGGTGTCCTCAGCCGGCTCTACGGCGGCGAGAAGGCCTGGAACGGTCTGCGCAACTCGCTCGGCTGGGCGATGGTGCGCGGCAAGGGCGACTATCTGCTCGACCTCGCCGACGGCTACAACGGCCGCGACAAGGACGGCCGTTACAGCCCCTCGGCGGACGCCTACACCGCCATCCACTGCGCCGACGGCGCCACCGACGCCCCGGCCGGCGAGCAGCTGCAGGCCGCGCTGACCGACCTCGCCGCCAAGGCCCCGCTGGTCAGCAAGCACGACCCGACGGCCGCGCTGTTCGACCCGGACTGCCGGATCTGGCCGTTCCGCGCCACCGAGAAGCCGCACGTGATCAAGTCCGCCGCCACCACCCCGATCGTGGTCGTCGGCACCACCGGCGACCCGGCCACCCCGTACGCCTGGGCCGAGAAGCTCACCGCCGAGCTGGGCAACGCCGTCCTGCTCAGCCGTGACGGCGAGGGCCACACCGGGTACGGCGCGAGCAAGTGCGTCCGCGCCTCGGTGGACGCCTTCCTGCTGGACGGCACCGTGCCGGCCGCGGGCATCCACTGCCCGACGGACTGATCCGGACCGCACCCCACCGGTGGCGCCGGGCCCGCGGGCCCGGCGCCGCCGCCGTCCTCCCGGGCTCTCAGTGGCCGGGGTGGTGGACGATGCGGTAGGTGTCCCGGTCGAGTTCGGTGACCTGGACGGCGATGACCGCGGGCCGGGCGATCCGGGCGCGCAGGGCGGCGAGCACCCGGGCGCTCAGTTCGGCGCGCTGCTCGGTGCTGCGGCCGGCCAGGATCTTCACCTCGACCAGGACCACGGCCTCACCGCCGGTCCCGTCGCCGACCCGGTGCCCGCCGGCCGGGCGGAAGAGGGTCTTGCAGTCCGCCACGGTGGTGTCGATCACCTCGGTGATCGCCTGGTGGACCTCGGCGGCCAGGGCCGCCCGGTCGAATTCGAGTTCGGCCGAGTGGTCGACCAGGATCTGCGGCACGGGAACCTCCAGGAGTCGTCTGCCGGGCGCGGCCGAGGGTACCGGACCCGCTTCGGGGCCCCGGCGCGGGTGCGGCGCCGGGGCCCCGGAGCGTCCGGTGGAGCGGTGGCCGGGTCAGCAGCCGAAGTTCACCTTGCGGAAGGTCGCGTAGTGGTCGGCGGTGTAGTAGTCCTCGTGGTACTGCTCGCCGGTGACGATGCGGCGGGCCCCGCGGGTCGACGAGCCCGGGGTGACCACGGTGTACTCGTGGTAGTAGCCGGACGACTGCGCGGGCAGCACGCGCTCCCGGTTCTGGAAGACGACGCCGTCCTGGCGGTACGGGAAGGGACCGCCGGAGGCGATCAGGTCGAGGGTGGTGCGGGCCTGCGAGGGCAGGGCGGTCAGGCACACCGAGCCGCTCACCGCGGCGTGCGCCTCGGTGGCGACGGCGATCGGCGCGAGGGTGACCAGGGCAACGGCGGCGGTGGCGGCGACGCGGGTCTTCCACGCGCGTAGAGTTCGGGTCATGACAACCAGGATGGCGACCGCGCGGCGCCGCCGGAACCCCCGTTCCAACTCTTCACCTCCGGTCAACTCGACGTACTCCCAGGTGCCTTGACCTGGTCAGCCACCGGCCCCGGTCAGCCGCGGGACAGCACCAGCGACTGCACCGACGCGAGCCTGCGCCAGTCGCTGGAGACGATGCTCGCGTGCGCCTTCGCCAACTGCTCGGTGCGGGCCCGCGCCTGGTCGGCGGTCGGGTCGGTGCCGCTGATCGCCGGGGCGACCAGGTGGGAGTCCGTCATCACCAGCAGGTAGTGGGCGCCGTCGTACCAGGCGGTGTCGACGGTGGTGACGTACGTGGAGGCGTCGCCGTCGAAGACCACGAACCAGGGCCGGATCGAGGCGTCCGCGCCGGTGTACCGGCCGCGCGGGTCGCCGGTGGCGGCGCCCAGCACGGACGGGAACACCTGGGCCTGGCCGATCCGGCCGGCCGCCGCCAGGTCGCGCAGGTGCCGGCCCTGCTCGACGTCGGTGTGCAGGGTGTCGAAGGGGTTGTCCAGCTCGACCGTGCCCGGTATCGCGTACAGCAGCACCTTGCCGGCCAGCGCCGAGCGGCTCGGCCAGTTGCCCGCCCGCACCGCCTCGTCGACGCTCGCGTACGAGCCGCCGCCGGGCCTGGCCAGCAGGTCGGCCGGGCGCAGCACCGCGGAGCCGAGGTGCTGGGCGATCAGCGCGTCCAGCTGGTCCGGGCCCATCCCGAGGTTCGCCGAGTAGCCGGGCTTGAGCTCCAGCTTGATCACCAGCGGCCCGGCGCCGGGGTGCGCGGCGAGCCAGACCCGGACGTCGTCCAGGCAGCTCCCCAGGTCCTGGTCGGTGTTGCCGCCGTAGAGCTGCGCGGGGGTGCTCGCGGCGGTGCAGTTGTTGGAGTTGCCGAACGGGTTGGAGTGGCTGACCTGCCACTTCTTGGTCACGATGTTCGGCCAGAGGTCCAGCTCGATCATCCCGGTGCCGGTGTCCAGCCCCTGAGCGAGGTACGGGAAGGCGCCCGGGTCGTAGGTGTTGTGGAGGCCGACGGTGGTCGCGGAGCCGAACGGCAGGTCGCCCGGCCCGCCGGTGGTGGCGTCCGCCGGTGCGGTCGGCACCAGCGCCGCCGCGGCGGCCATCAGGCCCGCGGCCAGGAATCCGGTCAGGGTGCGGCGTACGGTCATCGGAACGGTCCCCCCGAGGTCGTGGGATGCGGCCGCCCGGCTCCCGGGCAGCCTGACGAAGCATCGCCCGCCCGGGCGTGCTCAGGATGAAGAAGGCACGACAATAGCGTGACGGCCACACCGCTTCTCCCCCGCTCCCCTCCCCTTCCTCCACCCGTTCACCACCCGCCGCTCCCGCCACGCCCGGCACGGGTGACGGAGCGTCGGGAAACCGGCGCCCCCGGTTAGCGTGGCCCGCGCGCGGGGGTGCGGGCGGTCCGCACCCGAGGCACGCGCGAGACACGGCGCGGCGGAGGAACGATGTCCCTGGTGCGGGTCCACAACTTCTCGATCTCCCTGGACGGTTACGGCACGGGCGAGGGCCAGAGCCTGGACGCCCCGTTCGGCCATGCCGCCGACCGGCTGCACACCTGGTTCTTCCACACCCAGACGTTCCGGCGGATGCAGGGCAAAGACGGCGGCAGCACCGGCGTGGACGACGCGATGGCGCGCACCTGGGGCGACGGCATCGGCGCGGAGATCATGGGCCGCCACAAGTTCGGCCCGCAGCGCGGCCCCTGGCAGGACGAGGACTGGCGGGGCTGGTGGGGGCCGAACCCGCCGTTCCACACCCCGGTCTTCGTCCTCACCCACCACCCGCGCCCGTCACTGGAGATGGACGGCGGCACGGTCTTCCACTTCATCGACGCCTCCCCCGAGGAGGCGCTGCGCCGGGCCCGGGAGGCGGCCGGCGGCCTGGACGTGCGGATCGGCGGCGGCCCGACCACCGTCCGGGAGTTCCTGGCGGCCGATCTGATCGACCACCTGCACGTGGTCCTGGTGCCGGTGCTGCTCGGCCGGGGCGAGCCGCTCTGGACCGGGCTCGAGGGGCTGGAGCGGCGCTTCCGCACCGAGGCGGTGGCCTCGCCGAGCGGCGTCACCCACCTCACCTTCACCCGGCCGTAGCCGGGCCCCGGCCGGCCCGGCTACGGCCGGGTGCTCGGCACGGACGGCGCGGACGGCGCGGTACGGACGACGGCGGCCTCCCCCCCCCCCCGGGGGGGGCCCCCGCGGGGGTTCCCCCCCCCCGCCCCGGGGGCGCCCCGGGCGGCCCCCCCGGTCACACCCCGGGGGCCGCCCTCACCACCGACT